>JAJQHQ010000071.1:0-48798 GCA_021199655.1 Lachnospiraceae bacterium | reverse complement strand
CAGCACGCTGAATTACGGCACGGGGGCTGATCTGACCGGGAATACGCTGACGGCCAGGTTCACGAATGTCTACAAGGAAAGCGGGAACCTGACGGTGAAGAAGACCTTCGGTGGGGCCAGTGCCCTGAGCGATACGGAGAAGGCAGCGATCAGCTTCACAGTGGAAGGCCCGAACGACTACAAGGAGACCTTCACCTACGCCGACATGGCAAGCGGTGAGAAGGAACTGACCGGCCTTGAGGTTGGCACATACACCGTAACAGAGACGAACGCGACGAAGAGCGGCTATACGCTTAAGACGACCTACAAAGTGGACGGTGCGGACGCAACGGAAGCGAAGTCGTCGGTGACGGACGGAGGCTCCACGACGATCGAACTGATCAACACGTACACGCTTGTTACTACAGACATTGAAGTAATCAAGGTATGGTCCGACGCAGACAATCAGGACGGCATCCGCACTGACAGCGTGATCGTGAAGTTGCTTGCAGATGGAGACGATACTGGCAAGACGGTAACTCTGAATGCGGAGAACAGCTGGAAGGCAACCTTTGAAGGACTTGCGAAATATTCGAATGGCAAAGAGATTGACTACACAGTAGAGGAAATCAATGTGCCGAGCGGCTACACTGCAGCAGTGACAGGAAGCGCAGATGAAGGATACACAGTCACGAATACGCATACGCCGGAGACCGTAAGCATCGCTGTGACCAAGGTTTGGGATGACGAAAACAACAAGGATGAGATCCGTCCGACGAGCGTTACAGTGAAGCTTCTTGCAGATAATGTGGACACAGGTAAGACAGTGACGCTCTCTGAGGACAACAACTGGACGGCAAGCTTTACTGGCCTTGACAAGTACAGCAACGGAACGGAGATTAGCTACACAGTAGAGGAAGCTGAAGTACCGAGCGGGTACACCGCAGTAGTGACGGGAAGCGCAGCAGCGGGATACACGATCACGAATACGCATGTTCCGGAAACAGAGACTGAGACGGAAACTGAGACGGAAACAGAAACTGAAACAGAAACGGAAACAGAAACTGAAACTGAAACGGAGACAGAAACAGAAACCGAGACAGAAACGGAGACAGAGACAGAGACCGAAACAGAAACAGAGACTGAAACAGAGACAGAGACCAGGACAGCACAGATTTCGGTAACAAAGAACCTGCAGGAGCCCAATGGTGATGCGTTGTATGCGGTGGACGATACGTACTACGTAGGTCTGTATACGGACGCTGAGTGCACGAACCTGTACGCGATGATGGCGCTCGAATACAAGAACGCTTCGGCTTCGACCGTAGTCTTCACGGATCTGGCGATTGGAAGTACGTATTACATCGCAGAGTGCGACGAGAACGGAACGGCTCTTATCTCCGGAATCGAAGTACTGGCGGACGGCACGAAGTATGCGCCGAACTTTGGCGACAATGCGGTGACGACGACCGTGACCACAACGGATAGCAGCCAGACGGTGGTGACATTCGCGAACGAGTTCTACACGATACCGAAGAACTATTATAAGGAAGGTGCGCTGACTATTACCAAGAAGCTGCTTGGTGCAGACGGTTCGGCACTGAAATCGAGTGAGACGTTCTACGCAGGTATTTTTACGGATGCGTCCTACACAACACTGGCGGCGACGACAGGCAGTGCGACGACGACGGAAGCGACCGTGGATCAGAATATCATAGCCCTTAGCCTGAACGGAAACTCTGAAGTGAGCGTGGAAGTAAAGGTAACGATTCCGGGCGGTGAGACTGCGACCCTGTATGTGACCGAGGTAGACGCGGACGGCAATCCGGTAGACGGAGCGGAAGGATTCGCGTACACGGTGAGCATGGACGGTTCTGTAGTAACGATGGATGCGGAGAACCCCACCGCGAGCGTGACGATCACGAACCAGGAGATCGAAGAGACGACGGAGGAAGAAGTTGAGTCCGAGGAAGAGTCCGAAGCGGTACAGACAGGCGATGAGACGCCGCTGGCATTCTGGTTCAGCCTGATGCTGATGGCTGTGGCAGTTGTCCTTGTGGGTGAAACCCGGAGACGCCGCAGAAATCGGGACAACGAGTAAAATTCATTAAAGCATTAACAGCAGTTACGAAACAGTTACAACCCAAAAGAATTCAGGATGGCGCGAAACAGGCGCCATCCTGTGTTTATGGGGATAAAGGATGAGGAATACACTGTGGCAGAAAAAAAACTTTGGACAAACGAAGAGCTCTCCATTCTTGAAAAATGGTACCCCATCGAGGGAGTTCAGGTCGAGAAGAGGCTTCCCGGCCGGAACCGGAGCATGATCACACAGAGAGCGCGGCGCCTCGGCGTCTCCGCGCCGGTCGACGACTGGACGGAGTCCGAGCTGAACATACTGAAGGAATGGTATATAAAGGAAGGCAGCGAAGTGGTCGGGCGCCTGCCCGGTAAGAGCCGCCACGCAGTTCGCGCCCAGGCGCAGAGGCTGGGCTTGACGAACAAGGCCAGATGGAGCGAGGAAGAAAACGAGATTATGCGGACATACTACCCCACGGAAGGCCCGCGCACTGCGGAACGCCTGAGCGGCCGCACCCGCGAGTCCGTGCGGATACACGCGCAGAAGCTGGGGATACGGGCAGGTGCTCATGATGAACCAGAAAGGAACTAAAAAATGAACGCGGATGAAATAAAAGCGGATGAAATAAAAGCAGATGAAAAGAAAGCCGATAAAAAGAAAAAATTATATCATTATACAAGCGTTGAGGGCTTTGAAGGGATAATAAACAATAACTCAATCAGAATGACAAAATCGGATTTTCTAAATGATCCTTCTGATTGCAAACTTTTCATTACATTAGTTGACAAGTATATAACTTCCCATCCGGATGTTCTGAAAGATATTTTTTCGGATATTGGGGATAACAGCGAAATCATTAAAGAAATCTATAAAAATGGATGCGACTTGATACAGTATATCCAATATATTCATAAGCATATTTCTCTGTACGTTTTGTCTTTATCGGAAATAGATGATGGTATGAATATGTGGAATTATTATGGGAAAGGCGGATTTGAATTACATTTTTCTGCTGAAGATCTTGTCAGTTCATTAAAAGAAACATTAAGCCCTGAAAACGAATTTCTAGTAGAAGTTCCGGTGATTTATGCCAAAAGTGATACGAAAGTTGAAGAAATGGCTGTTCCTGCATTTTCGGAATTTATTTTAAAAAGTAAGGATTCGGATAATGTTTTTGAAGATCATTCTGCCTTTATAAAAACCAAATCGAATAATGGAGAAGCGGAATTATATAAAACCAAAAAACTTAATGTATTTACTAAAACGTATATTAGAAGCTATATAACAACTCTGGATTATCTGTTAAAACACGGACAAATCAGTAAGGAGATGTCAAAAGAAGATATTTTTAAAAACGTATTTCATAATGTTTCAAAACTCAATGATTATTTATACTGGAAGCATGACTTGTCTCTTTATATGTTAGTTTTATCTGCATTAATTAAAAGCGACACATATAAATATGAGGAAGAATATAGAATCGTTTATTTTAACTATAATATAAATCCAGACAAAACAGAGAAGAAAAAAGAGGAAGAGTATTACATAAAACATATTAGCTCAGGCGATATTATTTGCCCATATATAACTTTTAAAAATGATTCTACAGATAATTTATTGAAAAACTCTTTAAAAAAGATAACAGTTTCTCCGTCAGCAAAATATTCGCCCATTAGCGAAGAAATATATCAGGAAACATTGAAAAAATACATTATAAGTAAAGGATTTAATGACATCGAAGTAAGTTATTCCCAACATTTTAATCGTTGGTAAAATATCTGGATTTTTTGTGAGAATTTATTGTTACCAAAAAGTATTGTGGGTCAGGAGACGAAAGCCAGTTTTCGCTAAATAAATAGGAACGCGGCCTTTTTTGAGCCGCGTTCTTATACAAAAACCGGATTAGATCTTGAGTAAACCTAATTGAAAGAATTGGAGCAAAAAGACTGAAAATACAAGGGATTTTCTTTATTTTTATTCAAAAGCTTGCGTAAAAGCTTGCGTAAGCTTGAGTAAAAAATCATATTTACTCAAGAACTCGTCAGTCTTTCATAATCCATTTCATTTTTTGCTGGTTTATACCCTCTGTGGTTACAATATTGTTCCTTCGTAATGAAGCAAGCAGGTTTCCGATTTTATATTCTTTTTGCTTGTCTGTTAAAACATCTGGAAGCTTATTCCAAAGCAATTCCCGAATTTGAGCTTTGCTGGCGGATCTATAAGTTTTTAAATAACTGACAATCAAATCCTTATAATACTGATCGTCAAATGCTTTGTTACGGATATATTTAGCCTCTTCATCTGTAATTTGAGACACGGCCGCCGACGGATATATTTTCGGATACCGTCCTTCAATCATTTTCTGCTTACGAAGAAAATCCGCCGCTTCTTTAGAGACTTCCAGCCCCTTCTGCACCCGATCCAGCAGGAAGACCGTTTCCAGAGGCAGCTCGGGATGGTCGTACAGAATGTGCATATATGCTTCGTTCAGGCTTTTTCCGTAAACGGTGACATTTACCTGTGTCCCGGAGGTCAGATCGTAATCAGGCATCGGGAAATACTTGTCCCTTTGGATTCGATATACTTTCTGAATACCGGACGACTGGGTATCGATCATGTTAAAGTTGACCATGCTCATTGCCAGAAGCTGATTTTTATAAAAGGGCGGGGAGTAGCCCGGCTGAAGGACACGTTCCACCCGTTCCGGCAGAAAATCGCCGGGGTTTGTGATCGTGATCCGGTCTTCAAACTCATTCAGGTAAATGCGTCCGCCAATCTGGTGATTGGCATGGGCGATACAATTGTTCAGCAATTCCCTTAGCATCCACATATCGTACTGTTTTGTTTCCATGGGAAAGAGGGTTCTCTGGTTTGGCATATACCGGTAGGTCAGGTTCCGGATTTTCGCGACGGCCTTATCCACGACGGATATAAATGGAATATAGAAAATCTCATAATCTTTGTTTGCACCATCTGCTCCATACAGCCGCCACATCAGGGTGGGTGGAGTAGAGAAGAAGTAGTCATAATCCGGGTTCCCGAGAAGCAGCATGGCTGCGTTTGTGACTTTGCCGTCTATCATCAGTTTGATTTTTGTGAGGAACTGTTCGTTTGACATTCCGGCCAGTTCTTCCGCTATGTGCGGACGATTTGTTTTCTCCAGATATTTTTCTTTGTCTTTTCCATAAACACATGTCGATTCCTGTCGATAAAAAATCAAAAAATGCCCCCATGTTATGACAAAAAGAAAAAACTATAAGGAGTATACTCTTTACAGTTAGACCTACATATGGAGAAAATTGTCAGAAAATTCGATGTTGAAAAATACGTGGCTTTGTGGTACTCTGAAGTACAAATGAGAAGAATACCCTTGTGAAAAGCCGCGGGAAAGGCGGTGGCCCAGGATGGCTGATAAAGATACTCTGACAAAGAAATTTGTCAGGGACAAGGAAGTATGGATGAACGGTTCCGGGTATTGAACACAGATACAGTTCTTTTGCTTAACGAGGTAATGAATGCGGATTTCCAGATTCAAAGAGAGGATAAGGTGACGGATATGTGCTATGCAATTGAAAAAATTAAGGAAGATGCAGCAAAAAAAGCAGCAAAAGAAGCAGCAATTTCATCTGCAATTAACACAGCCAGACGGTTTGGAATTGCCGATAATTCCATTTTGGACGATATTATAAAACAGTTTTCTCTGACTCTGGATGAAGCCAGGAACTACATGGCAATGCAGACGATTTAATGTTCAGGAACGCGGCCGATGGGCCGCGTTCTTGTTCGAAATCTTGTTTAATTGTAAATGAAGAAATCTGTTGAAAATAAGGCAAAAATGAGGCGTTTTCAATCATTTTAGCTTTGACCTTGTTAAAAGCTTGTTCGAAAATTTGAGTAATCTTGTTCGAAACCATGTTGTTTGGAACAAGGTATTATTTTAGTATCCAGGAACATTTTTGCTGATTGGGTGAATCAGTTGATATAATATTCTTTTCCCGCATGGTTGTCAGAAGGTAATTGATTTTGCGGTTTTTTTGAGCATCGGTAAGAATATCTGGCAGCTTATCCCAAAGCAATTCACGATAGAAAATATCAGGTGGTATTTTGGGCCTGGGTGTGCTATGATGCTCTATATAAAAGGGTGATCTTGAAGCAACTGAAAGAAGGAGATACCTATGGCTGGGGTGGAAATCAGAAAAAAGCTTCCGATTGGAATTGAAAGCTTTGAGGAAATTCGAACCGAGGGGTTTTATTACGTAGATAAAACTTTGATGATCAGAGATCTGATGAATTCATGGGGAAAGGTGAATCTGTTCACACGACCCAGGCGATTCGGAAAATCTTTGAATATGAGTATGCTGAAGGCGTTTTTTGAGATTGGCTGTGATGAGTCTCTGTTTGATGGTCTTGCTATAGCGGATGAGACAAAATTATGCGAGACATACATGGGAAAATTTCCAGTTATTTCAATCAGCTTAAAGAGCGTCAGCGGTGTGGATTACAGTTCAGCGTGCTCTATGATGCGCGCAGTTATTGGCAATGAAGCCAGACGCTTTGAGACAGTACTCATGGGCGATGAGACATTTACGGAGACGGAAAAAGGCCTTTATAAGCAGCTGATTGCTCTGGATTCTTCCGGACAAAATCTTTTTTCCATGTCTGAATCAACGATGAAGGAAAGTCTGAAAACACTTTCTGCGCTGCTTTATAAGCACTATGGGAACAAGGTAATTATTCTGATTGACGAATATGATGTGCCGCTTGCTAAGGCAAATGATAAGGGATATTATGCAGATATGGTAGAGTTGATCCGCGGTATGTTTGATCAGGCTTTAAAGACCAACGAGAGCCTCTATCTGGCAGTCCTGACGGGGTGCTTGAGAGTATCAAAAGAGAGTATTTTCACAGGCTTGAATAATCCCAAAATGTATACGATCCTCGACGCAAACTGTGATGAACAATTTGGGTTTACGGATGCTGAGGTCAGGCAGATGCTGGACTATTATGATCTTACAGACTACTATGATGTGACAAAAGAGTGGTACGATGGATATAAGATCGGCCGGGCGAGCGTTTATAATCCATGGGATGTCAACAACTGGTGCGACCAGTTGTTGACAAATCCGAATAAGGCGCCGAAAAGCTACTGGGCCAATACCAGCGGGAATGATGAAGTTCGGAAATTTATCCGGCGGATGGGAAATGGAGTCACGAAGGCTCAGATAGAACGGCTGATTTCCGGGGAGACGGTTCAGAAAAAGATTGTAGAGCAGCTGACCTATAATTCATTATATGACAGCATAGAGAATATGTGGAGTCTGTTGTATGCTACCGGCTATCTGACTCAAAGTGAGTCTCCTGTAGGTGATGTTGTCCAGCTGACAATCCCGAACGAAGAGGTACGTGGTATTTTTACCAGCTTCATACTGGATCTGTTTGAAGAAGAAGTGGCCGGAGACGGAGCAGCAGTGACCAGATTCTGCAGGGCGCTAAAGGCGGGCGATCCTTCCGATGTGGAGCGCTTATTCACAGAGTTTATGAAGCGAACCATCAGCATTCGGGATACGGCGGTCAGGAAAGAAGTAAAAGAGAATTTTTATCACGGAATTCTGCTTGGAATCATTGGCCTTAAGAGCGGATGGGATGTCAATTCAAACCGAGAATCTGGTGAGGGTTATTATGATATTTCTGCCGGGATAGAGGATGAAGGGATTGGAATTATCATTGAAGTAAAATATGCGGAAAATGAGCGTTTTGAGGAAGAGTGTCAGAATGCGTTGGATCAAATTAATAAAAATGGCTATGCGGATGAACTGAAAAAAGACGGCATGTGGAAAATCCTGAAATACGGCATAGCGTGTTATAAAAAACGCTGTAAGGTGGTTCTGCAGCAAGAAGGCTAACCCCTTTCAGGAGGTGTTTTTGAGTCTGGGTGTGATATGATGCATGTGAGAACACATGAAGCGTTGGAAAGCTGCATTTAAAGCAGAGCATTGAGGAAGGAGCAGATATAGATGTGTCAGATAGCAATCAGTATACCGGATGAAGTCCTTTATGATACAAAAATGAATAAAGAAGATGCCTGTAGCTTTGTGAGAAAGGCAGTAGCACTTGGATATTATACACAAAGCGGAGTATCCATAGGATATTGTGCGCGGATAGCCGGATTGTCCGAAGAGGATTTTATTAGTTATCTGGGGAAGAACCATGTATCAATTTTCCATTTTGATAATGAAGAAGAGTTCATGTAGGAACTGAACAATGCGTAAGGTGATAGTTAATTCAACACCGTTGACTATGATGAAGTAGTAAGCCTGTTGGATGGAAGAGGAGGAATTGTTGTATGATGTATCCTTTTATGACGTTAAATGATGGGACAGAAATCGTACATTCTGATATGCAAGAAAACGGAACTGTTAAAGTTTATATTGAAAAACCAGATGAGAAGTATTGCTTTCGTCATGCTACTTGTTGGCTGCCACAATACAAGTGGGAGGATATATATCATTTTGGTGATGAAGAAATAAAAAAATTTCAGGAAATCATCAAATCTACTGCTCATTTAATTTTGCAGTTTTCACAGGAAGGAGGCTTTGAGAATGCCTCAGGTCTTTAAAATAGGCGGTTACTGGGTGTATTTTTGGATGAATGAAAACAAGCCTCTGGAGCCAGTGCACATCCATGTTTCAAAAGGCAATCCGTCCCCGAATGCTACTAAGATTTGGATAACAAGCTCAGGCAAGTGTTAAGACAAAAGAAATGCAGAAGATTTCAGGCCTGTTTCGGACAAAAAATGTCTCTTGAAAGAAAAAACGGAACATGGTATGCTTATCTTGAGATTGCAGGAAAGATGGTGATTGATTTGAACGATCTTGAATTCGAGTGGGATGATATTAAAAACCAACGAAACGTTGAAAAGCATGGAATTGACTTTGAGACGGCAATGCTTGTTTTCAATGATGACAATAGGTTGGAGATTTATGATATCGAGCATAGCCAGGAAGAAGATCGCTATAATACGATAGGATTGGTGCAGGATGTTTTGTTTGTAGTATATACGGAACGAAAGGAAAAAGTTCGCATTATCTCAGCACGGCTGGCGACAACGAGAGAAAGGAGCATTTATTATGATCAGGACAGCTACTTTAAGTAAAGACCAAAAGCCAACAGACGAACAAATTCGGCAGATCGAAGCTGCCAGAAAGAAAGAAATAATTTATGACGAGGATTCCCCGGAACTTACTCCAGCGATGGAAAAGGCCTTTTCACTTGCGGCGAAAAACAGGAATCGGTTTCGGAATATATCGTGAAGTATGAGCAGGAGATACCATATAAAATGTCGGCAGAACAGTTCTGTCGGCATTCTTGAATTTGTCCGTGATTAGCGTAGCAAATCATCAAATTGGTGTAAAAATGGTGTATAGACATCAAAAGAAGCCTTTGAGCTTTGATCAACAATTCGCAAAACCCTTGATTTTACAGCAAAAAAACCGGGTCCGGTACGCCTTTGTACCGGACCCGATTCTAAAGGGGAGGATAAGTATTAATTTTTATCTTTTGTACAGGCTTTCATAGTTACTTCGCAGTTTCACATTTTTTCCTCCGGAGGGGGATCCGAAGGCATCTCTGTGAGACTAATCTTAGTATGACCCGTCTGGCAGGAAATATTCAGCTTTGTTGAATTTTTTTATAGTAAATAATGCCCAAAACCGGGCAATTTCCCGGAATTATTTATGAGATATTCAAGCTTGACGAATGAAAGCAAGTGCAATATAATGACCTCAAGATTGATAAATATTTAACGTTAATTTTTTACCAATATTTTACACGGGGTTTTCATTTTTTATCAAATTTTTATGGAACCGCAGTCAATATCTCGAACGGTTTCGGCTAACAGTCAATCTTTTTGTCACTATACATTATCTGAACAACAGGAGGATTCTAAATGGCGAACACAGAAAGCAACATCCCGGACATCATTGATACGGCGGAAGCGCTGGAAGCGAAAATGACTGCCATGAAGGAGGCGCAGAAGATTTTTGCGACGTACACGCAGGAGCAGGTCGACAAAATCTTCAAAGCTGCAGCTACCGCTGCGGACAAGGCGCGTATTCCGCTGGCGAAGATGGCGGTGGAGGAGACCGGCATGGGAGTGGTCGAGGACAAGGTCATCAAGAATCATTATGCGTCGGAATATATTTATAATGCATACAAAAATACAAAGACCTGCGGCGTGATCGAGGAGGATAAGACCTACGGCATCAAGAAGATCGCGGAGCCGATCGGTCTGATCGCGGCGGTCATCCCGACGACGAATCCGACGTCAACGGCGATTTTTAAGACGCTGATCTCGCTGAAGACGAGGAACGCGATCATTATCAGCCCGCATCCGCGTGCGAAAAAGAGCACGATCGAGGCGGCGAAGGTGGTGCTGGAGGCCGCGGTGAAGGCGGGCGCTCCGGAAGGCATCATCGGTTGGATCGACGTTCCGAGTCTGGAACTGACGAATATGGTCATGCGGGACTCAGATATCATTCTGGCGACCGGCGGCCCGGGTATGGTGAAAGCAGCGTATTCATCCGGTAAGCCGGCGCTCGGCGTGGGCGCGGGCAATACGCCGGTCATTATTGACGACACGGCGGATGTGCGTCTGGCAGTAAACTCCATCATTCATTCCAAGACATTTGACAATGGTATGATCTGCGCGTCCGAGCAGTCGGTGACGGTGCTGGAGGGCGTATATCAGCAGGTGAAGGATGAGTTCCAGTACCGTGGCTGCTATTTCCTGCAGGGCGATGAGCTGGATAAGGTGCGCAAGACGATCATTATCAATGGCGCGCTGAACGCGAAGATCGTGGGCCAGAGCGCATATACCATCGCGAAGATGGCGGGCGTGGAGGTTCCGACCTGGACGAAGGTGCTGATCGGCGAGGTGGAATCCGTGGACATCAGCGAGGAATTCGCGCACGAGAAGCTCTCTCCGGTGCTGGCGATGTACAAAGCGGCGACGTTCGACGAGGCAATCGAGAAGGCAGAGCATCTGATTGCGGACGGCGGCTACGGCCACACTTCATCCCTCTATATTAATACGAACGAAACGGAGAAGATGGCAAAGCACGCGGCGGCGATGAAGACCTGCCGTATCCTGATCAACACGCCTTCTTCGCAGGGCGGCATCGGTGACATTTACAATTTCAAGCTGACTCCTTCCCTGACGCTGGGCTGCGGCTCCTGGGGCGGCAATTCCGTTTCCGAGAACGTAGGCGTAAAGCATTTGATCAACATTAAGACCGTTGCCGAAAGGAGAGAGAATATGCTGTGGATGAGGACTCCGGAAAAGGTTTACTTTAAGAGAGGCTGCATGCCGGTGGCCTTAGATGAGCTGGGTACGGTGATGGGCAAGAAGCGCGCGTTTATCGTGACAGACTCCTTCCTTTATAAAAACGGCAATACCAGACCGATTGAACAGAAACTTGACGAGATGGGCATTGTCCACACCTGCTTTTCCGATGTGGAGCCGGATCCGTCGCTTGCGTCCGCAAAAGCCGGAGCGGCGGCCATGACTGCGTTTGAGCCGGATGTTGTGATCGCGCTGGGCGGCGGCTCCGCGATGGACGCGGGCAAGATCATGTGGGTGCTCTATGAGAACCCGGACGCGGATTTTGAAGACATGTCGATGGACTTCATGGATATCCGCAAGAGAATTTATACTTTCCCGAAGATGGGTAAAAAAGCTTATTTCGTAGCAATCCCGACCTCCTCCGGTACCGGCTCTGAGGTGACGCCGTTCGCGATCATCACGGACAAAGAGACCGGCATCAAATGGCCGCTGGCGGACTACGAGCTGATGCCGGATATGGCAATCGTGGATACAGACAATATGATCAGCGCGCCGAAGGGGCTGACCTGCGCGTCCGGTATTGACGTGATGACGCACGCGATTGAAGCGTATGTATCCGTTATGGCCTCTGACTTTACGGACAGCCTGGCGCTGCGCGCAATCAAACTGGTATTTGAATATCTGCCGAGAGCTTATAAGGATGGCAACGACATCGAGGCAAGAGACCATATGGCCAACGCTTCCTGCATGGCTGGTATGGCGTTTGCCAATGCGTTCCTTGGCGTGAACCACTCTCTGGCTCACAAACTGGGCGCGTTCCACCATATTCCGCACGGTATCGCCAACGCGCTGGTGCTGACCGATGTGATGCGCTACAACAGCGCGGAGGTTCCGGCCAAGATGGGTACCTTCCCGCAGTATCAGTATCCGCACACCCTTGCGCGCTATGCGGAGATCGGCCGCTCGGTCGGTCTGACCGGCGAGACTGATCAGGAGGTGCTGGATAAGCTGATCGACAAGCTGGAAGATCTGAAGCGTGCGATCGAGATCAAGCCGACCATCCGTGACTACGGTGTGGATGAACAGTATTTCCTGGATACGCTGGACGAGATGACCGAACAGGCTTTCAACGACCAGTGCACCGGCGCGAACCCGCGCTACCCGCTGATGAGCGAGCTGAAGGAAATTTATCTGAAGGCGTATTACGGAAAAGACTATCAGCAGCATTCATCCGAAGCGGAATAAAAAAGTGACGTTTGAGAATTGAAATAAATACAATTGGAAATGGAACCGAAATCAGAATATGGCATATCCTGCGTCTGAAATGGACGCAGGATAAGAACAGGAGGTCCGAACCATGAATTTAAAGGATAAAAAAGTATTGGCGACCCGTCCCTACAAGGTGGTCTATCAGGACGGCGACCGCATTGTCAAGGTGTTCACGGTAGAGCATGGCAAAGCAAATGTATTTAATGAAGCACTCTGCACCGCGCGTGTTGAGGAGAGCGGTCTTTCCATTCCGCCGGTGCTGGAGGTGACGCGGATTGACGGCGAGTGGGCGCTCGCGATTCAGTATGTGGCGGGGGAAACGCTGGAGCAGAAGATGGAAAACGACCCGCTGAACATCGAGACCTACATGGAGCAGTTTGTGGACGCGCAGCTTTCCATGCACGCGAAAAAGGCGCCGCGGCTGACGCTGCAGAAGGACAAATTTGCCCGCAAGATCGACAGCCTGAAGGATAAGATTGACGCGACCACGCGCTATGAGCTGAACACCCGCCTGAACGCCATGCCGAATCACACGAAGCTCTGCCATGGCGACTTCAACCCGAGCAATGTCATCGTGAAAGAGGACGGCACCATGGCTATCGTGGACTGGGCGCACGCGACACAGGGCAACGCCAGCGGCGACGCTGCGATTACATATCTGGAGTTCGCGCTGAAGAACCAGAAGAAAGCGGATCTGTACCTGGATCTTTTCTGCAAAAAGAGCGATACCGCGAAGCAGTACGTGCAGAAATGGCTTCCGATCGCCGCAGCGGCGCAGATGACCAAAGGTATTCCAGAGGAGGAAGCATTCCTTCGCAGATGGACGGAGATTATTGATTTCCAGTAACAGTATTTTTTAACAAAGTAAAAAGAACGAATCCAGATTTCCTGGATTCGTTCTTTTTTCGTAATATTCGATAAATTTTTTGCCAGACGGCTGCCGACATAAAAATTTACGCAGATTTTATCCCCCCACGGGGCTTGCGCGGCCTAAAGATTCCGTTTATACTCCTTTTGCTTGATAAAAAATAAACGAAGTAGAAAACGGAGAAGGATCCTATGGGAGCAACACTACTCAATGAAAATGAAAACATAAGCATGCTGCAGGAGATCGAGGCGTACTGGAATAAGCGTGCTGAGAGTTATTCGGAAAATGTGCGTTTTGAGATGGAGCATGACAATGAGCGGGCGTGGATGGATGTCCTGGAGCAGTATTTAAAAGGAATTCCGGGGAAAAAGGTACTGGATATCGGGACGGGCCCGGGCTTTTTTGCCATTGGTTTGGCGAAACGGGGGTATCAGGTGACGGCTGTGGACTATACCCCGAATATGCTGGAGGAAGCGAAAAAGAACGCAGGCGCTTTGGCGGAAAAAATCACATTTTTACAGATGGATGCGCAGAATCTTGATTTTGACAACGCGGGCTTTGACGCGATCGTCACCAGAAACCTGACCTGGAATCTGGAGCATCCGGCGGAGGCCTACCGGGAATGGCACCGTGTGTTGAAAAAGGGCGGCGTTCTGCTGAATTTTGACGCGGGCTGGTACAGTTACCTTTTTGATGACGAAAAGGCGCAGTCCTTTGAGGAAGACCGGAAACGGGTAAAGGACGCGCAGATCAAGGATTACGAGGAGTATTCGGAGAGCGACAAGATGGAAGCCATCTCCCGCAATCTGATCTTAAGCCGCTGTAAAAGACCGCAGACGGATATTGAGCTGATGCGGCGCGCCGGATTTAGGTTGATCTTTACGGACGAGCGGATCGGGGACCGGGTCTGGGATGAGGAGGAGAAGGTGAATTTTGCCTCCCGCCCGATGTTTATGCTGCGGGGCGTGAAGTAAAGAGAAAAATGGAACTGTGAAGGTACTGAACCGTTATGAAAAATGAAACTGCGAAAGTACTGAACAGTTACGAAAAATGAAACTGCGAAGGCATTGAACCGTTACAAATAAATTCGGAGGCGCCAGGAAGTGAGCTACAGGAATCTGACAGATTTCAGACAAATTGAATGCTTTGCTGCCTGCGTTCAGAGCGGTTCTATCAGTGGAGCAGCCGCCCGGCTTCATATGTCGCAGCCAAGTGTAAGCAAGGCTATCCGGTCGATGGAAGACACTCTCGGTGTACAGCTTTTTGAAAGATGTGTCAGAGGAACGGTTCTGACGCCGCAGGGAAAGGCTGTCTATCCATATGCGAAGGCAATTCTGGATAATCTGAGGGACATTCAGTTAGCAGCTGAGGAAAGACAAACGGAGACTCTGCGTATTTGCGCAAATCCCAGTTCCTGGTTCGCGGATGCGTTTCTGGATTTTTACCTGGCGCACAGGGAGGACGGACTGCACTATCAGATTTACACGGCAGGAATACACGAAATTGCAGCTCGTTTGGAGAAGCGGACAGACGACATGGGGTTTGTCTACGTAATGAGAAACCAGAGCTCAGCGTTTCAATATTACCTGAAGCGGAATTATCTGGAATTCTTTCCGCTGAAAGAGACCCGTCTGATGCTTTTTTCGGGAAAAGAGCATATGGAAGGCGACCGGCATTTCAACTGGGCATCCGGCGATGAGATACCTTCCGATCGGGCTGTTGACTCCGATTTTGAAAATAATATCTCCAGGCTGCGCCTGATCCAGCGTTTTCCAGATGAGTTTTCTTCTGATAATTATCGGGAACTCATTGATCTGTATGGAAATACCGTTGAGAAAGCGGAGACGGTTGTAACGACGAACAGTGAATATATCATGACAAGAATTCTCCAGACAGGTGATCTTTGTAACATCAGCGCGGATTATCTTTCCGTTGGGCACTCCTCTGATATTACCGGGACCCCGATGGAAGGTTTGCGGGAAGACCGGATTGTTTTTGGCCTCGTTCGACGGCATGGGGAAAGCCTTTCGGAAAAGGCAGAGATGTTCGTGGAATTTATCAGGCAGAGACTTGATGGGCAGGACTGCGCAGGGAGTTTTCCGGCTGACGCAGGCCGCCTCCCGATCGATCGTGTCAGAACCTGATGCCGATGCGGCAAATGAGGAGCCGGAAGGATAAATGAAAAGCCGGAAGAATAAATGAAGAGCAGAAATGATATGAAGAACGGACATGACCTGACAGATGGAAACATTCTGAAAGGATTTCTTTTATTCGCGCTGCCGCTTTTGTTTGGAAGTTTGTTTCAGCAGCTTTACAGTACAGTTGACCTGCTTTATATCGGAAATTTTATGGGAAAAAATTCTGCCGCGGCGGTAGGAGCGAGCGGGATCGTGGTCACCTGTATGATCGGGTTATTTACGGGTATTTCTGTTGGAGCCGGTGTCGTAGCTTCGCGCTTCTGGGGTGCAGGGGAGAAAGAGCGTGTGAAGCGCTGTATCTGTAATTCTCTGTTGTTTGCCCTGATCGGCGGCTGTGTGCTGGCGGCCTTAAGTGAACTGATGTCAGGGTGGATGCTGCGTGCACTGAATACCCCGGATAGTATTCTCACAGAGGCGCTTGTTTATATCAGGATCTATATCTTTGCGATCGTTCCCATGATTCTTTATAATATGTCGGCAGGACTGTTAAGGGCTATGGGGGATTCAAGAAGTCCGTTTCTTGTGCTGGCAGTGGGAGGCGTCCTGAATGTCTGCATGGATGCAGTTTTTATTGTTCTGCTGCAGTGGGGAGTAGCAGGCGCCGCACTCGCAACGGTCATCTCACAGCTGTTTACAGCCGTTGTACTGACCGAATATCTTTTTATCCGTGAAAAACTGATGAAAGAATGCTGGCGGATTGAGATCCCGCTTTTGCAGAATATCTTAAAGACAGGTTTCCCTCTCGGAATCCAGTCGATGGTACTCACGCTATCCAATATTTTTGTGCAGCGTGCGATCAATGGTTTTGGCGAGAACGCGATTGCTGCTTTCACGGTTTATTTTAGAGTGGAGAATCTGCTCTATCTGCCAATCGTGGCGTTTGGACAGGCGATGGTCACTTTTACCGGACAGAATATGGGGGCAGGCAAGTATGAACGCATCCGGAAAAGCGCGTTTTCCTGCAACTTTCTGGCGGCGGCAGTAACGGCAGCGCTTGCTTTCGTTTTTCTTCTTTCCGGCCGGCAGATCCTTGGACTTTTCTGCTCGGATGAGGATGTGGTCGCTGAAGGGCTGAAGATCATCACCATTTCTTTTCCATTGTATTTTTTGTATGCCATACAGGAAGTCACCGGCGGTCTCATCCGGGGAATGGGAAAAACACTGCAGTCGATGGCGGTCGTCATGGGAACGTTGTGTATACTGCGAGTGGTTTTGCTTGGACTGCTGCTTCGATATGTGCGTACGATACAGGGGATAGCATCCGTCTATCCGCTCACCTGGGGGCTGGCTGCGCTTTCTTTTATAATGTGTTATTTTTACTTTCAAAAACAATTGCCTGTGCACAGACCATGCAAAAAATGAATGGACATCCATAAAAAATTCGAATAGCTCCGCATCCCCCCGTGGGGCTTGTTTCAACATTTGGAGCGAATTATAATTTTCCCTGACAGTTCGAAATGATAACTGTGAAAATAATGAACAGTTACAAAATATCGTACAATGGGAGGACGGTTTTCATGAAAAAGATATGGTCGGCAATTTTTACGGCACTTATGACATGCAGTCTGGTTTTGGGACTGACGAATGCAGCGGCAGTGGCTGCGGAAGCTTCAGAGGAAAAAATTCTGTATGTGGCGGAGGACTTTTCCTACGCGAGTCTGGATGCGCACAAGGAATATTACGGATGGATGACGTCCCTCTATGGAGTGACGGAAACGCTTTTTAAGATGGGTGACGACTCGTCGGTGGAGCCATGGCTGGCTTCGGAGGTCTCGGTAAGTGACGACGGTCTGACCTGGACGATCACGCTGGCGGATGGAGCGGCATTTTCCAATGGAGAGCCGGTGACTGCAGAGATGGTAGTGCGCAATCTGCAGCGCGTAGCTGAGGTGAATGCCCGTTTTGCTTATCTTGCGGAGTATGAGATGGAAGCGGTGGATGAGCAGACATTGACCATCACCACACCGTCGGTCTACCCGACCATGCAGAACGATCTCGCGAGTCCGGAACTGGGAATCCTGGATCTGGACAATACAGAGGATTTTGACAATGCGCCGATCGCTACAGGCCCGTTCGTGGTTGATACCTTTGAGCCGGAGGGTACGGTGACCGTGGCGAAAAATGAGAATTACTGGGGCGGCGAGGTGCAGCTGGACGGCGCGGTGTTCTACTATATGCAGGATGATGACACGAAGCTGGCGGCGATGCAGTCCGGTGAGGTGGACTGCTATACAAGCGTGACCGCGGCGGCTGTGGAGATTTATTCGCTGGATCCGGATACGTATCAGCTGACGGTGATCCCGGCGACACGTCTGCAGTTTTATATCTTAAATGAAAATACATTGGACGACAGTGTGCGGGAGGCCATCAATCTGACGGTGGACGCGGAGGTGATCGCTTCTTACTTAAGCGGAACGGTCAGTGCGACGGACGGGCCATTTTCCTCCTCGACCGCATACGGGCAGGTGACCGTACCGGCTGTAGATACGGATGCGGCGAAAGCGCTTCTGGAAGCGGACGGTTATACATTAAACGGAGAAGACTTTTACGAAAAAGATGGCGAGACGCTGACCTTACGCCTGTATTATTATGCCTCCCGCAGCCTGGATACGCTGGCGATTCTGATGCAGGAACAGCTGAAAAACATCGGCGTGAATGTGGAGCTTTACGTGGAAGAAGACCCGGATGCGACATATATCTCCACCGGCGACTTTGACATCGCGCTGTACTGCATGATCTCGGACAAGGCTGGCGATCCGTATTATTTTATTGATTCCACCCTGCGCGACGGCGCGGCCTTAAACTGCGGCGGCTTTGCAAGCGAGGAATGTGAGAGTCTGATCAACGAGCTTCAGTATGAGACGGACACGGATCGCCGCGCGGAGCTGGCAAATGAGATCGTTCAGATTGCCATTGACGACAACGCATTCGGATATGTCGGGCTGTTCAACAAGACGACCGTGATGCGAAGCGGTGTGAGCGGATTCGCGGAGACGAGCCCGTTTGATTTTTACGCGATTGATGCGGGGACGGATATTGCGGCAGCAGAGTAAGAAACAGAAGGAAAAGCAGATGATCCGGCAGCATTCGTAAAAAGCCAGACATCTGACAGTTTCGAGGTGGCTGGTGGTGAGCCGGAACAATTCAGATATTTGGCAGGCTTTTGTTAGACGAAAAGATGGCCGGATTCATGACGGGGCATCGTAAGGAAAGAAAGAAGACTGGAGAACGATGGCAAAATACATCGGAAAACGTTTATTACAAATGATACCGGTCCTGCCGGGGCTGACATTCCTGACCTTTCTTCTGCTGTATCTCTCGCCGGGCGACCCGGCGGAGAAAAAGCTGAAAGCGCAGGGTGTCGCGGTCAGCGATGAGATTGTGGAGCAGGTACGGGAAGAAATGGGGCTTAACCGCCCCTTTCTTGTTCAGTACGCCGACTGGCTGGTGAGCGCGCTGCACGGCGATCTCGGGACTTCCTACAAGGACGAGCGGCCGGTAGCGGAAAAGCTTACAGACGGGATGGGGAATACACTTATCCTTTCCCTTGTGAGTCTTTTCCTTGCTCTTATCGTTTCGGTTCCGCTGGCGCTCTATACTGCGGTGCGAAAGAATCGTTTTTCTGATTATCTGATCCGCTTTTTGAGTTTTATCGGAAATTCTGTGCCGAGTTTTCTTCTGTCAGTGCTCCTGATTTATTTTTTCTGTATCCGCCTGAAATGGTTTCCGGTCATCGCTAAGGGAACCGTGCAGGGGCTGTTTCTGCCGACGCTTGCCCTGGCGATTCCGCTGATCAGCCGCTTTATCCGGCAGTTCCGTGCGGAATTTCTGGAGCAGCTGTCTCAGGAATACGTGATCGGCGCGCGGGTGCGCGGCGTGAAGGAGCATCTGATCCTGTTTTGCAATGTCCTGCATAATTCCATGATGCCGATTCTTACCATCGTCGGGCTGTCGGTGGGGACACTGATGGGCGGAAGCGTGGTCATTGAGACGATTTTCATGTGGCCGGGACTGGGGAAGCTGGTCATGGATTCCATCACGGCCCGCGATTACCCGGTGATACAGGGCTTTGTGATCCTGATGGCGGTGCTGTATGTCGGCATTAATCTTGTGATCGATATCTGCTACCGGGTGTTTGATCCGCGGATGCGGGATGCGAGATAGAGAGGAGGCACGACGCGTGACATCGAAAAAGAAAGCAAAAAAGCGGACGATTTTCTTTGCTGCGCTGGCGCTACTTCTGATCGTGGTCAGCATTTTGGCTCCGTGGCTGTGCCCGAATGACCCGAACGCGACAAATGCGCTGTATATGAAAGCCGCTCCTTGCAGGCAGTTTCCGTTTGGCACGGACAGTCTGGGACGCTGTGTGTGTTCCAGAGTGCTGATGGGGGCGCGGACGTCGGTCTTTTCCGCGCTGCTTCTGGTGGCGATTACGTTTTTGATCGGAACGGTACTGGGGATGCTCTGTGGGTTTTACGGCGGAGCGCTGGACACCATCGTGATGCGTCTGGCGGATACAATGTTGGCATTTCCGCAGATGGTGCTTGCGATCGCGGTCGCCGGTATCCTGGGCGGCGGCATGGGAAATGCCATGGCGGCGCTCGGCATCACCGGCTGGACGCTCTACGCCCGGCTGGCACGCAGTCAGGTGCTTGCCATGAAAAAAGAACCGTATATCCTGGCGGCCAGGCTGGGCGGATGCAGCGATGCGAAAATTCTTTTCCGGCATCTTCTGCCAAATATCCTGTCGCCTCTGCTCGTGAACGCGACGACACAGATCGGCGTCACCATGATGGGCTTTGCCGGACTGTCGTTTCTGGGACTTGGCGTACAGCTGCCGAATGCGGAGTGGGGCAGCATGATCAACGAGGCGCGCGGATATATGCAGCTGGCACCGTGGGCGGTGCTTGCGCCCGGCGCAGCCATGGTGCTGACAGTGATGATCTTTAACTATCTGGGTGATTCCGTGCAGGAACTTATGGATGTGAAGGCTAAGGAACTGTGATGGTACTGAACAGTTAAAGGAAAAGGAATGATATAAGGGTGCCGGACATCTGGCGAATGTCCGTTTCATGCCCGCATTTTTACAGAAGATTGAGGATTAGGTCCTTGCCGGAGCTGCATGCAGATATGATGACGGAAAGGCGGTGAGACGGAAGGTGGACAGGACAGTAAATAATGGGAATGACGAAAACCGAAAATGTCTGATCGAAGCAGAACATCTGAGCCTGAGTTATGGCAGCGTGGCACCGGTCGTCTCGGACGTCTCTTTCTCGGTTGTACCCGGAGAAATCCTCTGCGTCGTAGGCGAGAGCGGGAGCGGAAAAAGCACGCTGCTGAAAGCAATCATGAATCCGGAAGAGTTTGGCGTGAAAATCTGTGGCGGAAAATTATTCTCTGAGATGCTTACAGATGAGGAAATTATCAGTAAGCGGATAACAGATGAGGGAGATATCACTAAGCGGGTCGCGGATGATGAAAAGATCGGGAATGCTGCCAGACGAGGCGGCAATGGGCAGCAACGGACAGGAAACACCAGAAATAAAAGGAACGACAGGAATAAAAGCGGCAAAGAAGCCGGGAACGGAAATGCAGGAAGAACCGGCATGATTTTTCAGAATCCGGGTGCTTCGTTCAATCCCATCCGCACATATCGCAAACAATTTCAGGAAACTCTGAAAAGCAACGGCCTGTTCCGGGGAGAGGAGACCTGGCAGGAGGTTCTGTGCATGCTTGATTCGCTGGGACTGGCGGATGGTGAGCGGATACTGGAGAGCTGCCCTTATGAGATGAGCGGCGGGATGAACCAGCGGATTGCGATCGCGCTTACCATGCTGCTGCGCCCGCACCTGATCCTGGCAGATGAGCCGACCAGTGCGCTGGATGTCACGCTGCAGGAGCAGGTGCTTGATGAACTGCTGCGTGCCAGAGAACTCTATGGGACTGCGATCCTGCTTGTCACGCATAATCTGGGGGTGGCTGCGAAAATGGCGGACCGGATTGCTGTGATGCGTGAAGGCCGCTTTGTGGAATGCCGGAACGCAAAGGAGGTTCTGCACTCGCCGGAAAATACTTATACGAAAGAGCTGCTGGCGGCGGTGCCGCAGATCCCGGAGAGTATGAGGACTGTGCCGCCACGGATTTCGGAGGAAATGCAGACTGTGCCGCCGCAGATTTCGGAGAGTAGACAGACTGTGCGGAATACTGGTCTGTATTCATCGGCCGAGTCCTTTGATTTGCAGGCCGTCGTACGGAATGCAACGAAATCTCACAGCAGGTTTTCAGGCAGCAAAACAGAGGAACGAGGTTTTGAGAATAAAGAAAAGAATGAGAGTTCACATACATCCCCAATCCTTGAGGTACGGCACCTCGGGAAAATTTACCATCAGGGACGCCGGAACATTCACGCGGTCCGGGATATCAGCTTTGCGGTTCGTGAAGGAGAGTTTCTGGGAATCGTCGGCGAGAGCGGAAGCGGGAAAAGTACGCTGCTTCGGCAGATTGCCGGTCTGGAAAAACCGGATGGAGGAGAGATTCTGTTTGGCGGGGGCCCTCTTGCCGCAAAGCGTACAAAAGAAGATTACCGCAGGATGCAGATGATCTTTCAGGAGCCGTCAGCTTCTTTTGATCCGCGAATCCGTATTGGAAAATCAATTCTGGAAAATCAGAAAAATCTCTGCCGAAAAAATGCCTGTGGCAGGGAATCGGACATAAATGAACTTTTGAAACAGACCGGATTGTCTGCAGGTTTAAAAAAACGTTACCCTTCCGAATTAAGCGGAGGACAGTGTCAGAGAGCCGCGATTTCCCGGGCGATTGCCGTTCAACCGAAGGTGCTGCTCTGTGATGAGATAACCAGCGCACTGGACGTTTCTGTGCAGGCGCGCATCATCAAACTTCTTGTTCAGCTTGCCAAAGAGAGAGGAATGGCAGTTGTGTTTGTCTCCCATGATCTTGCTCTGGTGAGCACTGTCTGCAGCCATGTTCTGGTGATGAAGGATGGAGCTTGTGTAGAATATCAGGAGACCGGGGAACTCCTGCGTCATCCGCAGAACGAATATACGAAGCAGCTGCTTGGGGCAGTATTGTAAGTTTTTTTACAGGCAAAAAAGCATTGTATTTTGCGGCAAGGATAAAACGCAGATAAACAACGAAAACATTGCAAAGGGATTGACTTTGCAATGTTTTTTTGTAGAATGAAAACAGTCGGGAGCAGCCTGCTGCTCAGAATAAATACATAAGCAGAGGAGAAATGCTATGCCAGATCAGTTTTCAAGAACAGAGCTTCTGCTGGGAAAGGACTCCATGGAGAAGCTTTTCCGGGCGAGGGTGGCGGTGTTCGGCATCGGCGGCGTGGGCGGCTATACCGTGGAAGCGCTTGCGCGCAGCGGTATTGGGACGCTGGACCTGATTGATAATGATACGGTTTGCCTGACAAACCTGAACCGGCAGATTTATGCGCTGCACAATACGATTGGAAAGTATAAAGTGGATGTGGCTGCGGAACGTATCGGGCAGATCAATCCGGAAGCAAAGGTCAATATATACAAGACTTTTTATATGCCGCAGACAGCGGAGCAGTTTGATTTTACGCAGTATGATTATGTCGTGGACGCGATTGATACCGTGACCGGGAAGATTGCCCTTGTGGAGCAGGCTCAGGCGGCCGGGACGCCGATCATCAGCTGCATGGGCGCCGGAAATAAAATGGACGCCACGTCGCTTGAAGTTGCGGATATTTACGAGACGAGCATCTGTCCGCTCGCCCGCGTGATGCGCCGGGAACTGAAAAAACGCGGCATCAGAAAACTGAAGGTCGTCTATTCAAAAGAACCGGCGATGGAACCGCTCAGGGACATGGAGATGGAACGAAGCGAAGGCGCTGAACATCCAGTGGATGTTCGTTTAGCGCCGACCGAAGCGGAGCGGAGAGCGCTTCCGCAGCAGCACCGTCAGGTGCCGGGAAGCAATGCGTTTGTACCGGCTGTTGCGGGACTGATTATCGCAGGAGAAGTTGTGCGGGATCTGGCGGAAGAAAGCAGGTGATGGCATGGATCAGATGAATTTTGGGGATCTTCTTTATACAGAAATGCAGCCTCTGGCGGAGCGGCTGCGGCCGCGGACACTGGAGGAATTTGTGGGGCAGAAACACCTGCTCGGACCGGGAAAGGTACTGCGGAAAATGATCGAGAGCGATCAGATTTCTTCCATGATATTCTGGTCGCCGCCCGGAAGCGGCAAGACCTCGCTGGCGCGCATCATTGCCAGCCATACGAAAGCGTCTTTTATAGATTTTTCCGCCGTCACGAGCGGAATAAAGGAGATCCGGCAGGTGATGCAGCAGGCGGAGGAGAACCGCCGCTACGGAGAGCAGACGATCGTGTTTGTGGACGAGATCCATCGCTTCAACAAGGCGCAGCAGGACGCGTTTCTGCCGTTTGTGGAAAAGGGCAGCATCATCCTCATCGGGGCGACCACGGAGAATCCGTCTTTTGAGATCAACGGGGCGCTTTTGTCGCGCTGCAAAGTGTTTGTGCTCCATGCGCTCGGCACGGAGGAGCTGGTCGAGATTCTGCAACGGGCGCTGCGCGATCCGCGCGGGTTCGGCAATCAGAAGATTGAAATGGAGCCGGATATGCCGGAGCTGATCGCGAATTTTGCGAACGGTGACGCGCGCGCAGCACTCTCTACGTTGGAGATGGTAATCTTAAACGGCGAGATAGATGGGGAAAATGGCGGCGCTGTGCGTGTCTCCCGGGAGACGCTGGAGCAGTGTATCTCGAAGAAATCCCTGCTCTATGACAAAAAGGGCGAAGAGCATTACAATCTGATTTCTGCCCTGCACAAATCCATGCGCAACTCCGATCCGGACGCGGCCGTCTACTGGCTGGCGCGGATGCTGGAGGCGGGAGAAGACCCGCTGTATGTGGCGCGTCGGATCGTGCGTTTTGCAAGTGAGGACGTCGGACTGGCTGATCCACAGGCGCTTCCTCAGGCGGTTGCGGCTTATCAGGCCTGCCATTATCTGGGGATGCCGGAGTGCAACGTGCATCTGACGCAGGCGGTAGTCTACCTGTCGCTCGCGCCAAAGTCGAATGCCCTGTATGTGGCTTACGGCGAGGCGAGAGAAGACGCGCAGACGCAGCTTGCAGAACCGGTGCCGCTTGTCATCCGCAACGGCGTTACACAGCTGATGCGTGATGAAAAATACGGTGAGGGGTATCAGTACGCGCACGACACCGAGGAAAAGCTGACGAATATGCAGTGCCTGCCGGACTCCCTGCTGGGCCGCGAATATTACCGCCCGGCGGGACAGGGGCAGGAGGCTGCTTATAAGGACAGGCTGGAGAAAATCAAAGAGTGGAAGAAATCAAAGTGACGTTCTGGATGTACATTTACTTTTCAGAGGTAAAAAACGCCGGAAATAAAGGGCGGAAACCGCTGAAATCTTTGTATTCACCCTTGCGGCAATGAAAAAAGTCTGCTATACTTCTTTGCGGGAAAATCGGGGACAGGATAAGAATTCCCGGGTTTTCGTGAATATAGAGTAAAATGTAATTATTCAGGACAGTACCTCGCATATGCTGCGAGGTACGTATGAAAACGTACATTTTACAGGAAAAAGTCCCATCGCGCAGCGATTTTAAATGGACTTTTTCCCGTAACTGTGAAGTTACTGAACAGTTACAGCAAAATAGAATATCAGGAGGAACTACCAATGAAAGGAAATATTGTAGTAGGCCAGTCCGGCGGACCGACAGCGGTCATCAACTCATCTCTGGCCGGTGTGGTAAGCAAGGCGAGAGAGCTGGGCGTTGAGAAGATTTACGGTATGCATCACGGCATCCAGGGCTTTTTGAATGAAGACCTTGTGGATATGCGTGATTACATCAAAGAGGACAAGGACATCGAGCTTCTGAAGAGAACTCCGTCTGCGTTCCTTGGCTCCTGCCGCTACAAGCTGCCGAAGATTGAGGGCAACGAGGCGGTATATGACAAGATTTTTGAAATTCTTGAGAAGTACAACATCGAGTGCCTGTTCTACATCGGCGGCAACGATTCGATGGATACGATCAAGATGCTTTCTGATTATGCAGCGCTCAAGGGCAAGACCCAGAGATTCATGGGCGTTCCTAAGACCATCGACAATGACCTTCCGATCACGGATCACTGCCCGGGTTATGGTTCCGCGGCGAAGTACATCGCGACCTCTCTGAAGGAAGTCATCCGCGACAACGCAAGCTTCGGTATTGAGAAGCCGACCGTGTGCATCGTGGAGATCATGGGCCGCAACGCAGGCTGGCTGACCGCTGCTGCAGCACTCTCCAGAGACGAGGACTGCGAAGGCCCGGATATGATCTATCTTCCGGAGTCTACGTTTGACATGGATGATTTTGTTGCCAGAGTAAAAGATCTCTCCGAAAAGAAGAGCTCTGTGGTGATCGCAGTATCCGAGGGCATCAAGATCGCGGACGGCCGCTTCGTATGCGAGCTCGGCGCCGGTTCGGATTATGTGGACGCGTTCGGACACAAGCAGCTTTCCGGCTGTGCGGTTGTTCTGGCGAATAAGATCGCGGCTGAGACAGGCCTTAAGACCCGTGCGATCGAGCTTTCTACTCTGCAGAGAGCAGGTACGCACATCGCTTCTCTGAACGATATCAACGAAGCGTTCAACGTTGGTTATCTTGCATGCAAGGCTGCTGACGAAGGACAGACCGGCATGATGATCACGATCGATGTCAAAGAGCGCAGCCCGTATCAGGTTGGTTACAGCATTTATGACATCCATGCGATCGCGAACGTGGAGAGACCGGTTCCGGCTGAATGGATCATCAATGACGGCACCGACATCGGTGAAGGCTACGTAGAGTATGCGCGTCCGCTGATCCTGGGCGAGCTGACCCCGCTGATGGTGAACGGCGTGCCGAAGCACCTCGTATTGAACCGCAGCGCTTATCGCAAATAATAAAAAGGGTAACTGTGAAGGTATCAGGCAGTTACAAAAGGTGACAGTTCCAGACAGGCCTGTGCACAAGCTGCACGGGCCTGTTTCTTTTAAGGGAGGTACAAAACAGAAAACTCAGAGAATCACAGGACCTGATGTGCAGTTGTTCTGCGAGTAAAAATGAGTGCACAAAAGAAATTTTGAAAGAATTCACGATTTTGACAATTTTATAACGGATTGACACAGGATTTTCAAAGATTTTGCACAAAAAATATACAATTTGGGCAAGGAATTTCTTGACTGACGTTGGAAATATGTTACAATGAATGTTAGTAACGCTGACCACGGAGACCGGGCAGAGAAATTTTTGCCGCAGAAAATGGTTCTCCGTGATTTTCGGCGCTTATAAGAAAAGATATTTCAGGAGGAAAGGCAAAATGAACAAATGGGTCTATATGTTTACCGAGGGCAACGCCAATATGCGGAACCTGCTCGGCGGCAAGGGCGCAAACCTTGCTGAGATGACCAATCTGGGCCTGCCGGTGCCGCAGGGCTTCACTATTACGACGGAAGCCTGCACCCAGTATTACGAGGACGGCCGTCAGATCAATGATGAGATCATGGGACAGATCGTAGAGGCGATCGGCAAGATGGAAGAGATCACCGGCAAGAAGTTCGGCGATATTGAGAATCCGCTGCTTGTCTCCGTCCGTTCCGGTGCGAGAGCTTCCATGCCGGGTATGATGGACACGATCCTGAATCTCGGACTGAATGAGCAGGTTGTGGAAGTGCTTGCTGCAAAATCAGGCAATCCGCGCTGGGCGTGGGACTGCTATCGCCGTTTCATCCAGATGTTCTCCGATGTTGTTATGGAAGTCGGCAAGAAGTATTTCGAAGAACTGATCGACAAGATGAAAGCGAAAAAGGGCGTTGTGCACGATGTGGAGCTCGATGCGGACGACTTAAAAGAGCTGGCGAATCAGTTTAAGGCAGAGTATAAAGAGAAGATCGGCAGTGATTTCCCGACTGACCCGAAGGTACAGCTGGTCGAGGCGATCAAGGCTGTATTCCGTTCCTGGGATAACCCGCGTGCGAATGTATACCGCCGCGACAATGATATCCCGTATTCCTGGGGTACTGCTGTGAACGTACAGATGATGGCGTTCGGCAACATGGGCGATGACTGCGGCACGGGCGTTGCGTTTACACGTGACCCGGCGACCGGCGCCAAGGGCCTGTTTGGCGAGTTCCTGACCAATGCACAGGGCGAGGACGTAGTGGCAGGCGTACGTACGCCGATGCATATCTCCGAGATGGAGCAGAAGTTCCCGGAGGCATTCAAGCAGTTCAAAGAAGTCTGCACGATTCTGGAAGACCATTACAGAGACATGCAGGATATGGAATTTACCGTAGAGAACAACAAGCTCTACATGCTTCAGACACGTAACGGCAAGAGAACTGCACAGGCGGCCCTCAAGATCGCGTGCGACCTCGTGGATGAGGGCAAGCGCACCGAGGAGGAAGCGGTGGCGATGATCGATCCGAGAAATCTGGATACGCTGCTTCATCCGCAGTTTGATTCCTACATCCTTCACAAGGCAGTGCCGATGACCAGAGGCCTCGGAGCTTCCCCGGGAGCTGCGTGCGGCAAGATCGTTTTCTCTACTGAGGATGCAAAAGCGTGGGCAGCGAGAGGTGAGAAGGTCGTTCTGGTGCGTCTGGAGACATCCCCGGAGGATATCGAGGGCATGAAGAGCGCACAGGGCATCCTGACTGTCCGCGGCGGTATGACAAGTCATGCAGCTGTAGTTGCGCGTGGTATGGGTACCTGCTGTGTATCCGGCTGCGGCGACATCGTGATGGACGAGCTGCACAAGAAGTTTACGATTGGCAATAAAGAGTTCCATGAGGGTGATGAGATTTCCATTGACGGTTCCACCGGTAATGTTTACGAGGGTCTGATCCCGACGGTAGACGCGACGATCGCGGGTGAGTTCGGACGTATCATGACATGGGCTGACCAGTACCGCAAGCTGAAGGTAAGAACGAACGCCGACACGCCGAGAGATGCGCGCAAGGCACGTGAGCTGGGCGCAGAAGGCATCGGCCTTTGCCGTACAGAGCATATGTTCTTCGGCGAGGAGCGTATCGACGCGTTCCGTGAGATGATCTGCGCGGAGACGACCGAAGAGCGTGAAGCTGCTCTGGCAAAGATCCTTCCGTATCAGCAGGCAGACTTCGAGGCTCTGTATGAGGCGATGGAAGGCAATCCGGTCACCATCCGTTTCCTGGATCCGCCGCTTCATGAGTTCGTACCGACCGAGGAAGAGGACATCCGCAAGCTCGCAGACGCGCAGCATAAGAGTATGGAGCATATCCGTAAGCAGATTGACGCACTCAAAGAGTTCAACCCGATGATGGGTCACCGCGGCTGCCGTCTGGACATCACCTTCCCGGAGATTGCCCGCATGCAGACGATGGCGGTCATCCGTGCGGCGATCAACGTACAGAAGAGACATCCGGACTGGACAGTTGTACCGGAGATCATGATCCCGCTCGTTGGCGACGCCAAGGAGCTGAAATATGTCAAGAAGACGGTTGTAGAGGTGGCGGATGCTGAGATTAAGGCGGCTGGCTCGGATCTGAAGTACGAAGTCGGCACGATGATCGAGATTCCGCGTGCAGCACTGACCGCGGACGATATCGCGAAGGAAGCAGACTTCTTCTGCTTTGGTACGAACGACCTGACACAGATGTGCTACGGCTTCTCCCGCGACGACGCGAGCAAGTTCCTGACCTCCTACTATGACGCGAAGATCTTCGAGAATGACCCGTTTGCGAAGCTCGACCAGAACGGCGTCGGCAAGCTGATGGAGATGGCGATCGAGCTTGGCCGTCCGGTGAACCCGGACCTGCACTTTGGCATCTGCGGCGAGCACGGCGGCGATCCGTCTTCCGTAGAGTATTGCCACAAGATCGGTCTTGACTATGTATCCTGCTCGCCGTTCCGCGTACCGATCGCGAGACTGGCGGCGGCACAGGCAGCGATTGCGGAACGCAATGCGTGAGATTTTACAGCGGCTTGATTAATCGGAAAAAGCTGTGATTCATTGAGCTTCTAAAGATAAGATATACGGAATTACGAAAGAGAAAGTCCGGTTGCCTTTCATGGTGGCCGGGCTTTTTGCAGTTTGAACGATTACTACATATTGACGGGTGTGTATTTTGTGTGTATAATACAGAAAGGAGCATGATTGATGAAACAGCGCGACTTGATTAAAAAACTGCAAACCGCTGGATTTACGTTTGATCGTCACGGAGGAAACCATGGTATCTATCGCCGTGGTGATGATGTGGAAAAAATACCGAGACACAAAGAGATCAACGAAATTCTGGCAAAAGCAATATTAAGGAAATGGGGGTTATTATAAATGACAGTAGCTTATCCTGTTATATTTACGGAGGTTGAGACGAATATTCTGATTGAAGTACCGGATCTTGGAATTGTAACGGAAGCAAATTCAGAAGGGAAAAAGAAGGGGACTATGACGGATGCGATTATGATGGCAAGAGATGCGATTGGGCTCACATGTATTACTGCTGAGGATGATGGGAAAATACCGGCTCAGCCATCGACTATCAGTTCTGTAGATCCTGCGAAAGGATCTTTTGCAGACGCAGGAAAGGGCTTTGTCTCTCTGGTCGATGTGGATCTGACGGAATACCGGAGACGAGTAGACAATAAGGCAGTGAGACGAAATGTGACATTGCCAAACTGGTTAAATGTTGAGGCAGAAAAAGCGCATATCAATGTATCGAAAACTTTGCAGGAAGCATTGATGGCAAAATTAGAGATAAGTACATCTTGACTTGACTTTTACCTGCCCGCTCTTTATACTGAATTTGTTGGGAACGGGTAATTGTGAACCACGTGAAAGGCGGAGCAGTTGCACGTACAGTTGGAGCGCTGCCGGAGAATGCAAATGAGCAGCGCCGGGTTCTATGCGCTAAGAAGCGCAAGGAGGTAGGTTTTATGGAGAACATGAAGAAGTATCTTGCTGAAGTGATCGGCACGTGTGTGCTCGTTACCTTTGGCTGTGGGACGGCAGTCGCGGTCGGCTGCTCCAGTGAGGCGGGAAGCGGCTATCTGCTGACAGCACTCGCGTTTGGTCTCGTGATCGTCGCGATGGCTTACAGCATCGGAAATATTTCCGGCTGCCACATCAATCCGGCAGTTTCGATTGCCATGCTGATCCGCGGACAGCTGAGTGTTACGGATTTTATCGGCTATGTGGTTTCTCAGCTGATCGGTTCTGCGATCGGATGTGTCATTCTCGGCATAGTATTTGGTTTTGACTGCGGATTTGGCGCGAACCAGATTCAGGAGGGCTGGACGAACGGCTCGGTACCGGCAGCACTGCTGGTGGAGATCGTTCTGACCTTTGTGTTTGTGATCGCGATCATTGGTGTGACAAGTAAGGTGGAGAACAGCGCAGTTTCCGGACTGGTGATCGGCCTGACTCTGACCCTGGTACATATCCTTGGTATCGCTCTGACCGGTACCTCCGTGAACCCGGCGAGAAGCCTGATGCCGGCACTTTTCGCAGGCGGCACGGCACTTGCGCAGGTCTGGATCTTCATTGTCGGTCCATTGATCGGCGGTGCGCTGGCGGCAGTGGTATATGGATTCCTTGAGGACTGATTTTATACCAGAGTATTTATTGTAAACGACGTAAATTGTTTTAGGCTCACGGCTGCGACAGGAAATGAGTGGCTTTATAACAATTTTTGATTTGCGGTATGAGGAAAAGCGGAGAGACGAGTGCTCTCCGTTTTTCTATGCCTGCAGGGCTGCACATGGAATTAAGGCAGCCTGCGGCCCGCGGGTCTGAGTTCCGTTTTGGGAGTCCAGCTCTGGTTCTAATTGAATGCAAACGTTTGCGTAAAAAGTTCTTTAAAAAGTCCCGGAGTTCGTGTATGATGCAGTCTATAATAATGTTAAAAAAAATACAAAGGAGAATTCGTATGAAGAAAAAGCATGCAAACGTTTGCACGATATTAGCTGCCATTTTGATGATCACAGGGCTGCTTACCGGGTGCGGTGCATCCGGCGATAACGATACAACATCCGGTTCAGATTCCTCGACATCTGCAGAGAATTCCGGTTCTGCTTCGTCCACGGAGACAGTGGAAGTGCGCATGGCCTATTTTCCCAATATCACTCACGCGCAGGCGCTGGTAATGAAGAATGAGGGCTCTCTGGAGGAAGCGCTGGGAGACGGATATGAAGTGTCGTGGACGTCATTTACCGCCGGTTCCTCTGAAGTCGAGGCACTGTTTGCGGAAGAGATTGACATCGGATATATCGGTCCGGTACCGGCAGTCAACGGCAATGTCAAGTCAGATGGAGACGTGATCGTGATCGCCAATGCGTCGAATGCCGGCGCGGTCCTGGTGGTGGGTGCGGATTCCGGGATATCTTCTGTGGCTGATCTGGATGGAAAGACCGTGGCAATCCCGCAGGTCGGCAATACCCAGCATCTCTGCCTTTTGAATCTGTTATCAGAAAATGACCTCTCACCGGTCTCCGAGGGCGGAACGGTGGAAGTTGTGGCGGTGGATAATTCCAACGTACAGAACATGTTTGACCAGGGAAGCATCGATGCCGCTCTTGTTCCGGAGCCGTGGGGCACGATTCTGACCGCTTCTGACAACATCGAGCTGCTGCTGGATTATCAGGACATCTATCTGGACGGTGATTATCCGGTCGCGGTAGTCGTTGTGCGCAAGGACTTCCTGGAGGAATATCCGGAGGTCGTGGAAACATTTTTGCAGGTGCATATGGATACTACGGACGCGATCAACGCAGACCTCGATGGTTCGGTGGACGCGATGATCGAGGAGATTGAGACGATCACCGGCACGGCATACGATAAAGATGTGATTTTAAGCTCATTTGAAAAAACGGTAGTCACGACGGAACTCAATGAGGATGCCCTGTGGGAGTTCGCGCAGACTTCGTATGAGCAGGACTTTATCGATGAGCTGCCGGGCGAGGATGCGCTGGTGGATCTTTCCATACTGGAGAGCCTGCAGGAAGCGGAGTAAAGCATTGATGCTGACATCCGCAGGAGCGGGTCAGAGCATGGATACGCTGCCTTTGATCCGGGAAGCAGAATATCAGCTTTAAGATTCATGTAAATCATATACAAAGGGGATATCGTAATCATGTCACTGGAATTGAAAAATATCACCCGTTCTTTTGAAGGCTCAGTCAGGGAGACGCTGAAGGAGATCACGCTGACCGTGGAGGACGGAGAATTTGTCTGCCTGGTAGGCCCATCGGGCTGCGGGAAATCCACACTTCTGAATATTATTGCCGGACTCGACCGGCCGACTTCGGGAGAGCTTCTTATGAATGGTACGCCGATTACCGGGCCGGGTGCGGACCGGGCCATGATGTTTCAGGAGCATGCGCTCTACCCATGGCTGAATGTGATCGACAACGTAAAATTCGGCATGAAGCTTGCAAAGGTGCCGAAGGAAGAGCAGGACCGCCGCGCGGAGCACTATCTGAAAATGGTGCGTCTGTGGGAATTCCGCGAGTACCGGATTCACGAGATTTCCGGAGGAATGAAACAGCGGACGGCGCTTGCGCGTGCGCTGTGCCTGAACAGCCCGGTGCTTCTGATGGACGAGCCGTTTTCCGCGCTGGACAAGCAGACGACAAACAAGCTGCGCTCGGATCTGGAGCAGATCTGGGAGGAAACGAAGAAGACGATCGTTTTTGTCACGCACAGCGTGGAAGAAGCGGTGTTTCTGGCGGATCGGATCGTGGTTCTTTCGGACAATCCGGGCTGCATCAAAGACATTTTCACGGTAGATCTGCCGAGACCGCGGGAGATCGATTCTCCGGAATTTCTGGCCGTGCGCCATAAGATATTATCCTGCGTAGAGAGGGAGGTGGAGAAGCTTGCAAAAGAAGAATACGATCAATAAAATTCTTTCGGGCATTTGTTTTTATGTAGTGCTGATCATTCTCTGGCAGGTCATCTACACTCTCGGTACCGGCCCGCTCGGCTGGTGGAAATCCTATGCCATGCCATCTCCGCTCGGAGTGGTGGAGAGCCTCGAAAAGCTGATCATAAAAGGCACTCTCTGGCAGGCAGTGATCTACAGCCTGCGGCGTGTGGTCATTGGCTTTGCGCTGTCACTGCTGATCGGAACTGTACTGGGACTTTTGATTTCCTCCTTTTCATTTTTAAACCGCAATTTAAAGCCGTTGATGAATGGATTCCAGTCGCTCCCCAGTGTCTGCTGGGTGCCGTTCGCCATCCTCTGGTTTGGTCTGGATGAATCGGCCATCTTGTTTGTCGTGGTCATCGGTTCCACGTTCAGTGTAGCGCTTGCGATTGAAAATGCCATTCAGACGATTCCGCCTATTTATAAACGGGCAGCAGCGACTATGGGAGCCGGAAAGCTTCAGATGTACACCACCGTGATCTTCCCTGCTGCGCTGCCGGGCTTTCTGGCGGGACTGCGGCAGTCCTGGTCATTTGCCTGGAGAGCGCTGATGTCGGGCGAGGTCATGTCCGCCTACGTCGGTCTGGGCTACACCCTGATGGCTGGGCGTGATATGGCGGACATCAATCAGGTGATGGCGGTGATGCTGGTCATCATCCTGATCGGAATCCTCATTGACCGTCTGGTGTTCTCCACGCTGGAACGGCGCATTTTAAAGAAGCGGGGGCTGTAAAATACAGGACACATCCGTACGATCGTTTGTTGAGACTCTTTGAGGTTAATATCTGGTTCGGGTATGCTTGCCATAAAAGCGAATTATGAGCGCTCTGCTTCGGCGGAGCGTTTTCTTTTTTATTTACTACTCCCCAAAATGGATAGAGTGTGGTAGAATCATTAGGAAATATCTTTTGTGGGGGAAAGATAACACGAAACAGGAATCGGAATAAAAGATCGGAGGACCGCTATGACAGGGAAACGCGAGAATTATATCACCTGGGATGAATATTTTATGGCAGTGGCAAAGCTGGCCGGTATGCGTTCAAAGGATCCGAACTCGCAGGTAGGGACCTGCATCGTCAGCGAGGACAACAAAATCCTGTCGATGGGCTACAACGGATTCCCCATGGGTTGCTCGGATGATGAATTCCCGTGGGAGCGCGAGGGAGACGAAGCAGCTACGAAATATCCATATGTGGTACACAGTGAGCTGAACGCGATCCTCAATTACCGCGGCGGCAGCCTCGAGGGCGCCAAGCTGTATGTTTCCCTGTTTCCGTGCAATGAATGCGCGAAAGCCATCATTCAGGCCGGGATCAAAACAGTGGTTTATGATGATGATAAATATGAGGGCACACTTTCCGTCCTGACGTCCAAACGCATGATGGACGCCGCCGGGGTGCGCTACTACCGCTATCAGAGGAGCGGGAGAGAGCTGCAGATCACGGTGTAGATCATGTATAAGAGCAAAGCTGATGTGTCTGCTGCAACTGCAAAATGAAAATACGGATTACTGCAAGAGAGTAATAAATAAGGAAGAACATGACGGGCCGGATCAGTCGGGATTGAAGAAGTGCGATAATCGGATACGGTTTCAAAATGACGGAAGAATTGAGACGGAATATAAGAGTAAGAGGAGGAACTATGAAATTTATCAATACATTTCGCGAGGGCGACAAAATCAATGAGATTTACCTGTGCAAATACAAGCAGTCCGCGACCGCGAAAAACGGCAAGCTTTATGAAAATGTAGTATTACAGGATAAGACCGGCACGATCGATGCGAAGATCTGGGATCCGAATTCGTCCGGAATTGAGGAATTCGGCGTACTGGATTATGTCTTCGTAAGCGGTGATATTTCCAATTTTCAGGGGACGCTGCAGATGAGCATCCGCCGCGCCCGCAAAGCACAGGAATCTGAGTATGTGGCTGCGGATTACCTTCCGGTCAGCGAGAAAAACATCGATGAAATGTACGAGGAGCTTTTAGGCTATGTGCGTCAGGTCGAGAATCCGTATCTCCAGAAGCTGCTTCAGATGTACTTTGTGGATAACGAAGCCTTTATCATTGCTTTCAAAAATCATTCGGCAGCCAAGACCGTGCATCACAGCTTTGTCGGCGGCCTGCTGGAGCACACGCTCGGCGTCGTAAAGCTCTGCGATTTCTATGTAAAGCAGTACCCGTTCCTGCGAAAAGACCTTTTATTTACTGCGGCGCTTTTCCACGATGTCGGAAAGCTGAAAGAGATATCCAATTTCCCGGAAAACGATTACACCGACGACGGACAGCTTCTCGGTCACATCGTCATGGGCAGCGAGCTGGTCGGCTTCGGCTGCCGCCACATCAAAGGCTTTCCGAAAAAACTGATGAGCGAGCTGCAGCACTGCATTCTGGCGCACCACGGCGAGCTCGAATACGGCTCTCCCAAAAAGCCCGCGCTCGCGGAGGCCCTGGCGCTCAACTACGCGGACGACACGGACGCCAAGCTGGAGACCATGCGCGAGGTTCTGAAGAATGCCGGAGACAACAACGAATGGCTCGGCTACAATCGGCTGTTTGAGTCGAATCTGAGGAAGACGTCGGAGTTTTGAAAGAATTATTTATACGCTTACAGTAAATACGGATGAGCAGGTTCTTTTTTTACAGTATTCCTGCAGATCCGCTTTCAGCTTTTCATAGCGCAGCCGCTTTTCCTCTTTTGCAAAATGAATCTCTCTTGACTGCAGCGGGTTGCCAGAATAATTCAGCATCTCGCCGCCGAATTGCTCGCTGGTCAGATCAAAGACACAGTCTCCGACCACATTATAGCAATGATAGTTGCCGCCCGGCCGCAGAATTCCATAGACATCGCCGCCGAAAATGTCCTGCGCCAGAAAAGCGGTGATGGAGCACTGCCCCAGTGTTCTGTTTTCCGGCGACCAGTCTGAACGCATCCTGGGTGCGCAGGTGTCTGCGCACCAGAGTTCTGATAATGCGTCATACAGGTCCTGCGGTGTTCGGATGCCTGCGTACTGATTTGTAGCAGCAGGAACTGTCGCGTTCTTCCATCCGTAAAAATGATATTGTTTTGACATAACGTCACTTTCCCTTTCTTTGAAAATTGTGGTTCCACTCTCATTAGCTCCTGGTGGTGGGTAGTTCACATAAATAGTAGCATATCCTTCAGGAAAAGGACAGGGAAAAGTTATGATCATTTTTCTTCTTGTTTCCTGCAGGAAGGATTGCTATAATATGTGTATAAGATACTGAACAGTTGCAGCCAATCAGAAAATGATCAGGAAAAGAAACGGAGGAATGATTTCTATGGAAAACATGGTATTGGACAGTTTAAAAACACGCAGGAGTGTCCGCAGCTTCAGCGACCGGCCAGTAGAGCAGGAAAAGCTGGACGCAATCATTGAGGCGGCGACTTACGCACCGACCGGAATGGGAAAACAGTCTCCGGTCATTGTGCTGGTAAAAACGCCGGAGCTGGTGAAAAAGATAAGTAAAATGAACGCTGCGGTGATGGGCAGAGACGCGGATCCGTTTTATGGCGCACAGACCGTGGCAATCGTGTTCGGCAATAAGGCAGCGGCACCGACCTGGTTTGAGGATGCCTGCCTGGTGGCCGGGAATCTGCTGAACGCCGCTCATGCGGTTGGTGTGGATTCCTGCTATATTTACAGAGCGAAAGAGGTGTTTTCCTCAGAGGAAGGCCTTGCTCTTCTGAAAGAGTGGGGACTGGATGAGAATTATGTAGGCGTAGCGAACTGCATTCTGGGTTATGGCACAGGGGAAGCTCCGAAGCCGGCGCCGCGCAAGGCTGATTATGTTAAAGTAGTCTGACAAAGAAGTTTAGCGGGAAATTTTGCCGCACAGGCTGTTGAGAAAATACAGCGGCCTGTGCGGCATTTTTTTTATATATTCAGAACAGCAGGCCACAGGTCTACGCTCCGCTCCGCGCCTGTCTTTTCATTTCGATGCTGTTCTGAACTGTTACAATTTTATAATTTTTCAAACACCGGCATGTACTCAATTGGCGCATCGACGGTCACGGTCTGACCGCCCTCGTATACTTCTCCGGTGCTCGTCAGCTTCCAGCTGCCTTCCGGCAGGTAGACACTGCGCGAAAACTGGTTCAGATACAGGATCGGCGCCACCAGATATTTACTGCCGAACATGTACTGGTCGGTGAGTTCCCAGCATCTGGCGTCATTCGGGAATTCGTAGAACATCGTGCGGATCAGCGGCGAGCCGTTCTCATGCGCTTCCCGGTAGAGATCGCGGATGTAGTCGTGCATGGAGATCCGCACGTCATAATAGCTGCGCATGATGCGGTAATTGTCCTCGCCGTAGCTCCACAGCTCATTCGGCTGGCCTGTATGCAGGTAGCCGCCGCCCCAGTCGCGGTCGTCGAACGGCGGAATGTCGTAGGGACCGCGGTCGCCGTGCATCCGCAGTACCGCCGAATAGACGGCAAACTGATACCAGCGGATCAGAAGCTGGCGGAAATCCGGGTCGTTCACATCGTCCGTCATGAAACTGCCGATGTCGGTGGTCCACCACGGGATGCCTGCGAGACCCATGTTCAGGCCGGCCTGCAGCTGATCACGAAACGCTTCGAACGTGCTGGGTACGTCGCCGGACCAGATGACGTTGCCGTACTTCTGGCTGCCGGCCCAGCCGCAGCGGAGGAGATTGACAATGCCGTTGCATGCACTGGATGCCGACTCTTCCCCGGCGCAGGATTTCGCGTTTACGGTGCTTTCGCCAGTGCAGGCAGTGTCCGCCGCATTTTCAGAGCAGGAGGACAATTTCTGTTCATATAATTTACTCATGTTATCGTAGAAAATCCGGCTGTACATCTGCGGGTACATATTGCTGCAGGAGAGCGCCGGTCCCGCGTAGTAGCGGTAGTTGTCGAAATCGTAGACGCCCATGTCCGGCTCGGAGTTGTCCAGCCAGAACGCGTCGATGCCGTAATCGTAATAGTTCTTTTTGCAGACATTCCAGACATATTCTGCAGTGCGCGGATTGAACGGGTCGATCTCCACGCAGTCGCCCTGATAATCGTAGGTCTGCGGCTCGCCGCGGTCCGTCTTCATCAGGAGCCCCTGTTCGTACATCGGCTCGAAATTTTCACTTCTGCGGTCTACGGAAGGCCATACAGAGACGATGACTTTGATGCCCATTGAATGCAGCTCGTCCACCATGGCTTTCGGATCCGGCCAGTAGGTTTTATCGAATTTCCAGTCGCCCTGCACGGTCCAGTGGAAGAAATCAATGACGATCTGGTCAATGTGGATGCCCTCCTCCTGATACTTATGCGCGACCTCCAGCACCTCCGCCTGCGTGCGGTAGCGCAGCTTGCACTGCCACAGACCCATACGGTCTTCCGGAAACATTGGCGCGTGTCCGGTCACTGCCGTATAGGAGGCCAGGATTTCCTTCGGTGTGTCTGCCGCCGTGATCCAGTAGTCCATCTGCTTCGTCGAAGAGGCGATCCATTCGGTATAATTTTTACCGAAGGTCACACGGCCGACCGCCGGGTTATTCCAGAGGAAACCATAGCCCAGCGAGGAAACGGCGAACGGTACAGAGATCTGCGAGTTCCGCTGCGCAAGCTCCAGCACGCTTCCCTTGTGGTCGAGCCAGGGCTGCTGGTACTGTCCCATGCCGAACAGCTTCTCGCCGTCGTTGCTCTCGAATTTCATATTCAGACTGTAATAATCGGCGCCCATGACGCCTTTCCATTCACGGCTGACAATCTTCAGGCAGCGGCTCTCCCGTGAGATCGTGCCGTCATAATTGCGGCTGTATTCCCGCAGAATCAGGGCATTATCCTTATAAAAAGAAATCACGCCTGCCCAGTTGACGATTGCTTTCATCCGTCCATTCGTGATTACGGCGCAGCCCTTTTCACCTAAATTCGCTTCAGAATCGCCTGCCGCGGCCCATTCGCCGGGGGCGAAAATCTCCACCTTTGCTTCCGCTTTTTCCACTGCTTCCGTCAGCGCCCAGTCCTGATCCAGAATTTCCGGGCACATTGTAGCGCGCACCCGCAGGGAATCTTTTCCCCAGGCTTCAATCCGCAGCGTTTCTCCCAGCCGTCGGGCAATGAGAGCGCCGTTGTCATTGATAAAATTCATAGTCTTTCTCCTTATGCTCCTGTGATCTGTTTCAAAAGTGATTTTATTCTACCATGGAATTTCCATGCACACAATCGAAATATTGTAACTGTTCAGTACCTTCACAGTTCAGAACAGCATCGAAATGAAAAGGTGAAATAATCACGGCCGCGGCGCAAAAACGGAAAAATAATTTTGCCTCTCGATGAATTCCGGCAAAAAAATGTCGGTTTTTGCAAAATAACTGCCTTTACAAACGGAAAATTATGTGATAGTATAAATTAAATTTTGAAACGTAACAGAGCAAAGGATGATTGCTTCGCAGGTGAAGGCTGATTGTTCAGATTTTCACCTGCGTTTTTTACGTTTTGAATAAAGTTTGAGGAGGAAAAAGTTATGCTGCAAGTTGTAAAGAGTGTAAATGATGTCGTAAACGGCATCGTCTGGGGCTGGCCCGCGCTGATTCTTCTGGCATTTGTCGGCGTGTTGATGACCTGTCTCACGAAGTTTTTCCAGATCAGCCATATCGGGCACTGGATGAAGAATACGATCGGAGCCATTTTTAAGGATAAGAACGTGACTGGACATACAAAGGATAAGTCCATCTCCCAGTTCCAGTCGTTGTGTACGGCGCTGGCGGCGACGGTCGGCACCGGTAACATCGTTGGCGTGGCGGGCGCGATCATCGTCGGCGGTCCGGGCGCGGTGTTCTGGATGTGGATCATCGCCTTCTTCGGCATGATGACGAACTATTCTGAGAACGTACTCGGTATCTATTACCGCAGAAAAAACCAGGCCGGTGAGTGGTCCGGTGGTGCGATGTACTACTTAAGAGACGGCCTTGGCGCGAAAAAAGGCTGCAAGGGCATCGGCGCGGTGCTGGCTGTCCTGTTCTCGATTTTCTGTTTCCTGGCGTCGTTCGGTATCGGCAACATGACGCAGGTGAACTCCATCTCCGGCAACATGGAATCCGTATTCGGTGTGCCGACCTGGGTGACCGGTATTGTGGTTCTGGTGCTGGCTGGTCTCGTAATTGTCGGCGGCCTGAAGCGTATCGCATCGGTTACTGAGAAGATCGTGCCGTTCATGGTCGTTCTTTACATAGTCGGTACGGTCGTGATTTTCTTTACCAATATTTCGCAGGTTGGCGCAGTATTTTCAGCCATTTTTAAAGGTGCGTTCGCACTGAAAGCAGCGGGCGGCGGCGTGATCGGCTACGGCATCAAGCTGGCGATCGAGCAGGGCATGAAGCGAGGCGTGTTCTCGAACGAGGCAGGTCTTGGTTCTTCCGTAATGGTTCACTCGAACTCCAACGTCAGCGAGCCGGTTCGTCAGGGTATGTGGGGCATCTTTGAGGTGTTTGCGGATACCATCATCGTATGTACTCTGACCGCGTTCGCGGTGCTTTCCTCCGGTCTGGTGGACCTGGAGACGGGCGAGACTGTGGCGGAGTACGCGGGAGTCACGCTGACAAAGGCAAACATCGTATCCCAGGTATTCTCCATGCACTTCGGCCAGATCGGCGCTGCGTTCGTAGCGATCGCGATCATGCTGTTCGCGTTCTCGACGGTTCTTGGCTGGAGCCACTACGGCACGAAAGCCTGTGAGTTCCTGTTCGGTGAAAAATATACCATCGTTTACCGCGTCATCTTTGTAATTGCGATCTTCGGCGGCGCAGTCATGAGCGACAACCTTGCCTGGGATCTGGCAGACACTTTCAACGGTCTGATGATGATCCCGAACCTGATTGGCGTGCTGGTACTCTCCCCGCAGGTATACAAGATTACGCAGAATTATGTGGATCGTGTTCTGAGGGGCAAGGACGAAAAGCCGATGCTCTCCGCCTTCCCGGATATCCAGAAGGAGCAGGAAGAGAAGCTGAAAAGAGAGGGAGAGTAACTATTTGGGACAGTTACGGGGAAGCCTGAGAAAAACGTCCCCAAAGGCGAAAAGCGTATAAAGATTTTACGCAAAACCGGTTGCAAAAGAATATAATGAAAAGCCGTCCGATGGGGCGGCTTTTTACAGCCCTGAGAGCAAGCACGCAGGGCTGTATTCATCAGACATTTATTTATATCAGATTACTTGGTATAAAACAGTTACTGTCGTCAATAGGTATCGGTTCTTCGCACATACAGATAATGCCTCCATATCCCCTTTGCAGAGACGCCTTGTCAATAATACGGTATTTTTTTACCTCGCGTCGGTCTGGGCTGGCGCTTTTTTTGATCTCAAACGGATGAATCACATTGTTTTCTTCTATAAAGATATCGATTTCTTTCGCATTGGAATCCCGATAATAGGAAATGTTCGCTTTCGCTTTTGAGTAAGCATAGTTTTTCACCAGTTCCATAACCACATAGTTTTCAAAATAATGGCCGCTGGCGGCGCCATTCCGTAAAGTGTCAGGAGTGAGCCACATGGAAAGATATGCGCACAATCCTGTATCACAAAAATAGAGCTTTGGCGTTTTACTGAGCCGTTTCAGCTCATTGTTGGAATAGGGAGGCAGCAAATATACAATATGAAGAGCCTCTAAAACCTTTAGCCATTCTCTGGCGGTGGAAGAAGCGATATCGGCGGATTCGGCAAGTGTGGTGTAGTTTATCTGTTCGGACACAAGCGAGGCACATCCGATAAGAAATTTTCGGAACCTTACCGCATCGGTGATGCCGCCTGCTTCTGTGACATCGCACATAAGATAAGTATCTACATAAGAATTGAAATATTCCTGCCGGAGTTCCTCGTCAATATCCTGCACCTGCGGCATGCCACCTTCCCAGATATGGTGAAATACATTAATAATATTGTTTTTCGGAACTCTTGCCTGCCTTTCGCGCAGTACATCCAAAGAAAATTCCAGCTCGTTTTCAAACGGAAGTCCTGCTTTTTCCCGCGCAGAAAGGCTGTAAAGCTCTAAAATTCCGATTCTGCCGGCCAGCGTTTCACGGACATTTTTCATCATGTTGTATTGCTGTGAGCCGGTAAGCCAGATCAGCCCTTTTTCCTCTTTTTCGTCACAGATTATTTTGATCTGTTCAAAAAGCTCGGGTGCTTTTTGAACCTCATCTATTAGTATTGGAAGCCTGTAGGTTTGAAAAAAGAGAACCGGATCGCGTTTTGCAAGATCACGCGCCATAGCGTTATCCATGGAGACATAGGTACGATCACTGCCCTCGGACAGATGTCTCAGCATTGTGGTTTTGCCGACCTGCCTTGCTCCTGTGACAAGGACTACCTTAAAAAAGTCATTCATTTTTAAAAATTTTCTTTCGAGCTCCCGCTTGATATAGTTCATACGCACCTCTTTTTACGAAAATTTAGGATATAAACTAAATTATCATAAAAACTTGTGAGCGTCAAGGACTGTTTCGAAATGTACAGGAGACGGTAGTTCGTAATTATTCAGGACAGTACTTCACACTTGCTGCGAAGTACGTATGAAAACGATAGTTCCGATTTTTATGATAGTATCTTTTCCGGAAGTATGCTATACTGAAAAATATTTATTCAAAATCGGAAACGGCTGCGGATTCTGCGAAGAAAAGTAATTCTGAAAGAAAGGATTCATCATGAAGATTTGTGTATACTGTGCGTCGTCGAAGCATCTGGATCAGAAATATTTTGACCTCGGCTATGCGTTTGGAAAGCTTCTGGCAAAGCGGGGACATACGCTCGTGTATGGCGGATACAATGAGGGCATTATGGGTAAGGTAGCTGAGGGCGTCTCGGAGAACGGCGGGGATATCATCGCCGTGGTTCCGAAGCTGTTCGATACGGAGGATATGACATATCCGGGCTGCCGGGAAGTGATCCATACAGATACAATGAGCGACCGAAAGTCGAAGATGGAGGAAATCGCGGATGGGTTTGCGGTGCTGCCCGGCGGAATCGGTACATACGATGAGTTCTTCGGGACGCTCTGTCTGAAAATGCTGGGAGAGATGGAAAAACCAATTGCAATCCTCAATGCTTTCGGATATTATGAACCGATGCGGCGGATGCTCGAGCAAAACCAGGCGGAGGGTTTCCTAGGCTACGGAGCGATTGAGGATGTCGGGTACTTTGCGGAATGTGAGGAGCTGCTGAGTGCTCTGGAGGCTGGAGCAGGTTTGTAAAAAAGAAACTCTGTTTTTCATTTCTGCTTACGAGGCAGGGGCGTGGTCGGGTTGCGGACAGCACTCCAGACACGTTATGCTAAAACACATTATGCTATAAGAAACGATTGGGGCATAAGACAGCCCTGGTATTATGAAGCAGGGGCGTTTCACAGACAGGGAATGACAGGAGAGAAAAATGCCAGAAGAGAGAAGAATACCGGAGAGAAAAATGTCAAAAGAAGGAAAAATGCGAATCGAAGGAAACATGCCGGATAAGATAGACGGAATTATACTGGATGTAGACGGAACACTCTGGGATTCCACGGGGATTGTTGCGAAAGCGTGGACGCGCGCCGTGCGTGAGAACGGCTGCCCGGACAGGACAATCATGCCGGATATGCTGCAGGCACTTTTTGGGAAACCGATGAACGTGATCGCGGACAATCTGCTGCCGGATCTGACACCGGAGCATCGGCAGCAGATTATGAAGGTCTGCTGCGTTTATGAGCAGCGGGCGCTGCGGGAGGAATTGCCGGCGAGAAAGGAATCCGATGCAGATAGAGGTCAGGATGACTGCCCGATCTGCTACCCAAAGGTGTCTCAGACGATTCGGGAGCTGGCCGGGAAGCTGCCGGTGTTTATCGTCAGCAACTGTCAGGCAGGTTATATCGAGATGTTCCTCGAAAAGACCGGACTTGCGGATTGCATCACGGATTTTGAGTGCTTTGGCAATAATGGAAAATCAAAGGGCGAAAATATCCGCCTGGTGGCGGAGCGCAACGCTCTGAAGACGCCCGTTTATGTGGGCGACACACAGGGAGACTGTGATGCATCAGAGGAGGCGGGCGTTGCGTTTGCGTATGCACAATATGGATTTGGAACAGTGGATCATGCGGATGCGGTGATCGGGGAATTTGCGGAACTGCGGGAGATTATTTCGTGAAGAATTTCGCAAAGGATTTCGTAATGTAAATTACGGAAAAGGGCGATGGAGGATACTGTTGATGCCGGGAATGATGCCATTAGTGATGGCTGATATGCCAGAGGCATGACGGTGAGGCCGATGGAAATAGCAAAGAGGAGAATCTGGCAATGAAAAGAATTATTTGGATGATGGTCGTGAATTTTGTGCATTTACCAAGGGTGCTGTATCAGCTGCTGGTCAGAGCGGCGCACCCGGAGCGGTATTCCATAGAGAATCGCTACGCGGTCATTCATGAGATTGCGGAGCGCGGCATCAAAGGCGGCCGCGTCGACATCGTATCGAGCGGCGTGGAGAATCTGCCGCAGGAAGGCGGCTACATTCTTTACCCGAACCATCAGGGGCTGTTTGATGTCATGGTACTGATCTACCTGCATACGAAGCCGATTACCGCTGTCCTCAAAAAAGAGCTGGTCAATATTCCGCTGCTGAAACAGATCATCATCTGTCTGGAGGCGCTGGCACTGGACCGTTCGGACGCCCGGCAGGGAATGAAGGTGGTGCAGCAGGTGGCTGAGGACGTGAAGCAGGGGAGAAAGTATATTATTTTTGCAGAAGGTACGCGCAGCCGCAACGGCAATGAACTGCTGGATTTTAAGGGCGGCAGCTTTAAAAGCGCAACAAAGGCGAAATGTCCAATCGTGCCGGTGGCGCTGGTGGATTCCTATAAACCGTTCGATACCGGCTCTCTGGAGCGGGTGACCGTGCAGGCACACTTCCTTGATCCGATTTTCTATGAGGAATACAAGGATATGAAGACGACGGAAATTGCCGCGATGGTGAAGGCGCGGATCGGGGCGAAGATTGAGGAGTGCGAGAACGCATAAAGGCAATACTCCACTCCTGGCTCATGAATATGTTTTATATAAAAAATTGTTGATTATCTCTGAAACCCCTTGATTTACGGGCATTTTCGCAAGGTGCGGGCTTGATTTTACTACCAATTTACTACGAATGGGGAAAGAGCCTTGATATGCCGCCCTCAATCCTGCGATACACCAACCAAACAGGGTAACAACATCAGTATAGCACAGCAAAACCGAAAATTAAATACAGACCGCGCAAGCGGCGTTTCTACTCCCACGCCGGGAGAACAGGAACGCCGCTTTTTTCATGCCCTTTGTTACGCAGTAGGGGCAAAAAAAGCCTTGCTACAAGGAGCTTTGCGGACACACTTTTACGGCAGTAAGGGATTGATACCTTATCCCTCAAAATCGCCGTTCTACTGCGTAACAAATCCACAACAAAGGAGTGATGAAGCTATGGCAGTTTTCCGAGTGGAGCGCAACAAGGGCTATACCGTAATGAGCAACCACCACTTACGCAACAAAGAATTATCCCTAAAGGCAAAGGGGCTTTTATCACAAATGCTGTCCTTGCCGGAGGATTGGGACTATACCCTTGCGGGGCTGTCCCAGATCAACCGGGAGAAAATCGACGCTATCCGCGAAGCTGTCCGGGAACTGGAACGTGCCGGATATATTGTGCGGTCAAGGGAGCGCGACGCTAAGGGACGCCTGCGGGGTACAGATTATGTGATTTACGAACAGCCGCAGACACCTACATTGGATTTACCTACATGCAGAAAAATAAAAGAAACAGCCGCAGAAAACAGGTTATCGTAGCATGTGCCTGCGTGGCAATCGTAGCAGGAAGCATGACTGCTTATGCTACAGACCTTGGCGGCATTCAGACCAGAATCCATGGATGGATTCATGGCGAACAGAGAGTTGTGGATGTGACTGGCGAAACAGATGGCACTTATACGTTTACCTGGACAGAAGACGGTACTGTTCAGGAAGCCTCTGGCGGCGGTGTTTCCATGGATGCATCAGGAGAACAGACCGCGCTTTCTGCAGATGAAGTCTTTGAAAACTATTCGACCAGTGTGGAGACCGATGAAGACGGTACCATATGGCTTTACTATGAGTCCCATAAAGTAGATATTACGGAATATCTGTCCGAAAGCAGCAAAAGCTGCAAACTGGCGATCAAGGATAATGGGACGACGACCTATTTCAATATAAAGTTAAATGGGAGCGGCGGATATAGCCTGTCCTCATCGGATTCACCGGAGGGTTCCTCTGACGCATATACAATTGTAGACTAATTCGACGCGCAACAGAATACTGTCATATCATTTTTGTAGAACGAAAAAGAGCCGCTTTTGGCTCTTTTTTGATATGAATGGAATATTCTTCTGTTGTCATTCTTTGCAGAGCAATTAACTGGATATATTTGCCATCCGATTCATTCAATCAGATTATAAAAACCAGGGCGCCATCGTAATGACGCCCATTCCAAAAACCTTAACGGTTTTTTCATACTGACAACAGTATATGCTTTTTGAAAACGAAAGTCAACCCCATAGAAAAATTATTGTCTGGTATTTTTTCCCGAATTAGATTATAAATACTGTTTTGGAAAGAATCCATTAATGAGCTTACAAGCAAATTCATAATTGCTTTTTATAAGGTCATTATTTACAAAAACCCCTTTCTTTTCAACAAATCTTTCAAAGAAGAGTTTTCGTAACGATTGAATTCGGTGGTGTTTAACTTTATCTGTCACGATTTTTTCATACATATACAAAAGTGCTGCAAACTCAAGCATTGGCCGGCAGGATAGCTTTTTAATCCTCTGAGATTTGGAAATGTCCTGCATATTAATTATGGCATCATTTAGTTCTCTTGGCGGATAGGATGCCTTATGCCTAAGATTTGCAAGAATACAGTTGTTGTGAGCAGCGGCATTTCGTAAACTTCTGACCAGGTTCAGCACGGAAAGGGAAATTCTGGCACTTTCTATGTTCTGATAATAGAAATCATATAATCGAATAATGTCCCCAAAGGTCAGAAATTCACATAGAACCCATATCGGGCAGTCATCATAGGAAACGATTTTTCGCTCTTTTTTCCCTTTTACAGCATTAGAGTCAGTTTGCACGGAAAAATATTTATTAAGAAGGTCTCCTGTGAAAGGTGACATTATCATGGAGTTGAGCTTGTTTACGACCTTGGTATTTGAATCGAGAAAGTCTTTTACAATTGAATAGCCATCCTCGTCGGCATCGGTTTCAACATCCCTGATGATTTGTACCTTTAGGTCATGCTCAATGTCCGAACACATTTGCGAAATAAGAAATCGAAAGTGCATATCTAAGGTAGAAAGCTCCTGGAGATATGCGAAATCCAGATTTACGTAGCAACCGGCATTTTTCCCTTTGACAATTTTCTGATAATTACTACGGTAAGCCGCAGTGCGCAGATAATTGTTGACATTCGTGAGATATATCTCAGCAGCATCTTCGGATGTATATTTAAAGGTGATCCCTTTTTCATCGCGCATTTTCTTTACCAGTTGTTCGGATGACAACATAGGTTTGTTGATTCGATTGCTCATTGCGGCCCCCTGTCCATCAATTTATGTGCTTCATTATAAGAGCTTTGTCGAAAGTATGCAAGATATGTCGAGAGCAAAATAACAATCTTTTTATATCAATGGCTGTTACTGTTTTGCAGTATTGCCGAGGTGTATGGACAATGTCCAGACCAGCTTCATCTATTATTTTCTGTTCCGGCAAATTTTCTTTTTTAAACCGTCTGCATAAAGCCAAACCAACACAAAATGCTCATTATATAGATATATTTGCAATTCTAAATATTGAATTTCACATTTTTCATATTTTATCTTGACGAAATGCTCCCCAAAGGTACGGTTTTAATTGAGTGTGGAAAGCTGCTCCAACAAAAGGGCGGGTACAAAATCAAGGTGCTAAACACAATCAATTTCAAGAAATCCATAATTCATATCCTATCTATTGAAGTTAAAAGTCATTTCCAGTATAATAAGAATAAGCAGAAAACAGCGGCGATCTGGCGTAAACGTCATGTTGCCGCTGTTGCT
>JAJQHQ010000024.1:5887-67861 GCA_021199655.1 Lachnospiraceae bacterium | reverse complement strand
AGTCGCCGGAAATTTAAGTCCCCGGCGCGGACTCACCGTATCTCCCTGGTGTGGGCGTGACGTCCTTCCGAACATCAAGTGAGTCTTGGTAATTTACCTGCCCAAGCGCAGTACAGCTTTTACGTGCCGCCACACGAGAAACATCTCTGCTTCTACGATTATTATACTCAAAAGCCATCTGAAAATCAACTGTTTCATAAAATTCAGTCAGCTCTTTTTCGGCTCTTTTTCAGCCGTTATATGGCGTGGATTTAAGAGGATAAATTTTGACAGAAAAAAAAGCCAGGCATCTGGTGCAATATCCTGCGCCATGACACCCGGCTTTTTTTAATCAGATTTTATTTTTATATTGATTCTGTTCCGCTTTATTTTCTCCTAGCCAGCATCTTCCGGTAAGCCGCTCCCGCGAGCAGGATTGCCGCGGCAAGAAGCATAATCGCGAAAGTCAGCACGATCGGTGTCTGGTCACCCGTAGATACGGAATCGCCATCTGATGTCTCAGATTCGCTCGAAGAGGACGAAGACGTCGTGCTCTCCGTCGACTCCTCTGTCGCGGTTTCTTCCTCGGTGTCGGTTTCCTCCTCGGTGTCAGTCTCCGACCCCGTTGCTGTCGTTTCAGACTCCGTTACCGTCGTCTCGGACTCTGCCGCTGTCGTCTCGGATTCTGTCGCTGTCGTCTCGGACTCGGTTGCTGTCGTCTCAGACTCCGTCGCTGTCGTCTCGGATTCTGTGGACGGGGTCTCGGACTCCGTTTCAGTCGCCGACTTTTCCAGAACCGTCAATGTCGCATCGAGATCACCGGTCTCATAGGTCAGTGTCACGGTATGTTCTCCTACGGAAAGCGTATTCATATAATCCTCCGTAAAAGTCAGGATCGTAGAACCGTGTGTAGCTGTGTAGTTGTTCTCCGCAGCTACTTCCTTTCCATCCACCTTCAGGCCCTTAAAATATTGAAGCTCACCGGTGCACTTGATAACCGCGCTGGTATCTTCACCCTTGATAAAGGTATCATTGCTCGTAATATGCGGGATCAGAGCCACCGGTACCGTGATCGTCTCGTTCGTCGAGCTGTTCACAGCCTGTACATAGTTAATTGTTCCGGAGAGAATTTCCTGTCCGGATACCCATGACCAACCGCTCGGAAGCGTGATGTCGTCGAGGCTCGTCACATTTGTATCATATTCCACATATCCACTCAGATCAAGAATCGTGAAATTACATGTCGCCGACACCTCTTTATAGCAGTCTGTCGCCGCAAATACCGCTTTCACCGTGTAGCTTCCTGCCGTCGCCGGAACCGTTGTCGTGTAAGTGCTGTCATCCGCTCCCGCTACCTTATAGTAGAAGGTCACGCTGTCCGTACCATTTGTCGCCGAGGTCACGGTCGGAGTGTTCGCATCCTCGCCTGCCACCCAGCCATTGATCGTCACAGTGCCGGCGCCTTCCGCCTTATTTACAATCACGGTGATGGTCACCGGATCCGCAGCCCCATACAGATCGGTCTCTGCCGTGGTTACCGTGATCACAGCCGTGCCCGCTTTCAGGGTCGTAGCTGTCGTGCCATTGATAGACAGCACATCTGTGCCGGACGTCACTGTAAAGATCAGCTCGCCGTCGCCCGTCACGGTAAGGCCAAGGTTCTCCGCCGTAAGAAAGATCGACTTACCATAAGTCACAGTCTGTGTCGACGTCTCCGGAGCAATCGTAGCCGCTGCTTTGTTTACAGTCACGGTAACGGTCGTCTCTGCAGCCTTAAAGTAATCCGTCTCTGCCGCGGTCACCGTAATTACTGCTGTACCTGCTCCCACTACAGTCACCTTTCCGGAAGCGTCCACTGTCACTACACTCTCATCAGAGGAGCTGTAAGAGAGAACAGACTCGGAATTATCTGTCTTTACTGCAAGAACAAACGGCTCGTCGCCGAGAGTCTTCGTCACTGCGTCATCATTTTCAAAGACAACCGCTGCTTTCTCACCGACCACCGTGATCGTAATTTCGGTCTCATAGTAAGAGTCGCCCTCTTCTACCCAGACCTTGATCACAGCGGTACCTACTCCGATCACGGTTACGTTGCCGTCCTCATCTACCGTGACGACATCCGTGCCTTCCACTACTTTATACTGAAGGCCATCCTTGCTGTCACTGCCGGTAACAAGCCCAAGATTGAACTCGGCACCGTATTCTTCCGTATATTCCGTCACAGCCGCGGATCCATCCGACTGTGTGATTTCAGCGTCGTATTTTCCCTGAACATAGACGGTGATCCAGGTAGTCTCCATCTCATACAACTCATTGCTGTATTCGTCATAACCGTATGCCGTAATCTGGAGTCCGGTCTCGCCTTCATTCAGACCTGTGATCGTGATCACATCCTCATCGACATCTACAGATATAATGTTATCATCATAGGAAAGGTAGGTCTCATCATCCTCTTCACTGTACATGGTAATGTTGAGGCCCGCAAATTCCGCAGGTATATCGACGATCTCACCATTCTCATCAATATAAGTCAGACGAAGGAAATCTGACAGCGTAATTGTCGTGTCTTCATCCTGCAGATTGATCGTGTAGCTGTCTTCAAGATCAAGATAATAATATCCACTGTTCACTTCTATGTAAATATAGCGTTCGTCTTCATCCATATTATCACAGCGGACTTCCTTACCATCCACCGTGGCATAGATGTACATGCAGCGCCAGCCCTCATCGACGCCTGTCACTTCCAGACCGTCTTCTGTGGCGTCACTGACATCGAAACTAAATATACTAAGATCTGGATCATCATCGTTGCTCCACGACGGCTTCATTGCTTCCACTCTCGTAATCTGCAGTTCCGTCACTTCGCCTTCCGGATGCTCCGTGCTGTATTCGTTCTGATATGCGTGGAGTGCAGTGGATCCGCCCTTCAGAATTCTCCATGCATCCGACTCCGCGTAATACGTGACAGACTCTTCCGACGCGGAGAGCCAAAGCTCCGTATATGTGAATTCATTGCCCTCATATTCACCCCGTGCGCATACGATATATGTATACTCATCGCTGTCCACCGTCAGTGAAAGGACATTGTCCTCGACTGTCCATTCCGCACCGTACTCAGAAGCATCCTGCCAGCCATTATCATCTACATACACTTCATAATTTACTTCATAGCCGTCCGGGAACGCGTACTCATTCTTCCAGGATTCATCGAGCGTGATGGTCGCTGCTTCGCCGACGATCAGATTGGAAGTCTCCACACCGTCATATGCTGCCGTCAGAGAGGAATCATAAGAAATATCCTCATACATCCAGCACCAGTCCCAAAGATCATACCAGCATTCGTCGCCCTCGTCATAGTACTGCGCTTTCACAGCTACGGAATCGCCATAAGTTCCGGTACGAGTCAGCTGCGGGAGAAGGTCGTCCCCGGTGCCTTCCACAATTTGCCAGCACCACTCATAATCCGCCATTACGACTCGGTAATTCTCTCCGTCAAGATCAATCGTTTCCTCATGATTTTCACCGTTCTCATCTGTATAATACCGTGTCAGCACATATTCCTGTTCAGACAGATCGATCGTCTCGCCCAGTCCGACATTCTCCGGGTCAGCGGTAAGCAGATACCATTCAGACGTTACATAGACCCAGATGTAGTCCTCGGCAACAGTATTGCCATCTTCATCTGTCACATAGACATGGATATCACAGCCGCCTTCTGACAGGCCGGTGACAGACAGCATACGATACGGACCACCATCTCCATCATTTACTTTTTCTATACTGATGATATCCTCATCGTATTCATAATTCAGAGTATATCCCTGATCCACATAGTCTTCAATGGTATAGGACTCTGCATCGCCATTCCTGTTTGTGTATACATATTCCAGAGAGGTATCAATGGTGATCGTCTCATCCACAAGGAAATTCCACTGATCCTCCAGATATGCCCAGTTCAGGTAATAGCGTTCTCCCTCAACATAAACGGTAAACTCACAGGTCCGGTCTTCTCCGTTCAGATCCGTATATGACGCCTCAAGCTCCGCGTACCCATTGTTCAGAGCCTGTATCCACCATCTGGAGTCTGCATCACCGCTCAACTCGATCACATCATCATCAGCCGGTTCAGATTCTCCATCCTCTGTATACTCATATTGGGCGTCAATCGAAATATCATCATAAACGATGTCTGCGTCTGCGCCGTAAGGATGATCATAATCCCGTACATAGGCATAGAGCGAATAGAGTTCATATCCTTCTCCAGCCACGAGCACTTCATTACCTGCGGTATTGTACTCCTCATATTCTTTCAATACTTCTATTGCGTCTCCGCCGATCCCGGAGCAGGAATCCACATCCCCGCCATACATCAGGTAATAGTCAAAATCAATATTGTATCCTTCTCTGTAATCATCCGGGATCTCATCACTGACTGTGAATGTGATACTTCCATCACCATTGTCTTCCCAAGTAACATATTCTGAGATTTCATCCGGAATATACACATTCCACCCGATCGATGTGTTCTTCGGAAAATCAGAGTCACCCTCCATCGACACGATAATAGTCTGCGGAAACCCGTCAAAGACATAATAATAAGTCGAATCATCTTCCACGCCATATGTCGTAGTGAGTTTCGTCGAGATATCGTACGAATCGACATACACGCGGGTGTCGTTCAGATAGTCCTCGTCGTCATGCCACACCTGTACCCAGAAATTGGTATCCCAGTTTGTCTTGCGCAGTATGGAACTGTTTCCATCATTCGTAATTTCCAGAGCATTCGTATCGACAGAACCTTGCTCGATCTCCAGCCAATAGTCTTCGCCGTCAATCTCTATTGTCTCAGACTGGGCATTTCCATTCTCATCCGTAAAGTATCTTGTCAGGGTAAAGTCATTATTGTTCAGCGTATAGGTATCGCCGATCTGAAAATCCTCCGTCGGAATCGTCCCGTTATCATAAGTCAGGACATAGTATTCTTCTGCCACCCTGACATAAAAGTATTCTGTCGTGAGTTCATATCCCTCTTCATCAATAGCAGAAATGATCACCGTATCCTCTCCGCCCTGTCTTTTTCCAGTAAAGGAGATGTAATACCCTCCGTCTTCCGCCGCTTCAATGAAAAGATCCGTGTATCTGCCGGTAGAAGAATGATCGAGCGTGAAATCTGTGATCTCATAATACTCGTCCCACTCGTCATCGCCGTTATCATAGACCACCCTTTGCTCAACGGAAGAAATATAAAGGCGAATGGTCTCCCCATTCAGAACTGTACTGGTTCCATCGACCCATTCCGAGTTAAACCAGTACTCTACCTCCTTCACCTCCGCATCGGAATCTCCATCCTCACTCGCCAGGCTGATGTCATCCTCTGCTTCATCGTCCTCGCCTTCTTCGCTGACCGCACTCACGCCGCCGTCCTCATCCAGACCGGCCAGTGAAATGCTGTTGTTTGCGGCAGCGGCAGCTTCTGTATCCTCATCTGCTGCTTCTTCCGAATTATCCTCAGATGTAGCTTCCGTCAGAGCCCCATTCTCTGCCTCTGTATTCTCTGATGCCTCTGCCTGAGTGCCCTCAGAGGACGCTGCTTCGGAGCCATCTGTGCTGTCGTCAGATGAATCCGCACCGGCATTCTCGTCATCAGTGGCTGCAGCCGCTTCATTCTCCCCGGCTGCCGGCCCGGACTCCTCATCAGTAGACTGAGCAGTCTCTGCGCTATCCGTCGACAGCTCTGTCTCTTCCGCTGTCACAGAGCTTCCGATTGACGGCACCTGTGTGCAGACCAGCACGGTCGCCAGCAGAAGCGCCATAAATCTCTTCCTGTTCTTCATGAAAAAGCCTCCTTTTTTAAATTTCTGATACATACCGCGATTCTATCACCTTTGGCTTTTCAGATGGTGTCCCAAAAAAAGACTTCGTACCTTTTTTGTCCAGTGTCCTGAAAAAAGATTTTTTGTGTCCTAAAAGGAGACTTTTTTAGAGAAATTCCAAAACGATTGTCAGATTTTATCGAACTATGATATACTGACAATATTCATGGTAACAATAATACAACTATCATCCTTTCGTAACCATAAAGGCATCAGCAGTTACGAAATAACGTTTGAAATCAGGAGGGATTGCTTTGTCGAAGAAGAATACAAAAGACATCACAACATCCCAGCTTCTTACGCTTATCAAAAAATCGAATGACTTTTCTGAAGTGACCGAGACATACCACGATCTGGAAGAGGAGCCGCTCTTCTGCCATTTTCTGTATTCTACGATGCTAAAGCACGGCAAAACAGCGATAGATGTGATTACGGAGAGCGGCATTGAACGGTCTTATTTCTATCATGTATTGAGCGGTCAGAAGTCACCCGGCCGCAATATGGTGCTGCGCATCAGCCTGTGCCTTTCCGCGACTCTCGCCGAGACAAACCAGCTGCTGCGGCTTGCGCGTCAGGGTGCGCTCTATCCGAGAGTAAAACGCGACGCGGCGATCATCTTTGCGATTGAGAAAAATTATACCATGCAGCAGGCCAATGATCTGCTGATTCAGGAAGGCGAAACGCCCCTGTATAAAGAAAATCGGGAGAAGGAGTGAAAGGCCATGAGTCAATGGTCCGATGACACGCCATTTCAGCTTCCTCCGGATCTGGCGGAGGTCTATCATGTCGAATCCTGTCTGAAATATTCCGAGGAGACCGGTGCCGGCACGTATCTGCTCCGCAAGAAAGGGACCACCGGAAGCCTCTACCTTTTAAAGACAGCCTCCAGACCGGAGCATGCGACGCAGCTTATCAATGAGAAAAAAATTCTGAACCTCATCCATGCTTCGGAGGATCCCTGGTATCCGAAGCTTTTTCCGACTGCTGTTTTTCTGGAAAAATACCCCCCCCGACGATGAGGTTTTTTACATCCGAACTTATATAGAAGGAAAAACTCTGGAGGAACTGTGCGAAACAAATTATGAAAAGCCCGGAATTCCTGTGATGCAGACTCTCGACTATATGATCTCTTTGGCTGATCTTCTGCGTTTTCTGCACTCTATGACTCCGCCTATGATCCACCGCGACATCAAGCCGCAAAACATCATCGTGGATACAGAAGGCAGATGTCACTATATTGATCTGGGCATTTCCCGCTTTTATCATCCGGGCAAGCGCAGCGATACGTTTGTGATGGGAACACAGCTGACAGCGCCGCCGGAACAGTTTGGCTACAAACAGAGTGATGTAAGAAGCGATCTGTATTCGCTCGGCCTCACATTCTTCTACTGCCTGACCGGGGAATACACTCCCACGGACGAAATGCTCGCGGAGATTGATGAGTCGGCAGCAGCCATCATCCGCCGCGCGACCATGTTTGATCCGGACAGGCGCTACCAGAGCGCGGATGAATTTCTGGCCGACCTTCTGGCCGTGCGGTTCCCACAGCAGAATCGCGGGCGCACATCGGCCGGATCCGCTTCCCGTATGAGAATCAGGAAGTATTCGCATATCGCAGCCGCAGTATTTGCGGTGGTCCTGATTCTGGCAGCCGGTGCCTGGTTCAATCGCGGAACGATTTCTGATCATTCTGCGGAAGGTTCTCTTGAAAACGAATCCTCTTCCGCAGACACGGATTCTTTGACAGCTGTCTACACATTTACCGAGCCATTGATCGAGGAAGCGGTGCGCTCCCAGCTTGGCATCGGAGAAGACGAACCCGTTACGGAAAAGGGTCTGGAAAAGATCGTCTCTCTGCACATTTTCGGACAGCAGATTTATACAGATGACGATGACTTCTGGTTTCAGGGGAATTATCCTTATGCTTATGATGAGGAGATGCGGGAATCCGGACTTTTTGAACAGGCAGGGTCTATCTCTTCCCTTGAAGACATCACGCATATGCCGAACCTGCGTACACTGTGTCTTTACCGGCAGCAGATTACCGATCTCTCCGCCCTTGCGGACTCGGACTTAAGCCTCAAAGAACTGGGAATTGGCTACAATCCGCTGAATGATCTGTCCGCGCTTTCCGGAAACACGGATATTGAGATTCTCAATCTTGCCGGGCTGGAGATCCCGGATACCTCCGTCATTTCTACACTTACGAATCTGAAAACTCTCAATATCAGTTCAACCGGTATCCGGTCACTGACCGGTCTGGAAAACAGTGCCATCGAGGAGCTGAACATCTTCGATCTGGATCTGACCGACTATTCGCAGCTGTCCTCACTGGAGCATCTGACTTCTCTGGAGATCGACCATCTTACAGGCTCAGTCATTGCCGCCATGAGTGAAACCTCGCTGACCACGCTCTATGTCCATTCGATGAACGGGTTCTCTGTCGATCAGCTGTCCGATATCTCCTCTCTGGAATCCCTGGGCGTCTACGTGGGAAATATGGAAGAAATCTCTCTGGAATCAATCGATCTGCCTGCCCTCCGGGAACTCGATATCAAAGACGCAACCATCACTGATTTTGGCGGGCTCTCCTCTCTGGAATCGCTGACATCGCTGAAAATCTATTCCAGCACCTGCTTAAGCTATGACGGGCTCACCGACATTCCGAACCTGCACATGATCTCCTGCACCGAAGAGCAGGCCGAAGCCATCCGTGCACAGTATCCGGATGCGGATTATTATTATGCGTATTGATTCAGCCGTGCTTTCACCGATGGATAACGTTCCAGATCGGTGTGCGGCAGTGCCGAAGCCGCTGTCATTTTTTCCAGAAAACCCTCCACCGCGCCGAACTGAACATAGGTCATCAGGTCCAGGATTTCCGGTAATTCTTCAGCAACAGAACGGTCAAGTAAAAGCTTCTGTGCGCCTTCCAGCGACGTATTTCCGACCGCGTGAATCCGCACCGGATCCACATCCGGATACATCCCGATATTGACAGCCGAAGTCACATCCACATGGGAGCCGAACGCACCGGCCATGTAAAAATCTCCGACATCGTTAAGATTCATACCAGTCTCTGAAAGCAGATATTCCATCATCGTATAAGCGGCAGCCTTTGTGCGGATGAATTCATGGATATCGCTCTGGTAAAAATAAAGACCGGGCGCGTATTGAAATGCGTATTCTCCATCCTGCCCGGCCGCATCTCCGCCGCATCCCAGACTATCCGAAGCACGCTCTGCTCTGTCTTCGCTGGAATCTTCAGTACCCGCACGCCACACGATCGCATCCGAAGCTTCCGGCACCAGTTTTCCCCGCAGATCGAGGATCCCATGCATAAACAGCTCCGATATCAGATCGATGATTCCGGATCCGCAGATGCCTTTTGGGGTTCCGCCGCCAATAACATCTGTGAGCACCCCATTCCCGCAATCTTCCACCAGCTTCACATGCTGTACCGCGCCTTCGGCCGCTCGCATGCCGGTCTTCACCACTCCGCCTTCCAGAGCCGGTCCCGCGGCTCCTGCGCCGCACAACAGAAAATCCCGGTTCCCGACGACCAGCTCGCCATTCGTCCCCACATCAAAAAACAGCGAAATCGAGTCCCTGTGATGCAGATCGGTCGCCACCATCCCGCTAATGATATCGCCGCCCAGATAGTTGGCCTTCCCCGGGTAGCAGAATACATAGCCCGGAATCGGAATCCCAAGCTCCATTCCCTTAAGGAATCCAGGCTGATCCGCCTGCACAGCATAGGGCGTGGAAAAAACGCAGAACGCATCCATCCCAAGCAAAAAGTGTGTCATCGTGGTATTGCCTGCCACAACCATGGAAATGCAGCGGCCTGCACGGTTCCCGTCACTGTCTTCTTCAGCGGCATTTGTTTCTAAAGCTTCTGAAGACGTCCTTAGAGGAATCCCTGCCCTCCCTTCCAGCTTCTCCATCAGCGTAACGATCGTCTCCACCGTTGCACGCCGAATCTCCTCCAGACGCTCCGGCTGATCCTTGCTGTAAAAAATCCGCGACAGGATATCTTCACCGTACGCAATCTGCCGGTTGTATGCGCTCTCCTGTACCACTACTTCACCGCTTTCACAGTCGACCAGCTGCATCACCACCGTCGTGCTGCCCAGATCTACCGCCAGACCATAGTGCGCACCGGAAGTATCTCCCGCTTCCAGCGCCACGACCTGCCAGCAGGTACCATCCCAGGCCAGGGAAACAGTCAGCTTCCAATTGACATCTTGGCAGAACGGATGCAGTTTGCGAAGGATGTCCAGCGGAATCTTTATTATCGTCTTCCCTGTATTACCTGATGATCCGGTGATCTTTGACATTTCTGAAGTATCTAAATCTGTCTTAGCCTCAATCGCTTCCAGAATACGCTGCTGCGCAGAACGGCTGTCTTCTTCCGTTGGCGGCGTCAGTTCCAGATACAGTTTACGAGTGATTCCGCAACTTTTTCCATTCATAATATATCCACTCTCTTAATGCTCTGACAATTCTCTCCAATTCGGTTCTTTGTCTGTTCATCCATCCGGATTCTCAGGTTCCTGTCATTGTCATTCCGTATTTCTGCATTTATCTTTCCCTCACAGCTGTGAAAATACTGAACCGTTACGAAATCTTTCTCTCCAGGTTCAGTCCCACTAGCAGCAGGACTGGAAATACGATTCCCGTCAGAATACCCAGATTCAGCTGACCGCCAAACCGCTCCGCCATCATGCCGACAAAGGTCGGCCCGCTGCTGCAGCCGACATCGCCCGCCAGCGCAAAAAGTGCAAACATCGCCGTACCGCCTCTGGTAATTCCTTTCGTACCGAGGCTGAAGGTGCCGGGCCAGAGAATGCCGACCGACAATCCGCAAAGAGCGCATCCCAAAAAGCCCAGGATCGGCAGAGTCGATAAGCCGATGATCAGATAGCTGCACAGACAGAGCAGGCCGCTCATCCACATAAACTTCTTCAGATCAATCTTTTCGCCGAATTTGCCGTAGAACAGCCGGGCGCTGCCCATGGTCACGGCAAACAAAAGCGGACCGGCCAGATCCCCGACCGTCTTCGACACCTTCAGTCCGCTCTCGGCGTAAGCGCTCGCCCACTGACTCACTGCCTGCTCACAGGCTCCCGCACAGGCCATCAGCAGCATAAAAATCCAGAAGGCGCCCATCGACGCCAGCTGACGGATGCTGTATCCCTCTTCACCTTCTTCAAGCAGCGAGCCGATCGGTACACGGGAAAAGAAAATCCCGTTCAGGATCGGCACAACGGCCCAGAGCAGCGCCATTATCTTCCAGTTCGAAATACCAAAAACCGCAAAGAACAGACTGGAAAGCAGCACAACGGCGACATGCCCCCAGCAGTAAAACGAATGCAGCAGACTCATCGCTTTCGCCTTCTCGTCGCCCGGACAGGCTTCCATGATCGGGCTTACCAGCACCTCCAGAAGTCCGCCGCCAAGAGCATAGACTACGACTGCAATACAAAGTCCCGCGTATGCGTTTGGCAGAAGTTCCGGCAAAATTGTAAGCAAAATCAGCCCTGCCGCCGAAAATACATGCGCGCCGATCACACAGGGGCGGTAGCCGATTTTGTCCGCAAATTTTGCGGAGAGCAGATCAATAAGCAGCTGCACCCCAAAATTCAGTCCGGTCAGAAGCGCGATCTTATCCAGCGTGATCCCGTACTGCGACTGAAAGGTCAGAAACAGCAGCGGCGCGAAATTGTTGATGATTGCCTGCGCGATATAGCCGGTAAAGCAGGCGTATACTGTGTGTTTATAAGTGAATTTCATACAGTTTTTCTCCCGGTCCTTTTCAATAATTTCAGACAGGCTTTTTGCTCCGACGTGATTCGATAGCTCTCCTCCGCCTTCTGGATTGTCTTATTGTGTGTCCAGGTGTCGAGCCTGTTTTCCTTCAGAAAAGGAAAAATCGCATCATACTGCTTTGCCAGTGCCGTCGCAAAATACCAGGCGACCATCATGCTGATATAATATGGGCGGCCGCCGGCCATCGGCTCTTTCATAGCTGGATCTTTCTGCGCTTCCATTCGCACATACCTTTGCCCGGTCGGCGCTTCTGACGCACCAGTCGTCTGCCATTTACAGCGAAAGTACGCTCTGTCAGAAGGAATTGCCGCCACCTGCTCCGCATATTTTACCGAAAACCGGTCATCGAGGAAATAACGCATCAGCATGCCAATTCCATAGCGCACGGTATAAATATGGGAAGAATCCAGCCAGCGGTCTATGTAAGGAAGCAGACGTTCCGGACAATTTTTGAATACCTTCGGAGACAGCTGATCGCAGGTCGCCCAATTATCGATATAAGGTAAAAACCGTTCCAGTTCTTCCAGACAGACGGAAAAGTCCTTTTCTTCCGCAATCAGAAACGCGTGCAGCTGATTTTCTTCAAAATAAAAATGCGGCAGATCTTTTAAAAACTCTTCAATCTTTCTTACTGCCGCCAGCTTTTTCGCCAACGCACGAAGCTCCGGCGTCCGCACACCAATGAATCTCTCCCTGGAAAGCGTCGGCGTCAGATTGCTCTGAAAATCCGCGTATTTGATATCCTGAAGCTCAAAAAGCAATTCCTGTATCCGTGTCATTTCTGCTCCCAACGCTCTTTGCCGTAGCTTTTCAGAATCATTTCATGCTCCAATATGCCGGTTGACTTCCAGCTTATCCAGAATTCCATTCGCAGTAACTCCCGGGTGCGTGACGTAGATCCTGCATATGTCCTCTACAAACATTTCATCTACATTCATTTCCCCTGCGATCTGCGAGATTGTCTTTCCCTTGTCCACTCTTTTTAAGATTCCAGAGATCAGTAAAAGAAGCGCTCCCGATGACAGCTCCATCAGACCACTGCCTGCTCCGCAGCCAGACACTTCTGCAGCAGCGATCGCATTTTCATTCTTTCCGGCGGACGCGTCTTCTGCTCCGATCCCGATTTTTTCCATCTGCCAGCTGTTTCCCTCAATCTGCAATACAGCCATGGTCAATTCCGAATGAAAACGTCTCCGTCCACAGGTGCCCGGATTCAGCCATGATCGCCCGTCCGTTGTTTCCGCCTGAAATCTGTGTGTATGCCCGGAAATGACAATATCACAATTTTCCGGAATCTCTGCTTTTTTCCTGTTATGTACTACAAAGATGCGTACCTGCTCAAGCTCCAACTCCAGCGTCTCCGGAATCCGCTTTGCCCAGTCCCCATCCATATTGCCCCGCACCAGATACAGCCTGTTTTTTTCCGGAAGATTTGCCTGAATCCGGTCAACAATCTCCGGTTTGCTGACATCTCCGGCATGGATCACCGCATCGGCCAGACGAATCTGTTCAAGGACTTCCTCCCGCAGCACATCATGCGTATCGGAAAGTACTGCAATTCGCATCCTCTTATCCTCACATTCTACACATTTATATGTATTGTAAAAGTGGCAGCCAAAACAAATTGTTACTGTTCAGTACTTTTACAGTTACAACGAATTTACTATTATTCGAGCTGGTGCCAGTATTTCCGCCCCAAAGCCTTATAATCCGTAAATGTCATTCAATAACGATATCCCTGTCTTCGTCCGATAGACTCTTTCGCGGAACCGCATGATCTGATCCCTGCGCGCCTGACTTTCATCTGCATTTACCAGAAAATCTGCCTCCAACAACACCTGATAATCCAACCCATCCACCTGATCCAGCGTATGATGATGGCCGACGAGGAAGCAGATCCGCTCCAGCTGTTCATTCGGCAATCCCATGTCCTCATAAAAAGCCTTTGCCATCGATGGCCCTTCCAACTCCTGATGAGGGCCATCCGCATCGCCATATTTCTCTCGGCAGAGCGGACAGGCGATGTCGTGCACAATGGCTGCAAGCTCCAGTGTCTCCTGTGTATACGCATCCAGACCTTCCAGTTCACCAATTGTCTTCGCAAACGCCCACACCTTCTGGAAATGATTGATATCATGATGACTTTTCTGACCGGATTCCTGTGCGTAAAACCGAATCATTTTAGTCATAGCTTCTGACACAGACATTCTGATTCTCCTCCTGTGAATAACCTGCTCCAGCTTCTGGATAGTAAATATATTTGAAACCTATTCTAAATGATACAGAAAAAAACCGCAACCCCTGAATTCAGGGATTGCGGTACGAATCTCAATATATAATTCTACTGTCTCGATTACTCGATGATCGTAGCAACACGGCCTGAACCAACTGTACGGCCACCCTCACGGATAGCGAACGTAAGACCCTGCTCCATAGCGATTGGATGGATCAGCTCGATGGTCATCTCTACGTTGTCGCCAGGCATGCACATCTCTGTGCCTTCCGGAAGATTGATCACGCCTGTTACGTCAGTTGTTCTGAAATAGAACTGCGGACGATAGTTGTTGAAGAACGGTGTATGACGGCCACCCTCGTCCTTGGTCAGAACGTATACCTGAGCGGTAAACTTGGTGTGGCACTTGATGCTGCCCGGCTTAACCAGAACCTGACCACGCTCGATATCTGTTCTTCTGATACCACGAAGAAGAGCACCGATGTTGTCACCAGCCTGAGCATAGTCAAGCAGCTTACGGAACATCTCGATACCGGTAACGGTCGTCTTCTGGATCTCTTCCTTGATACCAACGATCTCAACTTCCTCGTTCAGCTTCAGAGTACCACGCTCTACACGACCGGTAGCAACGGTACCACGGCCTGTGATGGTGAATACGTCCTCAACCGGCATCAGGAACGGCTGATCAGTCGCACGCTGCGGATCCGGAACCCAGCTGTCAACAGCATCCATGAGCTCCATAACCTTGTCGCCCCACTCTCCGTCCGGATCTTCCAGAGCCTTCAGAGCGGAACCCTGAATAATCGGTGTGTCATCGCCCGGGAACTCATACTCGTTCAGCAGCTCACGGATCTCCATGTCTACCAGCTCGAGAAGCTCTTCGTCGTCAACCATATCACACTTGTTCATGAATACAACGATATACGGAACGCCTACCTGACGGGACAGAAGGATGTGCTCCTTGGTCTGAGCCATAACACCATCCGTAGCAGCTACTACGAGGATAGCGCCATCCATCTGTGCAGCACCGGTGATCATGTTCTTTACATAGTCAGCATGGCCTGGGCAGTCAACATGAGCGTAATGTCTGTGCTCTGTCTCATACTCTACATGAGCGGTAGAAATTGTGATACCACGCTCTCTCTCTTCCGGAGCCTTGTCGATGTTGTCAAAGCTTGTCTCTACGTTACCAGCAACTCTGTGGGAAAGAACCTTTGTGATAGCCGCTGTCAGAGTGGTCTTACCATGATCTACGTGACCGATGGTACCGATGTTACAATGCGGTTTTGTTCTTTCAAATTTAGCCTTTGCCATTGTGATTTTCCTCCTTCAATACAATTGCTTCTAAAAACGCTGCTCTGATTATATTTCAAAACGTGCGTGTTTTCAAGTTTTTTTTGCAAATATTATTACTTTTATTGCCATCCGCCGCGGCTCTCCCGCGGCAAATGGTTCATTTTACAAATCTAGTAACTGTTCAGCAGCTTCACAAATACCAAATATATTACCTTTAATAAAGGTCTGCCTTACGGATGTCTTACTTTGACCTCTCACTTAAAACCTTCTCCTGTACGGACTTCGGTACCTGCTCGTAACGCTCAAAGAACATGGAGTAGTTGCCGCGGCCCTGCGTCTTGGAACGAAGGTCTGTGGAATAACCGAACATCTCTGCCAGCGGCACATAGCCTCTGACGATCTTGCCGCCACCGAGATCATCCATACCTTCAATACGTCCGCGGCGGGAGTTGATATCGCCGATAACGTCGCCCATATACTCCTCAGGCATCGTTACTTCCACTTTCATGATCGGCTCAAGCAGAACCGGATTTCCCTGCTTCATCGCGTCCTTGAATGCCAGAGAACCGGCGATATGGAATGCCATCTCACTGGAATCGACCTCATGGAACGATCCGTCATACACATTCGCGTGTACGCCGAGCACCGGGAAACCGCCGAGAACACCGGCTTTTGCCGCTTCCTCGATACCTTCGCCGACTGCCGGAATATATTCCTTCGGAATCGCGCCGCCGACAACCGTAGACTCAAACTCGAAAGTCTTCTCTCCGTTCGGATCCATCGGTGTGAAGATTACCTTACAGTGACCATACTGTCCACGGCCACCGGACTGCTTCGCGTACTTGCTGTCCACAGTAACCTCTTTTGTAAAGGTCTCCTTGTAAGCAACCTGCGGAGCACCGACATTCGCTTCTACTTTGAACTCTCGGAGCAGACGGTCAACGATGATCTCCAGATGAAGCTCACCCATACCGGCGATAATGGTCTGACCAGTCTCTGTATCCGTATGAGCACGGAATGTCGGGTCTTCCTCAGCCAGCTTCGCGAGTGCCTCGCCCATCTTGCCCTGTCCGGCTTTGGTCTTCGGCTCGATTGCGAGCTCGATAACAGGCTCCGGGAACTCCATGGACTCCAGGATCACCGGATGCTGCTCATCGCAGATCGTATCACCGGTCGTCGTCAGCTTAAAGCCAACAGCCGCAGCGATATCTCCGGAATATACCTTGTCAAGCTCGGCACGCTTATTCGCATGCATCTGCAGGATACGTCCCACACGCTCTTTTTTGCCCTTCGTCGCGTTCAGCACATAGGAACCGGAGTTCATCGTACCGGAGTAAACACGGAAGAATGCAAGCTTACCTACAAACGGATCCGCCATGATCTTGAATGCCAGAGCGGAGAACGGCTCCTCATCGGAAGAATGTCTCACGACTTCGTTGCCATCCATATCCGTACCCTTGATCGGCGGAATGTCCGTCGGTGCCGGCATATATTCAATGACAGCATCCAGCATCTTCTGAACACCCTTATTGCGGTATGCGCTTCCACAGCATACCGGAACAGCTGCACATTCGCAGGTCGCTTTGCGCAGCGCGGCTTTCATCTGCTCTACAGACGGCTCTTCTCCTTCCAGATACATCATCGTGAGATCGTCGTCCAGCTCGCAGACCTTCTCGACCAGCTCAGCACGGTAAAGCTCCGCGTCCTCTGCCATATCCTCAGGAATGTCCGTGATCGAGATATCCTCGCCCTTGTCGTCATTGTAGATATAAGCCTTCATCTCAAACAGGTCAATTATGCCTTTGAAATTGTCCTCCTTGCCGATCGGCAGCTGAAGGATGATCGCATTCTTGCCCAGTCTGTTGCGGATCTGCTCTACAGCTCCGTAGAAATCCGCACCCATGATATCCATCTTATTAATAAATGCCATACGAGGAACATTGTAGGTATCAGCCTGGCGCCAAACGTTCTCAGACTGCGGCTCTACGCCTCCCTTTGCACAGAAGACGCCGACAGCGCCGTCCAGTACACGAAGAGAACGTTCAACCTCTACCGTAAAATCCACATGGCCCGGAGTATCAATGATGTTGATACGATGCTCCAGAGCTCCCGCCTTCGGCTTGCAGTTCTCCTGCAGCGTCCAGTGGCAGGTGGTGGCGGCGGAGGTGATGGTAATACCTCTTTCCTGCTCCTGCTCCATCCAGTCCATTGTAGCGGTACCTTCATGTGTATCACCGATCTTGTAGTTCACGCCGGTGTAATACAGAATACGTTCGGTCAATGTAGTCTTACCCGCATCGATATGAGCCATGATACCGATATTTCTGGTTCTCTCTAATGGATATTCTCTACCAGCCAAATTTTTTTCCTCCTCATCAGACAGACAGCATCGTCTATGCCGCTTTCTGTTTTAGAATCTGTAATGTGCAAAAGCCTTGTTCGCCTCTGCCATCTTATGCATATCCTCTTTTCTCTTAACTGATGCGCCGGTATTGTTCGCCGCGTCCATCAGTTCATTCGCCAGACGATCCTGCATGGTCTTCTCGCCTCTCTTACGGGAAAACATGGTAATCCAGCGAAGTGCCAGAGCCTGACGACGATCCGGTCTTACCTCGATCGGCACCTGATAGGTGGCACCGCCGACACGTCTCGCCTTTACTTCCAGAACCGGCATAACGTTGTTCATAGCCGCTTCGAAAGTCTCGATCGCCGGTTTCCCGGTCTTCTCTTCGATCTTCTCAAATGCTCCGTACACAATTTTCTGGGCAACACCCTTCTTGCCGTCCAGCATGATATTGTTGATCAGCTTGGTAACGACTTTACTTCCGTAAATCGGGTCTGCCAATACGTCCCTCTTCTGAATATGTCCTTTCCGTGGCACGCTTCTTCCCTCCTTAATTATAGTAAACGACTTTAGACGTTTTACATTAAATCACAGGTACTCACGATTGTTTCTTTCCGTGTTCATGCTTGGACTTCTATATTAACCTGCAACCACCTGGTAATACGAACTCCGCATAAGGTGAAACACAAATCTGTTTTCATGTGATACTAAGGTAAATCTCTGAAACCGGTATTATTTCTTTGCTTCTTTCGGTCTCTTGGCACCATACTTGGAACGTGCCTGACGTCTCTTGGCAACACCGGCGGTATCAAGCGTACCTCTTACAATATGGTATCTGGTACCCGGAAGGTCCTTGACTCTTCCTCCTCGGATCAGCACTACGCTGTGCTCCTGAAGGTTGTGTCCCTCGCCCGGAATATAGCTTGTAACCTCGATACCGTTGGACAGACGTACTCTGGCGATCTTACGAAGAGCGGAATTCGGCTTCTTCGGCGTCGCGGTCTTCACAGCGGTGCACACACCTCTCTTCTGCGGAGAAGACGTGTTGGTCTGCTTCTTCTGAAGAGAATTGTACCCTTTCTGGAGTGCCGGCGCGGTCGACTTTTTGACCGATGTCTGTCTGCCTTTTCTGACTAACTGGTTGAATGTTGGCATTCTTCCTTCACCTCCTGATAAAATTCGTTTTACTCGGGTCAGCCGCACATCCGTCTAAATGGAAAGCGGCCATGGTTGCCTGAAAATATGCGCAAAAACATCACGTTTTCACGCACTGCTCCATTATACGAAAGCAGTATTTTCTTGTCAAGAGCTTTTTTTGTAAATAATTTTCAACAGCATTTTTTTATTTCTTAGAATTTCATAAAATGGGTAGACACTCGAAGTTCAGAATGCTAAAATGGCCGTAACTGTCCAGAATAATTGCATTGGCCATAGTTTTGAAAAAAGAATTCGTTGTGTTTTCCCCATGTATATATTAATGAAGAATCAGAGGTGATAGACATGTTAGTTAAGCTTTTAAAACCTTTGTCTTTTATTCCTGCTATCCTGATGATGTATGTGATTTTCTGTTTTTCCGCACAGGATGCCACGACATCTTCCAACTTAAGCTATCAGGTCAGCTACACGGTGGTAGAAGCCGGCAACGTCATCCTTGACGCCGATCTGGAGCCTTCCGAGATTTCAGCTCTGGCGACAAGGTTCAACGGCGTGGTTCGGAAAATTGCCCATATGACAGAATACTTTGCTCTAGCTGTCGCAGTCTCATTCCCACTGTATGTTTATGGTCTCCATGGGCTGCCGCTCATGCTCACAGCAGGGCTTTTCTGTGTTGCATTTGCCGGCGGGGACGAGTATCACCAGTCATTTGTGAATGGGCGGGGCCCGTCTGTACGCGATGTCCTCATCGACTCATTTGGCGTCTTCTGGGGCATTATTCTCGTTCGGATCGTAGGATGGACCGGCAGAAAAACTATATTCCGTCCATTCAGCCATAAGAAGAAGCGTGCCAAAAAAGAAACCGCATCCTCGCTCGAAACGGCGCAGTCTCCTTATGTAAACTTCCCGCAGGGATACTACGGTGTACAGCAGCCGATAAATGGCCGCAATGCTTACAGCTCGCAGCCAAACAACGGATATAACAGCTACAACTCACAGCCGAACGGCGGATACAACAGCTACAACATGCAGCCAAACGGCGGATACAGCAACTACAGCGCACAGACTTCTGCTTCAGAGAAGAAAAAACGCCAGAACCAATCCGACAGTCTGTCTGAAGATATGTCATTGAAGAATCTGATTCATAACCTCAGAGACAGAAAAGAGGAATAGGAATCAGGAACAGAAATGATATTAAATTAATAATAAAAAGATCTGCTCATCATAAGACTGGAAAGACCCGGCAGCGCCGGGTCTTTCTTTCTATCCTGCTATCAATTATCCTCATCCACAGACTCTGCAGCATCTCCGTCTGCGTTATCCTCATCTGAATCTGAAGCTTCCGGATTCTCCGTTTCTCCTGCCTCAGACGCTGTCGTCTCTAACGCAGCATTCCCGGATTCCGTCGTCTCAGCTTCAGCTGCTTCCGATTCTGCCTCCTCGATCAGTTCCTCAAACGTCATCTCCTGCGTATCGTCAATAGGCTCAGCGTCATCATCATATTCATCCAGACGCAGCTGCTCATATTCAGCATCGTCTGTCCCTGAGGTATCAATCTCGACATTGCGGTAGCGCTTCATACCTGTACCTGCCGGGATCAGCTTACCTATAATAACATTTTCCTTCAGGCCGACAAGCGGGTCCTTCTCGCCTTTGATTGCCGCGTCCGTCAGCACCTTTGTCGTCTCCTGGAAGGACGCCGCGGACAGGAAGGAATTCGTCGCCAGAGAAGCCTTGGTGATACCGAGCATGATGCGTTTGCCGTCGGCAGGCTCCTTGCCTTCCTCGATCATACGCGCATTGGTATCCTCATAATCCAGGATATCCACAAGGCTGCCGGGCAGGAAGTCCGTATCGCCATTGGTCTCAATACGGATCTTTTTCAGCATCTGACGCACAATGACCTCAATATGCTTATCATTGATTTCCACGCCCTGAAGCCGATATACACGCTGTACCTCGCGGAGCATATAATCCTGCACAGCTTCCACACCCTTGATCTTCAGAATATCATGCGGATTCACACTGCCTTCGGTCAGCTCATCACCAGCCTCCAGATGTATGCCATCTACCGGCTTGATTCTGGAACCGTAGGGAATCAGGTAGGTCTTGGAATCACCTGTCTCCTCGTTGGTCACCACAATCTCACGTTTTTTCTTCGTATCCCTTAAGGTAGCCGTACCGGCTATCTCCGTAATGATCGCCAGTCCTTTCGGCTTTCTGGCCTCGAAAAGCTCCTCGACACGCGGAAGACCCTGTGTGATATCACCACCGGCCACGCCGCCTGTATGGAACGTACGCATGGTCAGCTGTGTACCCGGCTCACCGATCGACTGTGCGGCGATGATGCCGACAGACTCACCCACCTGCACAGGCTCACCGGTCGCCATGTTCGCGCCGTAGCACTTGGAGCAGATTCCGATATGAGAGCGGCATGTCAGGATGGAACGGATCTTTATCTTCTCAAACGGCTTGCCGTCCGCATCGACGCCTTCTTTCATAATACGCGCCGCACGTCTCGGCGTGATCATGTGGTTGGCTTTCACAATGATCTCACCGTCTTTGTCACAGATGTCCTCGCAGGAGAAACGCCCTGTGATACGCTCCTGAATGTTCTCAATCTCTTCTTTTCCATCCGAGAATGTGCTCACGTACATACCCGGAATGTCATCACAACCCTCACTGCAGTCTGTCTCGCGGACGATCAGATCCTGTGAGACATCTACCAGACGTCTGGTCAGGTAACCGGAGTCTGCGGTACGAAGTGCCGTATCGGAAAGTCCTTTACGGGCACCATGTGCGGACATGAAATATTCCAGTACGTCCAGGCCCTCACGGAAGTTGGATTTGATCGGCAGCTCGATTGTGTGTCCGGTCGTATCAGCCATCAGGCCACGCATACCGGCAAGCTGCTTGATCTGCTTGTTGGAACCACGTGCTCCGGAATCCGCCATCATGAAAATGTTGTTGTACTTATCAAGTCCGTCGAGCAGTTCCTTTGTCAGCTGATCATCCGTTTCTTTCCAGGTCTCCACGACTTCCTTGTAACGTTCTTCGTCGGTGATCAGGCCGCGCTTATAGTTCCGGGTGATCCGGTCTACCGTATCCTGCGCATTCTTGATCATTTCCGGCTTCTTGGGCGGCACAGTCATATCCGAGATGGAAACAGTCATAGCTGCCTGAGTCGAGTATTTATACCCCGTTGCCTTGATGTCATCGAGAACTTCTGCTGTTCTGGTCGAGCCATGAATATCGATGACTTTCTCAAGGATGCTCTTCAGCCCCTTCTTATTTACAAGGAAATCGATCTCCAGCTTAAGCTCATTGCCCGGAACAGAACGGTCTACGAAGCCAAGATCCTGCGGGATGATCTCGTTAAACAGGAACCGTCCCAGAGTAGACTCTATATTCTCCACGATCACACTGCCATCCGGCATCTTTTTGCTCATACGCACCGTGATCTTTGACTGCAGCGTAATGTATTTATTCTCATAGGCAAGAATTGCTTCCGCCACGCTCTTGAAGAATTTCCCTTCTCCTTTCGCGCCGGGTCTCTCCTGAGTCAGATAATAGATGCCGAGCACCATATCCTGCGAGGGAACTGCCACCGGTCCGCCATCAGACGGTTTCAGGAGGTTGTTCGGGGAGAGCATAAGGAACCGGCATTCCGCCTGTGCTTCCACGGAAAGCGGAAGGTGCACAGCCATCTGGTCTCCATCGAAGTCCGCATTGAAAGCGGTACATACGAGCGGATGCAGCTTGATTGCCTTGCCCTCGACCAGAATCGGTTCAAATGCCTGAATACCAAGACGGTGCAGTGTAGGGGCACGGTTCAGCATGACCGGATGCTCTTTGATCACGTCTTCCAGAACATCCCACACTTCCGGCTGCAGACGCTCTACCATCTTCTTCGCGTTTTTAATATTGTGCGATGTGCCGTTCTCAACAAGCTCTTTCATAACGAAAGGCTTAAACAGCTCTATTGCCATCTCTTTCGGTAAACCACACTGGTAGATCTTCAGTTCCGGACCTACAACGATAACAGAACGCCCCGAGTAGTCAACACGCTTGCCGAGCAGATTCTGACGGAAACGTCCGGACTTACCTTTCAACATATCCGAGAGAGACTTCAGGGCACGGTTGCCCGGTCCGGTAACCGGACGCCCGCGGCGGCCGTTATCGATCAGCGCATCCACTGCCTCCTGAAGCATACGTTTCTCATTGCGCACGATAATATCCGGTGCTCCCAGCTCCAGCAGTCTCTTCAGACGATTATTACGGTTGATGATCCGGCGATACAGATCGTTCAGGTCAGACGTAGCGAAACGTCCGCCGTCTAACTGTACCATCGGGCGCAGATCAGGCGGAATCACCGGAATCACTGTCATAATCATCCATTCCGGCTTGTTGCCGGACTCACGGAAAGCCTCAACGACCTCCAGTCGCTTGATGATCCTTGCGCGCTTCTGGCCTGTAGAATCCTTGAGCGCAGCCTTAAGCTCCTCTGATTCCTTTTCAACATCAATTGCCTCCAGAAGCTCCTTCACAGCTTCCGCACCCATTCCGGCGCGGAACTTTTTGCCCCACTTCTCCAGCGCATCCTGATATTCCCGCTCAGTCAGGACCTGCTTGTAGTGCAGATCCGTCTCTCCCGGATCCAGGACAATATAATTGGCAAAATACAGAATCTTCTCCAGTACACGCGGAGAAATGTCAAGCATCAGACCCATTCTGGAGGGAATCCCCTTAAAATACCAGATGTGGGAAACCGGTGCCGCCAGCACGATATGCCCCATGCGTTCACGGCGAACCGCGGACTTGGTCACTTCTACGCCGCAGCGGTCACACACAACACCCTTATAGCGAATCTTTTTATACTTTCCGCAATGGCATTCCCAGTCTTTGCTCGGTCCGAAAATGCGTTCGCAGAAAAGTCCATCCTTTTCCGGCTTTAACGTCCTGTAGTTGATCGTCTCCGGCTTTTTTACCTCTCCGTGAGACCACTCCAGGATCTTTTCAGGAGAGGCCAGACCGATTCGAATAGCATCAAACGTCATCGGCTGATACGCTTCATTTTTTGTTGTCTCTGGCATTACGGTACTCCTTTCACACGCTATTCTTTGTAACTGTTCAGTACCTTCACAATTACATTCATCGTAACTTATCGCGTTCTCACAGTCCTGTACGGAATTGTTTTATTCATCCTCACTAAAGCTGTCTTCAAGTTCCTCAAACAGCTCTGTGCTGTCCTCGTCGATCTCTTTCTCATCGACAGATACCAGCTCTTCTCCTTTAAACTCCTGGCGGCTGTAACCATAGTCTCCAAGAGATTCTTCATCTTTATTATTATATCTGCGGTCGTCTCCCATCACAGCGCGGAAATCCGTGTCAGCGTAATCCGAAGTCTCAGTAATCTCCACCTCAGTATCATCATCTTTCAGAACTCTGACATCGAGACCGAGTGACTGCAGCTCCTTGATGAGTACCTTAAATGATTCCGGAATGCCCGGCTCAGGGATATTTTCTCCCTTGATAATAGCTTCGTATGTCTTTACACGGCCAACCACGTCATCCGACTTGACTGTCAGGATCTCCTGCAGGGTATAAGACGCACCGTAAGCCTCCAGCGCCCAAACCTCCATCTCACCGAAACGCTGTCCGCCGAACTGAGCCTTGCCGCCCAGAGGCTGCTGCGTTACCAAAGAGTACGGGCCGGTAGAACGCGCATGGATCTTGTCATCCACCAGATGATGGAGCTTCAGGTAGTGCATGTGGCCGATCGTGGTCGGAGCGTCAAAATACTCGCCTGTACGGCCGTCACGGAGTTGAACCTTCCCGTCTCTGGAAATCGGAACCCCCTTCCAGAGAGCCCTGTGGTCGCGATTCTCATACAGATAATCCAGCACTTCCGGCAAAAGTTCATCGCCATGTTTGTCCTTAAATTCATCCCACTCCAGATTCACGTAATCGTTTGCGAGCTCCAGAGTGTCCATAATATCCTTCTCATTTGCGCCGTCAAAGACCGGCGTAGAGACATTAAAGCCAAGCGCTTTTGCAGCCAGACTCAGGTGAATCTCCAGCACCTGCCCGATATTCATACGGGACGGCACGCCCAGCGGGTTCAATACGATATCCAGCGGACGCCCGTTCGGCAAAAACGGCATATCCTCCACCGGGAGTACACGGGAAACCACACCCTTGTTGCCATGGCGGCCGGCCATCTTGTCGCCGACAGAAATCTTTCTCTTCTGTGCGATATAGATACGGACAGACTGATTCACACCAGGAGAAAGCTCGTCGCCGTTCTCGCGCGTAAATACCTTCGCGTCTACGACAATACCATACTCACCGTGCGGCACCTTAAGAGAGGTATCCCGCACCTCACGCGCTTTCTCGCCAAAAATAGCTCTCAGCAGCCGCTCCTCTGCGGTCAGCTCCGTCTCACCCTTCGGCGTCACCTTGCCGACCAGAATATCACCGGCACGTACCTCCGCACCGATGCGGATGATTCCACGCTCATCAAGATCCTTCAGCGCCTCATCACCAACGCCCGGAACATCACGTGTGATCTCCTCCGGCCCAAGCTTTGTATCGCGGGCCTCCGCCTCATATTCCTCAATATGGACGGAAGTATATACATCGTCCATCACCAGCTTTTCACTGATCAGGACAGCGTCCTCGTAGTTATAACCTTCCCAGGTCATAAAGCCGATCAGCGGGTTCTTGCCCAGCGCGATCTCTCCATTGGATGTAGAAGCACCATCAGCGATCACATCTCCGGCTTCCACCCGGTCACCCTTATTGACGATCGGGCGCTGATTGTAGCAGTTGCTCTGATTGCTTCGAACGAACTTGCGCAGATGATACTCCTCGCGCTGTCCGTCATCCGTGCGTACAACAATACGGTTGGATTCTGAGCGTTCCACAACGCCGGCATGTTCTGCAACCACGCATACGCCGGAGTCTACCGCAGTCTTTGTCTCCAGACCGGTACCCACGACCGGAGCCTCCGTTGTCAGAAGCGGTACGGCCTGACGCTGCATGTTGGATCCCATCAGAGCGCGGTTCGCGTCGTCATTCTGCAGGAATGGAATCAATGCTGTCGCCACAGAAAATACCATCTTTGGCGACACATCCATGAAGTCAAACATAGTGCGCTCATATTCCTGCGTCTCCTCGCGGTAACGGCCGGATACATTCTTACGAACGAAATGTCCTTCCTCATCCAGAGCTTCGTTTGCCTGCGCCACATGATAATTATCTTCTTCATCCGCTGTCATATAGACCACTTCATCTGTGACACGCGGGTTCTTCGGATCCGAATGATCAATCTTTCGGTATGGAGCCTCCACAAAGCCATATTCATTGATCCGCGCATAGCAGGCCAGAGAGTTGATCAAACCGATATTCGGACCTTCAGGGGTCTCAATCGGGCACATTCTGCCGTAATGAGAATAATGTACATCCCGAACCTCGAATCCGGCTCTTTCTCTTGAAAGTCCGCCAGGACCAAGTGCAGACAGACGGCGCTTGTGCGTCAGCTCACCCAGGGGGTTATTCTGATCCATGAACTGCGACAGCTGGGAGGAACCGAAGAATTCCTTGACCGCAGCCGTCACCGGCTTGATATTGATCAGCGACTGTGGAGAAATGCCTTCAATCTCCTGCGTCGTCATACGTTCACGAACCACTCTCTCGAGTCTGGACAGACCAATCCGATACTGATTCTGCAGCAGCTCGCCGACTGCACGGATACGGCGGTTCCCCAGATGATCAATGTCGTCATCATTGCCGATGCCGTATTCCAGATGCATGTTATAATTAATGGAAGCAAGAATATCTTCCTTTGTAATATGCTTCGGTATCAGTTCATGGACAGAACGGCGGATTGCTTCCTTCTGATCCTCCGGATCCTCGTTCTCTTCCAGAATGTTCTTCAGCGCCGGGTAATACACCAGCTCCGTAATACCCAGTTCCTTCGGTTCACAGTCAACCCAGGCTTTGAGATCCACCATCATGCTGGAGATGACTTTCACATCACGCTCTTCTGTGCGGATCATCACATAAGGAACCGCAGCGTTCTGAATCGCGTCTGCCTGCTCGCGCGTCAGCTCCGTACCGGCCTCCGCAAGGATTTCTCCGGTCGATGCGTCAAAAACATCCTCCGCAAGGACATGTCCGGCAATCCGATTGCGGAACATCAGCTTTTTATTGAACTTATATCGTCCGACCTTTGCGAGATCGTATCTGCGCGGATCAAAGAACATGCTCATGATCAGGCTTTCCGCACTCTCCACGGCAAGAGGCTCACCCGGACGGATCTTTTTATAAAGCTCCAGCAGACCTTCCTGATAATTGGTAGCCGTATCCTTTGCCAGAGTCGCCACGATCTTCGGCTCTTCACCAAAGAAATCCAGGATCTCCGCATTCGTGCTTAAGCCCAGTGCACGCGCAAGAACCGTCACCGGAACCTTTCTGGTCCGGTCAACACGCACATAAAAAACATCATTGGAGTCTGTCTCATATTCGAGCCATGCGCCGCGGTTCGGGATAACCTGACAGGAATACAGCTTTTTGCCGAATTTGTCGTGAGCAATCGTATAATAAATACCGGGGGAACGCACAAGCTGGCTGACGATAACACGCTCCGCGCCATTGATCACGAAAGTGCCTGTCGCAGTCATCAGCGGAAGATCACCCATGAATATATCATGCTCGCTGATCTCATCATTTTCCTTATTATGGAGGCGCACCCGTACCTTCAAAGGAGCCGCGTACGTGGCGTCACGCTCCACGCACTCCTCAATCGAGTATTTCACATCATCCTCGTACAGCTTGAAATCCACAAACTCAAGACTAAGCTTGCCGCCGTAATCTTCAATCGGTGAGATGTCATCAAAGGCTTCCTTCAGTCCTTCGTTCAGAAACCACTGGTAAGAGTTTTTCTGAACCTCAATGAGATTCGGGATCTCAAGGACTTCCTGCTGCCGCTGATAACTCATACGGAATCCTTTTCCATTAGTAATAGGACGTATCCTGTTTTTCTCCATTGATGTTTCACCTCTGTTCTTTCTGCAGTCTGGTTCTACTTTTGGGCATAATTATACTGCAGGATATAATCCCGCACAATAGTGCAACGTATACTGTACCATAAAGTAACATTGGTGTCAAGGAAATTTTTGCCTTTATTCAGAAATTCAGAAATTCAGAAATATTAAGATTGTTTCGTGAACTGAAAAAACGGGATCCCCTGTGGAACCCCGTTCAATTTTATAATATGGAAAAGATTATTTAACCGTAACCTTTGCGCCCTCAGCTTCAAGCTTGGTCTTAAGTTCCTCAGCTTCTGCCTTGGAGATGCCCTCTTTGATCACCTTCGGAGCGGAATCTACAACGTCCTTCGCTTCCTTCAGGCCAAGACCGGTCGCTTCACGTACAACCTTGATAACCTTAACCTTGGACGGACCAACCTCAGTCAGCTCAACATCAAACTCGGTCTTCTCTTCTACTTCCTCAGCAGCAGCGCCGCCAGCAGCAGCTACCACTACACCAGCAGCAGCAGATACGCCAAACTCTTCCTCGCATGCCTTTACCAGCTCATTCAGCTCAAGCACGGATAACTCTTTGATTGCTTCGATAAATTCAGCAGTTGTCAACTTAGCCATTTCTTTTTCCTCCTGATTATTTTTTACATTCGTAACTGTTCCTTATCCTCACAGTTACCTGCATTCTGTTCATTCTTTCTGAATGTTTTCTGATGGATCCATTGTCATCCGAACGCAATTTCCCAAAAATCGGATGACGATACAGCAGTCAGGATCTTCACTCTGCCGCTGATTCTTTTTCTTTTGCTTCCGCAATCTGGTTCAATACGCGAGCCAGGTTGGAAACAGGCGACTGGATGCTTCCAAGCAGTTTGCCAAGAAGTTCTTCCCTTGACGGAATCGAAGCAAGTGCAGCAACACTGTTTTCATCATAGTAGTTGCCCTCTACGACACCGGCAAGCATCTTGACGGTCGGAGTCTTCTTTGCAAAGCCGGAAATGATCCTCGCCGGAGCTGTCGCATCGTCTTTGGATATCGCCAGCGCGTTCGGTCCTTCCAGAAGCCCGCAAAGCGGCTCGCAGGGAGTATCCTTGAATGCGAAGTTCATCATCGTATTCTTGTATACCTTGTAGGTGATACCTGCTTCACGCATCGCCTTACGAAGCTCTGTGTCCGCTTCTACCGTGATGCCGCTGTAATGCACAAGAATGACTGATTCTGCGTCTTTGATATTTCCCGCGATCTCATCTACAATCGGTTTCTTCAGTTCAACCTTTGCCATGATCTGTACCTCCTTATAGATTTTGCGGAGTACACTTAAATGTCCTCCAAACTGCCAATCGTCATAGATTCTCCAGAAGGATCTGTGACATTCCCGCGAAGCTTTTATCTATAATAGAAAGGACGTATGGCAATGGAACCGTCGCAGTCAAAACTTTCTATCGGATAAAAAATACTCCTCTGCCGGCCCGTCCGACAAAAGAGCATCACAATTCTTCCATAAAGAATTTCACTCCTCGGCAGGCCTCGTCAGAATATCGGAGAGATCAGTCTCAGCCATTCCTCAGCTACATAGCTATGAACGGCTGCCAACCAGTCAACCTTTTCACGAAATTATGCCATACGGCACCTGCTGTCTTCGGCAGTTATCTTTGATACTATACACCAGGATCGTGTTGTTGTCAACATTTTTTTAATCCCTGCGGAACGTTTTTCTTTATAAAAACGAAGCGTAACTGTTCAGTACCTTCACAGTTACAAAGAAGCTTCTGTAAAGGAAAAACAGCAGGCCATCACAGCCTGCTGTTCGAAATTTTCAATTTATGAACGGCAATTATACCAGCTTCGCCGTATTCAGCTTCACGCCCGGTCCCATAGTCGGCGTGATCGTCACGCTCTTTAAGAACTGGCCTTTCAGTGCTGAAGGTCTTGCCTTGATAATTGCTTCCATAAGCGTCTGGAAGTTGTCCGTGAGCTGCTCCTCTGTGAAGGAGGCTTTCCCAATCGGCACATGGATGATGTTGGTCTTGTCGAGTCTGTATTCAATCTTACCTGCTTTGATGTCGTTGATGGCTTTCGTCACATCCATCGTAACTGTGCCGGCCTTCGGGTTCGGCATGAGTCCCTTCGGTCCGAGGATACGGCCGAGACGTCCAACTACGCCCATCATGTCCGGTGTAGCAACGACTACATCGAAATCAAGCCAGCCTTCCTTCTGAATCTTCGGAACGAGTTCTTCCGCTCCGACGAAATCAGCGCCCGCCGCTGTTGCTTCGTCCGCCTTCGCGTTCTTGGCGAATACAAGTACGCGAACGGTCTTGCCGGTACCATGCGGAAGCACTACCGCACCACGGATCTGCTGATCCGCATGACGTCCGTCGCATCCGGTACGGATATGAACTTCAATCGTCTCATCAAACTTAGCGACAGCTGACTTCTTCGCCAGAGCAATCGCTTCATCGACATCGTAAAGAGTAGCGCGGTCGATCGCCTTCGCTGCCTCTTTATATTTTTTTCCTCTTTTCATGTTAAAAAACCTCCTGGTGGTAATTGCGGGGAATGCCCTCCCACTATCCTTTAGCTTTAGTCTTCTACCGTGATACCCATGCTGCGCGCGGTACCGGCGATCATGCTCATGGCCGCCTCAATGCTTCCCGCGTTCAGATCCGGCATCTTCATCTCAGCAATCTCACGAATCTTATCTTTGGAGATCGTGGCAACCTTTGTCTTGTTCGGAACTCCGGAACCGGACTTGATGTTGCATGCTTTCTTGAGAAGAACCGCCGCAGGCGGAGTCTTTGTAATAAAGCTGAAGCTTCGGTCCGCATAAACCGTAATGACAACCGGGATGATGAGGTCACCCTTGTCCGCGGTCCTTGCGTTAAACTCCTTGGTAAACTGGACAATGTTCACGCCGTGCTGTCCAAGTGCCGGACCAACAGGCGGAGCCGGTGTCGCCTTACCGGCAGGAATCTGTAATTTTATATAACCTGTGACTTTCTTTGCCATTTTCAGGAACCTCCTATGTGGTAATGTCGGGAGATGTATGCAGGCTCTTTATGAGCCATCGCCGAAACCGCAGCCGGATATGCGCGGTCTCTCTTTCCCTCCCACTTTGCGGCTGTGCCGCCGCTTTTCTGCTTTTGCCTTACATCCTGCGGATCTCGGCAAAATTAATCTCGACCGGTGTCTCCCGGCCAAACAACTCGACATTGATTGTAACGCTCTGCTTTGTCTGGTTCATCGACTGGATCACTCCAACCGTGTCTTTCCAGACACCACCGATAACGGTCACCGTGTCACCCACCTCGAAATCCACCGTAATGCTGTTGGAAAGGATCCCGAGATTGTACATCTCCGCGTCCGTCAGCGGAACCGGCTTGGACCCGGGACCGACAAAACCGGTCACGCCTCTCGTGTTCCGTACGACATACCAGGTATCATCGTTCATCACCATATTGAGAAGCACATAGCCAGGGAACATTTTCTTCTGCACGGTCCTCTGGACGCCGTTTTTCATCTCTACAACATCCTGAAGCGGTACCCGAACCTCCAGAATCTGCTCCTCAAGATGGCGGTTCTCAATTGTCTTCTCAATGTTGGCCTTTACTTTGTTCTCATACCCGGAATAAGTATGAACTACATACCAGCTCGCCTCTGCCATACAATCACCCTTTGCCCTTACTTCACTCAGAAACTAATGTTCACCAGAATGTCAATGCCATACTGGAATATGAAATCCAGCATCGCGATGATCACTCCAAGTATGATAGAAACGACAATGACGGTACCGGTCTGTTTTGCCAGTGTGGTCTTGTCCGGCCAGATGATCTTCTTGAACTCCGATTTCAGACCGTTAAACCAGTTCCTGACCTTTGAGTCTTTTACAGCTTTCTCTTCTTTAGCCATATCATCACTTCCTTTGCTCGTTCCTATCGTTTACTTTGTCTCTTTATGCAGCGTGTGCGACCTGCAGAAACGACAGTACTTCTTCGTCTCCATGCGGTCTGGATGGGTCTTTTTATCCTTGGTCATGTTGTAATTACGCTGTTTGCATTCTGTACATGCCAATGTGATACGTACACGCACAACTTCCACCTCGCTTCCATAAATGCATTTTAGGCATAAAAAAAAAGCCTTCTTCCATACGCTCGTCCAGTGTAGCACATATACAGAGGGGAAGTCAAGCTTTTTCTGTGAATCCATAAAACTTTTTATCCGGCACTTCATCCAACACTTTATCTGACTCGGTTCCCGCAGCACATACGTTTTCCGCAGCACGTGCAAACTGCCGTTCAGAACAACTGCAGTCTTCTGAACAGCCGTCAGATCACTTTCTGTCCAGAAAGCAGAGGTGATATACCGGCTTTTTGCCGGCTGCCGTCTCCATCACGATATAGCTCGGCCTGCGTCCGTCCTGCCGCGGAAAAGACAGGCTGCCGGGATTTAAGATTGTCAGCTCCGGATCGCTCTCATCGATAAACGGGCGGTGTGTGTGTCCGAACATCGCTAAATTGCAGCTGTTGGTCCTGGCCTCCTCCGCGAGGTCACGCACGCCGACAGACACATAATAATAATGGCCGTGGGTCAGGAACGCGCGGGTACCGTCCAGATCCACTATTTTTGAGACAGGCAGCCTGGTAAAATAATCACAGTTGCCCGATACCATGTGAACAGGGCAGTTCGCCAGAGCCCTCATATGATCCTCCGATTCCTCGGAATCCCCCAGATGGATCATGCAGTCCGGCTGCCCGATTTTTTCCAGTACCTGTATTAAATTCTCATCATAGCCATGTGTATCGCTCACAATCAGTATTTTCATAACCTTTTTCCCACTCCTGGCGATCATTTTCCCTTCCGGCATACGTAAAGCATATTTCACAGGATCAGTTCTTCCTTCAGGATCGCACGCATACCCCGCAGCGCCTTTCCCCGATGACTGATCTCATTCTTCTTCTCCGGTGAAAGCTCAGCCGAATAGCAGCCATATTCCGGCAGATAAAAAATCGGATCATAGCCAAAACCGTTTTTGCCGCGGATCTCATAGCCGATCCTGCCTTCCATCGTCCTCTGGCAGGTGAAGATCCTCCCGTCCGGAAGCGCACAAACCACAGCGCAGACGAAGCGTGCCGTGCGTTTTTCTTCCGGAACGCCGGCAAGTTTTTCGAGAATCGCAGCATTTTTGATGTCATAAGATGTATCTGTCCCCATAAAACGCGCGGAATGCACACCGGGCGCACCATCGAGGGCATCAATCTCCAGTCCGGAGTCATCGGAAAGCACTGCTTCGCTTGAAAGCTCCATGACCGTCTTCGCTTTGATCACAGCGTTCTCCTCAAAGGTCTTCCCATCCTCTGCGATTTCCGCACTGATACCCGCTTCTTTCATGGAAACAACTTCTACGCCGGTATCCTTAAGGATCATACGGATTTCTTTTAACTTGTCCTCATTGCCGGTGGCAAAAATGATTCTGTTCATATGTTCTCCTGTCATGCAACTTTTCAGTGCTTCACCCTGTAGTTTCTGTTTTATCATACTTCGGCGTAACCGATCCGTGCCTTCTCTGTTACGTCAGTTTCCGCGCTATATGCAAAGCCGCAGCGCTACCGGTCAGAAGTATAGACTTTCAGGCAGACATTCGTCTCAAATTGTTCCTGCGTATTTTCCCAGGTAACTCCGTATCTGCTCAGATAACTTTCCTTTCCCTCAGTAGTGACATTCTGCGTGTATTCATCCGACCGGTATTCGACCGCGACCGGATTGGTCTCATCAGGAACGTGAATCCGAACCACCACCGCGAACCGTTCACCTGCGGCAAGCTCCTGTTCCGTGTTCAGATCTACGGTGTAATACCCCATATCCTCAAAGCTCCCGCTTTGCAGGTATTCCATTTGGTCAAAAGAATCCGCTCCGTCAAAATCATGCACCAGATAAATCTCATAGGAAGTGTCTTCGCCTGTCGCGTAAAATCCTACTGCCGAGAGCAGCTCTTCCCCTTCCGCTGTATAGACATTTGCAAAATAACAGTATTCGGACTCATAGCCCTGCTGCCCCTGCCAGCCGCACGGGTCATACTGATACAAATGATCGTAGTTATCCGTGTCCTCAATCCGTGTATAGGCTACAGCGACAGAGCCAATGTTCGGATCAGAATAGGATACATAAAAAATCCCGTCCTCCCCAAAATCGCTGCCCCAGGTATTCAGACAGATGAATGCGCCATCCTGATCCGGCCTGGAAGCAAACTGACCGGCCGGCCAGAAATCATCCCAGCCCAGAATCAGCACATCGTGATTCTGCGTCATTTCTTCTGTATAATAATAGGAAGAAGTTGATGTGTTATAATATCCCGCTCCGTCTGAGGCCGTGTCATGATCCATATAGAGGGATGTCTGTACAGAACCATAAGTATACACAGTTTCCTTAATTTTTTCAATAGAAGAATCTAAAATAACGCGGACCTCCTGCACATGCACCGCCGCGGACAATCCTTTCGGCGAATATTCGTCCCCGTATGGGTCCTGTTCTTCCGTCACAGGTCCCTGCCAGCCGCACAGATAAGCCATCAGCATAAGGTAATCTCCGCCGTCATTGACATCCACCGTAAAAGCATTCTGCAGGCTCAGATGGTCTGCTGAAAATACCATCTGCAGCGACGGCAGAAGCGCTGCCTCCAGCGCCGAAGTCGCCGTAATCGCCCAGCAGGTTCCATAAGACCCCTGATCTTTCACCGTGGGTTTTTTGCCGATATCACCCGCATACCAGTATGATGGAAGTCCGTCATCAGACGTGGAAAGAACTTCTGCAGAAGCAGAAGAAAAAGAAAACAGAAACAGTGTCAGGGCACTCGCCAGCAGCCACGCACCAGAGGTTTTCATTGCTCTTTTCCTTCTCAAATCATTCACCGTCGTCCTTTTCCCTGTATACTTATCTGTCACTGATTTCTCTTCGGCGGGCGCGGTCCCGGGAACTGATAATAATACGCTTTGATCATTCCATTGTAAATTTTCCGGTTCTTCGCCGCCTTTTTGCCGATGTATTTCTCCGCATCTTCATACGAAGTGATCACATACTCCGACCAGGAATCCAGTCGGGCAAAAGCCTCACCCATTTCCCGATACAGAGCAGGCAGAGCCGCCTTATCCTCCAGGCGTTCCCCGTACGGCGGATTCGTGATCACAAATCCATATTTTTTCGGATGATGAAGCGCGCTTACCGGACGCTGCTGGAAATGGATCAGCTGCTCCACACCGGCGCGCCGCGCGTTCTCCCGCGCAGCCTTTACAACCTCACCGTCAATATCATACCCCTGAATATCGCAGTCTTCCGGCATCCGGATCAGATCCTGTGCCTCTTCTACCGCGTCATACCAGTGCCTTTTTTCAATCAGGTTCTGCCAGTGCTCCGCCGTAAACGACCGTTCCATTCCGGGAGCAATATTCGCCGCCATCATCGCCGCCTCAATCGGAAAGGTGCCGCTGCCGCAAAATGGATCCACAAGGATCCGGTCAGCTTTCCACGGGGTCAGACAGATCAATGCGGCCGCAAGCGTCTCAGAAATCGGAGCTTTTGCGGTAAGCTTCCGATAGCCCCTTTTGTGCAGGGACTCCCCGGTCGTATCCAGTGCCAGCACGGCCTCGTCCTTCATAAAAAACACACGGATCGGATAGGATGCTCCGTCCTCCGGAAACCATTCAAGCCGGTAAACACTCTTCAAACGCTCTACCACAGCCTTTTTCACGATTGACTGAATGTCCGAGGGACTAAACAGCCTGCTTTTCACTGTGGTCGCCTTCGTCACCTGAAACTTCGCATCCCGCGGGAGGAATTCCTCCCACGGCATGGCCTTCGTGCCCTCAAACAGTTCATCATATGTCTCGGCATGCACGCTGCCCACCTTCAAAAGAATCCTCTCTGCCGTGCGCAGGAATACATTCGCCATTGCAATGGCCTGGGCGTCCCCCAAAAATGTGACCCGGCCGTCCTCCACACTACTGATCTCATAGCCAAGATCCATGATCTCTCTTTTCAGCACCGCCTCCAGCCCAAAATGGCAGGGCGCCATCAGTTCCATCATTTTTTTCATATGTTTTTCCCATCTTTTTTTCTATTATTCTAAAGGCTGAACGACTCTCTGTCAATAAAAACCGATTATCGAACCAGATTCCCCCCGCGATAAGCACGGATTCCGCCAACCACTGTTTTCGTCCGGAAACCCTTTTCCTCAAGAGATCTCGCCACAGACATACTCATCGCTCCGCGGTCACAGTATAAAATCAGTATCTCTTTTCTGTTGCTGCTGCGCAGCCATGCCCCGAACCTGCCTTCCGGAACGTTGACCGCGCCGCGGATATGACCTTTTTCGAATTCCACATACGGCCGCAGATCTACGATCAGATATCCTTTTTTATTCACATACCAGTCCAGCTCCTTCGCCGGAATTGTATCCATCCTTCTTCGCCTCCTCTGTTTCAGGACTGTCCCGCGATATTTTCACACAGACCTGTGCTCCCGGCAGTCCTGTATCTGTTTTTACACTAATATAGTATGCCGCCCTAAAATAGAATGCGCATCAGAAAAGGGACAGCCCAATGCCGTCCCTTTGGATTTCTGATTGTGCGCGGGAGTTCCCGCGCACCGACTCTGTATCTGTTATTTTTACCGTTATCCTTAGTATCTGGAGCCGCAGTCCTTTTCATAGCTGTCCTGCTCAGAAGCACTGTTAGAGCCGCAGTCCTTTGAAGAATTCTTCGACTTGTTCTGCTGATTCTGCTGCTGGCTTGAATTCTGTGCTCTATTCTGCTGGTTCTCCGTGTTCGATGTCGTGTTTTCTGTTGTGTTCTTAGCCATTGCTAATACCTCCTGGTGTTATTTTGTATTACGCTTGTATTATTCCAATTATTTTTGAAAATATGTATTGCTTTTTTTTGGAAACTATATTATAATCATCCTCGTAAAAAGAATTTACCCTTCAAACAATTTTTTTACAAAACCCCTTATTAATTATTTATACTCCCCTCGAAGGCCCCGGTAGCTCCCCTACCGGGGCCTTCACTTTGGCTTTGATGCGCACGGCCGCGACAGGAATTCCGTTTTCCAGCCCCCTTGTGGCAAAAGTGTGACGAAGGGTGTGCTGAGTGATCTCATCGAAAGAAATGCCATCCGCATTCATCTGCTTCACAATCTTCTTCAATGCTGGCTCTATTTCTTATCCTTATCGACATTATTCATTATCATGGCTTTCTGAACATACATACTCATATCTCCCGGATTAACCGTCATCTCTACATCAAAAACTCCGCCCAGTTGCAATTTTTCTTTTGCAAAGCAAAATCAGAACATTGTGTTCTCTTATGATTTCATACGACGCTGTTTCGTTGCTGACAAGGGAAATAATAAAATCATACTACTCAAAACAGCAGACTGTATATCGCCTGCTGCTTTGAACTGAATCTTATTTTGTAATGTATGAAAAACTGTCACCCGACTGTATATATTTCACAGGAATCTCTGTACCGATCACCTGCGGCAGATATTGAAGCATATAACGCATTCCAAGCTCTTCCACATTAAAATGTCCCATTTCCAGAATCGTCTTAGGCATATTTTCCATACAGGAATCACGGATGTAAGCGCTGAGTGTCCAGTCAATGATTTCAAATGGGATCAGCACATCCACCTTCTCCCTGCAGACCTTTTTGATAGCCTCATTATCCGGAATTTCCGTCCCGTTTCCAAATGGTCTTGCTCCCTGCACATGTTCACAGAAAAAGACTCTGCGTACTATCGTATCATGGCTTCCAACCACACGCATTCCGGAAAGATTCAGTTTTTCCATCAGGAACCTGGCGAGCTCCGGAACAGTTGTCTGCGGAATTTCGTAAAGCAATGGCTTCTTCTTATCCTCTATACAATAGTCCTCCCAACCAAGCTCTTTCATGATTCCATAGAAAATTCCATCGGTATTTTGACCTCCATGCCCTCCATGGATATGATCATGATCTCTGTAGACGACAATCTGGTTTTCTTCCAGAAGTTTTTTCTTTTCTTCATAGACCGGATTGCCTTCCAGCCAGTCTGTTGTATCCTCATGGCTGTAAAAAAGCGGTTCATGGCAAATGATAAGGTTCGCTTTCTCTTTGGCAGCCTTTCGGATCACATCTGTTGACGCAAAGCAGGTCACAACAATTCCCGTGCATTCTCTGGATGCATCTCCGATTTTTACCAGATCACAGGTCATTGTTTCTTCAAGCGGAGGATGAAATGCCTCCAGCTTCTGAATGATTTCTTTTATTTTCATAATCCTGTTCTTTCCTTAATATTAAACTCAGTTATACAGGTTTCTGTTTCGCCATACGAAAGTCCCCGGAAAATCAGCATTTCCCTGCGTTTCGCAGAACCTTTCGCAGTAAATCTTTCATCTCCCACAGACGCGCCTCGCTGTCGGGAAATGCATTTGCTTCTGCAGTTGCAAGATCTGCCGCATGTTCGATGGTATCTGAATCCAATACGCGCCCATGCAGATATTCCGCCACTGCAGTCGGTTCGTAAGGAATCCCGGCTACCCCGCCAAACACAAAACATGCAGAGTCTACACATCCGTTTAAAATGGTAAGTCCTGCCGCCAGGCTGACAGATGTGAAAAATTCCCGCTGTCCGCGATCCGTTTTTTCAAAAAACAGCTGAGAAAAGCTATTCTCAGGAATCCGGATTTCTTTTAACAATTCTCCTTTGCGCAGCACATCCTTTGGTGATTTCCGGACAGTTAACAGTTTTTTGGCGCTGAGCGTTCGCTGTGTCGTCACAAATTCAGCACGCATAAGCAGCAGGACAGGCGCCAGATCCGAATGATTCACTGCAAAGCAACCACAGTTCATACACCTGGAGGCTTCACGCAATATCCAATCGCGATCCGGTGTCGCGCAATCCTCATCATACAGCGTCCTTTTCTGTATTTCCAATTCCGGAGCCTTGCAGGCATCTGCCAGCTCAATTCCATTTGTATCAACGGTACGGAAACCGGTAAAGGAATCTTCTTCCTTTGTCTGTATACGGTCCGGTTCCAGCCAGGAACAGATTGCCTCCGCCGCTTTCCTGCCTCCGGCTACCGCACGGCTGGCAATGTTCGGTCCCGTAGCGACATCTCCGCAGGCGAAAATCCCCGGCTGATGAGTTGCTCCTGTCGTGAGGTCCGTATCAATCAGTCCGCGTGCACTGGCAAGCTTTTTCATCAGATCCTCGCCGAGATAAGAAATATCCACTCTCTGGCCGGTAGCAAGAACAATCGCATCCGCGGCAAAAAGTTTTTTCTCTGTTTCTGAATACTGCGGAGAAAAGCGATGTTCCTCATTATAGACAGAAAGGCATTTTTTTGCAAGCATTCCCAGCGGCTTCCCGGCAGCATCTGTCTGAATCTCCTGAAGTCCCCAGCCGCAGCAGATCTCAACCCCGGATTCCCGGCAGCGCTGAATCTCTTCCGCAGAAGCCGGCATCTCATATTCCTGCTCCAGACAGATCACAGTCACGGAATCCGCTCCCAGCCGGGCAGCCGTCAATGCTGCGTCCATTGCGACATTTCCGCCGCCGCACACCAGAATCCGTCCATTGATTTCTTTTCTGAGGAAACTGTTCACTCCGGTCAGGAAATTAAGACCAAACTCTGCAACCTCTTCATGTCCGATACCCAGCACTGGTTGTTTCCATGCGCCGGTACCAAGGCAGACGGAATCATATTCCGAAAGAAGGTCATCTACCGTAAAGTCAACCCCCGCCTGCATATTCATCCGAAAACAAATTCCCATCTGTTCCAGACTTTCAATCACCTGATCCAGATAATGCTTCGGCAGACGGTAATGCGGAATTCCATAACGCATGACGCCCCCTGCCTCCGGTTTTCTTTCAAATACCGTTACCTCATGACCGGCTTTCCGCAGGAAATAGGCCGCACTTAAACCGGAAGGACCCGCGCCCACAACAGCCACTTTTTTCCCGCTTTCCCGCGTTGGCGCACAATAAAACTCTTCTCTGTGTTCCAGAATATAATCTCCCAGAAAACGCTCCATATTATGAATGCTCACGCTGTCGCCAAATTTGCCCTGATTGCACCTTCCTTCACAGGGATGAGGACACACTCTTGAGAGCAGCATTGGAAACGGGTTTGCTTCCATTAATATCCGGGCGGCCTGATTTATATTTCCCTTACGGATTTCCTCTGCATACGCGGGTATGTTTGTACCGGCCGGACATGCCTGACTGCACGGGGATTCATGTGTATACATTCCTCCGAACAAAGAATGCTGTTCACTCTCGCCATGCATCGCACAGCAAAAATCACCGCCTTTTCGATTGCAGGTAACACATCCTCCCATAAAATCCGTATAACGATAATATTGGCAATGAACATCCTGAAACAGGTCTCCGGCAATTGTCGCCACATTCCGGATCTGCTCTGTCGCAACAGACGATGCTGCTTTTGCGAGTACCGGAATTTCTTCCTGCTCCGCAAGTGTGGAAAGCCGGGTTTCCGCACCAATCTGCCATCCGTCATCTGATTTTACAATTTCATCCGCATGTTCTGTTTTATCAATCTGAATCACCCGATCCGGATAATCCGGAAGAATCTGATCCTTCCATGTATTCAGAAAATCAGTTCCACCGGAAATAACAGTTACGCTGTCGGATGATTCCCGGATATATTTTTCCGCGGTTTCGTAGTCATTGACTCTTTCAAATTCAAATTGTTTCATCTCCACCCTCCATACGATATCCTCACAGCACACCTTCCATTTGTCTGTACTGATGAATCAGTTCGAGAATTTTTTCTGTCCCGGGTCCTTGTCCGGCATATTCGCTTAATACTTTCTCAAAATCACAATCTGCAGGATTCTCTTTCTGATAAAACTGTGCGATACAGATCATTGTAAGAGCGCGAATGCTGATATAGGCGGAATGCTGTTCAAAATATCCGCTGTCCCGAAACAGTTCATATAACCTGTATTCCTTAAGGGACAATCCTTCCAGAGTAAGAATATCAGCGTCCTGGCAGGAAACAGTCAAAATGGAACAGGCATTTACGGCTCTTCGGTCTACGAGCACAGTGCAGCCGCCGCAGATCCCACGATCGCAGTTTCTTTTGAGATCAATACCCTCAATACGGTTATTTAACGTCTCCCGCAAAGTTTCTGTCGCCGGAATCTGTCCTGTTTCCGAAGCAGCAGCCCTGTTTCCACCTGTCTCAAAGAGGTATTCCCGGCCATTTACGGTAAATTTCAGTTCATTTGACATAACGGTATCCTCCATCCTATCTTCCGGCATTGAGCGGATGCTGATAAACACCATCCGTGAAACCAAGCGAATGAGCCGGGCAATTCAGATAACACTGTCCGCAGCTCTGGCAGCTCTCCGGATAGGCAATTACTGATTTCTGCCGTACATAATCAAAACGGAATACGTCCATCGGACAGATTTTATAACAGCGCTGACACCCAATGCATTTGTTCAAATCCACGCGAATCACACTCATGACTGTCCTCCTTTCTCTGGCTCAGGCGATATGGAAAAAGCTTTTGTCGGGCTCCATCCGCTTGAAGGGATGGTGTCATCCTCCGGCAGATTCAGCGCCTGCTGCTCTCCGGGGAAGCGGAAGGTCCGATAGCGTTTCTCATAGGGCTCTGACAGGTCCCCTTTCCACTCATCTTTTAGCTCTATCCGGTCAAATCTCATATCCTCGCCATCTTTTGTAATGGTAAAGTAACACAAATACTCATCATTGCGGTACGGATAATCCGCACGATAATGATATCCCCGGCTCTCCTTTCTCTCCAGGCTGGCCCGAAGCTTCATTTCTGCACAAAGCGCTTTATGCTCTACCTCATGGCAAAGCCGAAGCTCATGCGCATCGCCGGCTTTCAGAAGCGGCAGTACATTTTTCTGAAATTCCTTTACCAGGCCCAATGTATGAGTCAGCGATTCCTCTGTTTTTACAACCGTCACCCATCCGGGAGACATAATCGAATGAAGCTGGTCACAGGCCCAGGAAGGACGAAATCCCTTTTCTTTCTTCATCGGCGCAAGGATTTCATGTTCATATGTATCCCAGACTCCCGAAGAAATCTCGGTGCGGCTCTGATCCTGAATAAACTTTCCGGCCGCTTCTCCGGCAATGTAACCCTGCGTGGAACAGAAATTCGAAGTAAATCCTGTTGCTGCCAGATAAGAGCCTCCGGACACGCAGGATCCGTTGCATCCGTCTCCAGCAACCCAAAGTCCTTCCAGTGCTGTTTTTCCTTCCAGATCATCAATCCCGCAGAAAATCCCGCACCCCAGATGTAACTGCATGCCAACCGCAGCCCCGTATGTATCTCCTTTCGGAAGATCGCTTGTCCATTTCCCTTTTCTTGGATCTTCAAATTTTCCTGAGCGGCTCTTTCCCCGCCCGGAAGCGGGCTGAATATCTGTTCTGGCATAATCAGCCAGTCCCCTGGTCACGGATTCAATCCTTGGCAAAATCAGGTTTTTGGCTTCTCCCTGCGCTCTGCCCAACAGAGTTTCCTGCGAAATATCGCCTCCTGTCAGCCAGATGTTTTCCAGATAGGTCCATGAATTGCAGGTCAGCACGTTTCCCGGTGCAAAGGAAGCACTAAAATGGAAATCATCAAACTCTTTCCCGACAATCGGAAGTCCATGTTGATAACCGATCCAGTCACTGTCAAACGTATCGCAGCTTGTCGGGAAACCCACTGGTTTAATGGATCCGCCGCCCATGCACATCACAACCGCTTTAGCGGAAAAACGGATCACCGTCGCCGTCGGCACATGAAAGCCTATCGCACCGACTACCTTTCCTTCCTCCTCAATGACATCATAGATCATCGTCTGGGAAACCCATGGAATATCATTTTCCCGCAGTACTTCTGCCCAGCGGTTTCTGCGATCCGCATACAGGAATTCTTCATGATAGCCGGTCAGATCATCATGCCGCCAGTCTCCATCCACCCAGTGTCCCGATTCCGCGCCAGTCGGATACTGCGTAAGCAGCCCCCAATCCATCAGCCGCTGATATGTCTCCTTAGAATGCTCCGCCCATTTCTTATACCAGCCTATATTTGCAAGATATTCATTCGCCATGACCATTTCATCTAAGCAGGCCTGCAGATCATCTCCCATTTCCGCATCATACCACTGATGAGAAGAGGAAAACGAGCTTAAACCTGAATAGCCAGGAGTGCCTTTATCCACCACAAGAACATCTGCACCCGTCTTTCTGGCCGCTGCCGCGGCATTCAGACCTGCCCAGCCGCAGCCGATCACCAGAACATCGCAACTGTAAAAGGTCTTCTCCGGTGCCTGCATTTTGGGTATTTCCAGTTCTTCCGTCACAGGAGCCATTCGGTTTTTGTTTTTTTCATTTTTTTTCATATCGTCCTCCCTGTTCCTGACAACACGGACTCCGGTTCAAACGATATCATTACCGGTTCGTCCATTTTTTCCTGTGTAAGCGTTTCCCCGTTCCATGGAAGTGAACTTCCTCTGTACTCTCTGGCATTATTCACTACGGAGCAAAAATCCTTCGGAGGTTCTAAAAACAGTTTTCCGGCTGAAGCGCGTATGGCATTCGTTTTCGCCGAGGCTATAATTTTACCGCCGCAGATCCGTATCCGTCCCGTATCCGGCACCTCGCGAAAACGTCCTCCGGCGTAAATAGCGCCACACTTTCCGGCACTTCCCGCCATTGCGTAAATCGTTCCCCCTTCAATGGTAAGATTACCGAATCTTGCGCAGATGCACCGGCTCCACAGTCCCTGTGATGTCTCTGCCAGACAACGCAATTCCGCTTCCGCTCCTCCGGTGATCGTCATACTTCCATTGCTGTAAAGAACAGCCGCGTTAGCACGCTCCCTGTCATTCATTACCTTCAGTTCATTTTTTCCTTCCAGAATCACAGTAGAACCGTCCGGTACGATCAGGGCGATATCTGCCGTCGTCTGGAAATGGAAATCTGAAAGCGTCAGTATTTTCCCTTCTCCGTGATAATTTTCCGACTGGTAGATTTCTTCACCCATGCTGCCCACAAGCGCTTCATTTTCTTCCGTAGACGCATCGCCAATGTGCAGTTTCCCATCATCAGGGCTGTAAAACAGGCTGTACTTTTCTGTTCGTTCCATAAATTTGCTCACCCTTCCTTCTTATTGTAATTTTGATATTTAGTAACACACCAGAGCCGCCGGATGGTAAAGATCCCATCCTTCGCATCGGTCAGAAACACCGATTCTGCCATTTTCATCGACGTCAAGTACCAGTACCCTGTCTTCTGTTAATGCCCCTACCAGAAGGTATTTCGCATCTGAAGAAAGAGCAAACCCGCGAATAGTATCCATACCGCCCTGTTTTACAGGAAGATCCAGTGTCTGTTCATGTGTAAGAGTCCCTTTTTCCCGATTGATCCTATAAGAATCAATACGATTCAATCCTCTGGTAATATTGTAAAGCAGTTCCCCATTTGGATGAATACAGATATCGGAAGACTGAACAACACGTTTCCCGCCTTTAAACGAAAACTCCATATCCTCCCGGAGAACATCAATGGTCTGGATTTCCTGAATACTGCCATCCAGTTCATAATGAAATACGGAAATCCGATTTTGCCCTTCATAATTCATATAAAGGAATTTTTCCTCCGGATGGAATACGCAATATCTCGGAGCACATTTTGCCGGCATTTGATATGGTGATTTCCCGCAGGGAACAAGGGTGTTCTTATCATGATCAATCCTGTAGAAATACAGCGCATCCGCGCCCTTATCGCACACACAGAACAGATTTCCGAGCGGAGATTGTCTGACGCAATGAGGGTGTGCCTGCAGATCCGGCTTTTCTGTTCCACAGCCGGAATGTCTGTATATATCAAGGGCTTTGCCGATTGCTCCATTTTCATCCAATGCAAACAACACGATATTTGTCTCATCATATTCCAGCCGAATGTCATATTCTCCGTTTTCTGATCGTTCTGAGCGAATTACGGTTCTTTTGCCGCCATGGTTTGTAACAAGCAGATACTGTCCTGCCGCATCTGTTGTCACAAAGCTTGTCCTGGTTCCGTATGCGGGTACCTCGCTGATCTTTTTCAGGCTGCCTGTATTTTGATCCACCTGATATGCCAGTACTCTTCCTCCGCTGCCATCTTTCATACCCGGACAGCTTTCTGCTTCATCCACACAGTACAGGACATTCCGTCTGCGATCCATGTACATGGCGCCGACACAGACGTCCGGTGAAACGCTGTCCATCAGTTCTGCCCTCATCTCTGAAAACTGAAAAGAATGAATTCCAAGCTCCTTTCCGCTTCGATCATGTTCCCAGCTTCCAATATACACAAAATAGCTTTTCTTTTCTTCACTCATCTTCTTTCCTCCGGCATAATTTTTCACAAAATTTGGCACAAAAATTATCTGATTTTGTTTTCTTTGTTTCCTTTATAACACAATGTGCCGGAAAAATTAATTCAAATTCATCATGCAAAAAAACCGAAATCGAATGAGTCAGAAAAACAAAAACAGGTGCCCCGAAAGCACCTGTTTTTACCTTTTCTGATTTACTATATTATTTCTATTCTTCTGTTTGTTCTTCGTCAGAAAACATCCCGACAAATTTCAATGCCGCATGATTCAGCTTTTTCTTTTTGTTGTAAAGAAGGTAAATGGCAGTCTCTACTCTGGGTTCAATGTCCACTAATACGACATCTGAATCAGCAGAGAATTCCGCAGATTTCCGCATCAGAAGCGCCACTCCCATTCCTTTCTTAACGAGGTCAACATTCGTCGATACCCCGCGGCTGGTAAAAGAGACTTTCGGCTCAAATTTCGCTTTTCTGCATGCTTTAATACAGGTAGAATAGGTTCTTGTATCTTTTACCGGCAATAAAAATGCTTCATCCTTTAAAGCTTCGAGCGCAATTCCCTTTTTAGAAGCCAAAGGATGAGTCTTCGGCAATACAGCCACCAGATGGTCGTTCGCAATCAAAATATGCTTAAATTCCTCAATGCTCTCATCATTTTCCCGTACGAAAGCAAAATCACATTTATGCTCACGCAGCATCTGCAGCATCTGATAATAAGTTCCTTCCACAACATTCATACCCACATTCGGATTCTCTTTTCTGAATTTAGCAAGCCAATCCGTAATTCCGTACTGCGTCATCATCGGAATAGACGCAATTGCCAGGCTGCTGTTGCTTTCCTTGGCCAGATTCAGAAACTGATTCGCACATTCCTCATACGTGTCAACCAGACGGTTCGCATAGGTAAGAAAAAGTTCTCCCGCTTCATTCAGATATACCCTGCGTGATGCACGGTCAAATAATTGTACTCCCAGTTCCGTCTCTATCGTCTGAATATGTTTCGAGAGAGAGGATTGTGAGATATACAGATTATCCGCAGCTTCCATAAAATTCTGTATTTTTGCCAGACAGACAAATTCTTTCACATATTCCAGATCCATATGACAAACCTCTCTTTCTCTGAAAACTGATGATTCTCTTCCCTGATGAATATACGCAGCTTTTTGAGCTTCCATTGAATGATAAAATTATAACACGCTTTTCTGCAAATGTACACGCGCTTCATGCTGATTTCGACTGTTTTTCGCATCAAAATCGAATTGAAAAAAAACTTCCCCTGTTGTAAGATAAGTCAAATATTCTTTGTTCATCGAAAGGAAGTATGCTTATGCGCATTGGAAACCGCGATTATGAAGAGCCACCTGAAGGCAAAATGTATCATAGCAGATTATATCATCGTCATTTTGAGGGTTACCGTGAAACGGTTGTAACAAAAGCAAATGGTAAACAGAAGATCTGCCGCGTTTATACCGCACCGTACTATCATTGTGACCTTTCGAAAACCTCAAAAGTTCTCCTGCGGCTCTGGTATCTGCTGCTGACCATTCTGGCATCCATTTTCTCCCTTTACAACGGAATGTCTAACGCAGCAGTAAACCTCGTCTGGTACACGGCGCTTCCACAGGCTGTTCTGGTTCCGGTCTATTTGTGGTCAGCCTATACGCTCCTGTACTACATATTTACGTACCGCGACATGACCATCGGCGATTACCGGACCTGTTCTACGGGTCTGCAAAAGACATTTTTCGCACTCTTTCTGATCCATGGTATCTGGTTCATCGGTTCCGTATTATTCTATATACTTCACTATGGTACGTCATCTCCGTCTGCCATGTATTTAATACGGATTCTTCTGTCTGCGGCAGCTTGTATCATCATCTCTGCTACAGAAAGCCGGATTCCCTATTCAAGAATAGAAAATCCGGCTTCTACGGCGGGAGTAGAAATTAAATAAGCCTTCTGCTCCCTTTTATTTCTGTGCAAACAGCCATTCTCTGATCACCGGTATGGAGTACGCTGTTTTCCATGTATCCATATGGCAGGAAATCGCCGTTATTTCTGATTTTATGACCGCAAACCGGATATTACATTCATCAGAGAGCAATTCCATCAGCTGTTCATTCTGTTTCGCACCAGTTTCAGTCTCTATAATCGCACGGCTGATCTTTGTTCCCTGGCCTTCCATATAGTCCAGACAGCCGGTCATCCCATTCAAAGCCCGTTCATCACCCTGTGACACCATGATCAGCAGCTTACTGTCACGTAAAGCAAGCATGCGCTGTGGATTCCACTGCCCCGCTACCAGAAAGCATGCCTGGAACAGTGATGGATAGCGAATTCCCAGTTCAATACATGTCATACAGCCCATTGACTGTCCTGTTCCATATATACGATTTTTATCTACAGAATATTCTGAGGTAACTACCTGAATGACCTCTGCAAGGACCTCGATCCAGTCATTGCCCACATGGTTTTTTTCCACTGGTACTTCCTCAAACTGAGGTACCAGTACAATACAGGAACGATCTGTCTGTTCAGAATCCTCTGCCCATACTACCGCTCCGTTGCCCTGCCTGAGCACCATACGATTTCCTTTTCCAAGAACGCTCCGATCCGGCACAAACAGGACAAGCGGATACTTTTCACTTTCATCATAATCATCCGGCAAATACAAATAGTAAGGCAGTTCCTTCTGAAAGGTGCTGCTGCAATAAACGCTTTGCTTAAAAGCATCTACCGTGGGTGTCAGGATCCGGTCGGCAGGTTTCGGTTCACCCCAGGCCTTTGCAGTTCGCTGATCTGACAGGACGATGTCCCTTTTCTGGCATACCTTCACTGAATTTTGTTTCTCCCACATTTCTCCATCCTGCAGGAATACTGTAGGCGCTGTTTCGTCTTCCGCCGACAGTTCCAGTATCACATAGCAGCCATTTTTCCCTTTCTCTGCCGTTCTCGGCGCATCATTTGTATAAACCTTCGTAATCTTCCGGTCCTCAACGATAAACGTATCCTCAGAAAGAGTATTTGTGACAATCTCCTCAGGATATTTTATCGCGACAGCGATCCATTTTTCCCCTTCCGGGTAAACCTTATTTATCTGAAATATTCTGCCTTCCATTTTTTCCTCTCTGGCACGCTTTAATTCTGTATGAAAAGATGTGTAAGAAACTCTCTGACCGCCTTTCTCCAGAATTGCCACTCATGCTTGCCTTTCTGCATAAAAAAGTTAATATGGAAACCGCTTTCCTTTAGTTTTTCCACTTCCTGTTCCTGTTGCGCGCCGCCTTCCTTTTGTCCGCGGGCATACAGCACATATTGAAATTCCTTATTAAATGTCTCCTGATTGCCGTCAGCATAATATTTTGAAGGATCATAATGTCCCGGCTGTTCCCGGATCTCTTCCAGCAGTCTTCCACTGAAAACTCCCATATACGAAGCCACCCCAGGATAATGAAACGCCAGCCACTGTGTCTGAGAGGCACCCATGGAATTGCCGCAGATTGCACGACTCGATGCTTCCGGAATTACCCGAAATTTTTTTTCGATAAATGGAATGCAATCTTTTATCAAAAGCTGAGAAAAATTATCCAGCATCGCATCTGCGTCATCGCAATTCTTCCGTTCTTTTGGAAACACATACCCCGCATTCATTACTACCAGCATTTCCCGGCATTTTCCCTCAGCAATCAGGTTATCCAGTATGAAATTGATCTTCCCCTGCTGGCTCCATGCAGTCTCATTTTCCCCGCCGCCCGCCTGCGCATACAACACAGGGTAGAACCGTTCCTGATGCGTATCATAGGATGGCGGAGTGTATACCACACATGCGCGCGGCTCACCGGTAAACCCGGAATTGTAATATTCCAGCCGAAGGCTTCCGTGAGGAACATCTTTTAAATAATAAAAGTCTTCATCCCTTTCCGGTATCTCAACAAAATTGTATGCGCCTCCATAGCCGTAAATGATGGGAGCTTTTTTATTGATAAGCTCCACATCATTTACGTACCACTTCATATAGCGGAGGCCCGCCGGTATATCATACAGGATCAGTTTCCATACATCCTTTGAATCCTTTTCGAGCGCAAACCGATGTTCTCCGTCTGTGAACTCAATTTCTATGCTTTTCGCATCCGGATCATATACAGAGAATTTTGTTCCGCCATCATCCAGTAATTCAATCAGATACTCTTCCGTGCCATACGGAAGATTCCGTTCCGGCGTATACGGATATTGGGCGAACCCAAGAGGGCCGGCCTGTAAAAATTGGCAGTTGTTTCCCATAGTTCCTCCTGGACGATCAGCTGATTCCGTTTATTTCTTTGCATCGGCAGCATGACACATAATGTCCCGGCAACACTTCTTTCAGTTCCTGCGGCTGTTCGCAGACATCCTTCGCATACGGGCAACGGGACGCAAACCGGCATCCCGGTTTCGGATCAATAGGAGATGTAATTTCCCCTTTCAAAAGAATCCGCTCAGAAGGATGATGCAGATCTACAGATGGTACAGCCGAAAGAAGCGCCTTCGTGTACGGGTGCAGTGTAGCTTCAAATAATTTATCCGTTTCACACGATTCCACGACCTGCCCCAGGTACATCACACAGATATCATCTGAAATATGACGTACCACAGAAAGATTATGGGTAATAAACATAAGGGTCAGTCCAAACTGCTGCTGCAGATCCATCAGAAGATTCAATACCTGCGCCTGAATGGAAACATCCAGAGCAGATACCGGCTCATCACAAACCACAAATTCAGGATTCAGTGCCAGAGCACGTGCGATTCCAACTCGCTGCCGTCTTCCTCCATCCAGTTCATGCGGATAGGATGTCCGAAGCCTTTCCTCAATCCCTACCAGCTTCATGAGCCTTGTCACTTCCGCGTCTATATCTCCTTTTGACTTCAGCTTTCCCTGTACTTTCAACGGATCAGCAATTATGCTTTCCACACTCATACGGGGATTCAGCGAAGAATACGGATCCTGAAAGATAATCTGCATTTTTTCGCGGAGCTTTTTCAATTGAGCGCCTTTCCGTACGGTCACATCTTCTCCGTTCAGGAAAATCTGCCCATCTGTACTGTCCTGCAAATGAATAATCGTACGTCCCAGAGTCGATTTTCCACAGCCGGACTCTCCAACAATGCCCATTGTCTTTCCTTTTTCAATTTTCAGGCTGACATCATCCACAGCATGGAGCATGCCTCCTCTTGATTCAAAATATTTTTTCAGATGTTTTGTCTCAACTACTGTCTGCATGCTCACACCTCCTCATTCACAATGCCGCACCGGCAGCACTTACAAAAATGTCCGGCTGAAACTTCCACTGTCGGCATTTCCCCCTGCCTGCACTTATCTTCAGCATACGGGCACCTCGGGTGAAAGCTGCAGCCATCCGGAAGTGCGGATGGATCTGGCGGCAGGCCTTCAATCGGGCTAAGTCTGTCTGTTTTTTTCGATATATCCGGAAGGGCGTGAAAAAGTCCAACCGTATATGGATGCGAGGGATGATCAAAAATGTCCCACTTTGTCCCGCTTTCAATGATCTGTCCGGCATATACGACCGCTACTTCGTCACACATCTCCCCTACAACCCCCAGATCATGGGTGATCAGTATCAGAGAAGTGCCCATTTCTTTTTTCAGATTGCGGATCATATCAAGCACCTGTGCCTGAATTGTCACATCCAGTGCCGTCGTAGGTTCATCCGCCAGCAGCAGCTCCGGATCGCAGGCCAAAGCGATTGCAATTACCACTCTCTGCTTCATTCCGCCTGAAAGCTGAAAAGGATAATCCTGATATCTGTCAGCTTTGATGCCTACCATTTCCAGCATTTGCATTGCTCTCGTCTGAGCCTCTGCTTTTGAGATCTTATTATGCGTACTGATTACTTCCGCGATCTGAGCACCAATCGTCTGAGTCGGGTTCAAAGCTGTCATCGGGTCCTGAAAAATCATGGATATCTTTTTCCCACGAATTTTTTCCATTTCTTTCTCAGGCTTCGTCAGCAATTCTTCCGATTCCAGCCGTATTTCACCGCCAACCACTCTGGCTGACATATCAGGAAGCACCCGCAGAATTGATTTTGCGATGGTTGTCTTTCCTGCGCCAGTCTCTCCGACCAGTCCAAGGACATGTCCTTTCTCAAGAGAGAATGACACCCCGTTTACTGCATGGATGACTGTATCTTCCGAAGTATATTCCACAACTAAATCTTTTACAGATAAAAATTCTTTTTCCTGATTCTTCATGCTCTTCTCTCCTTCAATGTTTCATCTTCGGATCAAGCGCATCTCTGAGTCCGTCTCCGAACAGGTTGATCGCATAAACGGTTACCATAATAACAAGACCCGGAAATACGATCAGGTGCGGATACTGCCGTATGTAATCTCTTCCTGCTGAAAGCATAGCGCCCCATTCCGGTGTCGGCGGCTGAACACCAAGACCTATAAAGCTCAGGCCTGCTGCTGCCATTATCGTTCCGCCGATTTCCATGGTAAGATTTACCAGCAACGGCGCATAGGTATTCGGAAGAATATGTTGAAACATCGTTTTCGCGGAACTGCAGTTGTAAGACTGCGCAGCCTCTATATACTCCACATTTCTCACACTGAGGATCTGCGCACGCAGGAGCCGTACCTTTCCTGGTATACCACCAATACAAAGAGCCAGAACTGTATTGAAAAATCCGCCGCCTAAAACGCAGGAGATCACGATGGAAAGCAGCTGTCCCGGAATTGCGGAAAGGACATCGCAGGCTCTCATGATCAGGTTATCACAGATTCCTCCGAAATAACCGGCCATACATCCCAAAACGCATCCGGCAATCATACCAAATCCGGCTCCGCATAAGCCTAATGCCAGAGAATATCTGCCGCCATAGATCAGCCGGCTTAAAATATCCCGCCCCAAAGCATCGGTCCCAAACGGATGCTTCAGACATGGAGTCGCATAGATCATCTGAAGGTCGTAATCATTGGGGCCATAAGGAGCCGTAATCGGTGCAAATACACAGATCAATACGATTATCGCAAGAACGATCAGGCCAAACATGGCAAGTCTGTTTTTGCTAAGGCGGCGGATTACCTGACTGCCTGTGCCGTTTCTTTTCTTTTTGCTTTTCACATCGGCTCCATTAAGTCCATTTTGCCCTAACTGTTTTGTTGCCTCAGCCATTCTTTTTCCGCCCCCTTCTCACTTTTTTGCTTCCACCCTGCACATATTGCGCCTTGATTCTCGGATCGATCGCGGCATAGCACAGGTCTGTCAGTAACATACAGATAGAAGTAATTGCTGCCAGTAAAATAGTGATTGCCTCTACCACCGGATAATCACGATTGTTCATCGCAGTCAGCATATACAGACCGATTCCCGGAATTGAGAATGTCTGCTCTGTGATCGCTGAACCCGCGATCAGGCCGCCCAGACTTCCTCCGACCATCGTGATGATCGGCAGCATGGCATTCGGCATAATGTGTTTCAATGTCACTTTATTCGATGAAAGTCCCTTAGCTCTGGCAGTTGTAACGTAATCCGCTCTCATGACCTCCAGTACAGAGGAACGTGTCTGGCGGGCATTCTGGCAGAGCGTTCCCAGCGACATACCTATTACGGGAAGAATATAGTATTCTATGCCGCCTGTGCCATACGCCGGAAGCCATCCCAGACGCAGAGAGAATAAGATAACCATCTCCAGGCTGAGCCAGAATCCGGGGATGGAAAATCCAAGCATGGAAAACACGGTTACAAGCTTATCGCCCCATCGATTCTGGTGAAGAGCCGCATAAATTCCCAGCGGCACACCAATGATCAGGCTGAAGATCATCTGTGATACCGTGACGATCAATGTATACGGAAGTCTGGAAACCAGCTGTTCAAATACCGGAGTCTCATAGGTCCATGACGTTCCGAAGTCCAGTCTAATAAAACAGTTATACATGTATTTTGCCAGACGTGATATGTAAGATCCCGTTAATCCAAGCTGCTCCCTTTTTGCCAGGATTTCCTCGTAGGTCGCGTTGGATCCAAGCATGATTCTTGCCGGGTCGCCCGGAACAAAAAACATAATCGTGAATATCAGCCAGGCGGCAATGATAACCACCACCAGAGTCATCACGAGTCTTTTGATTATATATCTGCCCATCCGCTTACTCCTTTTTGTTAAAGAGAAATGGGGCCGTTGCCAGCCCCATTATTTCTGTAGCCTGTCTATTACTCCACAATGACAGTCGCCTGCGGAATGATTGACATCTGCTGTGTATAGGACAGCTCATATTTTCTGTTTACAACAGAATTCGTATAAGAATTGTACAGTCCCATTGCCACCGCGTTTCCTGTGATATACTCATGGAATGCGTTCAGATTTTCTTCTGTATGTCCATCATAGGTCTTGCAGAGATTCAGAAGATCAAACATTTCCTGATCATCGATAAAGTTGATAGACATTCCATTGCTGTAATTCTCCGGATCGAACAGATGAGCCCAGCTGTTTACAATATAATCCTCAGAGCCTGTCAGAGACAGGATCAGATCCCACTGTGTGCTGTCTGCAGCATACTCGTTCAGGATTGCGCTGTCATACGCTTCGATTTCAACGTTAATACCGATATTTGCAAGAAATGCCTGAATCAACGTAGCCATATTTGTATACTCATCGCCAGACTCACAGAATAGTGTCAAAGAGACTTCTCCGGATGAATATCCGGCTTCAGCAAGCTTTTCCTGTGCGGTTTCCACATTGTAATGATAGTAGTTATCCTCATCGTTCCATTCTGTGTTATAATCCGACAGAGACGCATTGCTCGCATCATACGTGATGATTCCATTACCACTTGACGCACCTACGATGATAGACGGAACATCAATTGCGTAGAAAACGGCTTCGCGGAGCGCCTGATTATCTCCAAGAATGCTGTCCTCGCTCATGTTCGCGAGCAAAACAGTTGTAAGGCCCTGCGCCAGCTGCTCTACATAATAATTCTCTGAATCAACTCCGCCTTCCTCGAAAAATGTAAGATCTGCGGTAGTGATATTAGCAGAATAATCAATGGTTCCATTTTCCAGTGCGATCGTTGACTGGGAAGCCTCAGAGATCACCACGAAATTCACCGTTTCAATGTTTGATTTCATCATATCAGAACCAATCTGATCCTCGGATGCCCAGTAATCATCTCTCACTGTAACTGTCGTAATGGAATCCGGCACCCATTCTGTCAGGACATAGGGACCGGTGCCGATCGGCTCGGTTGCCATATTGTCTTCACTTGCCTCATACGCAGCCTGACTGATGATCGCTACCTGGCCTGCAACAGATTCCAGATCTCCGATATACGGCTCATGAGTAAATGTAAACTCAACCGTATAATCATCCACTGCTGTCACTGTGTCGATAATAGAAATTCCGTGTGCGTTTCCTCCGGCAATTGCCTGCTCATATGAGAATACAACATCCGATGCAGTAATTGCATTTCCCTGTGAGTCAACGATGTTATCCCAGATATAGAAATCATAAGTCACATCATCAATCTTTTCATAATCATAAGCCAGTACAGGATTCATGCTCAGATCCATCAGGGTCTCATAAATCATGGTTGAGGCCTGTCCTACACCAGTACTCGAACCGGTACCGGTAAATGGATTCCAGGAAGCAGTACTTGAAGTTACTCCGATGTTCATTACTGAACCTTCATACGTTGCTGCGGACGTGCTTTCTTCTGCCAGTGCGGTCCCGGTTGATGAAAGCGCCAGTCCCACAGCTAATACAGCTGCAAGTGTTTTCTTCATAGTCGTTTTCTCCTTTTCTTTATTTTATTAATGTGGAACACCTGTGTTTTGTTCCCTGTGTCATCAATCTAACGTATTTTTCTCTCCGTATCAATTCCAATTCCCGTCATTTTTTCTCAAAATTAGAATGAATTCCGTTTTAATTTGTGAAGTCTCCCAATCAAATGTCCTGTTTTTCAAAAAGCAATTTCAGAAAATTCCGAAAAGAGCGGCGGTATCCTCCCCAGCTGTGTTCCACACCATGATGCACCTCCACATGGTAGCCCGGAAGTGTGGAGCACCCAAGTTCGTCCATAAGCTCATTTTCTTTTTCTATCAACTTATAATGAGCATCTGCATCGCCTTCAGAGCGGTAGAATACCTTTACTTCGTCCGGATGCTCTCCCAGTGATTTTACCGCATCATAGATCGGGTCATCCTTTCCGTGTTCATGGAATTCCATAGATGGCCAGAATGCTGTGAACAAGCCAATGTTTCCATAAAATTCCGTATTCCTGAGTCCAATGTATCCGGCCTGGATCGCCCCCAGACCAATTCCGGCTATAGCCCTGTGCCATTTATCTTTTCTGACACTGAAATGAGATTCTACATATCCTGCACAATCCTGCATCAGGAATTGTTCCAGTTCATCGAATCCCTCAAAGAAATCTTCCTGATCATGGTACGCCAGCGACATGGTACAATCGACCTCTACCATGATAAACGGGCCGCATAATCCTTCCTGAATCATGTTATCAAACAGATAGTTGGTTCTGGATGCATCGGTCCACGCGAGCTGATTTTCTCCGCACTCATGAAAGAAATAAAGTACCGGATATTCATTTTCTTCGGAATACCCAGGAGGTGTATATACAACGCTGGACATCATTTTCCCGAATGCTTTTGACTCATAGAAAATATGACTTACTACCCCATGCTCGCGATCCGGCCTTGCTTCGAGCAAAACATCCAGTTCCTCATCCGGAAATTCGATGTAATTGCTGAGAGAATTTGCATGGTACAGCATCGGCATGGTTACGTTCAGCTTCTCGACATCATTTACACGAAATACGACTCTCTGCGGACCCTTAAAATCTCCTCTTTCAACACAGGCGGTAAATAAACCAATATTTTCTTCATCCACCATCTGTATTTTTCTGGGGTGTTCGAAACTGTTGCCGACAGATAAGATCACTTCATCCCCGGGATTTGCCGTAATCTGGACGACGGCGCTGCCATCCTCATTCATTTTCAAACCTTCTCCCGGCTGGACAAATACCCTTTTTCCTTCTTTCTTTTCCACTCCGCCGATTTTCTGTTCCATCCAGTCTTCCTGTTTACCTGCATCCTTTGCGCAGGCAGCATCGGTCGTTTTCTTTTCGTTATTTTCAGACATTGCTGCTCCTTTCGGTTCCCATTTCCCACGCAGATCCGGTTTATGCTGTCCCAGAATCCGATTTGTATTTCGGAACAGGAGCCTGCAGAAATCCGCAAACCCGCGTCGGAAAGTTGAATGGTCGTGAGTAAAATCACCGCCATAAAGACGCACATGCATACAGTTCTGATGAAGAATTCCATTACGTGACAGCCAGTCATCATCCATCTGAAGAATCCAGTTTGTCAGGTATTCCGCCTCGCCTCTGGACATAAAAATAACTTTATATTCTTCTCCCACCTTATCTCCGTTATTTACCATCCACTGCATATGCTCATTTTCTTCAAAGGTTTTCCAGAGATTCTCATAATGCACCGGTGCCGCGAAAAAGCCGAGATTACCAAAAATTTCCGGATGCGCCCAGCCAATCAGGCCGGCCGCGACCCCGCCAAACGAATTTCCGCAGATTGCCCGATTCCATTTATCCTTACGTACCCGGTACTCTTTTTCAATAAACGGAATCGTATCCTGAAGAATCATATCACGCCATGCAAAAAGATTTTCCGTCCGGGCATCCTCCTCATTCCGAAAAGCCATGGTATTCGTCATGACAACCACCATGGGAACCGCTTCTCCGTTTGCAATCAGATTATCCAGAATATAATGAATCTTACTTGCATTTATCCAGGTCGTCTCATTTTCACTTCCGCCATTATTTAAATAGACGACCGGATAATCCGATGTACTTTCCTGATTATACTCTGCCGGAAGATACAGGACGCAACGCATCCAGCGTCCATATACATCAGACCAGTAAGTTCGAAAGACAACCGATCCATGCGGAACATTCTTTATATGATGTAAGGTAAAATCCGGATCCGGGATCTCCACATAGTTATTATTCTTTCCTGTACGATGATAAATCGGAAGATAGGGACTGATCACCCTCGCTCCGTCAACAATGAAATGAAAATCCCTCGGCCCCACATCATTAGAATCATAGGGCAGAAGATATTCCCACATTCCATCTTCTTTTTTCTCCATATCCAGAACAACACCTTTTTTAGTCCGGATATGAGTCCCTCCAAAATCAAGTTTTACGTAGGCAGCATCCGGCGCATAAAGGCGAAACAAAACATCACCATTGTCCTGCACAAGGGCACCGGTCCAGGCCGTTTTTGCGTCCGGGCCGCGGCCACTGATACACTCAGGGCCTCTTACTTCAAAATCATTCGTGTCTTCGTGAAAAACCTGGTTTTTTAGAAGTTCGCTAAAGTCAGCCATCGTTATCATCCTCCCATCTTTGTTTAATCATATACCTGTTTTGATATGCAATTCTGCTGCAATTTTAAAAACTTTAGCATACAAAAAAATGTGAATCAATTCGAATTCACATTTTAAAAAACCTAAAACACGAATATATACGCCAGAGAACATATCCTCATCAGACCGAATGTAAGCAAACGGATTGTATCCATCCGAATGGTCCATGTCCACGAGATTCAGGACAATCACCTTATATCCCATCAGTTCTAAGTAATGGCCAATGTCCCTAAGCAACTCACCCTTCACGTCGAGGAAGTCAAGTCGTATTTTATGAAATTTTTAAATTGTGTGATTTTTTCAGAATTTAAGCGGATTTCCCGACTTGCAATTTCGATTCGCCTTTATGCAAAAATGAGCTGCAATTCAGTGATTTTGCAAAAAATTATTTTGTTATGGATTTTTTTGTCGAACTATGATAGGATAATCGGCAAGAGCTACCAGGATGGTAGGCGGTTAGCCCTTCACTCGAAGGGACTGCGACCCTTCGTTTACATAGAAACCCGCAAGGGAATCCAGTGAAAGGAGGGCTAAGCCAATGAGTATCGCGGACTTAATTGCAGTACTGAGCTTCGGCGTCAGCTGCTTTTGTGCCGGATATACATTCGGCAAAGATATTCATAAAACGCAGAAATAACCGCCCATGTCCGTCAAACGCGAGCGGTTATTTCAACAACTAATCTAATTTGCGGCTAACCGTCTATCGGTAGCTCCCGGAAGGCACCAGTACCAGCAGGTGTCTTTCTTTATGGATACTATAACACAAGATTCTTAGTACATCAAGTTTTTTCTGTCAGGAAGCGTCTGATTTACTCTGCCTTATACCTACGAAAGAACAAAACGCTTATCGCCAATGCAGATAAAATCAAAACAGCAAACCATGTTTCGAATGGCGTATTATCTCCGGTCTGCGGAGATGCGTTAGTTTCGGATTCAGATTCGCTCTCCGTAGCTGTAGTCTCACTTTCAGCAGCTGCGCTTTCGGTCTCGGCACTTTCAGTAGAGGCTTCTGTTTCCGTCTCTTCTGTTTCTTCTTCTGCCTCTTTCCAGGAAACCGCTACAGGGGACAGTCCCGTAAGGGTAACGACTAAGCCATCGTCGCTCTTTGTAATCGTGGGTGTCTCCGTTCCTCCCGCCGTAATGCCCAGCCGGGACGAAGTCTCCGTGAACATATGCAGCACAGTAAACTCATAGCTGCTGTCTGTTCCTTCAGGGTAAGGCAGAGTCACTGTAATGCCCGTTGCGGGGAAGTTGTCCACTGTGGCGTTGATCCACTCTCCGCCGTTGATCCGGTATTGCAGTACCACATCATACACAAGGGCGTTTTCCGCTGTATACCCCGTACCTACCGTGACACGGCTTATCAACTCTGAAATAAGTTCATCCACACTGGAATACAGACTCTTCAGCCCTTCCGGCACAGCTGTCAGTTCCTGAACCAGTGTTTTTGTGCTAAGATTTTCATCTGTTCCGTCTATGACCTTAATGGCAGTATAATCCGTTATATAGCTGTCGCCGCAGTTTGTGCAGGTGTAAACGGTGTAGCCCTGTTCCGTGTAGGTCGGTTCGGTCACAACAGCTTCATAACTGTGACCTGTTGCCGGGATCACTTCGCTGTCTTTTACTGCCGCACAGTTTCTGCAGTGGATGGACTTGCTCCCATCAGTTGTACATCCCGCTTCCACGTCCACAGTATAATCCTCTTCCCAGTCATGCCCTGCCGGTTCAACATCTCTGGTCTCGGTATATCCGCAAGCCGTACAGGAACGCTTTTCGCTCCCTGTATCTTCGCAGGTCGGGGATATGACAGTTTCCCACTCGCCGTAACTATGCCCTGTGGCAGGGATTACTGTATCAGCAAAGCTGATTTCTGTCTCAGCCATTTCGTCGCTGAAATATTTCCCACAGTCTTCGCAGTACCAGTATTCGATATTCCCTTCTCCTGTACATGTGGCTGCATTCGACACCACATGAGTTAAGATATGCCCGGATGCCGTGATGATTTCAGTCTTTGTTTCCTGGCATACAGTGCAAGTGTAGAGCATTAATCCGGTTTCCTCGCATGCGGCTTCTGCCGTTACTATCCCTTCATCCCAGTTATGCCCTGTCGCCGGGATTACCTCACTGTCTTTTACGGCTTCGCAATTTTTGCAATGGATGGAACGGCTTCCATCGGTTGTACAGGCAGCTTCCTGATCAACTGTATAATCTTCTTCCCAGTCATGTCCCGCCGCATCAAGGGAGCGGTTTTCCGCATACTGGCAGACGGAACAGGTACGTTGCTCGCTGCCGCTATCTTCGCAGGTTGGGGATGTAATGGTTTCCCATTCTCCAAAGCTGTGGCCCGTTGCGGGAAGGGTAACTATATCGCGGCTTAATTCCCCGCCGCATACTGTGCAGTACACCACACTATCATAAGAACCGTCTGTCGTACAGGTCGCTGCTACTTCATTTTCTTTCACTGCTTCGTCTGATGTATGGCCGGTCGCGTCGGTCTCATCTGCCTTATAGCTGTCGCCGCACACCTTGCAAGTATAAGTGGTATATCCCTTTTCGGTGCAGGTCGGTTCCGTTACGACAGCTTCGTAGCTGTGACCAGTTGCTTCAATCTTCTCGGTCTTGGTCTTGCCACATACCGTGCAGGTGTAGGTCTTCACACCATCTTCTGAGCAGGTCGCCTCTGTCGTAACAGTTCCTTCATCCCAGCTGTGGCCTGTCGCTTCGGTTTCATTGTCAGTATAGCTGTCGCCGCAGACGGAGCAGGTATGAGTAGTGTAGCCTCCTGTCGTGCAGGTCGGTTCCGTTACAACCGCTTCATAGCTGTGACCCGTCGCCTCAGTCTCGTCCGCCGTGTAAGTGTCGCCGCAGACGGAGCAGGTATAAGTGGTATAGCCTTTCTCTGTGCAGGTCGGGTCGGTTACAACAGCTTCGTAGCTGTGACCAGTCGCTTCAATCTTCTCGGTCCTGGTCTCGCCACATACCGTGCAGGTGTAGGTCTTCTCACCATCTTCCGTGCAGGTCGCCGCTGTCGTGACAGTTCCATCATTCCAAGTATGGCCTGTCGCTTCGGTCTCGTCCGCCGTATAGCTGTCGCCGCAGACGGAGCAGGTGTAAGTGGTATAGCCTTTCTCCGTACAGGTCGGTTCCGTTACAACTGCTTCGTAATTATGACCTGTCGCCTCGGTCTCGTCTGCCGTGTAGCTGTTGCCGCAGACGGAGCAGGTGTAAGTGGTGTAGCCTCCTGTCGTGCAGGTCGGTTCTGTTACAACCGCTTCGTAGCTGTGGCCTGTTGCCGCTATCGTTTCGGTCTTGGTCTCGCCACATACCGTGCAGGTGTAGGTCTTCACACCATCTTCCGTGCAGGTCGCCTCTGTCGTGACAACACCTTCATCCCAGCTGTGACCCGTTGCTTCTGTCTCGTCTGCCGTATAGCTGTCGCCGCAATACACACAAGTGTAGGTGGTATACCCGCCTTTTGTGCAAGTCGGAGCTATTACGACTGATTCATAATTATGGCCTGTCAGTACGGTCTCGTCCGCCGTGTAGCTGTCGCCGCAGACGGAGCAGGTGTAAGTGGTGTAGCCTCCTGTCGTGCAGGTCGGTTCTGTTACAACAGCTTTGTAGCTATGCCCCGTTGTGGGAATCGTCACATTGCTCAGGGTTGTTGTCTCCGTTCCCGATGAATTGCTGAAATACCCACCGCACACTGAGCAGTACCAGTATGCGACGTTCCCTGCCTCCGTGCAGGTCTCCGCTTTTGCATCTACGCGCGTCAGGCTGTGAGTCGCTGCGGGAACTGTACTATTGCTGTAAATCGCCGTGCCTGCACAATTCGTACCGTAGTACACCGCGCCGTGCGATCTGTCCAAAACAGGGTAGCTGTCCGCAGTCCCGCTGTCAATGTTTTGATACCACGTTGTACCGGCCGAAACACTTCCATTGAGCAAATATGTAACTTCGCCGGAAGCGAACTCATCGACTGTTCTGGCGGATGCTCCACTATAGCTGCTGTCGCTGCCTACGCCACTGCCAGCCGCAGTGTCCAAATAGTATGTATTGGAAACGACTGCAGAATCCACATAGCCGACCACGCCGCCTGCATAATCGCCAGAGCAGATAACATCTCCGCTGTTGCAGCAGTTACTGACTGTACTTTTCCTGGCACAACCAGCCACTCCACCGATGTTGCTGCCGGTTCCACTCACCTTGCCACTGTTGGCGCAGTCAATCACGGTTGTGGTATCATTCGCATAGCCAGCAACGCCGCCGATATTCCCGGTCCCGCTCACATCGCCGCTGTTGGTACAGCCACTAACGGTTATAGTACCATAATATGCATAGCCAACCACGCCACCGATATTC
>JAJQHQ010000024.1:0-5787 GCA_021199655.1 Lachnospiraceae bacterium | reverse complement strand
GTCCCGCTCACCTTGCCGCTATTGGTACAGCCGCTGACGGTTGTGCTATTAACTGTATAGCCAATCACGCCGCCAATGTTGGTGCCGGTTCCGCTCACCTCGCCGTTGTTGGTGCAACTGCTGACCGTTGTGTTATAATATGCATAGCCAATCACGCCGCCGATATCCCCGGGCCCGCTCACCTTGCCGCTGTTGGTACAGCCGCTGACGGTTGTGTTATATGCATAGCCAATCACGCCGCCAATGCTTATGTCGGTTCCACTCACCTCGCCGCTGTTGGTGCAGTCAATGATGGTTGTGCTATTAGTTGCGTCACCAACCACGCCGCCGATATCTAAAATTCCGCTCACAACGCCGCTGTTGGCACAGTCAATGACAGTGCTATTAGTCGCATAGCCAACCACGCCGCCCACAGATCTATAGCTGCTGACACTGCCGCTGACGGTGAGATTTTTCACTGTAGCGCCGCTAATATACCCAAACAACCCCTGTTTTTCGCTTGAGTTGCTGATGTACAGTCCTGAAACAGTATAGCCGTTCCCGTCAAACGTGCCACTAAACGGATAATACGAATAATAGATTGTTGAACCGATAGGTGTCCATTCTTCGCTATTCAGGTTGATATTATTTCCCAGCATGATTGTCTTGCCACTGAAATCATCTGTTCCAGCATTGACCAGGCTGGCAAGCCCCGCCAATTGGGATGCAGTGGTAATAGTGAAACTCGTGTCCGTGTCGTTATACCAAGATGTGTCTGCCGAAAGAGCAGTCAGCATCAGACCACTGCTGAAATAGTCTAATATATCCCAGAGGGTGTCGATGTTGGAAACCTGAGCTTGCTCCTCCGCCGTCAAATCATCATAGTAGACATCCGCCAAAGCGGAAGCCTGTGCGTACACCGCTTCCTCCTCGTCGCCGGTCATGGTCTGAATCTCTCCCAAAGTGGGGAGCGCCGCAATCTGCTCCTCCAGAGCGCAAACCGCGCAGCTTTCCGCATCGTTCCCATGGTCACAAAGAGCTTCCGTCACCGTTGCCGTCTGGGTCTCTGCCTCTGTTTCCGCAACAGAGAGTACAGAACCAAGAAGTAGAGACGTGGTTTGCTCCTCCATAGATGTCGCAGCATCTTCCTCGCTGTCGGATTCGTCAGTTGATTCCTCAACCGGGTCTTCCTCAGTTTTCTCCGAAATTTCGGACTCTGCGTTTTCCAATGATTCTGTTATCTCGTCGGTAGAGATATCTGTCCCCACTACTTCATCTGCTGCTGTTTGTTCCTCCGTCTCCGTTTCTACTACTACAGCTGTTTGTGCTTCCGTCTCTGCTACAACCGCAGCTGTTTCTTCTTCCGTCTCTGCTTCCGCCGCAACTGTTTCCACTTCCATCTCCGTTGCATACGTAATAGTCGGTATGGTGGAAAAGACCAACAGCATGGATAAAAGCGACGCCAAAATTTTTTTCTTCATTTTCTCACATTTCCTTTCTGACAAGATTCATGACTGGCGCATTGCCTGCATGTTTATTTTGTTTGCCCACTGCCGTTTTTCCTGCCTGCATACCCCGATCAGAGCATGGGGAGCAATCTGCCTGTAAAACCGGCATTCCCCGCAGGTATTAAACCGCTCAGGTTTGTCCCATTCGCCAAATGGACACGCTTCCTCTACCGTATGCGTGATGGGACAGCCGTTTTCCGTCCACACCGGGTTCTCGTTAAAATTCCGGTATTCTTCAATATACATTTGCGCGAGTTCATCGTAATACATCGGAATGTCAAATATCGCACCTTCGAATTCATAATGCCGCGATTTCGTTTCCATCCGCACCTCCTTCTGACTGTTTTATAATGTTCCGATTTCGTTTTGATATGAAGGTATTATAACAAGGATTTTTTGATCGCACATCACCCTTTTTGGCACCAAAAAGGGTGAGAAACAGATGTTCGATGTGCGATTGTAACTATAAATTTTGCATTTTCGACAAAAGAAATCCCCGCATCCGCTGCAGAGGTAATATTTTCTCTACAAGGATTTTCGGGGATTTCCATTTATTTCAGCATATGTTTTTTCAGATCACTTTTCTGCTCTACACCAAGCTTGCTCATGACAGATTTCATGTGTGCCTTGACCGTATTGACAGTACATCCCATATGGGAGCTGATTTCCTGATAGGTCCAGCCCCTTGCCGCCAGCATGGCAATGGCAAATTCTGTCGTTGTCAGATTGTCCGCAACATCATGTCCGGTATCCGGGTTATGTACTTTCCGCCATCCTCCGGAGAAGCTGTAAGTGATGTTAATGATCTGTTTAAAATCTTCCGGATAATCCTTTTTCAGTGTAGCCTCCAGAACGCCGCCAAGCAAACCGTGATGCTCGCCGAACGCTTCAATCAGGCCGTCCGGCCTGGCAAGCTCCCATGCCAGCAAAAGCTGTTCTTTTGCCTTTTCTGAATTTTTCAACGCCATATAGTCCATGGTGGCAACCAGCCTCAGATAAATGGTTGGAATCGGGTACACCTGCGGTTGGAAGGCAAGAGCCGTCTCGACAATTCCGAGACTTTTCCCATATTCCTCCTGCAGGTAAGCATAATGTGCCTGCACATAGCAGGAAAAGAAGCGCAGCCCCGGCGGCAGGAGCATCACGACCGTCGGCTCAAATGCGCGGTTATTTTTAAGCGGAAGATGAAGCAGCACAGCTGCAGTAGTGGATACAAATGCAGACATCGCTTTCTGCTCCGGCGGTGCATCCTCTTTCCCATTGATATCAGCGACTGTTTTTTCTATTTCGGTCAGCGCATGGCGCGCCAGCCGAATATGATCCATAGCGAGATTTGCGTAAGCGTAGACCAGACAGGCAGACAGCCGCAGTGCCGTATCAGGGCTTGCCAGATACGGTTCCATCTCTTTCGCTGCTTCCTCCGGACGCCCGCTGAAGTAATGATACTCTCCCATGGCGATATCCTGCCCCCCCGAAGCCGTTTCCAGCTTCTGGACAGCTTCCAGACAGTGACCGGGTTGAAATGCACTGTTTATCAAAGGGAGAAAAACAGAATCATTATTTTTCATGCCAATGCTCCATTCTATCTATAAATGCATTTAAGGTTAGTCTCCACATAAATTCCTGCGTGATATTTTACTCCTTGAATATTTTCCGCGCAAGAGAAAAATATGCATATCCTGAACGGAGTTCAATATATGCTGGCCTTATATATCGTTCTGCAGTTCCCGCTCTATCAGCTTCTTCACCTTGTCCTCAAGCGTCTCGTATCCCTGTTTCGCCTGCCACTTTGCCAGACGCTCCCTGTCTATGCTTCCATCCGGATGCACTGGAACACGATATTTATTCCTCTCACAATCTTCCCATAGTGTCTGCTTTAATCCAGACCCACAACACTGTCCACCGGCAGCGACATCACCACACCGTGTGCCTCTGAACGCATCCCGCAGCTTTCACCGATTGCTTTCATAATACTCTTCTTTTCGCTGCGGTCGGCCAGGATCAGAACCAGTTCCCTTTCCGGCTGTACGGAAATCCCCCAGAAGCGCATCGCCTCCTCGGTTCCGACCCGGCGGCTGTTGATCACAGTACCGCCCGTAGCTCCTTTTGGCCTGGCCGCCTCCATAACGGTTTCACTATAGCCGCGGTCCACAATCGCCATGATCAATGGCTCACCGTTCCTTTAAAATGTTATTGAACACATCTTCCCTCACATAATAAAACGTCCCCAGTTGAAGTATTTCAGAATCTGCAGGAATCGGTTTTTCCCATCGCTGACTTCCTGTGCTGCTTTTCCTTCCGGTGCAATCGATGTATCAACATCAATCACAGTCAGCGCATCCTCTTCGTACTCCTGCATTTTTGTCCGGAGCTGCGCATTCAGTTCTTCACTGTCTGCCACCAGCATCAGTTCCGTATCCACATAGGCGCTCCGCATATCCCAGTTAAAAGAGCCGATCCCGGAAAGCCGGTCATCGATCACAAAACACTTTCCATGATAGGAAATGCCTCCGTCATATTCCAGTATTTCTACGCCTGTCTCAAGAATCTCTTCTTTATTTAAATCATAATCTGAAGCGCCAAATGGGTTACCATCGTTCGCAACCGAATTGGTCATCATCGTGACACTGTCCACTTCTCCGCAGATTTCCTCCAGACGTTCCAGCATCCAGTCATTGCAGATGATGTATGGTGTATGAAAAACCACCTCTTCCTCCGCCTGCAGCATCAGCTCTGTGATGGTATAGAACACTACCGGTTCCTTGGAATAAATATGAGTCGGGTTAGACACCAATTCTATATGGTTGACCGGCACGGTCACGCTTTCGTAATCCTCTTCTAAAAACCAGTCCCCATGCTCTTCCGTCATTTCCTCATACTCATCCCACAGCTCCTCTTTTGCTGAAATGACCGGTGGAAGTTTTTCCCAGAAATGATTGTCCGCAAGTGTCCTGCATACGGGCTGCTCCCACACAGACCAAAAATAATCGCGCACCTGTTCCAGTGAATTGTCATCCCCGGCATCGGCACTGTAGACAAAAATGTCCCAGTCATAATTCTTACGTCCTTCCTGAGCCTCGTCCACGCGAAGCGTTTCAGATGACGAGGCGACCTGCCCCTTACCATCGGGAAGGGGCGTTTCCATATTCCCCAGAAAGTAATCATATGTATTACGGCCGCCCAAAATATACCCCAGGTCATCCACGATCAGGTATTTGTCATGCATCCGTCCCATAAAAGTCCACGGCATCCACGGACGAACCGGATTGTAAATCCGGATCTCCACATGCTCCGTCTGCGCAAGTGCCAGAAAATACGGATTTCCCCACATACTTTTGATATAAGAGAACCCGTCTGCCAGAATATATACATCTACTCCCCGACCCGCCGCTTCCATCAGCGCCGACATTACCATTCTGCCGCTGGTATCCGCATCAATTTCAAATGTAGACAGAATGATTTCCTCCTGCGCCTGCGCAATCAGACGGATGCGTTCCTCCAGCGCTTCTCCATTATCTGAAATAACGGCAGCCCGTTCGCCTGAAGCCTCATCGCCGTAAAAAGAGGTCGCTTCGACATTTTCAACCGTGCTCTCGCTGACCTGTGACTGAACCACAAATGGCAAAAGCGCCCCCAGCAGAATATACAGCGTGATATAAAGCACCGGACTGCGGAAAAAGGCAGGAATTCTCTTTTTCGCAGCAGACTTTCCCGCTTTTTCTTTCCATATAGCAATGGTAACCCGGATCTTCGCCACAAGATCGGCCAGCATCGCAATGCCATCTATACTGCTAAGGATATCGAAAAAGAGATAACTGTCCTCTCCCGCTGCAAGCCCATAACAATCCGTAAGTGCAGCGAGAAGGATGCATCTTACAGAAATCGTCAGCGATTTTTCTTTTCCTTCAAATTTCCGTTTTACATAACCATAAAGCCCGAAACAGCATATGCCATAGATCAGGTAAACTGCAAGAAGCACCACTGCAGCCGGATATTTCCAGATCAATGCAAAGGAAATAAGCACGAAAAAGCCATATATCACCGCCGTCACAATCGGGTAGATTTTATTTTTGCATTCTGTTCTCATTTGTTCATGCTTTGTAACTGTTCAGTGCCTTCACAGCTGCCATGTTTTCTTTAAAAAAGGGAATTCCATCTTTAAATACCTTTCAGCAGCTCCATAAATTCTTCCCCGCTGTTGATTCAATCCCTGTTCCCTTTCTCCCACAGCCGGAATGTCTGTCGGTATGCACAGTCATTCGGCAGAGTAGGATGGAACAATGCCACGAACAGATTTACC
>JAJQHQ010000039.1 GCA_021199655.1 Lachnospiraceae bacterium | reverse complement strand
GGCCGGACAATAGGCCGCGAAATTAGTCCCGAAATACGGGAAGTTATCGTTTAGAAATGACCGCCAGAGTGTAATTCAGGATGCAATCCAGTTTCGTGGTTATCTGGAAAAACAGGCTGAAACGGCGAGAGCAGGTGGCGGTGAGTATATCCGGCCGATTGTTCTCTTCCAGGCGCAGCCGAATACCAGTGAGGATAGTGAAACCTTTGACAAGATAAAAAAGCTTTTGATGGATATGGGTATTCCAGAGGAAGAGATCGGAATAAAGACATCAAAAGTGGATGACATCAGTAAATTGGACTTGATGAGTGAGGATTGCTGCATTCGGTATATTATTACAGTCAATGCCCTGAAGGAGGGATGGGATTGTCCGTTTGCCTATATTTTGGCTTCTCTGGCCAATAAAACATCGAAGGTAGATGTGGAGCAGATTCTTGGGCGTGTGCTGAGACAGCCTTATACGAGAAAGCACGCGGGAACGCTTTTGAATTCGTCTTATGTATTTACCTGCTCCCGTGATTTCCGGGAGACGATAGACAGCATTTTGGCGGGACTAAATAATGCCGGTCTCAGTAGAAAAGACTTTCGGCTTGGTAGTTCAGAAGAATCAACGCAACAGGAGCCAGATGATGCTCCTGTAGGTACACAAATGACGGTGGATGATATCCCTGTGTCGGAAGTGGAAACGGCGGAAACAGGAGATACGGAGGATAGTTTTGATGATATTGATCCATCATCAGTAAACACTTCTCCGATATCTGATGATGGTGATGTTGATGTGGCGGTGGCAGATATCGCCGAGACAGCGGAACAGAGCGCGGCGGAATATGAGGAAGAATTTACAGAAGCGGAAACTGACAATGCCGGGTATACATGGGGAGAATTGGGATCTATGCTGAATCAGTACAGGATACAAACACAATACCGTGATGAGATAAAGAACCTGAAAATTCCTCAGTTCTTTGTGCAAACGGTACCTGATTTATTTGGAGACGAGTACGAAATGTTGGAGCCGGAAGCATTATCAGAGGGATTTTCTCTGTCAGGTCAGAATGCAGAGATTAATTTTGAGTTGGATTCCAGCCAGATATATAAGTTTGACATTGCAGAAGAAGGGGAAGCAGTTCCAAAATATAAAAAAGTAAAACAGGACAGCAGTGAATACATCAAAAATTTTATTTCGAGATATCCAGAAGAAAAACGTGTAAATCTCTGCGTGGATACAATTTGCTACCAGCTAAATAAGAATAACAGAATTCCGGGAGCTCATATTCTAGCATATGTTAAGCGGATAGTGGCTGCGATGGATAAGGATGATGTAGCTGCGATGCAGTCGAATGTGCCAACGTATGCGTATAAAATTGGAAAAAAGATTGACTCTCTGGAAGAGGCCTACCGCGAGGAACAGTTTTATAAGTGGTTAGACGCAGGAAAAATCATTTGTCGGGAGGCATATGTATTCCCGGATGTGATTACACCGGCACAGGCGATTGATGCAGTTCCTTATTCTTTGTATGAAGCGGAAAAGGATGATATGAATCAGTTTGAACGGCGTGTGCTAGATGTGATTGTTGCCTTGAATAATGTGCGATGGTGGCACAGGATTATTGAGCGTAAGGGATTCCGTTTGAATGGGTTTATTAATCATTATCCGGATTTTATCGTGATGACGAAGAAGGGGAATGTAGTTCTGGTAGAATCAAAAGGGGATTATCTGGATGGTGATGACAGTAAGACAAAGCTGAGTCTGGGACGATCATGGCAAGCGGCAGCAGGGGGTAGATACCGATATTTTATGGTGTTCAAGGACAAGGAAATTGGAAAGGGCTCTTATAAGCTGGATGATTTTGCTGAGGTGATGAAGAACTTATAAATTGTAGATGTGATTATGATTATGAAGGACTGGCCGAAAGGTCAGTCCTTTCTGTAAAATTCTGTCTCATACCCGTCTCCGCGGATCAGGATGTCCGCCATCCAGTCTGGCGAACGGCTCATGATGGAGCAGATGGCGTCCACGGAGACATCCTGGCTGCATTCTATGATGACTTCGTCATGGACGTGGCCGCAGATGAAGCAGAAGGACAGGTTCTGCATGGCGAAGCAGAGAAGGTCGCGGGAGATTGCCTGGACGATGTTTTCCACGAATTTCGGCCCGTAGGATTCGATCCGCTGCCATTTTTTGTTGGAGCCGACTCCCTCATAGGTGACGGATTCCCCGCCGAAACGGTTTTCCCCCAGCTTTGGCTTGACGTAGGAGAGTGTGCGGCCGGACGGGAGGTGGATGAAAAGCATCCCGCTTTTGTACTGGAAGTGGATGTTGCCCACCTTCGTGGTGATCCGCTGTTTGACGGTGGTCTTGACTGCCGCATCCACGTCCCACCAATACTGCACGATGTTTGGATTTGCGGAGCGCCACGCATCCACCAGCGGCTGCAGTTCATCCTCGGTCAGTCCCATTTCCAGGGCGCCCATGGACTTGAGCGCGCCGACGGATCCGCCGTAGCCGAGGGCGAGTTCCGCGATCTTGCCTTTCTGGCGCAGATGGGAATTGACGCCGTGTTTTTCTACAGGGACGCCGAACATCTGGCTGGCGGAGGCACAGTAGATGTCTTTTCCTTCCGCGAAGACTCTGGAGCGCCATTTTTCTCCGGCAAGGTAGGAGAGGACGCGGGCTTCGATGGCGCTGTAATCACTGACCACGAATTTATATCCGGAACGGGGGATGAACGCCGTGCGGATCAGCTGGGAGAGCGTATCCGGGATGTCGTCATACAGAAGTTCCAGCGTGTCATAATCTCCGGTGCGGACGAGTTCGCGGGCTTCCGCAAGGTCCGGCATATGGTTCTGCGGGAGGTTCTGCAGCTGGATCAGGCGGCCGGCCCATCGTCCGGATCGGTTGGCGCCGTAGAACTGGAACATCCCGTGCGCCCTGCCGTCGCGGCAGACGGCGTTCCTCATGGCCTGGTATTTTTTCACGGATGACTTCGCCAGCTGCAGCCGGAGCTGCAGGGCTTCCCGGATGGATCCTTCCGTGTCCGGGATGAGTTTTGCCACATCCTTTTTGCCGAGGGATTCTGTTTCCAGACCGTTGGCGGAAAGCCACTGTTTCATCTGCGCGACGCTGTTGGGGTTGTCGAGCGCCGTGAGATCCTGCATGGTTTCCATCAGGGCAGAGCGGGAACGCGCGTCAAAGGCGATGGCGTTGTTGACCACGCCCATGTCCAGCAGGATCCCGCGGTCATTGATCTCCTGATCCAGATGGTACTCATCCCAGACCTGTTCCGGGACGGGATATCTGGCCAGGCGTTTCTGGATGGACATTTCTACTTCCACATCGCGCAGGTTGTATTTTTTGAACAGATCCCATTTCTCCGGGGCGTGATGCGGAAGATTCCGGGTGCGCCCGCCGTTTGCTTTGGTTGGTTTGCAGGGGGAGCAGAAATATCGGATCAGGTCTTTGCCTTCCGTCAGTTTCTGGTTTTCCAGGCCGAGGACGGCGCCGGCCCCGGCGAGGTTCAGCGGCAGCCCCAGATAGGCAGACCAGATCATGGTGCATTTCCATGACGACGGATCCAGATAGCTGCCGGCTGGATCGCTGGGGATGCTGTAGCCTTTGAAGTATTCCGGGCGGTGGTTGTACAGCCAGTTGGAGAGGCAGACGCGCTCAAAGGATGCGTTGAATGCCCATTTGGTCACAGATTCGTCCGCAAGGGCGGCGAGGATTTCATCCGGAATGGTATCGCCGCAGGCGAGGTCATAGACAGTGACGGGGCCGCCGTTGACGGAGACGCCGAAAAGCAGGATCTCAAAATTTACTGATTCCGCGTATTTGTACGCGCCGCACTTGGAGATGTCCACGTCGCAGTAAGTCTCCAGGTCGATTGACATTTCTTTTATTTTCATAGATTCTCATATCCTTTTCTTATGCAGAATGGCAGCGGGCGGTGTGCCGGCTGCCAGTTCGATGTTTATCCAGTAATAAGATCATATTCGATGTCCGCGAGGGATTTCAGGGCTTCTTCCTTATATACCGGTTCCTCGTTTGCCTCAGCAATGTTATAGCGGGCCGTCTTTGGTTTGCCGCAGTAATTGTTATCCTGGAGGGATTCCACATACTCCTGGAACAGCCGGTATTCGTTCATCAGGATGATGGCAGGTGCGCGGAGCGCCTGGAGACGCTGGTTGCGAAGGTTCCGGCGGTAGATGCTGAGGAGAAAATACTGGATGTCGTACAGCGTGTCAAAATCATCACAGCAGCAGAGGATGTCGTCCACATTGATGCTTTTGACGGAGACATCCGGAAGCCCCAGGGATTGGCGGTAATAGCAGACAGCTTCCGATCCATAGAGGAAAAAATCCGGAAGATTGGATCCCGCTTTGTTTTTGATCAGGGTGAGGCCGGTCGCCTCAGGAACCAGAAGCTTCCTCATGCGGAGCAGGTCAATGGCGTTCTCTTTTTGTGCTTCAGCCATGTCGTCCAGGGAGTGCTGCAGGATTACGGGTTTAAACAGGTTGATATTATCCATAATGGTTTTCCTTTCTGATGAGGGCGGCGGCAGCCGTTTCCGAACTGCCGCCGGTTGAGGTGGTTTGTATTACAGATCAGTCGAGAAAATCATCCTCATCGTCGGTGTCGAAGTCGTCCTCTGCCCTGGAGCGGCCGCCGAGCGGTTCCCCGTCGGAGATCTTCTGCAGGTTGTTCAGGCCGCAGGCGATCCCTTTATTGCCGTTGGTGTTGAAGGCGTACAGGTTGATGGATGCCCTGCCGTAGACGCCGGAATAGACTTCCGAGCGCTCCAGGATCGGGTTGCGGTCTGCGTCTACGATGCCGGGCGCATTGGCGCTGTTGGCGTTGATGAAATAGCTGTTCTTATAGGCTTCGTCATCCGGGCGCTCCAGATCGCCGTCACGCAGCGGCGTCTTGATGATGGAGAGCGCGGGGACGGATTTCCCGTTGCCCTTCAGCTTGCTCTGGCCTTCTTCATAGGCTGCCTGGATGGCCGCATTGATCTTCTCCACGGTCTTTGTGTCAGACTTCGGGATGATGAGGCTGACGCTGTACTTCGGCGCGCCGCCGTTAATGCTCTTCGGGTCCCAGACATTGGCATAGCTCCAGCGGGTTCTCGGTCCTGTAATCACTTTCGTCGGGTTCATAATCTTTGACATAATCTTGTTCTCCTTAATCTTCTTTGAAATCATCCTGTGCGGTGTTCATGGCCGGGCGTTTATCGGTTTCCGGCACTAACGTGGGTTTTCCGGGCGGCTTGTAAACAAGGCTGCCCAGCAGCTGCTCAAATTTCTTTTTTCCCAGAAGGGATGTCATGGCGGTGATCCCCATCAGCTTCTTCTCATAAGGATCATATCCCGCACTGGTGACGGTGGCCGCGACTGCGGCGTCATCCGTATATTTACGGTTTGACCGGCCTTCCACAACCTTCCAGCCTTCATAATGGATGCCGGACTGTGCCTGACGCAGGGCGTATTCTTTGATGTCGTTTCCCCAGGCCACCAGCTCATCCACCTTTGAGAGGATGGCGGCGATCTCCGTGTCGTCCAGGGCGGCTGGCATTTCAAAATCGTATCTGGCAAGCTCCAGGTTATACTCCGCGCGTTTCCTGCAGGCGGCTTTGACCTTGCAGAACTGGCAGTGGTCGCCGGCCTTGAAATCACCTTTGCCGTCGTAGGCGAGCTGCGCGGTGGGCTTTAAGGTTTCTTCTGCCCAGGAAAGCAGGCCGTCCTTGCTGATGGTCCATGTGCTGATGTTTTCGCGGCGCGGCTGGAAGATGGTCATCTTTACGGAATCAATATCGTAGATCCCGTCATAGGTATCCAGGGCGCCGAGGGCATAACACATCATCTGCGGGTTCTGTTCTGCATCCACAAGGATGCCGACACCGTATTTGAAATCAATGATGTGCAGCGTGTGGTCCGCGACGATCAGGCAGTCGCCGGTGCCGAAGCCGTCCGGCACCCATTTGGAGAAGTCCAGCCGCTGTTCCACCAGTACCCGTGGATCCGGGCAGTATGTACGGGCTTTCTCCAGCTGCTCCATGACATAGGAGCAATACTGGTCCGTGCAGCTGTCCATCTCCTGGTCGAACCAGGTGAGGTCCGGGGTAGGATCCTGTGCGGGCTGGCCGAGCGCGTGCAGCACCTTGTATTCACAGAGTGCGTGGGCGTCGGTTCCCTGCTGTGCGTAGGGGCTTCCCTCGTCCTTGACGGAAGCGCAGAGCTTCGCGCTGGGCGGGCAGTTCAGCCACCGGTGGCTTGCGGATGCGGAGAGGAATGCGTGGTTAAGCATCGGTCAGTCCCTCCACTTCTTTTACAAGATCCGGATAGCTTTCCGCCGGGACGTTCGTCAGGCTGCCGCCGTTTCCGTATTTTCTGACGAGTGTCTTGACCTGTACTTTGTACTGGCCTCCGGCTTCGTTCGCCTTGCGGGCGAGGATGCCGCGGACATCTTCCTTTGAATACTTTTTTGCGGGTTCCGCAGGTGCGGGCGCCGCTTTCTTCTTTTTCTCCGGCGGCGATGCGGCCGGCTTGTCCTCATCCGGCGCGGAATAAAATTCCTTCAGGGCTCTGCCCGTCTCCGCCAGTGTTTCCCCGCAGGTGATCAGGTTGTCGATCATAAGGGAAAGCTCACTCATTTTGCTCATGTTGTCTGATTCCTTTCTTCTGAATTTTCATGGTTGAATGTGACTTGTATGCCGCCTTGACCAGATAGCTTTGCTTATCTGAAGGCGGCTTTTCCAATGGTTTTCATCTGCATCCGCAGTACCTCTCTTTCCGAAGGGCTTTCCTGCCTTTCTGAAGGTCTAAGTACCCGGGGAAGACAGATTCCGATTTTTTGAAAATCTTTTTGAAAATTTCACGGCGGAGATTCTGGTGATGAGGGCGTGAATTATTGAGGATGTCTGGAAAATCGAAGAAGCAGGGGATGCATATAAAAAGGAAGCGTTTGAAAAAGATTTTCGATTTTGTCGGATTTATCGGAATTGGAAAGCCGTGGGTACTTAGACCTGTGGAAGGCCGGATGGGTCTTACTAATTTTGGAAATGAGGTGGTTGACTTGGGGTGAGTTACAAAAACGCCGAGGGGTACTGTGATCCGGTGCCTTATGCGGCGGCAAGGAAGTTGGATCAGGAAAACAGGAAGTACCGGCCGCTGGTTTACATCTGTTCCCCGTTCCAGGGGGATGAGGATGGGAACGCGGCGAAGGCCAGACGGTTCTGCCGTTTCGCGGTGGACCAGGGAGCGATCCCGCTGGCACCGCACCTGCTGTTTCCGCAGTTTATGGAAGAAAGATCGGAACGGGAGCTTGCGCTGTTCATGGGCATGGTGCTTCTGGGGCACTGCTCGGAGGTGTGGGTGTTCGGCGAGAGGATTTCTTCCGGGATGGAAGCGGAGATTGCGAAGGCGGAGAAGAAGCAGATGAGGATCCGTTATTTTACGGAAAACATGAGGGAGGTTTGAATTTTATGAAGCTTATTTTGCAGACAGCTGATGTGGTATCAGACGCGAAGAACTGCCGATATCCGAACCGGGTATCGGTCATGAGTGCGGAGGAGCTGCAGGCGGCGGTGAGGTTTGACCATGTGTGCGCGGAGTATAAGGACAATTACCGCAGTGTGGGGAATTTCATCCGATCGAATGTGATTGTGATGGATTGTGACAATGACCATTCGGAGAATCCGGAGGAATGGATCACAGCGGAGAAGATGAAGAAGCTCTTTGAGGATTATTCTTTTGCGGTAGCGCCCAGTCGTCATCATATGATCCCGAAGGACGGGAAGGCGGCGCGGCCGAAGTACCACGTGTATTTTGAAATTAATGAAACGGAAGACGCGGAATATTACGCGGCGCTGAAACGTGCGATCCAGAAGGTGTACCCGTTCTTTGACGGCAATGCCCTGGATGCGGCGAGGTTCATTTTTGGCGCGGACTGCGGCGAGGTGTGCTGGCACGAGGGATGGAACACGATTGACGAGGAAGTGGAAGTCCTGGCCGGGACCGGAGATGAGGATGCGGATGACTGCAGCTGGAGGCCGGACGGGAAAATCTCCCAGGGAACCAGGAACCGGACGCTTTCCCATTTCGCCGGGCGGGCATTGAAGCGTTTCGGGGAGACGGAGAAGGCGAAGAAGATTTTCCTGGAAGAAGCGGCGAAGTGTGATCCGCCTCTGGATAAGGAAGAACTGAAAACCATCTGGCACTCCGCTTTGAAGTTTTACCGGAACACGGTGCAGACGCAGGAAGGCTATGTGGAGCCGGACGAGTACAACAGCGACTTCCGGGACGGATCCCTGAAACCGGGCGATTATTCCGATATCGGACAGGCGAAGGCGCTGATTATGGAATACGGCGGCGAGCTGCGTTTCTCCGAGGCCACGGATTTTCTGCGTTATGACGGGCAGGCGTGGATTGAGGACAAGCAGTATGCGGTGGGCGCCCTGGAGGAATTCCTTGACCTTCAGCTGGAGGATGCGAATGACTGCGTGCAGCGGCTGGCGGAAGCGCTGGTGACAAGCGGCGTGGATGAGGAGACGGTGAAGGCCGGAGGGAAGCCGCTGGAGAAAGCCGTGACCGGGAAGCAGATAAAGCTGTTCCATGCTTATATAGCCGCGCGGGGTTATCTGGCGTTCGTCATGAAGCGCAGGGACTGGAAGTATGTGGCGTCGGCGCTGAATGTGGCAAAGCCGATGATCCTCATCAATGTCAATTCCCTGGATACGGATGAAAACCTGCTGAATACGCCGGAAGCGACGTTTGACCTGAAAAAGGGACTGGCCGGCGGGAAGCCGCATGATCCGGCGGATTACATCACGAAATGTACCGCGTGTGCTCCGGGAGAGGATGGAAAGAAGCTGTGGGAGGATGCCCTGGATCTGTTCTTCTGCGGGGATAAGAGCCTGATTGCGTATGTGCAGCAGATCGTGGGGATGGCAGCAGTCGGCAGGGTCTACCAGGAGCATCTGATCATTGCCTATGGCAGCGGCGCGAACGGGAAATCCACGTTCTGGAACACGGTGGCGCGGGTGATGGGAACCTACTCCGGGAAATTGTCGGCGGAGACACTGACCATGAACTGCAAGCGGAACGTGAAGCCGGAAATGGCGGAGCTGAAGGGCAGACGCCTCATTATTTCCTCGGAGATGCAGGAGGGGATGCGGCTGAACACGTCGATGGTCAAGCAGCTCTGCTCTACGGATGAGATTTTCGCGGAGAAGAAATACAAGGCACCGTTTGCCTTCTCTCCAAGCCACACCCTGGTGCTGTATACGAACCATCTGCCGAAGGTCGGAGCAACGGACGACGGAATCTGGCGGCGGCTGATCGTGATCCCGTTCAATGCGAAGATTGAAGGGAAGAACGACATCAAGAATTATTCGGAGTACCTGTTTGAAAATGCAGGGGCCGCCATCATGGCCTGGATTATCGAGGGCGCGAAGAAAGCCATCGATATGCACTTCCATACGCCGCTTCCGAAGGTGGTGCAGGATGCGATTGACGCATACCGGGAGGAAAACAACTGGCTCGGTCATTTCATCAGTGAATGCTGTGATGTGGATCCTTCCTATAAGGAAAAGTCCGGGCAGTTCTATCAGCAGTACCGGGCGTATTGCATCCAGTCTGGGGAATATACCCGGAGCACGACAGACTTTTATACAGCAGTGGAGAATGCGGGGTACGTCCGCAGAAAGACCAGTGCGGGGATGATGATTTATGGGCTCAAGCTGAAGGATGGTCAGGATTTCCTGTGAAGGTCGTGACGGTTATGCGAAAGACTTTCTCTAAAATAGTGTTAAGGAGAAACGGTTGTGTCAGGTGGCCGTGAAGGTCGTGACGGTTACAGGAAAAACTTTTTTTAAAACAGGAAGTTTTAAGAAATCCTGATTTTAAGCCATTTATGCAAGTCGTGATAGTCATATATAAAAGTTGCTATAAGGGAAATAAAAAAATCCTTATATAAAAGTTATATAGAGACTGTCATGACCTGCATTCTTGAAAATTGACGGAGGTATGGCGGTGCGGGAGAAGAGCATTGAGCAGAAACTGGTTTCGGAAGTGAAAAGGCGCGGCGGGATCTGCCCGAAGTGGGTGTCACCGGGATTTGACGGGATGCCCGATCGGATTGTATTGCTGCCGGGACGGCATATCGGATTTGTGGAGGTGAAGGCTCCGGGCAAAAAGCCGAGGCCGCTGCAGGAATCCAGGCACAGGCTTCTGGCGGCTCTGGGTTTTACCACTTACATACTGGACGGAGCGGAACAGATTGGAGGGATTCTGGATGAGATACAATCCTCATGATTATCAGAAATATGCGATTGAATTTATAAAGCAGCATCCGGTGGCTGCCGTGTTTCTGGATATGGGAATGGGCAAAAGCTCCATTACCCTGACGGCGGTTATGGAGCTGATGTATGAGCACTTTGAGGTGCAGAAAGTTCTGGTGATCGCGCCTTTACGGGTGGCGCGGCATACCTGGGGCGAAGAGATTGAAAAATGGGACCATCTGCGTGGATTGCGGTATTCCGTGGCGGTGGGATCCGCGGCGGAGCGGAGGGCGGCACTCCAAAAGGATGCGGACATTTACATCATCAACCGGGAGAACGTGCAGTGGCTGGTGGAGTCATCCGGGATGCCGTTTGACTATGACATGGTGGTGATTGACGAGCTGAGTTCGTTTAAGAACTGGCAGTCAAAACGCTTCCGGTCGCTGATGAAGGTGCGGCCGAAGGTGAAGCGGATCGTGGGGCTGACCGGTACGCCTTCTTCCAATGGTCTGATGGATTTGTTTGCAGAGTTCCGGTGCCTGGACATGGGGGAACGCTTGGGACGGTTCATCGGGCAGTACCGCGTGGATTATTTTACGCCGGATAAGATGAACGGGCCGGTGGTTTACAGCTATAAGCTGCGGCCGGGAGCAGAGCAGCGGATTTATGACAAAATCTCTGACATTACCATTTCCATGAAGGGAACGGACTATCTGAAAATGCCAGAGCTGATCAGTACAGAGTATCCGGTCTATATGGACGAGAAGGAGAAGCAGCACTATGAGGAAATGAAACAGAACCTGGTGCTGCAGCTGCCGGAAGGGGAAATCACGGCGGCGAACGCGGCGTCCCTGTCCGGGAAGCTTTTACAGATGGCGAACGGTGCGGTGTATTCGGATGTCGGATGTGTGGAGGATATCCATGACCGAAAGCTGGATGCACTGGAGGACATTATTGAGGCGGCGAACGGAAAACCGGTGCTTGTGGCCTATTGGTACAAGCATGACTTGGAGCGGATTACCGGACGGCTGGATGCTTTGAAGGTGGAATACGCAAGGATTTCCTCTCCGGGAAGTATTGAGATGTGGAACCGCGGCGAGTTCGCCGTTGGCCTGATCCATCCGGCTTCTGCCGGACACGGGCTGAACCTGCAGAGCGGCGGAAGCACACTGGTCTGGTTCGGGCTGACATGGAGCCTGGAGCTGTACCAGCAGACGGTGGCGCGTCTCTGGAGGCAAGGGCAGACATCCGGGACGGTTGTGGTGCAGCATATCATAACCGCCGGAACGATTGATGAGCGTGTACTGAAAGCACTGGAACAGAAGAACAGCACACAGGCGGCATTGATTGACGCCGTGAAGGCGGAGGTGGGGAAGCATGGCAGCGAATAAGAACCTGGCGGAAAATCCTTATGAACGGCTGGCGAATGCCATTGTGCTGCAGGCTGTGGCGGATTACCGGGCGGCGTTAAAAAAGGTGAAGCATAATCCGGGAAATCAAGATGCCATCCACGAGGCACTGCAGCTGGAAAAATTCTTCCGGTCACAGTGGTATGAGATGCTGACGAAGGTGGATGGGGAATATCTGATTCGGAGGCTGCAGGAAGAAATCAGACAATCAGAGTCAATCCGTGGGATAAAAAATAAATCCAGTCGGAGGTAGAGCATTATGAACAGACAGCAGACAGCGGCGAAGAATTTTCTGATGAAGGCGTACCGCGTGGACCAGAGGATCAATACCAGGATAGAGCAGATCGCGTCCCTGAATGACATGGCGCTGAAAGCCACGTCAACCATCTCGGATATGCCGGGATGTGCAACACGCGATGTCCATAAAAAAGAAGATGTGATTGTGAGGATCCTGGATCTGGAGGAACGCCTGAAACAGGATATGGTCCAGCTGATTGAACTGAAGCGGCAGATTCTGGACGCCATTGCGAAGATGGACGATCCGGAGCTCCAGACACTTCTGGAAATGCGGTACGTGTCGTATTCCAGCTGGGAGCAGATCGCGGTGGAACTGAACTACGGGATTGACAACGTATTCAAGCTGCACAGGAAAGCGCTGGATCTGATCCGGATTCCGGAAAGCGTACAGTAAAATACAGAGATTTACAGCCGGCCTTTATGATAATGTTAGGCTGACGAAATTGGAAAATGGTACTGCGCCCTGAGGGAGAAATCCTTTGGGGCGTTTTTGCCGGGAGTGAAACTCAGCCTGTTTCCTTTGCGGAGGGGCAGCCGTGACAGGCGGCAGATTGCGAATGGAGGTGTGGAGATTGCCGAGAAGACCGAAGCGGCCATGTTCTTTTCCGGGCTGTCCGAACCTGACAGACGGGCGGTTCTGCGAGGAGCACCAGAAGATGGAAAATAAAAGATACGAGAAATATGACCGGAACCCGCAGACGAAGAAGCGGTACGGCCGTTCATGGAAGCGAATCCGGGACAGCTATGCCGCGGCGCATCCATTGTGTGAGGTCTGCCTTGCGAAGGGAATCTATGTTCCAACCGAGGAGATCCACCACAAGCTGCCTTTGAGCGAGGGCGGCACACATGACAGGGCCAACCTGATCGCACTCTGCAAGCCGTGCCATTCACGGATCCATGCGGAGCGCGGTGACCGGTGGAAGAAGAGGAAACCTGAGAATCCGTGAGCAGTGTGCATACACACGCCTGTTTCCGGCGGGCAGTTGTCTGACGGGGAGGGGCAGGGAAAATCTCTGCGGCCTTTTCTCCAGGGAACGGTGCGGGGGTGTCGTGCAGAAAAACCGGAATTCAAACAGGGTATTAATCAAACGAAATCAAACAATTCAAAGAAATCAAAGGTGGTGAGGGAAGGTGGCGAAGGACGGAACCAGACGCGGCGGTGCAAGGCCGGGCGCGGGACGGAAGCCGAAGGCGCTGACGGAAAAGATTGAGACCGGCCGGGAGGCAAAGGTTGTGGAGCTGCCCGCGCCGGCTTCCATCGAAGGCGCGGACATGCCGCCGGTCCGGGAATTCTTAAAAGCAAAACAGAAGGACGGGAAAGATCTGTGTGCGGCGGAGGTATTTACGGACACATGGAAATGGCTGAAAGAGCGCGGATGTGACCGGCTGGTGAGCACCCAGCTTGTGGAGCAGTACGCCATGTCGGTATCCAGATGGATCCAGTGTGAGGAATGTATTTCCGAATACGGGTTCCTGGCAAAGCATCCGACGACAGGGAACGCGATTGCGTCCCCGTATGTTTCCATGTCCCAGCAGTACATGAAGCAGGTAAACCAGATCTGGTATCAGATTTACCAGGTGGTGAAAGAAAACTGTTCCGTGGAGTGGCAGGGTGCCACGCCGCAGGACGATGTGATGGAGCGGCTGCTCCGGACAAGGGCAGGACAGTGACGGAGGTAGAGATGGAGAAAAAGACACAGTATTACATGGAGGATGTGGAGAAGCTAATCCCTTACGCGAGGAATGCGCGGACGCATTCGGAATTACAGATCGCGCAGATTGCGGCGAGCATCCAGGAATTCGGTTTCCTGTCGCCCATCATCATTGCGAAGGACAACACGATCCTCTGCGGGCATGGCCGTTTCTATGCTGCGCAGAAGCTGGGGCTGAAACAGGTTCCCTGCATCAAGGAGGAATATCTGACGGAGGCACAGAGGCGCGCGTACATTCTGGCTGACAACCGGATCGGGCTGAATGCCGGATGGGACAATGAACTTTTGAAGGTGGAGATTGCGGATCTGCAGGGTGTGGATTTCAACGTGGAGCTGACCGGCTTTAACGACAAGGAGATTGTGGAACTGTTCTCCGTGGATGTGGAAGGGCGTCCGGCAGAGAATAAGGAGTATGACGAGGAGGAGTTCGGGGATGAGGAATTCGAGCATGAATGCCCCAGATGCGGGTTCCGGTTCAACTGAGCACCGGTTCCCGTGGAGATGGAAGCTGTCTGACCTGAAAAAGGTGGAGAAGAACGGGAAAACAGTGTTCAGCTGCTTTTCCTGCGGCGGCGGGTCTTCGATGGGCTACAAGCTGGCCGGATATGACGTGGTGGGGAACTGCGAGATTGATCCGGACATGGAAAAGATTTATGTGCAGAACCACCATCCGGCGCATACCTACCTGATGGACATCCGGGAATTTAACCGGCTGCAGGTGTTCCCGGACGAATTGAAAAACCTGGACATCCTGGACGGGTCGCCACCCTGCAGCGTGTTCTCTGACGCAGGCGATCGGGAGAAGGC
>JAJQHQ010000048.1 GCA_021199655.1 Lachnospiraceae bacterium | reverse complement strand
TTTATTGAGTTTTCAAGGTACACTGGCAATTTTATACTGCGAAGTTTGAGTTTCACCTTCAAAAGACACCGAGGCCAGTAACGTTGTCTCCGAAGCGGACGAAATTCCCGCAGTGACCGTTTCAACATGGTTTTCATCATTGATACAGGTGAAGATTGCTGTACAGCTTTTCCCGTCATTTGCCCATGTAAATACCGGGCTGCCATAGGAATGGCCTGTTGCCGGGATTACCGTGCTGTCTTTTACCGCGCCGCATACCAGGCAATGGATTGACATGCTGCCGTCTGTGGTACAGGTTGCTTCCTTATCGATGGTAAATGCAGTATCCCAGGTATGGCTGGCTGCGCTGATGGCTTGCTCCTCTTCTGCCCCGCACACTTTGCAGGTGCGTTTCTGTAACCCTTCTGATGCACAGGTTGCCTGTTGTACAACCACCCATTCTCCCCATGTATGCCCCGTTGCAGGTGTTTCATCGGCAGAATAGCTTTCTTTGCAGCGGGTACATGTATAGGTCGTGTACCCGGCCTCTGTACAGGATGGGTTTGTGGTCACCGCCAGATAGCGGTGGCCTAAAGCCGGTATTGTTTGCTGCGCCTGGAATACTTCGTTGCAGGCAGAACAGTATGCCCCTTCCGTCAGCCCTGTTGTTGTACAGGTGGCTGCAACCGCATCCTTCAGGACATATGTATGCCCCGCTGCCGGGATTACCTCGCTGTCTTTTACCGCATTGCAGGCGGAACAATGGATGGATTTGCTCCCGTCCGTTGTACAGGTCGCCGTCTTATCAACCGTATAACCGCTTTCCCATGTATGTCCGGATGCCGGAACATGGTTGTTTTCCACTTCCCCGCAGATAAGGCACGTCCTCTCTTCGAGCCCATCATCCTCACAGGTTTCAGAGGAAACCGTTGTCCATTCCCCAAAGGTATGCCCGGCAGCCTCCGTATAGCTGTCCGTATAATAATCACTGCATCTTGAGCAAAGATGGATGGTATAGCCGCTCTCGGTACAGGTCGGGGCAATCACCGTACTCTGGTAATCGTGCCCCAGCGCGGAATCGCTGTCGGTTACCGTATTTGTCTCCCCGCAGCCATGGTCACAGGCAGCTGTTTTCGTGCCATTTTCCGTACAAGTGGCATTCTCATCCGAAGAATATGCCGTAAAACTATGTCCGGTCGCCGGGATTACAACACTGTCCTTTACCGCGCCGCAGACAGAGCAATGGATGGACTTGCTGCCATCTGTCGTACAGGTTGCTTTCTTATCGACTGTATAAACCGTTTCCCAGGTATGCCCTGTCTCGCTGATGCCGCTTTCTTCCACTTCGCCGCATACCTTACATGTGCGTTTTTGGTACCCCGTCCCCTCACAGGATGGCTCCGTCACTGTCACCCATTCACTCCAGTCATGCCCGGTTGCAGACGTTTCCTTATCCGTATAGCTGTAGCCGCAGGTACTGCAGGTGTAAGTTGTATAACCCCCGGATGTACAGGTCGGCTCTGTCACGGTTTCTATATAATCATGTCCTTTGGCCGGTATTACCTCCTGTGCCGTAAACACCTCCCCGCATACGGAGCAGTGGCTTCCTTCTGTCAGCCCGTCTGCTGTACAGGTAGGGGAAACAGCCGCATCCGTCACAGCAGTATGCCCAAGGGCACCGATAATTACGGTTTTCCTGCTGATTTCCGCATTGCATGCCGTGCAGTATATAACGCTTTCATAAGATCCTGCTTCCGTACATGTAGCTGCATTTTCATTTTCAGTTACGGCCTCCCCTGCTGTATGCCCGAGTGCAGCTGTAAGGACAGCCCCGCAAGCCGTACATGTCTGGTCGGTCGTGCAGTCCGCTGCTGCCCCCGCCGTATGCCCGAACTTCCCTGCAAGGATCGTCGTGCATACTGTGCAGACCTGGTCTGTTGTACAGGTAGCCGCAGCCCCTGGTGTGTGCCCAAGGGCATCCGTCAGATTCCTTTTCTCTGTTTCGCTGCAGCGTGTGCAGGTATAAAGCGTATACCCTTCCGATGTGCAGGTTGCCGCTACAGTCTCGCCGGCAGTGAAATCATGGCCTAATGCAGTGCCTGCATTCGTTTCCGTATCGGTTGCCCCGCAGCCATGGTCACATTCAGCGGTTTTCGTGCCATCTCCCGTACATGTAGCATTATTATTCGAAACATACTTGGTAAAGCTATGTCCGGTCGCCGGGATTACAACACTGTCCTTTACCGCGCCGCAGACAGAGCAATGGATGGACTTGCTGCCATCTGTCGTACAGGTTGCTTTCTTATCGACCGTATAGTCCGTATCCCAGGTATGCCCGGTTTCGCTTACCTGTTCTTCTTCAATCTTTCCGCATACGGCACAGGAACGGGTCCGGTATCCGCCGGATTCACAGGAAGGCGCGGTGACCGTCTCCCATTCGCCCCAGGTATGCCCCGTAGCTTCTGCTTCATCACCCACAAAGCTCTCATTACATCTGGTGCAGGTATAAGTGGTATACCCTTTTTCCTCACAGGTTGGAGCCGTGACAACTGCGTGGTAATCGTGCCCCAATGCTTCGATAACCTTGGTATCGGTTGCCGTGCATCCGCTATGGGCACAAGTGGCAGTTTTCTCCCCTGCTTCCGTGCAGGTAGCTTTTTTCGTAACCGTATAATCCGCCTCGTTAAAGACATGGGCAGACACGGTAAATGAAAGGCTGACCGATTCCGAAATATTGTCTGCGGTAATCACAGCTTTTGCTGTATATGTGCCTGCATCCAGCCCGGTAACCGGCTGTACCGTAAAGGATGTGGCATCCCCAATGCTTAAAGCTGCTGCCAGACTGCCTCTATTAAGCGTAAAGCTGTCTGCATTATCCCCTGAAAGCGTAACAGTCAGGTTCGCGGCATCCTGGTTCCCGGTATTTTCTATAGTGAAGGTTTCCGCAGCAGGCGCTACCGTATATCCGGCATGCACCTCCGCAAATGTATGGTCTTCCGTGACAGCAAGGCTCCATGTCTTCGCTATACCGGCCGCTGTAATTACGACATCCCCGGTTACTTCCGGGATCGTAAGGGAGCCAGTGGCCGAATCATAGGTGTAGCCTGAAGACAGCTCCGTCCCGCCCATCGTGACTTCAATGGTTTCCGGCAGCATATACCCGTTTGCGGGTGTCAGCGTCGTAGTATACTCCGAGTTCTCGTCCACATAGGAAGCAGTGTTGCTGCTGCTTATGTTCTTTAGCGAGTTTGTGATTGTATACCCCGTCAATGTCAGGGTAATATTTGAAAGGGTTGCGGAGAGAGTGGCGCCCTGGTTTAAGTATGTATATACCGTAATGGATTCCCCCGGGGCTAAGGATATCGCAGTACCATCCTTAAAGCTGCCGCTTATACTATCATATGGATCCAGGTTGTTATTATTCCCGTTGACATTAAACGTAGTGGAAGTGCCTGTAAATCCGGTCGAGCTGCATGAATAGGAAAATTCAAGAAGCCCCGGCCTCCCGGAAGTATTTGTAAGCGTAAGGGTACACGAGGCATAGTTGTAGCCACTGCATCCGCTTGCGTAGGAATTTCCTGCGTAGCTTAACTTATTTCCGTCTGCCGACCAGACGGAATTAGCACTGCCGGACGTTTCATAGGAAGCCGACAGACCGTTAACAGACAGTGCCAATTCCGTCGCCGCACTTGCCGTGATTGAGAAAACCGGCAGCTCGAATATTGTCGGTGCCAGCAAAGCGAATACTAGGATGAATGAAAGCATCCTCCGGAGCATATTTTTTGCCATACTTATCTCCTCCTCTTTTGTACGCCCTTCCGGGCTTTATGCTGTGACTGAATCGAAAAACAGGCGCTCAGCCCAATAATCAGGCAGACCAGGGACCAGATATGCCCCATGTGCCAGGAACCAACGGGGACATATTCCTCCCGGAACCATTCGATGATGAAACGGAATATCCCATACGAAATCATCAGGCACGGATAGACCTGCCCATAAGTTTCCCCGCGTTTCACTCTCGGCAGCCAGTACACCGCCAGGATGGCCCACAGCAGCATTTCCGCTTCCACAATCGGGAGCCGGTGCCCGCCAAGGAATGTGACCGGGACGCTCCTGCAGCAGCCGTTTTTGAGGCAGTTGATACGTATCGCAAACAATCCGTACATCAGGGCCACTGATACGATATCAGATACATCCCGCAGTTTCCATTTCCCAGCCTTTGCCGCGATACAAAGGGCTATAGGGCACAAAAGGATCGTCCCATAGATACGCATCCCATAGACAAATGCATGCAGATCCTGGAATTCTAACGCTGCAAAAGCCTTTGCGCTGATAACGCAGAAAGTGTGCAGCAAGAATGAGAAAAGCACGATCATCGGTTTCTTCATAGGGAGTTTGTCGTGCATGGATTTAAGCCAGAAATAATCCGGCACCATACAGCCAAACACCAGTAGTAATGCTAACAAAGCAGCAATTCCCTCCTCCATATAAAAAACACATCATTCCCATGTATGCTCATGAAATGAGTGTGTCTTCCAGCAGCGCCCGCACCGCCTCCGCGGTAAACTCCACCGCAGGCACGTGATTCACTTCGATCTGGAAAAGCGCGTTCGCGGCAATGTGTTCCGCCGCCTGCTCCAGATCGCGGATACCGGTGGTGTTCGAGTATTTTTCAACTACAGCGTCAACAGCAGCAGAAGGCACAATGCACTCCTCCGGACGGATGCTCATGCGCTTTAAGACCTTCGGCAGAGCAAACTGCGAGAAGATGATCTTTTTCTCTTCCGGGGTATAATCCGGGAGTTCAATGACAGCAAAGCGCGACATCAGTGGCGCGCTGATCTGGCTCATATCGTTCGCGGTCGCGATCGGATAGACGCCGACGGTCGGCACTGTACATTCGATGTAATTGTCGGTAAAGCCAAGGTTGTCCAGCAGGGTCAGCAGGACATCGGCAGGATTGCCGTTGCCTTTTCCGGCTGCTGCCTTGTCAAGCTCGTTGATGATAAAGACCAGGTTCGACTCGCCTGCCGCAGCAAAGGCCTCCATGATGATGCCCGGCTTTGCGTTCGAGTAAATGCGCGAGCTGCCCGTGAGCTGCTCCGGGTCGTTGATGGAACTCATGTCCAGAGTCGTCCACGGCAGCTTCAGGATGCGCGCCACGGCGTAGGCGATCTGCGACTTGCCGGTCCCCGCCGGTCCGACCAGCAGCATGCCGTAGGCCGGGAGTGTGTGAGTGCGGTTGATCTGGATGATCGTCTCGATGATGCGCTGCTTTACCCGTTCCATACCGTAAAGCTCCTCATCGAGGATCCGTCTGGCCTCCTGCGGGTCGATGGATTCAAAATAATTGCTTTTCCAGTGAATGTTCAGCATGATGGAGAGCGCTCTCTGCGCGTGCCGCCGCTCCTCTGCCGTCACCTCATGGGAACGCGCTACCGCGAGATTGCGCCGCGCCCACAGCCGGATGTTGTCCGGCAGCGTCCGCCCCGCACAGTTCAGAAAGTCCGTGATGCTCTGCAGGCTGGTCAGCTTCATATCGTCGCCGGTCTCCTCCTGCTCGTCCTCCTCGATCTCGTTCCCCGGCGCGTCGCTCGCGAGCAGCCGCTCGATCATGAACTGCAGAAATCCGTCCTCGGCGGAAAGCTTTGTCGCGCCGCCATAGGCGATCTCCCGGATGCGGTACACCGCATAGCCGTCCTCCCGGTTCGCTCCGGAAAGGCGCACCCGGATATGGCTCTCCCCGAGCCAGCGCAGCAGGCTGACAAAACGTGCGTCCACCTGCAAAATATCGGCAGACTCCGTACCGCCCTCCTCGTCAAATTCAAATGCCGTCTTCTGATCCGGTTTTGAAAAAATACCGTTAGAATGGTGTTTCCATTGTCTTTTGCTGTTGTCCAGAATGAGGATCGGCCGCTCGGCCGATGGTGTGGATTCATTTGAGCGGAAAATGGTATACGTGCACTCCGCAGCCTGTTTTTTCTCCGATGGGCTGCTGCTGAAATCAAATACTGGCATAACTCGTCTCCTTAAGATATAAATATATAGTGATACTGTAACTATCCGGTAACTATTCAGGACAGTACCTCGCACTCGCTGCGAGGTACGTATGAAAACGTTCATTCTACAGGAAAAAGTCCCATCGCGCAGCGATTTTAAATGGACTTTTTCCCGTAACTGTGAAGGTACTGAACAGTTACTCTATCCGGAACAATCCTTCGCCCTTACTGCGTAATAGTAAACACACGGAACAGTTACGAGAGAATTCGTTTTTATCATATCACATTTTCCCGTCATCCCGATAGTCTGTTTTTTATAAAAATGAAAATCATTCGTAACGGTGTTCAAAACAGCAAAAAACACGGGCTATGCAAATTTACCTGTTATCAGCTGTATTTTTCTTTGGGGGTGGGCGGAACGCCGAAATTAAAAAAATTGAAGATTTCAGGTCGCGAAATGTGAAAAAAAGAGTATAATGCGGCTTAACCAGTCAACCAGGTAACGACACAAGAGGAGAAGGTTATGGAAAAGGTAAAGGCATTTCTGAAACGAAAAGACATCGAAATTTCCCTGAAACGATATGGAATTGACGCGCTCGGTGCGATGGCACAGGGTCTGTTCTGCTCTCTGCTGATCGGTACGATCATCAACACGATCGGCACGCAGTTTCAGATCGCATTTCTGACACAGACGGTTGCTACCGTCAGCGGCGTGGATTATACAGTCGGATCTCTGGCCACCGCCATGAGCGGTCCGGCGATGGCCGTGGCGATCGGTTACGCGCTGCACTGTCCGCCGCTGGTTCTGTTCTCGCTGATCACGGTCGGCTTCGCGGCCAACGCGCTCGGCGGCGCAGGCGGCCCGCTCGCGGTGCTGTTTATCGCCATCCTGGCTTCCGAGATCGGCAAAGCGGTCTCGAAAGAAACAAAAATTGATATTCTGGTGACACCGCTGGTGACGATTGGCGTCGGTATCGCGCTTTCAGCCTGGTGGGCTCCGGCGCTCGGTTCGGCAGCGATGAAGGTCGGCAACCTGATCATGTGGGCGACCAATCTGCAGCCGTTTTTGATGGGCATTCTGGTCTCTGTGGTAGTCGGTATCGCACTGACACTCCCGATCTCTTCAGCCGCCATCTGCGCCGCTTTGGGTCTGACCGGTCTGGCCGGAGGCGCCGCGGTCGCAGGGTGCTGCGCACAGATGGTCGGCTTCGCGGTCATGTCCTTCCCGGAAAACCGCTGGGGCGGACTCGTCTCTCAGGGTGTCGGCACCTCCATGCTGCAGATGGGCAACATTGTCAAAAATCCCCGCATCTGGATCGCTCCGATCCTGACCTCCGCGATCACCGGTCCCATCGCGACCTGTGTCTTCCACATGGAGATGAACGGCACCGCCGTATCCTCCGGCATGGGGACCTGCGGCTTCGTCGGCCCGATCGGCGTCTACACCGGATGGATGAGTGACATTGCCAACGGCGCAAAAGCTGCCGTCACCGCCTCTGACTGGCTGGGTCTCGTCCTCATCTGCTTCGTCCTCCCCGCTGTCCTCTGCCCGCTCATCAATCTCGCGGTCAGAAAACTCGGCTGGGTCAAAGACGGGGATATGAAGCTGGACTGAAAGAAGTAAGCATAGGTCAGGAATAGGAACTCAAGCGTTCTATTCCTGGCCTTTGGTTCCTTATATTATCATATCTTCAATAAAAATCCCGTACCCTTTCGTCGGATCATTGACAAACACGTGAGTCACCGCGCCGACCAGGCGGCCATTCTGCAGGATTGGCGAACCGGACATTCCCTGCACGATGCCGCCTGTAAGAGCCAGAAGCTCAGGATCGGTCACCTCGATCACCATACCCTTGTTGATATCGCCGCTGTTTGTTCGCACTTCTTTGATCTCTATCTCATACTCCCGGCAGGTGCCGTCCACTGTGCAGCGGATCACAGCCGCGCCCTTTTCCACTTCCGATTTCAATGCGGTCTCTGTAAGCGTCTCATCCTCTATGGCCAGTGAAAACCCGGTCACACGGCCGAAGATCCCGTTTTCCTCGTTTTCTTCGATGATACCGATCTGACAGTTCCCACTATAGTGGATGATCCCGGACAGTTCACCGGGCGTGCCCGCCTCGCCTTTGACGATGGATACCACTTCTGCGCTGTAAAGAGTGCCGGTCTCAATCTCCAAAAGTCCGGCCGTGTCCACGTCGCTGATTCCGTGTCCCAGTGCGCCAAAATACCCTTCCTCATCGACCCAGGTCAGCGTCCCGATCCCCTGCGTATCGTTGCGTACCCAGATCCCGGCTCTGTAATCCCCGTCCGAATCCAGTACCGGAGTAATCTTCAGGCTGATCTGCTCTCCCTGCCGGTCCACATCGAGAACAACGGAATTCCCGCCGCATTCCGAAAGGCAGGCTATCAGTTCCTCCTTGGTATTGACTTCCTCTCCATCCACCGCCAGGATATAGTCGCCGGACTGCACAATATTTTCGGACGGGCAGCAGGAACTGCCGTCCCTGGCGGTGATCGTTCCGGTATCCACCACATAGACCCCGTCTGTCTCCAGATAGATCCCGATCGGTGTGCCGCCCACATAGACCTGCTTCCGGCCGGCAGCGGACACGCTGCCAGTGCCGATGACACGCGCAGCGTTTTCTGTATCATCGGCGCTGCCTTCCACCTGGCGAAGAGAGGCGGTGTTTTCACTGCCCGCAGACTGATCTGCGGTCACAGATGTGCCGTCACTCCCGGATTGATCTGCATCCTGAAATACTGCCGCTCCGCATAATGCCAGCGACAATACTCCGAAAGCCAACAGCGCACAGACAAATCTTCTGTATTTTTCTCTGACATTCATCCTTCGCACCTTCCTTACTGACTTACTACAGGAAACGACATTAGCCGTTTCGAGCAGGCATTCAAACCGCTGCTCATAGTAAAGCAGAGGCAAAGCAAATGATATTGATTCAATATCTTCACAAACCTCTGCATTCAGTATATGGAATCTGTGCGATTTCACACTGGTATTTTACTGTAAAAGATGCTGATTTAATCCTTCTCGCACACAACCTTGCATCTCTTCTTGAAGCAGGCGATGCCATATTTATGGAAAACACTCAGCTGCGCTGTTTTCTTTATCCACATAATAAGACGTAATAACTCCGTTCTGGTTCAGGACATACACATAACAATTCTTCCAAATTTCTCCATAGATCTTGATTTTTTTCAACGATCTGCATATAATGATTACAGGCATAGATGCCAACCGGTCATTACGGTCAGAATATAATGAACGTGTATGTTTAACCTCCGCAAGCGACGGGGTGCCTGATGGCGTAGAATATCGCTTACGTGTATACAGAGCCTTCCGTAAGGTTGGCTCTGTTTTAGATAAAGGAGATTGCCATGAAACTTGTCACGATAGACAAAACATTGTTAGAAAAATACAAAGAAGATCCACAAGTTCTGTATAAAGACAAACGTCCCTACGTACTTGTGATTCGGCTTCGTTATCGTGGGCAGAAACAGGACTTCGCCGTTCCAATTCGTTCCAACATACCAGCGGCGGCTCCAAAAAACGAATAATTTGCTCTACCTCCCCGGTCATCAACCAGACCAAAAAATCGGCATGGCATCCATTACATAAAAATGTTCCCTGTCAGTAAAAAATATCTCCGCCGGTATCGCACCGAGGGAAATGATTTCGCAATCTTAATTCAGAACATCATTGACCGAAATGCTAAACAGATTATCGCAGCTTGTCAGGATTACCTGACGGCTTATGAAGCGGGGATACGGCCCATATTTTCTACAGACATTGACCTTCTCCTTTCAAAATTGAATTCGCGCACAGGTTACTGCTGCACCGGCTTCGGACCATCTATTTGTAACATGGCTTCATGGAGCTGACGCTTCACCTTTTCCAGTTCTTCCTGCAGGATAGTATTCTTATGCTCCGCTGCATCTGCCCTGCGCCGTTCTCGTTCTGTGTTCACACGTTCTTCCTTTAAAATCTTCTTTACATCTGTCTCAATCACTTTACCACCCATAACCGCTTGCACTCCTTTCACCACATTCACGTAGTTTCTTGCCAGATTCTCGACCACGATATTGCTCAAATTTATGATCGTTAACCTGTAAAATGTACTCAGTTCTCCCTTATCAACCAAATCTGCCAGGTGCTCCCGCATCCTGCGGTAGTCGTTCCTGACTGGTTCCAGCCGCTCCGTATCCTGATCACATTTTGCCAAGATATAATCGCTGAAGCGGAACAGGTAGAACGGAAACAGCAGCAGCAGATCCTTTTCGATCATATCGTCCAATGTGTAATCCTGCAGCTTCATTACGAGGACATCAATCGGCAGCACTCCCGTCGGTGCTTTCGCCTCTATCCTCATCCTGTTCGGCGTATTCTTCGTACTATGTAAGTACAGCACTGCGCAGTTCGGGAATTCCACCTTCAGCACATTGCCGTCCAAACTCGCTGTATCCCGTGCCACCAGCGTCGCGTACTCGAACAACCGGAGCAGGATACTGTTATCCGGCCGGGTCTGCTCTTCAATCAGGTATTTCTTCGAGTTGCGGGATTTTTGTCAAATACTAATCTTGCAGCCCAAAATTCGTTCTGCGTTTGACTTGCAAATCTCAATAAATCCTTTCCACTGGATAATTGTTGGACTCGACAAGCAGTCTCCTATAAAATCATCGCGGTAGCATTTATAATCAAATTCGTATCCGTTTTCTTTAAGAAGATCTCTTATTTTTTCACTATCAATGAGATCCAGATCGTAGGATTTGTCCAGTATATCATATGGAACAACTTCTGTATATAGCTTACATACAAGAATCTGGCACAGCAATTCTGTTGTTTGCCACTCTTTCGCAATTGTTTCGTAATCAGATGATTTTTCCTTCGCTTTCTGCAATTCAACCAGAAAAGTGATTTCGCTATTGTTGCCTTTTTCTCTGACTTTTTCTGCTAATGCGTGAGCTTTTGCCTGTCTAATGTTTTTCTTCTTCTTCCGCCTTAAGCTTTTTTTGATATGATATCTGCGATTTCTCAACGCATATTGAAAGCATTGCTTCGGAATCGATTCCCAATATTTTCACCATCTGATCAAATGTTTCTCCGATTGCATCAGGCAATTCATTATTTTTCAATTTCGGAAATTCCTGTTCTTCTAATTCCTCCAGAACATAATCGGCGGGCCAGTCTTCCGGACGATTATGGTAAATGTCCGCCATCTCCTGAATTGGAGAAATCATATAGCAGAAACGATTATAAATTTTATTGCCATACTGCCTTTTGATTCTAGATCTGTAATCATCCAGGATATAGGCAAATTCGTCCCATAGGACTTGTTTACCATCAATTGTAAGCCATTCGTTCTTCATATATATAGTCCGCCTTTCTGCGAAAGGCACCAATGGGGTTATGAAACCCACTCATTGGTTTTTTCGCTTTCTAGTTTTTAATTCTCCTGTTATTATTTTCTCATAAGACCGATACACTACAGAACACGTGGAGGTGAGTGGCGGGGCCGTATAGCGGCGACCTCGTATATATATTTGTCGTCGGTCATCCGTTAAGGCATCAATGAATGGCGCATTCCCGTAGCCCGTAAACTTATCTCTTCCAAAGTCGACTCGATTTTGCCGGATGACCAGTCACTGTTGGTCTTATGACTATAAATTTTAGGAGGTTGTTTTATTGTTTAAAATTATCAAGAAAAACTGCTGTGGGCTTGATGTCCACAAAACCTGGATCTTTCTGTAGCATAGTGGTCCGGAGAAATGCCTGATTTCGCTGAATCATCCAGATGTAATGAGGTGCTGTCCCCGTCCTTACCTGCAATCAAATGGTTCATTCTATTCTCCCTTCTTGTAAAAACCACAGCCAATCCTCTGTCTCCCAGTGCTTTACAAATGGAGAATCTTCTGGCTTCTCCATCTTAGGTTGACCGATGCACCACCGTCCAGCTTCGTAACGACATCCCAAAAGCCGCTTCCACTGCATAGGATCAAAGGTGAGTTTACTACGTCCCAGACCTGTCTTGCTATCGTAATTGCTTCGCCGAGCGCCGCATAACCTTCTTTCCTGCCAGCCCACCTCTTACAAAGGAACTGCGGGTTCATCAGTACCGTAACTACAGAAAGCTCCTTTCTGACTTTCTCCAACTGCTCTTCAATATGCTTCTGCAGCGCATCTGTTTCCCCTGTCCGGTAATCAAACAGCGGACTGGTTTTACAGAGAGCATTCACCCAGCGCTGCAAAAATTCTCCGGTAGAAAGCTTCTTGCCATTCTCTCCCAGAGCGCAGTTCACAAATGCAAACACTGCATTCTCGTGGCAATTCGCATAATCCTCTATCTCTTCCAGATATTCCCGTGAAAAGCACTGATGCGTCTCGTCTGTAATAATCCCGATGCCTCCCTCAAGGATTTCCCCTCTGATAAAGTCATAGACCGTCAAAGGAAAAGCTGTGCGGTAAGATTCGTCTATGTCATTCCAGTCTGGAAGCCGCTCCGGATGATCAGCAAATCCTCCGTCCATCGCGGTCTTCATTTTATTTTTATATTCAGCGTACTGATTCCGAACAAAATCCGGCTGATCACGCACAGCTTCATCATTCACTGCCTCATCCTCAGAAAGCGGCTCCCAGAACGAATGTCCCGATTCTTTTATGTATTTCTTTGCAGCCGCTTCCAGCTCATCATCAATTTTCACCCGATTTTCCATCTGATTTAAGCATCGTCAGCGTATAAAACCATTTCCGTCACCGCTTCAGTTTGTTTAAATGCTTAACGACCTTTCTCTCCCGCCGGATGAAACGTCGGAACAAATTTTTCAACCATGTTCACAATATCGGAACTGTTCTCATAGCTGGCGTTTGCCAGTTCTTCCAGCTGCTGCAGGAATTCTTCGACATCAAACCAAGAACAGTTTCGAAGATAATCCAATATCTAGTATTTTATTATTTCATATACCACAATATGTAGTAATTTGTTTTAGAATTTAGATTAAAATAAAATTATCTGTACAATAGCGATTCTACATTTTTCTATAGCAAAAAAGCCCCCGGAGAGGGACTTCAAATCATGCGAATCAGTGCATTTTCGAGGTATGCCGCAAAAAGAAAAAACCTGCGGAAATCTCCACAGGTCAAATCTTTTCGTATTTTGTTTTTATGATGAAAAGCGGCTGTCTCTATTTATACCCACATAATGCACTCTTCATTATAATACGGCAACAATGAATCATGCGTAATAAACTGGAGTTCCTCTGTTTTCGCCTGAGCTATCATTATCCTGTCAAATGGATCATTGTGCCGTGGGGCTTTCTTCGCTCTAAACAATGTCTCCAACGAAAATACATGATCATCTATCACGGGCAACATTTCATAACCAGCGCCCTTACAATAATCCGACAATTCCCTTGCCGAGACAGGCATACTATCAGGGTGATTCATGTGCTTGATTGCTACTTCCCATATGGAGGCAGAGCTATAGAAAATTTCATTATTCACGTCAGATATAATCTTTTGGGCATCCTCTGGAAGCTTCGGATCTTCCGTCAATGCCCATAGTAGAATATGCGTGTCTAATAAGACTCTCATTCCTCACCTCCGCCATAAAACATCTCCTCTATTTCATCGTTATACACGTCAATATCGTCCGGGACTTTAAATTTCCCTTTTGCAATTCCCAGTCTTTGGCCATTTTTCTTTACCGGAGCAGACATCGCATAAGGTATGCCATTCACCTCAACGCTTTTCAGCGTAAACAGTCTCAATACTTCTGCCAGCGAAGTCCCCATGCTGCTATACAATGACTCTGCTCTCTTGAGTACATCAGAATCCATTTTGACCTGTAACGTTGACTCCTTCACCATATTTGATCCTCCTTCCAGTCCTGTCGAAGCGAAAATATCCACCGGACAATAGTATAAGTCAAGGCAATGTCTTCCTTATCCAAACTGCTTACCTCAAAATCAAAGCTAAACAGGAACATGCGAATTTATTGTATTATAACCTAACCGCTCACAGGAAATCAACCGTTTTCACAAAATTCACATCATCACAATCCGATAGCAGTCATACAAAAAATCAAAAAGTCCGATTGAGCAGCCGTTGGTGAGCTGGTTGCCATCACTCCGTCAAGTCCTTCCACCAAAGCGCTCATGAAGAATGTTGAGTATGAAACCTACTATGTGCAGGACGAACACGAAGGAATCGTCAGCCGCGAGGTGTGGGATCAGGTCAAGGCAATCTTTGAAAAGGAAAAGCAGGAACGGGAAGTCGGAATCCATCGGACGAAAGCGCCGACACATTTCCTCTACGGCACTGTGTTTTGCGCGGAGTGCGGAAGTCCGATGGTGTGCCGCACATACACCAACCGGAACAAGACACGGTATAAGGCGTGGAACTGCCGGGAAAGATTCAGGGGAAAGAATGACTGTAAGAACCCCGCCATCCGTGAGGATGACCTGATTGCGGAGATTGTCTCGGCACTTAAGGAACACTGTTGTTGCTAAACTCAAATGACCAGAAATAGATTTGCTTGACTGTCCCTGAT
>JAJQHQ010000036.1 GCA_021199655.1 Lachnospiraceae bacterium | reverse complement strand
CAGATCGAGGAGCAGAAAGGCCAGATTGAGGAGCAGAGAAGACAGATTGCGGAACTGCAAAGGAAGCTGGCTGCAATAGTTGATTGAGATCGCGTAGCGATTTTAAATGGGCTTTTCCCTTGTAACTGTGAAGGTACTTAACAGTTATAAGTCTATAAGCTGTGCGGGAACATGGAGGAAATTATGGGATATCGGAAGGAGAATAATTAAAAAACAGGCCTCCGTTTTATGGAACGGAGGCTTTTGCATGCTATATATTGGATTCCGGATGAAAAACCGGTGAAAACTTCTGATATCAGATCGTATAGTCCGTTTATGCGGCCTCATCACTGCCCAGAAGCCAGGGCACGAAATAAACCACCTGCTTATACCACCAGTCCCAGTCGTGGCTGCTGTCGTATCCCCAGAAATCCACCCAGGCATGAATGCCCTTTGCGTCGAGGATTTCCTTCAGATGGCGTGTGTACTCCGGCACCTCCCACGGCCCCTGCCCGCAGCAGATGACGGCGCGCTTGAGATTGTAAAGTCCGATGTACGGATGATCCTTCGGCATACCGCCAAGGTAGTGAATCGGGGAATTCTGATAGACGAGATAGTCCATGTAGGAGCCGAAGCCGTATTCCGTCGTGTAAAGACCGGAGAGCGCCAGAAGTCCGTCAAACAGATCCGGGCGCCGGAAGTAAAGGTTCGCCGCATGAGTCGCTCCCAGGCTGCAGCCGAACAGCATCACGCCCGGGTAGCCTTCCCAGTGATTATACTCATTTGCCAACCGTCGGAGGAACGGCACCGCTTCATCGGTGATATAGGTGATCCACTGCTCATAGCGCTCAATGCGCCAGCGGGCGTCGCCCGCCGGGTTCGACCACGTCTCATGGTCGACCGTGTCAATGGCGCAGACCATGACCTCGCCGGAATCAATCCATGGCGCCCATGTGTCTGTCATGCGAAAATTTTCAAAATCGTAAAACCGTCCGTCCTGGCAGGGAATGTAAATGACCGGGCGTCCGGCATGGCCGTACACCTTGCATTCCATCTGCCTCCCCAGGGCGGGGCTGTATTCGTTGAAATATTGTGTCTGCATAGTATAATCCCTGTAACTGTTCAGGACAGTGTTCGCATTTACTGTGAAGATGCTGAACAGTTACGAATCCTTTTTCTATATTTGATGAAGGTTTTTACGAATCCATGGCAGTACGGAAACGCAATCTATATCATCACTTCTCAGCTTCATACAGCAGCGCATCCATGAAAAACGGAATCTGCCGTTCCCAGCTCGCCTCGCAGTGCGTTCCGCCCGGAATGATCCGGGATTCCAGCAGGATGCCTTTTTTCATCAGCTTCGAGGCAATTTTTCCATAGCTGCGAAGCAGGTCCCGATGATTGCACAGTTCTTTTTCACCGTAATCCATGTAGAGCACGGTACCGGACGGCAGGTCAGCGTCCTCGATCATCTCCAGAAGCCCTTTCGGGGAAACCCAGAGCGAGGGAGAGAGCGCTGCCGCACGAGAAAAATACGGCGAATATTCCAGAAGTGCGTACAGGCTCATCAGGCCGCCCATCGAGCTTCCGGCGATAAAGGTATGCGCCCGGTCCGGCAGTGTGCGGTAACGCCGGTCGATTTCCTTTTTGAAGGTATGTACCATCCAGTCCATGGTGATTTCGCCCCTGGCCTCGATTTTTCCGAATTCTTTTACTTCAAATGGGAATGGCGTATATTCTTTCAGCCTTCCGTGGTCCGGGCTGTGGTTGCATTCCACGGCCGCGATGATGAGCGGTGTGCCGGTAGCGTCCATATATTCCTTCATGCCCCAGCATTTGCCGTAGGTCGCGTCTGAGTCAAAAAACACATTGTGACCGTCAAACATATAGAGAACCCCGTAGCGCCGGTCCGGCTCATATTCATAAGAATTGGGGAGATACACGTACACGCCGCGCTCCTCCCCACCGGTCAGTTCGGGGATTGTAATACTCCATTTATCAACCATAACTGCCTCCTGATCTTACAGTACAGTAACTGCTCTAAATTTTCGCAGTTACCCATGATGTAACTGTTCAGTACCTTCACAGTTACGCATGATTTCATTTGTTTTTGTACAGAATGACACAGATCCCGGCATAGTGTACGGAGACCGTTTGCCTGAAGCACTGTGCCGTATCCATTATACTATTCATAATTTGTAAACACAAGGTAATTATTCAGGACAGTACCTCGCACCAAAAGCAGCGCCGCACCGGGAAAAAACGGCGCTCGAAATCATTGGACATTCCCTGTGGGATGTGATAAGATGCTTCCCAAATCGGTGAGCCGCCGCATGCAGAATCGCCCGGAGGGCGATGCGGTGGCCTGCGTCACAGATTCGCAAGGCGAATCTATGACAATTAAAAGGAGATTTTATGGCAGTCAAGACCAAGGAGATCATTATTCAGACCGTGATGGAGCTGTTGAATGAGCGTTCCTTTACAAAGATCACGGTGAAAGATATCGTGGAGCGGTGCGGGATCAACCGGAATACTTTTTATTATCATTTCCGGGATATTTCGGACGTGATGGAGTTTGTCTTTAAAAGAGAGATGGACCGCATCATGGAGACGCACCTGGAAGCGGACAATGTCTTTGATGGTCTGGTGCAGGTCGTAGAGCTGCTTCAGGAGAACCGGCGTGCGCTCCTTCACATCTACCGTTCCCTGGATCGGGCGGTTCTGCAGCATCAGCTGGATGTGATGTGTGAATATATTGTTTCCAATTATGTGCTGAAAGCAAGAGATTATATTGATATTACGAAGCTTCCCCAGGAGGATCAGCGGCTGATGCGCAGTTATCAGAAATGCTTGTTAATGGGGATCCTTCTGGACTGGATGGAGAATGGGATGAAAGAGGAACTGGCTGCTGATATGAAGCATGTGATGAATGCATTAAAGCAGGTACCGCCGCAGACGTGATTTTTGGTGTCTGGTGCGGCAGGCTTAAAATCTGTTGTAACCGAGAAGATACGGAACGGTTACGATCTGTTTCACAAACTTAGTCAAATGAGGAACCGTGTTCGAATTTTGGACATTGTTCTTTTTTTGTCTGTTTTTTTTCAAAAAAACGTTTGCTATAAAATATAGTGAAAGACGGAATCGAAAGGAAGGATGCGCGTGGATCAGTTAAGAACATTAAAAGTGGCTCGCAACGGCTATATCATCATAGCACTCATTGTCTGCGTGTTTGGCGTCTGCCTGATCATAAAGCCGGACTGGCCGGTGGATACCCTCATCCGTGTGCTGGGCGCCGTGTTTATCGCAGATGGGATCATCAAAATGATCGGTTATTTTTCAAAGGATTTCTACTGTTTGGCATTTCAGTATGATTTCGCGTTCGGAATCCTGATGGCTGCCCTGGGGCTGCTGATCCTGATCCGCGGGGAAGAGTATTCAAGATTGTTGTACGCGGTGCTGGGACTGGTGATCCTGATGGACGCGCTGCTGCGCATACAGATGTCGATGGACGCGAAAAAATTCGGTCTGGATCTCTGGTGGAGGATTCTGCTGGTCGCAATCCTGACCGGAGTTTTTGGCATGATCCTGGTGATCGACCCATATAATGGCACAGGAGCTACGTTCCGACTGGCCGGGACGGCAGTCTTTCTGGAAGGGATCCTGAATCTGTGCGTCGCGGTGTATACGGTAAGGATACTGGATCGCTTTGCCGACCGACCGGAAGAAGAAAGCGGGCAGGGCGGGTATTCCTGAATATGCAGGCGAGGAAGCAGCGTACACAGACAGGAAAAAACAAATATACAGGAAAAGAAAGCACAAACGAGGACACCTGGTAAAATAGTAATCAGAGCAACAGGCGGCAGCCTTTGGAAGGATAAGAATTGGAAGAAATAAAAACACAGGAAGAAGAAAAGGAGAGATTGAGATGAAACTGACAGACAAGGCAAAATCGGCAGCGATTGAGGTCGTAGCAAAGCAGGCGCTGGGATATCTGGAAAAGGATCCGGAGACGAACATCCCGAAGCTGATGGATCTGGTGGACAAATATGTACCGAAGGACTGGTATGTGGGACAGCGGAACGCGGTCCGCAACGTGCTCAAAGACAAGAACAACAACTGGTATCAGTTGATCATGCGGATGTATCAGCTGGATCCGGGCGTGCGGAAAGCCTTTTTCGAGAATTTTATCATCAATGCCAGCCTGAAGGGAAGCCTGCTTCAGGAAGAAAATATGAAGGAGAACAACTGCAATTCGCCGTGGGCGATCCTTCTTGACCCGACGAGTGCGTGCAACCTGCAGTGCACCGGCTGCTGGGCTGCTGAGTACGGTCATCAGCTGAACCTGACGCTGGAGGAGATTGATTCGATCATTCGCCAGGGCAAGGAGATCGGCGTATACATGTACATATACACCGGCGGCGAGCCGACTGTACGGAAGAAAGACCTGATTAGGCTGTGCGAGATGCATCCGGACTGTGAATTCCTGGCATTCACAAACGGTACCCTGTTTGATGAGGAATTCTGCGATGAGATCCTGCGTGTGAAGAACTTTATCCCGGCATTCAGCGTGGAGGGCTCCGAGGAAGCCAACGACGGCCGCCGGGGCAAGGGCATCTACCAGAAGGTGATGCACTCCATGAAACTGCTGAAAGACCGCGGAGTTCCGTTTGGCGTTTCCACCTGCTATACGGCAGCAAATGTGGAGAGCGTCAGCAGCGAAGAATATTTTGACCATCTGATCGACTGCGGTGCGTACTTTGCCTGGTTCTTCCATTATATGCCGGTCGGAAACGACGCCTCCGCGGAGCTTCTGCCGAGCCCGGAACAGCGGAAGCTGATGTACAGCAAGATCCGCGAGTACCGTAAGACGAAGTCCCTGTTTACACTGGACTTCCAGAATGACGCAGAGTATGTGCACGGCTGCATAGCCGGAGGCCGGTATTATCTGCACATCAACGCGAAGGGCGATGTGGAGCCGTGCGTATTTATCCATTACTCCAACTGCAATATCAAGAATACCTCGCTGAAGGATGCCTTAAAGAGTCCGCTCTTCCAGGCGTACCACGACAATCAGCCGTTCAATGACAACATGCTGCGTCCGTGCCCAATGCTGGAGAACCCGGAGCGCCTGCGCAAGATGGTAAAGGAGACGAACGCGGTTAATACGGATTACCAGAGTCCGGAGAGCGTGGATGATCTCTGTGACAAGACCACACCTTATGCCGAGAACTGGAAACCGACAGCGGAGGAGATCTGGGCGACGAACCCGCAGAGTACGAATCCGAAGCCGCGGAAACGGTAATATGAAAAATACGTAACTATTCAGAACAGCAGGCCACAGGTCTACGCTCCGCTTCATATGTCGATGCTGTTCTGAACTTGTTATAAAATAACGGTTATAAAAAAATTCCCGGTGAGTGCCAGAGAGTACTTACCGGGATTTTACGTGTTTTTTGTACACAGGCGCGAAAGGAATGCAGCAGCTCTGCAGTTCGCGCCTGTCCGGTGACCTTTTTTTCGCAAATGGCACTGGAAACAGGATTGAAATGATGATATAATGGCAAAAATGTTGATAGAGATTACATTTTTATATTCTAAAATGTTGATTTCAAGCATTAATTGCAAATGATTTCTGATGACAGGAAATGACTTACGCCGTTTTCTGTGATTGACCTGAGGTGTTTTATGCTGAAAAGAAAAGCGACAAAGGATATTAAAAACTGGCTGCATTCGAAGGATAAAAAATGCCTTATCGTGCAGGGGGCCAGGCAGACCGGAAAAACATATATCATCGAACAGTTTGCGAAAGAGAACTATGAGGAATTTGTTGAAATCAATTTCAAACAGATGCCCTCTGCAGCTGATATTTTTTCCGGCGATCTCACGGTGGATGCTATGGTCATGGCCATGCGCTTCCGTTTCCCTGAGAAGAAAATCATTCCCGGAGAAACAATGATTTTTCTGGATGAAATCCAGGAGTGTCAGGAAGCACTCACCTCACTGAAGTTTTGGGCAATCGATAATTGCTTTGATGTGATTGCTTCAGGGTCGCTTCTGGGAATAGACTATAAACGTGCCTCGTCTTATCCTGTCGGTTATGTTGATTATCTGAAAATGTACGGGCTTGATTTTGAAGAGTTCCTTTGGGGGATGGGGATTTCGGAGGATATGACAGAGAATTTTTGCAATTACCTGCACGCAGAGACTGTGATACCAGAGGCTGTCCATTCGCAGATGATGAATTATTACAGACAGTATATTGCAATAGGCGGTATGCCGGAAGCGGTACAAAAGTATGTAAATACAAAGGATTTCAGGGACGTCGACAGGATACAGAGAAGCCTCCTGCAGGGATATCAGTATGACATAGCACATTATGCAACGGCAGAAGAAAAAGTAAAAGCAGAAAAATGTTACCTTTCTCTTGCAAAGCAGTTGTTGGATAAAGAAAACCACAAATTTCAATATAAAGAAGTGGAACATGGGGGCCGGGCACAAAAATATTATTCAAACGTTGAGTGGCTGCTTCACGCAGATATGGTACATCTGTGCAAACTTGTGACAGATGTCAGATTTGATTTAGATGATTACGCAAGAGACGATTTTTTCAGGGCTTATACAACAGATTTATCATTATTGATGGCGATGAAGGACTTTTCGTTAAAACAGCATATTGTGGAAAACACCTTAGCAGGAAACTCAAAAGGGGGAATCTATGAATGTGCGATTGCAGATGCTTTATATAAAAAAGGGTATCCGTTATATTTTTATAAAAATGAGACGTTAAAAAAAGAAATTGACGTTTTAATCCAAAAAGATGGGAAGGTGCTTCCTATTGAAGTCAAAAGCGGAAATACAAGGGCAGGTTCGCTCAAATCACTTATGAAGAATCATAAAGATATCTGCTTTGGATATAAGTTCGTTGATGGGAACACAGGAGTGAGCGAAGATGGTATCATTACGCTGCCGTTATATATGATTGCATTTATTTGACGAAAACAGGAGGAACTACATGGAACCATTGGTGAGTATCATTGTCCCGATTTACAATGCCGCGGACTACATCGGACGCTGTGTGGACAGCATCCGCAACCAGGAATATCAGAATCTGGAAATTCTGCTGGTCGACGATGGGAGCAGCGACGGCACGGCTGCGATCCTCGATGATTACGCCGGGAAGGATGCGCGGATCCGCGTCATTCATCAGGAGAACTCTGGCGTTTCTGCAAGCAGGAATCATGCGCTGGAGCTTGCGCAGGGAGAATATGTGCAGTTCGCAGACAGTGACGACTGGCTGACGCCGGACTCGACAAAGCTGCTGGTGCGGCCGGCGATAGAAAAGGACTGTGATCTGGTGATTGCGGATTTTTATCGTGTGAACGGCAAGCGCCTTTCACAGAAGGGGGACATCGACGCGGACCATGTGATGGATCGCCGGGAATTTGCTTCCTATATGATTGAGAATCCGGCCGATTATTATTATGGCGTGCTCTGGAACAAGCTTTTCCGGCGTTCTATCATTGAGGAGCATCAGATCCGGATGGACGTCGAGCTTGACTGGTGCGAGGATTTCCTTTTCAATCTGGAATATATCCGCTATGCGGAGCGCCTTTACGCGGTGCAGGCGCCGGTCTATTATTATATGAAACGAAAGGACAGTCTGGTCTCGCAGGGGGCGAGCATCAGCAACACGGTGCGGATGAAAAGTACCGTGTTCGATTATTACAACGCTTTTTACAGGGATGTTTATGAGGAAGACTACGACGAAGTAAAGCAGAAAGTGCGGATGTTTCTGATCAGCACCGCGATGGACGGGCTTGTCATGCCGACTGTTGTACCGGGCAGCACCCGGCTCGGGAAGGAGCGGGTGAAGCTGGCCGGGCAGTCTGTCAGCGACACGCGCGGAGTGCTCGCCGACTTCTATTATCTGCGCAAGCTGCTGGAGTATTACCTTGGATTGGGCGCGATGCTGAAAAAGATCACACTTGACGAGGCGCTGCTGCTTTTATTATTCGAAAACAACCGTCGGTTTGAGAGCCGCAAAGAGATCGCGGAGCTGACCGGGCTTAACGCGCAGAGAGTTTCCCGGGCGCTCTCCAGGCTGAAACGCGAAAAGCTTATCACCTATGAGACAGATGAGGAGGGCGGACTGGCTATCGAGGTACTGGAAAAAGCAGGGGAATACTTAAATGAAATCGATCATGCGGTGGAAGAATGCAGAAGAGTCTGCATGAAGGATTTTACCGGGGAAGAAGAGGCTTGCGCGGAGGCGTTGATTCTGAGGGTGAATGAGAATGTGCGTGTGAAGCTGGAGCAGGTGTCATTCCCGGCTGATCTGGAATCTGACGATACCGAAAAAAACGGTGCAAAAAACATGGGGAAGAGCAGCGCAAGAAGTACTGCTGTGAAAACAGCGGACGGAAAGAAACAAGGGAAGTAAATTTCATGTTGACACACGTATAAAATACGTGTAAAATACAAAGCGAATAAGGGGAAAGAAAGGGTATGAGGTATAGCGAACTGGAGAAGAAATTAAAGAAGGCGGGATGTAAGGTGCTGCGGGAAGGAGCGAACCATTGTATATGGTACAGCCCGATAACGGATAAAGCGTTTCCGGTCAGCCGTCATAAGACAGAAGAAGTACCCACGGGAACATTGAAGTCGATTATGCAAGATGCGGGCTTGTAAAAAATGACAGAAATAATGGAAGGAGGCTTTTATTATGGCAAAATATGCATATCCGGCAGTTTTTACAGAGGAAGACAATGGATACAGTATTTGCTTTCCAGATATAGAAGGCTGCTATACAAGTGCGGAAGACATAACGGAAGGAATTGCGATGGCAGAAGATGTATTGTGTCTGACATTGTACTGGCGGGAAAAAGAAGGCAGGGAAATTCCTGCGCCTTCTGGTGTGAACGATGTGGCTCACAAAGAAAGAGAGTTTGTCTCATTGGTTGCCTGTGATACGGACTGGTATCGCAGATTTTACGACAGCAAATCCGTGAAGAAAACCCTTACTATTCCCAGTTGGCTAAATGACCTTGCAGAACGGAGCGGCATTAATTTCTCCGGTGTTCTGCAGGAGGCATTAAAGGCAGAGTTGAGGATAGGATAATGGTCCAGAATATGTTTAGATAGAAAATGAAAGGCCGGCCAGAAGATGAATCCGATTCATACTCTGTCCGGCTTTTTTGTGCTTTATTCTGCTAAAAATGAGAACAAACGTAACTACAGCACCTTGTTCAGGAAATCAATCGTGCGCGGCTCTTTCGGATTCAGCAGCACCTCCTGCGGGGTGCCTTCCTCCACGATGTAGCCGCCGTCCATGAAGAGGACGCGATCCGCGACCTCGCGGGCGAAGCCCATCTCATGTGTGACGATGACCATCGTCATGCCGTCCGCCGCGAGCTGCTTCATGACCTGCAGCACTTCTCCGACCATCTCCGGGTCAAGTGCGCTGGTCGGTTCATCAAAGAGCATGATATCCGGCTCCATGCAGAGGGCGCGTGCAATCGCGACACGCTGCTTCTGACCGCCGGAGAGCTGATTCGGGAAAGCGTCCGCCTTATCTTCCATGCCGACCTTGACCAGCATTTTCCGCGCGCGTTCGGCAGCTTCTTCTTTGCTCGCTTTTTTCAAATCCACGGGAGCCAGCGTCAGGTTCCGCATGACGTCCATATGCGGGAACAGATTGAAATGCTGGAACACCATACCGATATTTTCCCGCAGCTTGTTGATATCCGTTTTCTTATCGGTCAGGCTCATGCCGTCGACGGTGATCTCGCCGCCTGTGATCTCCTCGAGATTGTTGATGCAGCGCAGAAATGTGGATTTGCCGCTGCCGGAAGGACCGATGACTACGACCACTTCACCTTCATAGATGTCCGTGGAGATGTCCTTTAAGACCTCCAGCTTTTTGAAATTCTTCTTCAGGTGAGATACGTGAATTTTGACATTTCTATTCTCTGCCACGGTTCAGCCTCCTCTCCAGGACTCGCGAAATAACGGTCAGGATCTCGATGACCACCAGATACATGACTGCAACGATGGCCCAGGTCTCGAATGTCATAAAGGTGTTCGCAACCACGTTCTTGGCTGTGTTGACCAGTTCCGGAAAACCGATGATCGACAGGATCGATGTGTCTTTCAGCGTGATAATGAACTGGTTGATGATGCTCGGGATCATTGTACGGATCGCCTGCGGCATCACGACACGGTACATTGCGCGCCACCAGGGGAGCCCGAGGCTTCTTGCCGCTTCCATCTGCCCTTTGTCCACGGACTGGATACCGGCGCGGATGATTTCGGACATATACGCGCCGCAGTTCAGTGCCAGACAGATCGTGCCGGCCTGCAGGGCGCTTAAGGTAAATTTGGAACCGGAGGCAACGATGTTGTTGATAAAAGCCGGAACACCAAAGTAGATAAAATACGCAAGTACGATCATCGGCACGCCGCGGATGGCGTCTACGAAGACACGGTTGACAGCGCGGCAGAATTTATTCTTTGTGACGCCGAGAATGCCGAAAAAGATACCGAGGATGCAGGCAAAGAACAGGCCGCACAGCGCGAGCAGCACAGTCTGCTGCATCGCGGCCAGCAGGAGCTGCCCGTATCTGGTAATAATCTTAACCATGAAAAAACTCCTTTCGGGTAGTACCGGCAGCCAACCCGAAAACAGTGGTTGCCTGTGCGGTTATGTTTATTATCATGTAAAAAGCTGCCGAAAATTCCGGGCAGAATTGACGACAGCTTTTCCTGTAACTGTACGTTGTGCAGACAGCGTAACTGCTCAGTACCTTCACAGTTATACTGTTCTGAATAGTCATTCGACAGTTACGCTTTCATTTCAATCAGGAATTCTCCGAATCTCCGCGAAAGGTTACTCAGTAACGGCCTCTGTCTCGACTTCTGCAGCCTCGGTCTCAGCCTCATCGTCTGCGAGCATGGCAGCTTCTGCTGTAGCGGCAGCATCCTCGCCAAGGTAGGTAGCGATGATCTCTGCATAGGTGCCGTTCTCTACGATGTTCGCGAGACCTGCGTTGAACATGTCAAGCAGTTCCTGGCTGTCCTCGGAGAAGATAGCGAAACCGTACGGAGAACCTTCGTTCTCAGTATCATACAGGATCGTCATCGCAAGCTCGCCGTCCTGAATGGAAGCAGCCATGATCGGCGTATCCTCGAAGCAAGCTACAACCTGGCCGCCGAGAACTGCCTGATACATAGTCGGTGAATCTTCATAATAAGTAATCTCAAAGCCGTACTCTTCCTGCAGGCTCTCTGCATAGGAAGCACCCTGTGTACCGGTCTTTACACCAACAGTCAGACCAGCCAGATCTTCGAATCCGGTGATCTCGGAGTCAGCAGCAACCGTCATGGACTGTGTCGCGTTGTAATAACCATCGGAGAACGTCCAGCCGGACTCCTTGCGCTCGTCAGTGATGGAAGCGCCAGCGATCATGCCGTCAGCCTGTCCTGCCTGGCAAGCCGCGATAGCGGAATCCCAGCCGAGGGAATTCAGCTCGTACTCAAAGCCCTGATCTTCTGCGATCGCTGCGAGAATATCTACGTCAATACCGACAAACTCACCGTCATCGTTCGTGTACTCGAACGGCTTGAACACGGTATCTGTCGCGATCACCCATACCTTGGACTCTTCTTCTTCAGCGGCCACCGGAACGCTCATGCATCCAATCGTCATAGCGGCTGCGAGCACGAATGCTAATTGTTTCTTCATAATGTAACACTCCTTTTCTTGAAAAAAATTGATAAATAGATATGGTGAATAACAATCCGAATTGTCATTCCATATGATAATGAAAAAGGACGCAGCTAACACAAGCTGACGCCCTTGTCACTTTTTTTATTCTAACACTGAGTTTTTAATATGTCAATCACAGGAGAAATGAAAAATATCTAAAATACTGGATTTGGGTCATTTGTGAAAGGATGGTAACTATTCAGGACAGTACCTCGCACTCGCTGCGAGGTACGTATGAAAACTTATATTTTACAGGAAAAAGTCCCATCGCGCAGCGATTTTAAATGGACTTTTTCCTGTAACTGTGAAGGCACTGAACAGTTACAAAGGATGAAGATTATGATTCAACCGACCAAAGGACATGACGCAGAGATTGTGGACGATAATGTTACGGGAAAAGACAATATGCACAAAAACGAACAACCATTTTTGTGAAGTTTGTGCACACTTATTTGGAATCGGATGTTATAATAACCATCGTAAAACCCCCCAATACATTATATAGTTTTTGCTACACCCCATTTGAGAGATACCTTCTCCGGAAAAAGCAGCCGAGCGGCTGCTTTTTTCTGTTGCGCAAGGTTTAAGTTATGAATTATAATATGACCTGTCATTATTATATAGAAGCAAGAGGACCTGACTATGGATCAGAAAAAGAAAAGGATGATGAAACGGCTGGATTATTTTGTTCATATGCGGCCGGTTTTTGATGTACAGTCCCTGTTTTCCGACGGGACAGAAAATTATGTAACGCCGATGGAACCCAAACCGGGAGAAACAGTGACGATCCGCTTCCGCACAAAGCGCGACAATGCGGATGTGGTGTTTTTTATCAGCGGAGCGACGAAAAAGCCGATGGAGGTGGAGTCGAGCGACTCCCGTTTTGATTATTACGCGACGGAAATTACGGTCGGAGAAGACCCGCTCTACTATTATTTTGAGGCGCAGGCCGGGAAGGTGCGGTGCTTTTATACCCGTCTCGGCGTGTCGCGGGACCTGAACCAGAGCCGCCTGTTCTGTATTGTACCGGGCTTTTCCACGCCGGATTGGGCAAAGGGCGCGGTCATGTACCAGATTTTTACGGAACGATTCTGCAACGGCGATCCGTCGAATGACGTGCTGGATCAGGAATATCTCTATCTGGGAAAGCCGGTAAACCATGTGACCGACTGGAATAAGCTGCCGGAGACGGATGGGACCAGAGAGTTTTACGGCGGGGATCTGCAGGGCATCCTGGATAAACTGGACTATCTGCAGGAACTGGGGGTGGAGGTGTTGTACCTGAACCCGATCTTTGTTTCGCCCTCGAATCACAAATATGACACGCAGGATTATGATTATGTCGATCCGCATATTGGCGTCATCGTGACAGAGGAAGAGAAAAAACAAAATACGGCCCGGAGAAAATTTGGCGTAAATCATTCGTATGAATCCGCAGCTCAGGATGCGGGGAAGAGGGGTACGGAAGAATTGCGAAATGAAACCTGGGGGCAGGCGGCTGATACGCCGCAGGACAACCGGCATTCGACCCGTTACATCAGCCGGGTAACGGATCTGCGCAATCTGGAGGCGAGCAATGCCTTTTTTGCAAAATTCGTGGAAGAGGTGCACAGGCGCGGGATGCGTGTGATTCTGGACGGTGTGTTTAATCACTGCGGTTCCTTTAATAAATGGATGGACCGGGAACGGATCTATGAGAACCAGCCGGGCTATGAAAAGGGCGCGTATATTTCACCGGACAGCCCGTATCGCTCCTTTTTTAAATTCAACAATGAGCACGAATGGCCATATAATTCTTATTATGAAGGCTGGTGGGGTTATGAAACGCTGCCGAAGCTGAACTATGAGGCATCGCCGGAGCTGGAAGAGTACATTCTGCGAATCGGAGCGAAGTGGGTATCACCGCCCTACAACGTGGATGGCTGGCGGCTTGACGTGGCGGCCGATCTTGGGTTTTCACCCGACTACAACCACCGCTTCTGGAAAAAGTTCCGGGCGGCAGTGAAAACGGCCAATCCGGACGCTGTCATTCTGGCGGAACACTACGAGGATGCCTCCCCGTGGCTGGGCGGCGACGAGTGGGACACAGTAATGAATTACCGCGCGTTCATGGAGCCGATGACCTGGTTTTTTACCGGCATGGAAAAACACAGCGATGAATATAAGGAAGAACTAAAGGGAGACGCGGAGAACTTCTGGAGGATCATGGCGCTGAATATGACAGAATTCCTCACGCCGTCGCTGGAGACGGCGATGAATCAGCTCTCAAACCACGACCATTCCCGTTTTCTGACGCGCACGAGCGGCAGACCGGGTCGTGTGGAAAAGCTGGGTGCGGAAGCTGCGGCCGAGGGTGTACGCCCGGAGATCATGCGGGAGGCGGTCGTAATGCAGATGACCTGGCCGGGCGCACCGACTCTCTATTATGGCGATGAGGCGGGCGTCTGCGGTTTCACCGATCCCGACAACCGGCGCACCTACCCCTGGGGACATGAAGATCAGCTGATGCTGGAATTTCACCGCCGCGTGATCGCGATGCACCGCCGTTATCCGGTGTTAAAAACCGGATCGCTCCGTTCCCTCGGGGGAGGAAAAGACTGGCTTGCATACGGACGCTTCAGCCGTGAAAGCCAGATGGTCGTCATTTTCAACAACCGCGAAGAACGCATGGAGCTGACGCTGCCAGTGTGGCCGGCGGGCATCACCAATGACAGCGTGCTGGAGCGCGTATTCGAGACCACAAAAGATGGCTTTACTGAGGAAGGTGCTGCCTACCCGCTCATCGGCGGCGAGCTGAAGATCGTGCTTTTGCCCACCTCGGCGGTTGTCCTGGAGGCAAGGCCCAGACTTGTGCCGAGTGTGCATCTGTCCGAAACAGACTGAACTGTTTAACATATTGTCTGTTCAGAACAGCAGGCCACAGACCGCCTTCTTCGAAGGCTATATGCCGCTTGC
>JAJQHQ010000045.1:62467-68538 GCA_021199655.1 Lachnospiraceae bacterium | reverse complement strand
TACCCGCTTCTTCATCACCGCATGACCAACAAGCAAGTAAAGACATAACAACACGGCCCCGACAAGCCAAATAACCGACAGGACAGAAACAATATATTCCGGCAGTTGAATTTCACGGAACAACCAGTTCTTCCAAGAATCTCCGGCATCTGCCGTCTCCGTTGTTGAATCAGACCTTTCTACAATGACATTCCCTGTGTCTACAGCCATTTCCGAATTTCCTGCGCTTGCGTCTGAATTTCCCGTAGAAACTACTGTATTCCATTCACTGTCTGCCTCGCGGTTTTCATCTTGTTCATCCGACACAGCTTCACCTGAAATGACGGAACCCGTTATAACTGAATCCGCTCCATCTGTATCCAGATTTATGTCATAACTCTCCGAATGATTTCCAGACTCTGAAGTCACTTTGGCTGATTTCATCTCCACCAAAGCATCACCCGCACCGTTTCCAGAAAGAAATTCAGGAATCGACAATGGGAAAAGAAGAAGTACCCCGACAGAACCCCAGAAGATGCAGCGGATGAATTTGGATCCATTCCGAAAAATGCAGCGCAACAATAACACAATCACAATCAGTCCTATAGACAAAATGCTTCTGTTTGCTATATATAAAAAAGCCGCTTGCATACGCTCCTCCTTTCACCGTTTCCTGTTTCTCATAAAATTTCTGGTAACTGTTCAGTACCTTCACAGTTACAATTACTGCTCCTCACGGTATGCTTTGATAATTTTGTCCAGTTCCTGGACTTCCTCATCAGTCAGCTTCCTTTGTTTCGCAAAAGAGGTCACAAATGCCGGCAGAAATCCGTTAAACTTCTTATCCACGAATTCCGCACACTGTATCCCTGTAAACTCTTCCTTCGAAATCACGGAAGAAACTACCCCATTCACATTCTGAAAAATTCCACGGTTGCAAAGTTTTTTCAAAACCGTGTAAGTCGTTGATTTTTTCCACTCCAGTTCACGATTACACAATTTTACCAGTTCGCCGGAAGTGATCGGTTCATTCTCCCAGATTAGATTTGCAAAATGCGCTTCTACTGTTCCAAGTCTCATATCATCCATATTGCCCGCCTCCAATGAATTTTAAATATCGCATCATTTAGTTTGTGCCTATTAGAACAAGCCTTTAGTCTATTTCGAATAGACTTCCATGAAGCCAGTCTATCAAAGATAGACTGGCTTGTCAATGAAAAGTTCAAAAACTAAAAAGCCGCCTCCAAAGAGACGACTTCGCTTTCATATTCCCTTGCATTTACTTTTAAAATATACTATATATTATTAATATATATATTTCAAGCACTTTTTATAGTATATTTTAAAAAGTACAAGATCATCCCAAAACCTAAAAAGAGCAAACGAACAAACATTATCCTATTTCTGTGAGAAACAGCAGGAGGAAAAGCCATGACTCAGAACGATTATGAAAAACTCGGTGGAAAAATCAAGAGACTTCGCATACAGATGAACCTGACCCAGGCTGAGGTCGCATCCGCCCTGGATGTCACCCCAGGCTATATCAGCAACGTGGAAAACAACCGCTCGGCCATGTCTCTGCGCATTTTAATCTATTACGCAAAACTGATGGGCATTTCGCTGGATACTCTGATAGGGGAAATCGATTCGGAATACAAGCCCGTGGCGCTTGACCGCGAGATCATGAACGAGCTCTCCCAAATGGATGCAGATACAAAAGAAAAAGTCCTGCAGACAATCCGGCTCTGGAAAAAATCGTGATGCAAGAAAAATCATGATGTAGAAAAAAACGTATTGCTGAAAAATCGTTTTGCTGAAAAATCGTATTGCAAAAAAACATGATGTGCAAAAATAATTTCCGTCAGAAATTCAGGTCTGGCAGGCCGGACAATATACGCTGCTTCGCCCTCCGATCACACATCTGCACAGAAGTTCTCCGCACTTCGCGCACGGTTTTCCTGCCCTGCCGTAAACTCTCAGATACGGTGTATTACGGTAATCTTTTCCTTTTCCGGCCAGGTATTCTTCCGGTGTCATGCCGTTCATCTCAATAAAATATTCCAGCTGCCCCGGTATCTCCCGTGCAAGCGTTTCCCACTCCTGACCGGTCAGCACATTGGCGGGCTTCGAGGGAGAAATTCCCGATGAAAACAGGATTTCATCCGAATAAATATTCCCGATGCCGGCAATGACCTTTTGCTCCAGCAGGCATTCCTTGATTGGCTTTTTCCGTTTTCCAAGGCTGTCGGCAAGATACTGTGCGCCAAAATCCCTGTCAAAGGGTTCTTTTCCTAAATTCGGGATGCCTGTCACCGTATCCGTCTCCTCTGCCTTCAGATACCAGAATCTTCCAAATCTTCTGGTGTCCGAGAAGCGCAGCTCCCACCCGTTTTCCATCTGCAGAATGACATGGGTGTGCTTTTCCATTTCCATATCCGGCGGAGTGAACAAAAGGCAGCCGGTCATTCGCAGATGAAGCGAAACGCGGTCGCCGCTTTCCAGACGTATCGTCAGAAATTTTCCTCTTCGATCTATGCCCGCCACAGCCTGATCCCGCAATGACCCGATAAAGCTGTCCGCATCCGGATATGCCACGACCTCCGGGCGGTTAACAGTAACATTTTTTATAGAGAGCCCGCGGAGCTGGGGCTCAAGTATTCTCCTTACGGTCTCTACTTCCGGCAGTTCCGGCATCAGGCATCCTCCTTTTTGCCGCTAAAGCGGTTGATATACGTCCTGTACTCTTCCACGGAACGGTTCACGACCAGTTCTTCCGGAAAATCAAGTTCGGCAAGCAGCTGCTCCGAAAAGCTATGGTTCCCTACATCCGCCGCGCAGTGCGCGTCGCTGTCCAGAATAATGGATGTCCCGTATTTTTTACAATACTTCAGCATCTCCCGGTCGTTCTCCCAAGCGTTCTCACGGGAACCGGCCGGATCCAGCGAGTGATTATTCAGTTCCAGAAGTACGTGGCGTTCCTTCGCGGCCACCGCCAGCGCATCATAATCCACCGGATATCTGCCGTCGTCCGGATGCCCGATAATATTCACAAACGGATTCTCCATCGCTTTCAGCAGCGCCTGTGTATTCTCGCTGCGGCTTCCCGGCTCTATACATGGCGTATGCAGGCTCGCCACCACCACATCCATCTTTTTCAGCAGCCACTGTTCCATATCCACCCTGCCGTCATAATCCATGATGTTGGCCTCCACACCAAACATCACTTCGATGCCGAACAGCTGTCGCGGAAGCACTTTCAAATTCATAAAATAAATCTCATGGCAGGTGCCCGGCATCTCCTTCGCGTGCTCCGTAATGCCAAGCAGCTTCAATCCCTTCCCGGCCGCATCCTGCGCCATCTCGTAAATTGTATTGTAAGCATGGCCGCTCGCCAGTGTGTGCGTGTGTGAGTCAAGTAAGTAATCCATGGTGTCATCTCCTGTATAAGACATCGAAAGGCTCTATATATCTTTTATCTATGGTGTGCTTTCATTTTTACTCGCAGCATAGCTGCTCGATAAGCCTTTTGTTTTTCTGCTGCAGGCAGCGAAAATCCTTTCATCTCAGATTATAGGCAAAGTGCAGCATCAGCGCAAGCAAAATTTCTGTTTCGGCGGCTTTTATTTCGGCATAATTTGATATCATCAGTTCGGTATTTTGCAAATTGCATTGCAAAGAGCCGACAAGTTTCCTATTGACCTTTGCATATTTTTATGCTAATAAAAATATATACTCCTGTTAACAAAAGAATACAATTATATCCACTCCGGGTTCCTGTGATGGGGCGAAGAAAGTATCAGGAAAGGAGATATGCGAAATGAACATGAACAATCTGGATTTAGAAGAAGATTTGGAAGAAGAAGAGATTGAAGAAGGTATGACCGAAAAGCAAGCCCAACGGCTTGTCGAATGGCTGACAACCCATGGTCATTCGATACAAGAAGCATGTCGTGCTTTAGCCTATGTGGTGGGAGCCTATGAATCTCCAGAAGAAGACTCATAGGCACCCCGGAAATACAAGTGAGAACGCAGGATGAGAAACGCAGAAAGAAGTGAGACCGCTAACGATAATTTGTCGTCTCGCTTCTTTTTTTGTCTGATAACAACGTATATCTACTGCGACAAGGTCTATGTGCAACATCATCCACGCTCCCGCGAGGGGAGCGACTATCTACTTCCGCCGGAATCCACATATTCGGATTATTGCAATCCACGCTCCCGCGAAGGGAGCGACGCACCGGCGATTTAGATGTCATAATCTGTGAGATATTTCAATCCACGCTCCCGCGAGGGGAGCGACGCGTATCGAAGAAAGAAAAAGAAGATCCAAAGGCATTTCAATCCACGCTCCCGCGAGGGGAGCGACCATGGCAAATAATAGTAATATTGGAATCGTAACCACAATTTCAATCCACGCTCCCGCGAGGGGAGCGACGTATTCTTTCCGGATCTTCTCGACCGCTTTCCTATTTCAATCCACGCTCCCGCGAGGGGAGCGACGTATATTTCGCCGGTGCAATCCACACAAGTATACATTTCAATCCACGCTCCCGCGAGGGGAGCGACCGTACAGCCTCGTGCGCGTAAACTTCTCGCCGTTATTTCAATCCACGCTCCCGCGAGGGGAGTGACACGCCGCCGGGAGACTGGCGGCATTTTTGCGGATTATTTCAATCCACGCTCCCGCGAGGAGAGCGACTTTATAGAGGATAATGGTATATCCCGTCTGAACAATGATTTCAATCCACGCTCCCGCGAGGGGAGCGACCGCCCCAGTATTTGATTCGTTTCGTCTTGAGGTGATTTCAATCCACGCTCCCGCGAGGGGAGCGACTGCGAAGCTGGAGCATCCGATCAGGGGGACAGAATTTCAATCCACGCTCCCGCGAGGGGAGCGACGTTTCGCCTCTTGCTTTTCTTGATGTTTTAAAAAATTTCAATCCACGCTCCCGCGAGGGGAGCGACTGGTTCTTCCTGATAAGCTCGATCATCCCCATGAATTTCAATCCACGCTCCCGCGAGGGGAGCGACTATAATCGAGATCGTCACTTACACAATCGACTTGATTTCAATCCACGCTCCCGCGAGGGGAGCGACAACAGGAACGGAAGCACTTACGGAATATCAATCACGATTTCAATCCACGCTCCCGCGAGGGGAGCGACGGGCGTTGTTGGATGGAATGCAGATAGCGGTAGTATTTCAATCCACGCTCCCGCGAGGGGAGCGACGGAAAATGGAGTTTCTTACCGGGATGTAGCGGAATTTCAATCCACGCTCCCGCGAGGGGAGCGACGCGGGCGAGAAGATCGAGGGATGGCTGACGGCGCAGATTTCAATCCACGCTCCCGCGAGGGGAGCGACGGGCGTTGTTGGATGGAATGCAGATAGCGGTAGTATTTCAATCCACGCTCCCGCGAGGGGAGCGACGGATATGGGCGCCGGCGTTATTCACATCGACAGAATTTCAATCCACGCTCCCGCGAGGGGAGCGACGAGGTGCGCCATGCTCGCTAGGAAACAGTCAGTAAATTTCAATCCACGCTCCCGCGAGGGGAGCGACCTGCCGCACTGTGATGGCCCTCATAATCTGTATTATTTCAATCCACGCTCCCGCGAGGGGAGCGACTTGTTTTTGTCCCGTTTCTCGACTGGGAGCAAAAAAATTTCAATCCACGCTCCCGCGAGGGGAGCGACATTTTTTGACATCGTAAAGCCCATCTGAACAAGATTTCAATCCACGCTCCCGCGAGGGGAGCGACGACAATGTCATCCCTTCCGATGTCCGATAAAATAATTTCAATCCACGCTCCCGCGAGGGGAGCGACAAAGTCCCTGTATTTCGAGCAGATGATCTAAATCATTTCAATCCACGCTCCCGCGAGGGGAGCGACAACCTTGATCGATCCAGCACAGTCGTCCTTCTCCTATTTCAATCCACGCTCCCGCGAGGGGAGCGACATCGTTCGTCATAGAGTTGCCAGCTATTCACAGATTTCAATCCACGCTCCCGCGAGGGGAGCGACGCATAAGTCTGGAACGTTGCATCTCCATCATAGAATTTCAATCCACGCTCCCGCGAGGGGAGCGAC
>JAJQHQ010000045.1:0-62367 GCA_021199655.1 Lachnospiraceae bacterium | reverse complement strand
GAACGTTGCATCTCCATCATAGAATTTCAATCCACGCTCCCGCGAGGGGAGCGACTCGTTGTTTTCAACTGATAATCGGTTCATTTCGAGATTTCAATCCACGCTCCCGCGAGGGGAGCGACGCATAAGTCTGGAACGTTGCATCTCCATCATAGAATTTCAATCCACGCTCCCGCGAGGGGAGCGACAACAACCTTGATCGATCCAGCACAGTCGTCCTTCTCCTATTTCAATCCACGCTCCCGCGAGGGGAGCGACCACTACACTCACTGACACGAACTCCTGTAGAATACAATTTCAATCCACGCTCCCGCGAGGGGAGCGACGGTATCAGAGACGAAGGAAATTGTACAGGATAACAAATTTCAATCCACGCTCCCGCGAGGGGAGCGACAAAGATTGCACCTGCGTACACTCTTGATGCGGTCTATTTCAATCCACGCTCCCGCGAGGGGAGCGACAGCACCGTCAGCGGAGTCCCCAGCATCATTTACAATTTCAATCCACGCTCCCGCGAGGGGAGCGACCGTAAGTAGTCAAGTGATTTTGCTTACTTTTTTATTTCAATCCACGCTCCCGCGAGGGGAGCGACTTCGATGACTTCTTTTTCAATCTGATCTCGCAGTATTTCAATCCACGCTCCCGCGAGGGGAGCGACTGAATACGTCAGGCATGGCACAGAAGCTGGAAAGATTTCAATCCACGCTCCCGCGAGGGGAGCGACAAAACACTACATCACAAAGAATTATGCCGATATCATTTCAATCCACGCTCCCGCGAGGGGAGCGACCGAACAACACGTATCGCTGCGCCCCGGATTGTGTATTTCAATCCACGCTCCCGCGAGGGGAGCGACGGCGAACAACTACCCACTAGACAAGCCAGAATTATTTCAATCCACGCTCCCGCGAGGGGAGCGACGGGCAGATGCTATACGCAACCTGCTCAACCGCAGCGGATTTCAATCCACGCTCCCGCGAGGGGAGCGACGCACTCGCAAAGGCTATCAGCGAGGGGAAAATCATATTTCAATCCACGCTCCCGCGAGGGGAGCGACCGGATCAAGGATGAAGAGCTGAAAAAGGGGATCCCATTTCAATCCACGCTCCCGCGAGGGGAGCGACGATCAGCAACCTCTTCTTTCGTCATGCTCTGGACAATTTCAATCCACGCTCCCGCGAGGGGAGCGACTTTCTTTTGCAGGTATGCCACGGCATAAAAGGTCAATTTCAATCCACGCTCCCGCGAGGGGAGCGACGATATTGCCATCCAATAATCCCGCAGGGATGTGATTTCAATCCACGCTCCCGCGAGGGGAGCGACTTGACAAGCGTAGCGCCTTTTGCAATCAGGTTCATTTCAATCCACGCTCCCGCGAGGGGAGCGACAGGTATTGCAGATTCGCAATTTGAGAGCAATCGTAATTTCAATCCACGCTCCCGCGAGGGGAGCGACGCAGCTCTGCTTTCGCCGCTAACGCGTCAGAAAGATTTCAATCCACGCTCCCGCGAGGGGAGCGACACTTCCGTTCGATCGTCAAATGCTACGATACCCAATTTCAATCCACGCTCCCGCGAGGGGAGCGACGACAGATCAACCGCATACGCTGATAAACCTGTTACATTTCAATCCACGCTCCCGCGAGGGGAGCGACTTAAAAAAATGTCCTCGTTTGCGAGGTAATATTCTAAATTTCAATCCACGCTCCCGCGAGGGGAGCGACATGAATAGAAACTAAATTACCATAAGAAAGGAGATATTTCAATCCACGCTCCCGCGAGGGGAGCGACTGTCGCTGGATGGCAAATCCGTCCATTTCTCCGAATTTCAATCCACGCTCCCGCGAGGGGAGCGACCCTGTGCCGAAACCGCCCTCGATACCCACATAGCGTATTTCAATCCACGCTCCCGCGAGGGGAGCGACGCTAACCTGCGGGGCAACCCAACCGTATATACCATCATTTCAATCCACGCTCCCGCGAGGGGAGCGACTCAATGCGAGGATTGAGGGCAAAGCGGATGTAAAATTTCAATCCACGCTCCCGCGAGGGGAGCGACCACGGAACTTATCGCGTTCAGCACTGTTGTGATAACAATTTCAATCCACGCTCCCGCGAGGGGAGCGACCAGTGGTGTCTGGTATTTCATCGCCGCAGTCATTATTTCAATCCACGCTCCCGCGAGGGGAGCGACATCGTGGGGCTTGCCGCCATCGGCAAAGTTTATATTATTTCAATCCACGCTCCCGCGAGGGGAGCGACTACAAGCTCCACGTGGCAATCAAGGTATCCGAGATTTCAATCCACGCTCCCGCGAGGGGAGCGACCCAGTGCATCGAGCTATATGAGGGCAGCACCCTATTTCAATCCACGCTCCCGCGAGGGGAGCGACAATCCGAAGGCCAAGCCGAAAACGTCCAAACAGATAGCATTTCAATCCACGCTCCCGCGAGGGGAGCGACCGATACACCCTACCGTGTTTACCTAAGAGCAAAATTTCAATCCACGCTCCCGCGAGGGGAGCGACAGGACGCCAAGGCCGTGCTTGTAGTCGATGATGTATTTCAATCCACGCTCCCGCGAGGGGAGCGACGCGTCTGGCCCGGCGTCTGATTCTTCCATTTCCAATTTCAATCCACGCTCCCGCGAGGGGAGCGACGGCTGTGCGGCGCTTGTCTCTCCGCAGCTCATTATTTCAATCCACGCTCCCGCGAGGGGAGCGACGGTCACTGCCGTGGACGACACGGGCAGCCTGCTGATATTTCAATCCACGCTCCCGCGAGGGGAGCGACGGGCTGTGGTGGATGGCGACAATGACGGGGAACAGATTTCAATCCACGCTCCCGCGAGGGGAGCGACGCATCGGCGGCTAGCGGAAGCTCCTCCACTTCGGAGATTTCAATCCACGCTCCCGCGAGGGGAGCGACTGGTGCCGCCGTCGGCCAAGGGCCTTATGTGATATTTCAATCCACGCTCCCGCGAGGGGAGCGACTAAGGCACCGGGCAGAAAACCCCGCCCGCTGCAATTTCAATCCACGCTCCCGCGAGGGGAGCGACGGAGGTCAGCCTTACCATCTACCAGCCCCGAAGGGAATTTCAATCCACGCTCCCGCGAGGGGAGCGACGCGTCTGGCCCGGCGTCTGATTCTTCCATTTCCAATTTCAATCCACGCTCCCGCGAGGGGAGCGACACCGTTTCCGAGTGACTTCATGTCCCTCTATCTCTAATTTCAATCCACGCTCCCGCGAGGGGAGCGACGCAATGCCCTGGGCATTGGGCTGGGACTCTTCCCAATTTCAATCCACGCTCCCGCGAGGGGAGCGACCTGTCAGAGCAATGCTGACGCGGACGAATTGAAAAATTTCAATCCACGCTCCCGCGAGGGGAGCGACGGAGTCCCCGTGATGGGGTCGCGGGTGGGCTGGATTTCAATCCACGCTCCCGCGAGGGGAGCGACTGAACGATGCCACTGTCGCGGAGGTTCGGAAACATTTCAATCCACGCTCCCGCGAGGGGAGCGACAGCAATAATAGACAAAAAATCCACAAGTGACGGCTGGTTATCGTCATTTTTTCACAATCCAGCAATGTACTCTATAATTTTCGTCTAATTATTCCTTTTAAAACTTTAGATTTTACCGTGCGAAACTTCCTGCTATTTCATGTGTACTTTATATTCGCACGGGCAAAACATGCTACAACATTAAGGTTCCTTCGGCCTCATAAGTATTCTTAGCGCCAAAGTGTTCAATTTTTGTTTTATAGTTATTTCCAAGATAATAAAACCGCAAGCTGTCCTTTTCTGGATCAATAAGCTTCAGCAATGCATCTTTCAAGAGTAACGATTGTGAGGCGTCCACTACACACTCAAACACAGAATTTTGAACTCTCTGTCCGTAGTTCACGCACTCTTTTGCTACCTTTCGCAGCCGTCTGCGCCCTGCTCCATCTACTGTACTGACATCATACGTTATCAACACTAGCATTCTTTCACCTCATTTCCAGAAAAATGGCGGATATTCATCCAGATCGCCACGTATGGTTCGCACCAGAAGCAGTGCCTGCACGTATGGCACCAACCCCCATTCTATCTTTTCTTTCAAATAAGGATGAGTAATGCTCTCTCGTTTCCTTGCCTGCCACTCGCTAAAAAATACCTTTCTGCCCTTTTCATTCAGATAAACCGCGCCGTCTTTCTGCTTTTCAAAGTGCGAAGCATTTATCTTTTTCATGTTAATCAATGTGAGCACAAATCGGTCTCCGGAGACAGCGCGAAGCTCTTCCATCAAATCTAACGCTAATGATTTCCGACCAGGCCGATCGCGATGCATAAAGCCTACATACGGATCCAGGCCAACACTCTCCAGCGCATTTGCACAGTCATTCGACAAAGCTGTATATGCAAAAGAAAGTAGAGCGTTCACATTATCAAGCGGCGGTCGGCGATTCCGATTTTTAAAAATAAAGTCTTCCTTTTGATTCAATATCAGCTCATCAAAAACGCCAAAATAACACTCTGCCAGCTTTCCTTCTTTTCCCCTTAACTCATCCATTTCCTGAATAACTGGAATATTCTGATAACCGTCCTTTAGGGTTTGCGACGCAGTCCGAAGTTTGTCCACATCGACTCTTAATGCATGATCTCTTATGGTTCTTTCTATATTCCATCGGCAGTTATATACCTTGCCCAGAATCATGTTTTTTGCATAAGCGGTACTTCTTTCCAGCGAATCCGAGATTCGGTACTGCTCTTTGCGCAGCAAAACATTGCCATACTCTTTTCCTTTGATTCTCGCGAGAAATTTTCCTGTCGGGGAATAAAAACACAAACCTATCTTTCTGTCCGCACAGGCTCCCATGAAAGCCGGAGACGCACCTTTATACGTAAAGCAGATAATGTTTTCCAGCGTATGCAGGGGAACTCTTCCAAGCGTGGTTTCGCCATTCACTACCACTACATTTTCACCATCCAGAGTCAGATATGCATCCTCTGTCATGATATACAGGGTATTTAATAATTTTCTCGTAACTCATTCCCCCTTATCCGCATCTTCATCTGTCAGATGAGCTTCAATGTATTTGTTAACAGTCCCCTTTTTGTTCAGCTTCGGCACACAAAGATTTGACAGAGAACAGGATCTGCATTTCGATGAAGTTTTAACCTTCGGAGTATATCCGCGGCCGAAATAATCGTGCATTTCCTTCGCACACTGGTGCACGTAATCCCGCAGCTCGCTGCTAAAAGGTACGCATACTCTTCGTTTTGTTTCTCCATAAAAGAGATAGCCTTCGTCAATCTGCGTCAGGAACATTTCTTCCAGACACATCGCCTGCGCGCAGAGCTGCACCTCGTCTTCCTTCCCCTCTTTTGCTTTGCCGCGTTTGTATTCTACAGGGATTATTTTCCAGCATCCATCGTATCCAAAAACAGTAACGCCATCTGCTGATTTATGAAATTCGACCACGTCACACTGGCCGCTCAATCCCAGTTGCGGCGAGGCAATCCGCAGACCACGGGCAATCATGGTATCTCCGCGCTTCTCAAATTTGCTTTCGTCATGAGCATTCTTGTGCATCAGTTCACCAGCAGTGGTCTGATAGTTTTCAGCCCACTGCTGTTCGATATGAATCAATGCCCACTGCCTTCGGCAAAACACAAAATGTTGCAGACCGGAAAGCATTAAGTAATCGTCTTCTTTATACGCCATAGATTAATCCCTGCAAATGCAGGTAACTCCTTTCGGCAGTTCTGAAGGTAATGTCAGGTTATAATCTTCAAAGCTTCGCGGGACATCAACACCATCTTTTTTTACAACCTTAACGTCGTCAAAAAGCTTATGGGATGGCGCATTGCCCAATTCACTGTCATGCCTGAAAATAATCAGTTTTCGCACTGCCATCTTTCCTCTCGCGGCTGAATGATCGTTTTCAAACATGTTCAAAATACTTTGCCAGAGCAGTTCCAAGTCATCTTCTGAAAAGCCCGTCACTTTTCGAGCCAGATTTGCAGACACGTAGCCTTCTGCGCGGTACAGGCCATATGGCACAATATACTTCCGGCCCATTTCTGTATTCTTTCTTTCTGCATCATCCTTTGTAGTTATAGCGACTCTCGTGATGGTAATCTCCTGCGGTATAATTGGGTCTACCGAACGTGCAAACCCAATCTGCACCGGTCCTCGAACCTGTCCACAGTTTAAATTATCCTTGACAAATGTGGTCATAACTGCACCAAAGGTACGAATATCATAAAAATTCCCGCACATAAAATCACGCACTTTTTTATCCAACTCCGGATCATCTTTTTTCATCGCTTTTATCTGTCCCGGTTCAATACCAAGTGAGTCATACGCTTCCTTATCGCTAGCGTTCAAAGGAACATTCTCTTTAATATAAATACGATAACCAGTGGCATCCTCTTTTACCATTTCTACATAATTTCTGATCTTTCTTTTCAGACATACATCCGTCACAAGGCCATATCCGCTTTCCGGATCAATTCTCGGCATATTACCAGCATCCGGATCTCCATTCGGATTTCCATTTTCCACATCAAATAGAACCACAAAATCATACTTGTTTTTAATTGCTTCGCTCATTTACTTTTCCTCCTTTTTCTGATAGCGTTTCTGTGTCTGATGATAATATCCCAGCTGGAAAGATCCCTGTTCCGGCAATGTCATCCTGTCTGGAAATTTCTCACCAAGTTTTTCTACAATATTCTGTATGTTTTTTTCAAAATACACTTTTTTATTCGGTTCTTTAATTTTCTTTAAGTGCTTCTGCGACAGATTAATCAAAAACGGAAAAATATGCGACGGTGTAGAAGCCGCAGTATTAAAATACTTGTCTTTAATGGTAGCATTAATCCCAGAGTTCGCTTCCTGCTGGATATGCTCTAATACCGCAAATAACCGTCCAAGATTATATGGAATATTTGTACTCTGCTCATTCAGCTGCATTTGCAGCACCTCCTTCGGACATTTTGGATTTGTGTTTTTCAGGTAAAAAGCTTTAATAGTTGCGGCCCGCCCCCTTGTTATCTTATGTTCCGCCCTGATCCGAAGCATTACCCCATTTATCAGAGAATCCGGATAATAGCTATCAGATAAAATAGCTTTCAATGTATCAGCAGCCATCTGTGGGGAAGGGCTTTTATCTTTTGCGTTCTGATTCACTGTCTCCTGCAGCATTTTCCACGCAGGAAGTCTCTCAAACGGGTCTTTCGCCGGCCTTATGATCTCCATTCGTTCATAATGCCTGGCCACGTTTCTCAGCAGGTTTCCGAAAGAATCCTGATAGAAAAATCGAACAGACAATCTGGCCGCATTCGGAGCCAGACCCAGAATATAAAACGGCCTGCCCATATCTAGGTCCACATTTTTCAGATCCAGGGGTGCTCCCTGCAATGCCGCTTTTAAAATTGCCCGAATATCATCTTCCGATATCTTGTTGCGATCACTTTCACCCATAAAAGCTGCAAGCGCGGCGTCCTGATATTTTTCCTCAGCTCCTTCCGCCCAGCATACTACCGTAGTATCCCCGATGCTTCTTACATGCTCCCGATCATTCAGCAGATGGTTTAAAGCCGCTCCATAAGCGGCTGCGGCATACTCACCTACAGAGGCATTTTTCCCCTGCTCCTTTCCATAAGAGCAAAATGCCGGGGCATTATACGAGACAAGAGAGGTTCCCATTGCCTGCGCTCCGTAAATGCCTTTGATAATCGGATGAAGGATTGCTGCTTTTGTTCTCTTTCCAGTTACCATGCAGATACAGTCTGAATCCCCATCCGAATTCTCATAGTGCTCCTGCCAGCCAGCTCTGGTTTTTGCATCCTCCACGGAAGATATCCCTTCCACATATAAAAGAATATTGGCCCCCTTCATAAGATCTTTCCAGTGAGAAACAACGCACTCATACTCTTTTGCTTTTTCTGGTTCCCATCCATCCAGGAAAAGAAGAATGGCTCTCGCAGTCTCTGAATCAATCGAATCCAGTATCTGATGATGTAATTCTCGAAATGCCTGAAAGCATTGCAGGGAACGCTCTGGTTTTCCTTTTTCGTCAATTCCAAACACATATGAAGAATTATCGCACAGAAAATTGGCGTTTATCCCACTGGCACGCTTTACCCGCTGAGGGACCTGTATATCACGTGGCACCAATACTTTTTTCTTTCCATTATCGACCTCCCTCTTTAGGGAAACCAAATCTAAAAGCTTTCCCTGCGAATCAATATTCAATTGAAAGGACACCTTCTCCGTTCCCCAGCCCGGCTGCGGAATCTGGCCTTTTTCCAGCAGATCCTCATAATGCTTTACCAATGCCTGTAAAATCACATAATCACCTCACAATCTTCAACTTCCATAATTCCCTGTTTGAGCTGAGCATGAAAGAACATTGGCTGAATATTGTTCATATCATCATAATTCATATCATACAGCATATAACCCAGGTCCTTATCGATCGGAATCGGATGAATCTCTCCTCCTTCCCACTCTCGGAAATGTGCAGGAAACTCCCGGCATCCAAAGTATGGCTGATGGTAGCATTGCCCTTTTCGGATTCGCCGCTTTAAGATATCCTGAAATTTCCCCGGATTATCACTCGGTGCAGCTTTATCGGTCATATCAAAATGGCTCTCAATCACATAATGCACATCCTGCAGAATCAACGCTGAACGCTGATTTCGCTCATCTGAACTATTCAGATACAAATCGCTCTTTCCGTCAATCATCGTTTTCTTCACATTGCTTGCAAGTATTTTTGATTTTACTTCATTTCTTTTAATACTCGTTGTGCGGATCGGATTCAGGACATAGATGCGCCTTATACAGAACTTAAGCCCAGGATGCCAGAATATGGATTCTAACAGACCTCGCGCTGCCGATGGAGTAATCACATCATAGGTTACTCTTTCTGTTTTGAGTTCCGGGCGGCTGAAACAGGCATAATCGCCAAAGACTTCCAAACGAATCATTTTCATTCCTCCTTTCTTTAGTTTTGATTGTTAATTATAATATTACTATATTGCACAAAAGTCAACCATTTTTTCTATTTTTTTCTTTACACAGTTTTCTCTATTTTTTTCTTTTCAACTTTGGTATACTATTCTTGTCATCTCAAATGATGTGGATTGAAATTTTAGATTTGAGTGTTAAGCAGCATCGGGCGACAAATTCACCTTGTCGCCCGTTCTGTTATCATAAATACTCAATCAAAAAAGATACCGATTCCCATTTCAGGATCCAACTGCAATCCTGTTTGAGAATTATATTTTTCCATATCATTTAGCACATATATGTTTTTTTGCAACTTCATTTACCAGTCCCTGATCTTTAAATTTCTGAAACTGATATTCAGGCACAGAAACACCATATTGCCCCAGTTTCCGATAAATTGTTCTGCTCGCATGTCCTGACTGTATGATCTGTAAATATTTTTCAACTGTCTCATCCGCAGGTATATAGATCGTTTCCGTGTCATTTTCAATCAGCTTGAATTTTTTCGCGACCGTAGCAAACGGGAAAAAATTCTCCGTCTGATCCCATATTTTAATAAGTCCTTTTTCATCCAAGTTTTCCTGACCTAAAAGTTTCCGATAATACTGAAAATAAAAAGCAATTGCCTCTGGGCTGTTTACCTTTTCATATTTTCTCATGGTTTCCCGGAGCGCTCCACGGCTCTGCTCCATATGTGAGTTGCTTTTTCCTTCCAGTGAAAACGAAAACACTTCACTCTGTTCTTTCGAGCGTTTGCCCTCCCGATTGCAGCGCCCTGCGGCCTGTATCAGAGAATCCATTCCGGCTTCCTCCCGATATACCGCAGGGAAATCCAAATCCACCCCGGCTTCTATGAGAGATGTTGATATTACCTTGCACGGTCTTCCGTCCTTTAACCTTTGTTTTATCTCCACAATCTTTGCTTTTCTGTCAGCAGGATAAATAAGCGTTGTAAGGCAGTATCTTCCATCATTGTCTAAGCAGTTATACAGTTCCTGTGCAGTAGATTTCCTGTTTACTATACATAATATCTGACTGTCTTTATTCAGCCTATCTTCCAGCTGCTCCATAGTCAAAATACCAGCATTTCTGATGGTAACCCGTTCAAATACTAAACTTTCTTCCTTAGAGCATCTTTCACATATCTCCAGCATTTTCAAATCAGGAATAAATTCCTTAAAATAGTTTTCTAACGCTGGCTGGGTGGCTGTACAGAGAACTGCTGTTGCCCCATAATTCTGTACTAACTGCGCAATCGCCGCTATGCATGGTTTTAGATATGGAATTGGCAGTGTCTGCGCTTCATCAAAAATGATCACGCTGTTACACAGATTGTGAAGTTTTCTGCATTTGGAACTTTTATTTGCAAATAATGATTCAAAAAACTGTACTGCCGTTGTCACAATCACAGGAGCATCCCAATTCTCTGTTGCCAGAACATTTCTTATTTGTCACGGGTCGCAATTGTTCTCGTCTGAATCCAAAAGCACTCCGGAATGATGTTCTACAACATTATGCCTTCCAAGAATAGAAGAAAAGGTTTCCGCTGTCTGATCAATAATGGATGTATAAGGAATCACATAAATGATTCTTTTCATTTCATGAGCTTTCACTTGATGTAATGCAAAACCCATAGATGCAGTTGTTTTTCCTCCCCCAGTCGGGACAGTAAGAGTATAAAGACCCTTGGGAAGTTCCTCACCTTTTTGCATACATTCTCTGAGAATTTTAGTTCTGCATTGATATAACGGTTTTATCAATCCAGTCGGATTCAGCCACGGCCCGATATATTCGTCAAATTTCTTTCTCAGAATTTCAAATGTATCATATCCGCTTCTATTATCTGCTTTCTCTTTATTCATAAAACATTCTGTGTCCAGATAATCCGCATCCACAAGACAAGAATAAAGCATTCGCATAAAAAATGCCGCACTAAACCCACCTTTTCGGGTAAAGTCCGGCTGTAGCATTTTATAATTATAATTGATTTCCTCGGACAGGTCTTTTTTCCAATCACTGTAATCAGGAATAACCGACTTCATTCTGCCAAAAAAGGTTTTATCTCCGGCATAAGAGGTTATTTTGTTTCCGCCATTCATCAGTCCACTGTGGTGTCCTGCAATCACCATGCCTTCCAGTGGTTTCGTTTCTTTGGCTCCCGCCGTAGAATGATCGATTTTTCCGTATTTTTCAGGATTATGTATTCTCTTTTGGAATGCATCTGAATACTTTCCTACATCGTGCAAAAGCCCACAGTGATACCCAATCTCTCCACATCCAAATTCAGCAGCAAATTCTTCTGTTTTCTTTGCAGTGCCAATTAAATGTTCTTTTACCGATTGTTCATTCCCATCCAAATCAATATGGGCAACATATTTTTTTATTTCTGACATTGAAGCTTTTCCTCTTATTCATATGAATATTTGACCATTTATTATATCTATGGTTTTAGATTATACGCATAATCAAAAACGCAAAGTATAAAAACATTCATTAGTCATTCCATAATATTTTTTAATTATTTAATTGCATATGTTAAAATATAAATTGCAAAAAATAAGATTAATTTTTATAGATATAAGTTAAAACATACTTACTCTCCATAAAACCCATTATCGCTTGGAATCGACCATAATTCATACATCTCCAAATAATGAGCCTTGATGAATTTTCTGATTTCATTAATTTCATGTTCCGATAGCACACCTTTTTTCTCGACAGTTGTATCTCCATTTGCTTTCACAAAAAATTTAGCAGAACCCTGTTGCGTCAGTTTTTTATCACTGGCATGTACATGCATAGCTTCAACGATACAGGCTGTCGTGAAATACAGATAATATCCAGCCACCTTATACTGATAATATTTCGGCATCCTATACCTCCATAAATTCACGATTCTTATTATAATAATTAGATACTATTGTCAATTCAATATCTGGCATACAGGCTTCCAAAATTTCTCCGTCTAATGATAAAACGGCCGCCCGACTTGTATTGTTTAAATTCAAGACACGAATTCTGTCTCCTTTTTTGGTAAAAGCATATCCAGCAATGATCATATTTGCCTCATCTGCTACTTTCTTTATATCAATCATATTGAATCCTCACTTTCTGAATGGGCGATAAAAATTCATTTGCATCAATGTACAAATCCTCCAATATCGGAATCAGGTCGATATAATCCTCCATTGCCGGAACAGATTCATACTTCGCCATTACTACAATATATCCAAAATCCCATTCAAGGACTTCTGTATATTGTTCTAAACGGCGTGACGTTCGGAAACGAATTGTTTGATTTCGAAACGAAAAATACGTATATTGCCTATCACTATTTAAAATGGCACAGTCCATAAAACTCCCCCTGTTCTGGTTGAATAGAATAAATCCCGTCTTTTCCTTTATATCAACAAAGTGTAGCTTGCTTTTTCAACCGGCAATCCTGCACTACTTTTTCTTAGAATTATTCACTATTTTGGCACATTTGTCAACCAATGATTCACAATAATCCTGCTCAGCCGTAAGCCGCCCACGGTTTATCAAAAAAAGAAGCATCACCACATTGAATGATGCCCCCGTATTTTCTATTTCATTGCCCTACATACTCTGCCACCCGCCTCATAATCGACTGCAGATTCGCCAGATCTGTTTCCACGTCGCCTGTCTCCAACGAATGATTCGCATTTTCATAAATATAAAGAGGCAGCGCTCTTTTCCGGCATTCTTCCCTCACTAAATCTGTTTCTACCCAGCCGTCATGCGTCCCATGGAATACGATGCCCGGCTGATCCATCAGCGGAAAAGACTGTCCTACCGGAGTAAAGTAAAGATTCCGTGTCCGGAGGCCATGCCTGCTGCCGTAAGCGGAAGCAATCGCGGTACCGATGCTTTTCGAGATGAACAGGATTTCAGTCGCCGATGAAAAATCCGTGTTTTTCAAAAGCTCTTCCGATTGTGCCAATGCGTCATAAAAGCAGGCTTCCATTTTCTCCGCGGAACCTTTTACTCCGGACGGGAAGTTGCCGTACGGAACGTTGACCGTCTCATATCCGTATGACTGCGCGATCTTTCTGCTGTAATACAAAAGAGGTTTGTCTACATGATAACCGATACCGGGAAATATTACTGCAAGCTTCATTCTCTTTATCTCCTGTCTTTATTTCCTGTCTTTATTTCCTGTCTTTATTTCCTATCTTTTTCTGCAAAGCTGCCAGAACGCGACCGCGCTTGCGGCAGCGACATTCAATGAATCTACTCCGTTTGACATTGGGATTCGTACCGTATAATCGCAATGGGCGATCGTGGAAGATTTCAGCCCGTCCCCTTCTGTTCCGAGAACTACTGCCAGACGCGGGATTTCATTCAGAGTCGGATCGTCCAGCGCCAGCGAATCTTCACATAAAGCCATCGCCACGGTGGCGAACCCGCAGGAATGCAACTGTTCTGTCCAGTTTTCTGCTTCCAGATATCCCCAGGGAACCTGAAACACGGTTCCCATACTGACCCGTGCCGCCCTTCGATACAGCGGATCGCTACAGCCTTTTGTCAGCAGGACCGCTTCCACACCCAGTGCTGCTGCTGAGCGGAAGATTGCACCCACATTGGTCGGATTCATTACGTCCTCCAGGACAGCTATCCGGTGCAGGTTCCGGCAGAAGTCCAATGGTTCAGGAAGCTTCTTTCTCTTCATCAGGCATAACACGCCCCGCGTCATGGAATATCCGGTAATGCTTTCCAGCACACTCCTGTCGGATGTGTACACAGGAACATCCGGATAACCGAAGAGCAATTCAGCCGCCGACCTGGACAGCTGCGTTTTTTCGATCAGGAAAGACACCGGGCAGTAGCCTGCTTCCAGTGCCCGCCGTATCACATTGGGGCTTTCCGCGACGAACATGCCCGGCTCCGGTTCATTGCAGTGAAGCAATTGCCGTTCCGAAAGCTGCGAAAATGGGAGCAGCTCCGGTATTTCCAGATTTGTAATCTCTATCAAATTCATTTTATTTCCTTAAAATAAACCAAACTTCAGATTATGGTAACTGGCCGATCAATGGATTTAGGGGCTTTCTCGTACTGCGCCCTGTACTCATTCAGGCTGAGTTCATTAGCGCCGCCGGCAAAGTCAGGGTCATCTCTCTGCAGGCCATCATCTTCCCAACCGCACACTGGACAGACCTCATAAAAGTCACGGACTTTAAATATATGTTTTCCGCATACCGGACAGATCAATCCTGCATCAGCCATCGTCTTTCCTCCGTTTATACTCCCCGATAACTTTTTGGGCTTCTTCCTTGCTTATGGGATAGAAATCATCATCGAAACCGCAGCAGGCTCTAAGCGCTATACCCTTATTATCTTCTTCCCATTTGCAGCTGCCAGTGCCCCATAAATAATGTCTCCCATTTCCGTCATACCTGGCAATGAGACAACCGTTTTCGTCTTTGTCAATCATGTATCGTTCAGCGGCCATAAAATCACCTCCTTGCATGTTGCGTATAATCAATCGTTGTATTAATTATGCTTGACCAACCGGTCAATATCAAGTATTTTTCGCAAAGAATCGCGAAATTTTCTTGCGAGAATGTTTTACTACAGGTATACTGTATTGGTATTCGCCGTATCGCACAAACCAGTTTAAGCAAATACTGCTCCAAGAGCAGACCACATCTGGGCTTAAATGATCGCCTGACAAACAATAATGGAGGAAACAATTCATGAAATTCCAGCCTGCTGCTATGATTGATTCGGAAAATAATGTCACTAAAATCGAACGTGCAGACCTTCTTTCTGGAGAATATAACGAGATCTGGCTGCAGGATTTGCTGGCAGACAATCCATATCTGCTCCCTGTGGCTTCTTTCGGTCCTCTTTATGATAACCTTATCTGTATTGGCCGCGAAACGGCTGCTGTTGGAGCTGGTTATATTGATTGTCTATTTGTCTCTCCCGCAGGCGGAATTGTCGTCGTCGAGACGAAGCTTTTTCGTAACCAAGAGGCCCGACGCACAGTCGTAGCTCAAATTATCGAATACGCAAAAGCCATACGATCCTGGGATTGCGAAAAACTGGATTCTATTGTAGAAAATTATTTTTATAAAATCTCTGGTCAATCTTTCCGAATGATAGACAAAATGGCTCCGTATGGCCTGCTTACCTACAATGAAGAAGCCGGCTTCGTCGATGCAGTGAACAACAATTTGTCCGCCGGACGAATACTTTTGCTAATCGTAGGTGATGGTATCCATTCTGGTGTTCAGGAACTCTCTGACTTTATCAATGCAAGTTCCGGTAATGCTTTTGAACTTGCGCTCGCAGAAATCGAAATATATCAAAGCCCCTCCTGTGTTTTTGCCATTCCACATCTTCTCACCAAAACAGAAACCGTTGAGCGGCGGGTGTACCGCATTTCCGGCAGCAAACCGGATAAGCCTCTTTCCGAGACCGGCTTTATCAACCAATTTGCAGAAAATGGCGGCTATGATCCAGACCAGATCGCAGAGTTCGTTTATTCTCTTTCTGCTGTGAACGGTATTAGTATCCGTGTTTCTCCAGCTGAATTGTCTCTCCGATTTTCTCTCAGCGGAAGTGACTACGCTTTGCTTTCCCTTTCCATCCAGAACGATCACGCTGACATTTATTTTATGCCGTATTGGATAAGCCAGTTTCTCGACAAGCACGGTTTCCATTCGGCTCTTGCGAAACCTTTTTTCGATTTCCTGCTTCCGTACATTGACAATTCCCGTTGTCGGAAACCGCCTTATGAACATACCGGAAGTTATTTCCTTAATGTACAGAACGCATTGGAACATACAGTCAGCTTCGTCTCAGCAGTAAACGACTACATCCACGCAATCACAGAGTAATTCGCGGTCTCCGGATGCGCATTTTATTTTTGTTTTATTGTAATTATGGCGTCATGGTTGTTATAAACATCGCATCCCCGAAGCTAAAGAACCGATACCTCTCTTCCACCGCCACACGGTACGCATTCAGGATATTTTCACGTCCGGCCAGTGCGGACACCAGCATCAGCAGAGTGGATTCCGGCAGATGGAAGTTCGTGATCAGTGCATCAAGCAGGCGGAACTGATAGCCTGGATAGATGAAGATATCCGTCCAGCCGCTGCAGGCCTGAATGTTGCCGTCGAAGCGCTGCGCTGCGGATTCGATCGTGCGGCAGCTGGTCGTACCAACGCAGATGACGCGGCCGCCGTTTGCTTTGGTCTCGCGAATAATATCCGCGGCTTCTTCCGTAATCTGATAAAATTCGGAGTGCATATGGTGCTGTGTCACATCTTCAACTTTAACAGGCCGGAAGGTGCCGAGTCCCACATGGAGAGTGACTTCCGCGATGCGCACGCCCATCGCTCGCACCTGATCCAGCAGTTCCGGCGTAAAATGCAGGCCGGCTGTCGGCGTGGCAGCCGAACCCTCATACTTTGCGTAGACGGTCTGATAACGGTTTTTGTCTTTCAATTCGTGCTTAATGTAGGGCGGCAGCGGCATCTGGCCCAGCTGATCCAGTATTTCTTCAAAGATTCCCTCGTAAGTAAACCGGATCAGACGGTTGCCTTCCTCCACCACATCAATGACTTCGCCAACGAGAAGTCCGCCGCCGAATACGATCTTCGTACCCGGGCGGGCTTTTTTGCCGGGGCGTACAAGTGTTTCCCAGACATTATCCGCCTTACGTTTAAGCAGGAGTACCTCGATTGTCGCACCCAGCTGATACCCGTTTTTTTCAGTTTCGGTCGAATGCCGAATATGATCTGATATCTGGTCGCTGGAAACATGTCGCATACCTGTCTGCATATGATCAACAGAATTTTCTTGATCTCTTTTTGAATTATAACTGTCAACCTTTGTATTGTTCTTGCTTACTGCCTGACCGTCACCCACAGCATGGTCACTGCCCTGCGACGCATCACCTGAATTCTCCGCCAGTACACGATTCCCGTAAAGGCGGGCAGGAATGACTTTGGTATTATTCAGCACCAGGCAGTCGCCCGGATGCAGATATTCCGTAATATTGTAAAAATGCCGGTGCTCGATGGCGCCAGTGTCCTTATCCAGTACGAGGAGCCGGGAGGCAGACCGGTCTTCCAGCGGATCCTGCGCGATTAATTCCTGCGGCAAATCAAAGTAAAAATCTGATGTTTTCATTTTATTCGTCTCCGTAATTCCGAAAATGCCTTTATTTACTGCATTTCTGGCACTCTCAAATTTCCGATTTTTGCTCTACTACACCATTTTTACACCATTTTCGTTTTTGGATATGCTTTTATTCCATCTTTTTCATCTCCGAAAACAATGTGTCATTGGTCACATGACAATATAAATCCATCGTTATCTGCAAGGTCTTATGCCCCAAAATCTTTGAGAGTGTTTTAGGCTGCATCCCATTTTCGATTGCCCTTGTGGCAAAACTGTGGCGAAACGTATGTAACGTAAATCGTTCGAAGTCTGGATGGTCTTTCTGGATGTTTTTAATAACCAAGTCTAAGCTTTGCTGTACTAAAAACTGCCGTGTCGGTTTATTATTTCTTGTTACAAACACCAAATCAGCATATCCCGGCATTGCGGTCTTGCCTTTATTAATAATCCCCTGTTTTTGTTCTTGCTGTGCCTTTAGGATATCTATGGCTTTTTGCGTCAATGGGATTGCACGGAAACCGCTCTGTGTCTTCACCTCATGCATTTCAAAAACACATTTCCCGTTTTTGCTAAAATAACACAAATTATGATTCACATACAGGACTCGATTTGAGAAATCAATGTCATCCCACATGAGACCGCCCAATTCACCGATTCTCATTCCAGTCTCCAATGCCAAAATATACAGATTATAGTAAAATGTACCTCTGGCATAAGACAGAAACAATTCTGTTTCGGGAATCGTAAGCACTCGACGCTCTTTTTCAGCTTCTTTCGAGACAACCGTATTCACCTGTTTTGCAATGTTTTTTACTAACAAATTTGAATCGACAGCTTTGTCAAGCATATCAACTAAAGTCTTTTTTGATGCTTTTCTTGATTTGTCAGTAGCCATTTTATTAAACGCATCTTGAACTATAATCAGATTTAGCGATGACAGTTTGCGCCATCCAAGCTTAGCCTTTATACGATTATAATTTATTTCATACGTTTTTTTCGTCGAATCCCGGCAGTTACATTTACAGGTGTTTATCCATGTAGTATACCACTCATCTAACGTAATCTTTGGGTCTATTACATTGAGTTGCTCTTCATCCTTATATTGCTCCTCACGCAGCCTTTTTCTGACTTCACTCAATTTTGGAGAATAAACCGTCTGGCGTTTTCCAAAACGATTTACAAACCTCGCTTGATACAGGCCATCTTTGCGCTGTGATAAGCCTTTGCCAAGTTCCTTGCCATTAAGAGATTTTCCCATTTATGCCTCCTTTCTGCGTAATAGCCAGAAAAGAGCCATCAAATATGCTGTATATTTTACCATAAACAATGCACATAATCAATCCGATAATCATAAAATCTGCGACAGTAACCATGCGTCAAGCCTCCCCTTATGTGCATACACCCTGTTGCCAATCCTTACAGTAAAACCATTTCTCGTATCACCTAATAATTCTCGCGCCTTTGTTTTGCCAATTCCAAGATAGTCACAAAATTCATTTACGTTTAATAGTGCTTTTTCATTTTCATTCTTCATTCCAATTCACCTTTTTATATGAAATGAGCGGCAAGCACGCGCTCACCGCCCATAAATTTAATTTATGTCTTGATCCCGACTTTACGGGCATCCCGTTTTATCTCTCTAACCGTATATTCATACGATTTTTCCAAAATTGTTTTTAATTCCGGAAGCGTATCTTTTGACACATCGCCATTAACGGTCAGCAATGAATCATAATGTACATTAATCTCGCCAGGAATCTTAGCTTCTTCAATCGCTGTAGCATCCGGAGTATATGCGGCTGTGTAATCATACGGATTAAGCTTCGACCAATCCCACAAATTGCCCGTTTGCGCCGCATTGAAAATTGACGTGCCATCCGGTAAGGGCGTCAGAATCGAGCCGTCCGGAAGCACAATCGCCTCTGTGCCGTCCTCCTGCGTTAATGTCAGTTGATCACCCTTTAGGCTCTTTGTGCCGCTCGCATAAGCAGATGCTTCAAGTACGCCTGTAGATACAGTATCTATCCCGTAATAAGATAGAAGCTTATTTAGCGTATCTACGACTTCGACTGCGGATTCTGCATAAATGTCATTCGCCGCTTGAAGCAGGTTCATCATCTCATCAAGGTCAGAAGTCACAGAGTCCCAATACTCATCAAACGCATCCGATAAAGAGTCTGACAGTTCGTCAAGAGCAGTCTCTGATAGCTCGATGGAGTGTTCATAGATTTCATCCTGTAAATCTGATTCGCTCTCTGCGAGTTGTGCTTCGAGCTGTGCCTTTTTAGCCCGGCTCGCGGCATCAGTCACATTTTCGAGAGCCGCTATTTGAGATTTTAGAGACTCCACATCAGCATTTTTCTCGCTGATGGTCTTATTGTACGAGTAGTAATCGGACTTACTCTGCAAGGCATCTTTCCTGGCAGTTATAATGTCCTGCAATGACTCTAATTCTAGCTCGGCCTCCTGCTTAAGGATATCTATAACTTCCTGCATTGCATCCTTCATATTTGAAGCCGCATCAAGCATACTGCTCTGCAACTGGGCAAGCATCTCATTATACTCTTCTTCCGTGTACCATCCATCCTCATAAAGCTGATTCAGATTCGCGATATCATTACTGTAGTTCTGTACTTCCTCTGAAGCATTTTCATACTCGTGAATAATATTCGCCAACTGTGCCACACCAAAATCGGTCATATTGCCGTCAGCATCAAAATACATATCCTCATCAATCAAATCTTTGATACCGGAAAGCACGTCAGAGAGCCGCGAACAGGCATCGTGCGCCCGTTCGAATGTCCGCCAGAACACATCATCGCGCAGACTATCTTTTAATTCCTCAATATCCGCCGTCAGATTGTTAATCTCGGTCGAGTATTCATAATACTCTGCAAGCCACTCATCGGCAGTCTTACTGCCGTAAACGCCATCGTCACTTTCCTGCGCCTTTTTATAATCAGCAATCGCTTGTGCCTGTTCTGCTTCATACTGCGTAATCTGGTCTTGCAGGTCAGAAATCTGCGTCCAGTAATCTGACGCATCTAAATCTGTGCCCAAAGCTTCTTTCAGACTAACGGCTGATTCGTTGTAATCAGAGATTGCTTCAATCAAGTCCAATGTGGCCTGTATCTCGTCATACGGCATCTGCGCAATCTCGTTATACAATTCTTCAATGTCCGAAACCAAATTATTGATTGTGGTGCCCATGTTGTAATACTCAACGCCCCACTCATCAGCGGTCTTATCTGCATAGCTGCCGCCGTTGGCAATAGCGGTCTGCCAATCAGAATATAGCTGTTCCATCTCTGCTGTGTACTGCTTAATTTGATTTTGCATATCAGTGATAACCGTCTGGTAGTCAGACATGTCAAGGCTAATGCCGCGCGTCTCTTTGATATCGTTCAGCGCTTGGTCATACTCTGTGATTGCCGCCAGTAAATCAGCATATCCTTCGAGTTGCTCATAGACTGAATCAACGATGTCATTGTTGATATCTTCAATTTCCTCTAAAAGCCCGTTAATGTCAGTCAGATATCCGAAGTATTCTGTCATCCATTCATTCGCTGTCTTGCCGCCGTATACACCCTCACTCGAAGACTGCGCCGTTTGATAATTTTTATATGCTAAATCGCGCTCTTTTTCGAGTTGCGCGATCTCTGTCTTTATGTATCCCAATCGCGTCGCATAATCAGACTCAGTATAAGTTTTTCCCTGAGCCTCACGAAGCGATTGTAATGACTCTTCGTAAGATATTGCCGCTTCGTACAAATCGACAATTTCGTCATAGCTGTCAAACGGCAGCTGAATGATAGCGTTAGTCGTATCGACATAAGCTTCTTTAGCACTGTACATACTAGAGCGATAGTTATAGAAGTCCTCTAACCAATCGGCTGTTGATTTATCACCATACGTGCCGCCATTTTCGACCGCTGCATAATAGTTTTGGAGTGCTTCTTGCATCAAATTGTAGTAGTACGTTACCTGTTCCGCCTGTTCGCCCAGAAGCTCTATGTACTCATCATAAAGAGTCAACTCAAGACCTTTAGCGGTATTCAGACTTATAAGCGACTGCATAGAAGCAGTGATGGCATCTGTCAATTCCAGAAGCGTCTCAAGCTTCTCAATCGGCAGGTTTATGATTGCTGCATTATACTCAATCTGGTCTTGTACGCATCCCTCAATCTCGGTCTCAAGGTCAGTTACCGTGCCGACTGCATCAAGGTATTCTTGTGTATTCTCGTCCCACAAGCCGCTTGCGAGATTCTCCTGTATTTGCGCCAAAAGAGCGTCACGCTCATCAGATAGTATCTGCTGCTCTTCCTGGCTCTGCTCTATCAAGTCTTGATAGTTTTCCTCTGACAGTACACCGCCAGAAGCCGTGATTGTCGCTTGCTGCGCTTGGAGCAGACTTGTCGCACTGGCATTTGTGGATCGCTTATTTTCGTATTCGCTTTGGATATTTTCAACCATCGACTGCCCCAGACTGGCCTTTTCAGCTTTAGCGGTCTGCTCATCAATTTCAAGCTGCGCTTCCGCTTGCTCTTTATAGGCCAAAGCATTATTGTAATCCACACAGGCATTATAAAATGCGGCTGTAATGTACCCTTTCGAGTAGTATTCTGCAAGCTTTTCGAGTACATAAGCTTCAATCGCTACACCCGATTTTGCGGCGCTCCGTGCTTTCTCTGTGTAGGTGCTGACTTCCTCTTGCATGGACGTATCCAATTTTGACAATGCAGAAGTAGCCGCTGTGCCGCTAATCGTTGACTTATAGCCTGTAATATCAGAAGAATATCTGCTAATCTCCGCCCGGTCATTACTCAAAATTGTGTCGTATTGAGATGCAGCTGCTGACAGATATTTATTGGCTTCACTCGCGGAAGATGCATTGCTCGCTTTTTGCTCGTAAAGGTCAATCTTGTCCTCTGATTCAGAATCCATGTTTTCATACGTTTCAGCGATGTTGTCATAGATTTCCGACCTCGTAGCGGCATAGTTCGTAGCTTCCTCAAGTCGCGCTGTCTCAAGGTTCTCCAATGCTTCATTATAGGCATATAGTTTCTCGTAGACGGTCGAAGAATAACTCTTGATGGTATTTAAATCAGAGTCACTAACCGCTGTATTTGAATTGATTGCTTTCTGCGCATTCTGTAATGCTTTCTTATAGGCCGAATTCTTTTTCGCACTGCTTGATGACAACGCCGAAGTAATAGCAGATGTGCCGTTGCTTGCAATAGTGGCCGTGTCCGATGCAACTGCCGCTGTAGCAGTAGAATATGCTGTATTTTGCGCCCTCAACTGGTTGTTTGTGCTGCCTAACTGACTGTTCTTTTCTGTCGCTGTATAGGCATAACCGGAAGTTGCGATACTCTCATACGTCTCGGTTGACTCGATAGTCGCGTCTCTCTGCGCATCCCGTAAATCCTTTAAATCCTGTATATAGGTCTGGATGTTGGCGTGAAGTTCGTCAACCGCATCTGACGCTTCTGTCGCTTTGTCAGTCCATTCCATATAACTGGAAATTACTTCCTGTACCTCATCAGAATAAGAAGCAATATTCATTGTACCGTTCGCAACTGATGATTTGATGGAAGATGCCTGTTTTGACGTAATCAAGCCCTGCTTCTGTGCTTTCTTTAAAACACTATTAGCCTTACTTGTATATTTTGTAGAAGCTGACTCCTCGGTGCCAATCTGATTTGCTGTAGTGTTAATTGCTTTCGCGTAATAATTCGCAGATTTGGTATAGTTTTCGTCATTCAGATAGTTTTCGGCCTTTTGAATAAGAGATGCTTTCAATCGGGCTGTCGTTGAAGAAGCTGAATCTTATTTCATATCCCTCGCCGTCAAATACCAGTTCAGAGAAATCTTCTCTGTATTCGATTTCCGCTTTTCGCAGTGAGAACGTGATTCCATATGAATCCTCTTCCTCTACATTTACCAGTGTGCCCTCATAAACCGCCGCCAGTTCCTTTGCTGTTAATTCTCTTGCCATAATTACTCTTCCTCCTGTTTTGCTCTGTTAATGAGAATCAGATTTTCATTTGCTCCGTTGATAGGCTCCATAGCAGAAATCAGATTTCGCAGCCTCCGCATAACATACAGGGAATCTCCTATTACTTTATGTGTTTCGTCTTTCTTTTCACTGTAATATTCCTGACTTCCTCTATAATACTTTTTGCTTTTTAACCAAGCTTCCTCTGGCTGCATAATTGCACAAAAGCGATCCATGCAATCTTTGAGATAGTCAAGGTGAGCCGCCAGACTGTCCGAGGCAGGAGCAGCAGGAATATCTACCGCCGCTGGTTCTGGAATCTCTTCCTGCTCTGGCAGGTGAATTTCACGCCCGCTCTCTTTCAGCCTTTGAAGTTCGTGTGCTGAGGCATCATTTTGTTTCTGTCTTTTTAATTCTTTATAAGCACCGCTAACAGTTTTAGTGCCATTACGCATATCTGCTTTTAGCTGCTCATTATCAGAATTCAAGACCGCTTCGCCCATGCGGAACTTTTCTCTTTTCATCCCCGCCATTTCAGCAAGCTGGGTCGTGACTTCATTTTTGTGCTTATCGCTTGCCCCATTCCTTGGGGGATTTGTTCTTGTTCCTTCGTCTCCCCCATTCTGTGGGGTGACCGCTCCTGCTTCAACATCTCCCCCATTTCGTGGGGGATTTGATTCTTTATATTTTTGCGATTTCCTATCACCGCCAGCTTTTCTCTGTCTTTCTTTTGCTTCCTGCTCCAATTTCGGGCGAAGCATTCTAGCATAATGAATCTTTTGTCCATCGGGAAGATTCCGTCTTCCCAACTGTGTGTAAATTATCCACTGAATCACTTGCTCTTTATTCTCAAAGGACAACTCTTCTATTTCAGGCGTATATCCCAACTTTTTACATAGTTCGTAACGGTTATGTCCGTCAATAATAACGCCCTGCTCTTTCCAGACAAAAATGGGTGCGCCCTTATACCCGTGAATCTTAATACTTTCCTCTAGTTTCACCGTTTCGTCTTCCGTCAGCTTAGGCATTAACTTTTCCAGTTCCTTATCAATCTTATACTCTTTCACGCAGCAGTCCTCCATTCGCGAATCATCTTCTCGATGATTGCCGTTCTCGCGTCAATGTTGTCTTTTCTATAGGTGAGATTTTTGCTCAACTGCGCGAATTCGCAGTCTGGCGTGTAGTCATCAAAGAACTTCAAGATACACTCGCCGTATTCCTGCAAAGACAGCCCCGCCTCATCCGCAATCTGTACCAGATACGCGAAAATCGGGATATTGACCTTTTTCATCAGTCTATAAGGCTTGTCAGCTTCCGGTAACGCTTCATTCAGCTTGCTAAACAAATCCGCAACATATTCCAGATCGCTCTGCTTATGATTCGCCCGGAACCACTCCGCAAACTCCAACAGGCTCTTATTGGATGCGTCTTTATAGTCGTAATCCAGAACCATCATCAGCGTTTGAAGAATGCAGGACTGAATCGCGCCCTGTTTCCGCTGTGTGCCGGTGAAGAACGCTTTCTTAACAAAGAATTCCTTTTCTTCCTGCTCATCGAGGAATCGCGCCAGTTCGTCTCCCAACACTACGCGCGTTTTCTGGTCTTTCGTCAGCGCCGTGCCGTTGTTCAGCCTGTAGAACTGTGTTTCGACATCCTCATCCGAGAAGTCACACAAGAGGATAATCTGAAAATCATAGTCCATGAAAATCTCTTGAAGCATCCCGTCCAGTTCTGAATATCTCTTACCGGAAATATCATACTCGACATCTGAAAACTTCGGAATCCTCTCACCGTTTTCGCCAGTGACCGTTTCCAGTTTGCGCAGTGTGATAGTCGGCAGGTTCTGGATCAGCGCAAAACCGTCATTCACATAGTCGCAAATGGTAGTGAACCTCTGCTTACCGTCCAATACCGAGAACGAATCATCATAGTTCTCATGAAGCTGTAAGGCGTATGCCTGGGGAATGGAATATCCGGCCAGAATGCTGTGAATCAAAAGACTCTGTTGCTCCTTGTTCCACTGACCCGGCTTGCGCTGCATCGGATGGTCATAAACAATGTTGCCGTTCGCTGTGTTCTTTACAATCTTCTTAATAGAAATATCTCTCTTCCTTGTCTGCATAAAAGCATCTCCTTTTCTTCCTTATCCTTTAGTTCTGTGAATCAATAAACCGTTTACCATTAGGCGTTATATAGTATGTAGCTGCCGCGCCATCATCAAGCCCCGGCTTTACATATCCCAAATCAGCCATTTCAAGCAGGTGCCTGTAAATCGTAGGATATGATTTCCGCTTTTCTCTTGGCATCCGTTCCATCATTTGCGGAATTGTCATAGACGTAGACGGTTTTTCCGCATTTTCTTCCTGTAGCACAGAAAGTATTGTTACTCCATATTTCGTCATTATTTAAACCTTCTCTTTTTCTTTCGTCATTTAAAGGCAAAAAAATCGCGATGATCCGGTATTCAGTTGTCAAGGTACTGCAATAATTGGAACCGCCAGATTCAGAACGAACGTTCTGGCTTGTATCGAAATGACATTTGATGTACAATGAATGAGTCTAAAGGATTGTACAGTCATTCGTATCTGTGCAGTTCCCGGAATCGGTTTGCCGACCGTTTCCAGTTCGGAAGTCTTGATGTTTGCCGACATCTGGGCTTCTTTTTTTTATTCTCTTTTCTCTCTCTTCTCGTTCTAATTCTTTTCAGAATCATTTAGAGAAGAGATGCTTGTCCCTTGGTTACGTGGCTCATTGTAAAACACATTTTTCCTTTTGTCAACCATATTTTTGAAATTTTTCGGTAATTTTTTTCTATTTAATTATTTTCGGTATTTTTTTGCTTTTATATTAACTTTCCGTTTTTTCTTGACCTTTTAGCTGCAAAATGGTAAAATCAATCAAACTTTGAGGAGGTTAGTGCAAATGAGCGATGTATATACCCTAAAAAACGTGACTATGACACCAGAAATAGGTAGAGCACTCAAGAATTATAGAATAGCTCATGATGTTTCTGCTAAAAGTATTACCAACAAATTTGGTAAAGCATCCTCATACATTTCGAAGTTAGAAAAAGGTGACATAAAAAAAGTAGAAAGTTTCTTTTTTATCAATTTATGCAACTTTATTTCCGATTCAACGGACGGTCTCGGAGAATTTATTTGCTTTTTAAGTAAATATTATCGTTCTTGCTCATTAGAAACTCGGTTAAGTATGATTAATATGGATGAGTTTTTATATGATCATGACATTTCGCTGTTTATGGGATATATAAGTAGCTATATCAGAAATCATCAAATAGATAAAGATGAGTTAGTCAAAAGAATAAATTCTAATACTGATATAATAGGAACGCCCGGATATAAGGTACTAATTGAAAATCAATGGATAGCGCTTAATGACAATAAGGATAAACTAGCTATTAAATATAATATCTCCAGAAAATATATAGATTGTATTTCTGCTTCTTGTAGAATCGAAGAACGCCCTCGCACCATCCATAGAGGTATAGCCGAAGTAGTATTATCTTATCTATATGTTTTAGGGAAAGAAACAAACGCAAAAACTCTTATATACAAAACTCTTGAAGCATGTGGCATTGACCAAAAAAGAAAGGCCAATACTCCGAAGAACACTTTTTCTAACGTCCTCGAACCCGACATCGTGGATAATTTTAATGATTTCGTACATTCTTTGCAAACAGCAATACTTCTAACAAATGACTATGGTGCAAAACGTTTGAAACAAATGTGTGATAATATGAATACTGATTTAAGTTTTTGTTTTGCATTTATGTCCGAAGACCTAAAAAGTCTTTCTTCCAAAAGCAAAGACACAAAGCAAGAATTTCTGAATGAATTAAGAGAACTAATCAAAAAATATGCAGAAGTTAATGACATTCTTGATTTATATGAATAGCTTATTAAATAAAAAGCCCAGACGTATTGTCCGGGCCTTTTCTGTCGCTTGCCCCATTCCGTGGGGGAACCGCATTAAATTTTTTCTTTACAGGCTCCCTTTCAGTTCTGCAAAGTCTATCTGCAAATCTCCGTTGTAAATGCCTACAGGCACCTTATCTGACATTGTGTAACTGCCGCCATTCTTGCCTTTAAAGTCGTAAACAGTAATGGAGTCTTTCTCCGGATCAACAATCCAATATTCCAGGACACCGGCAGTGCTGTATTTCATCATCTTTTTGAAATAATCCATTGAGCGGCTTGACGGCGAAACAATCTCAATAATCCAGTCTGGTGCACCTTCGCAGCCTCGTTCAGATATTTTTGACGTGTCGCACAGAACAGATAAATCCGGCTCGACATAGTTGTAATCATCTTGATTTAAAAATACCGCAAACGGAGACAACAGCAATCTGCACTTACCTTTATTGGACTTAATATAATCGCTGATTTGGTCATGTAATCCGCTAATGATAAACTGGTGCATCGGACTCGGCGTTGCCATATCATACATAACGCCGTCAATCAGTTCCGCCCTCTCCCCGTCTGGCAGGTCATAGATATCCTGTACCGTGTAAACCCTCTCTTTCGCTAATGGCATCGTAACACCCCCATTTCTTTTATGAAGCCAGTATAGCACAAACAGGTGGCTACTTCCATACCCTGTTTCAATTCGTGGCACGGAGTAGCCGCTTCTGTCAATTATGCGCATTTCGCTGTATTGGATACTTCCAGATAGTCCGCCATAAGCTTCTCAAGGATGTTCAGCTTTTCGACCATCGTTCTCTTGTCCTTTGTGGCGCGAGTCTCATTTACCTCATCATAGGTCTTGCCGTCAACCACCTGCGCGTGAAGCGAGTCCTTAAACGCCGTGAGGAAATCTGCAAACCGCTCATCTTCCAGTCCGTACTTGTCAAAAGTCGCGAACAGGGCAAACCAGATGAAGCTATCCTTTGAATTAAACAGGTCAGACAGGTTTTCCGTGATGATTTCCTCTAAGCGGTCGATGATATCCGCAAAATCTTCAAATGTCTGCTCCGATGCGTGCTCCTTCAGGAACTCGCACATTGCCTCGTTTCGGTTCCAGTTGTCACGATAATAGCTTGCCATAATTCCCTCAATAACCGTCTTGTCAATCGTCCCGTTGCGGTACTCGCTCATCCGGTAATCGCCGCAATCCTTGAAGAATGGCATATCAGAGATTCTCTTTACAAGCGCGGAATACTTTGTACCGAGTGCGCCCATGCCCCTCTGTGCGGCAGTCATTGGCTTTCCGTCATTGTATCGGCAGATGTGGTATTCAATATCCTCATCCGTGCAGTTCAGATACAGTGTGCAGTCAAAGGTGTATTCCAGAATGCGCTCCTGCAACTCGACAGGCAGGTCTTTGAAGCGTTTGCCTCTAATGTCGCAGGTCTTCACTTCGACCTGCGGAAAACCATCTGCTGAAAGAAGCAACTCGCCGCTTTCACGCTTCGCAAATGTCTGATATTCAATTTCCCATCTGCGAATCGCGCGGGAGATTCGGAACTTGTTGTTCACGTACTCATAAACAGTTGTACAGCGCTGTTTCCCGTCCAGATTCCATGTGATAACGATGCCGTTAATCACCTGCTCTGCAAAGGTCAGATTCGGCACAGGATTGCCTTGTAGAATGTCGGAAATCAGATTGCCTTTAATCTTCGGTGACCACTGGCCGGATTCACGCTGTGTTGCGTTGTCAAAACGGAAACCGTAGCCGTCCATCTTGTTAATGATTGCCTGTATGGAATACTGCTTTACCTTGCTCTTTTCCGCTGTCTGTGTATACATTTTGGTGCTCCTTTCGCTGTTTAGCATTGCGCAAATATTTGCTTTAAGTTTCTCTTGCCTTTACTTCTGGCAAATGTTTGTCCGAAGTCTCGCTTATTGTGAACTCCGTCAGACTGGCTTGCATTTTCCCGCGCTTCTCTTCACGTTGCTTTTTCGCGTTGCCTTCTCCCAATCTGACGGAAGAATTATCTATATCATGTCTCGTCTACATCTATGATACCGTAATCAGTCAAAACGATTGATTCCATTCCTACAGGATGATAGTTTTCCTTTTGACACCAGATAGCCGCTTTTGTCAGCGCGTGTGTCGTTTCTTTTGCCTTTAGGCGGAGCGGGATTCTTAACCCGCCGCCCATATCCAGAAGTACAAGCCAATTTCTCATATCCGTGCCGCTCCTCCCTTGTAAAGCTTCTTTAAATTCCGTGTTTTGCTCATCGAGCACATATCTGCAAAAAGCATCCGGTATCTGTCTTCGCTTATACCCATTTCTTCACGAATCTCTGACGGGGAAAAGCCCTGTTGCAGGTATTCAGCAATTTGCCTCTGCTTCCGAGATAGTCTTTCCATGTACCGTAACATTTCCTCTTCGTACAGGCTTGCTTCATCGTCAGTTTCCTTGGCGGCAATCATTTTGCCGTATGTCGTGCCGTCCTCGTCAATCGGTGCATCCAGGTACAGCACGTGAACGATGATATACTTGCCGCGCTCGTCCAGAACCTTGTTGCCGTTCTCGTCCCTTACGTACTGTGTCCGCTTGTCCCTGTTCCGTCTCGTAAACTCCGACTTAATCTTGCGGTCGAGGCAGGAATACAGGAATCCGTCAAAACTGCTTTCGTTGTCGTACCGTCGCAGGACATCCACAAAAACCTCATCCGCTAAAGAGTAAAACTCACTTGCATCAGTCACGCCGCCGAAATGGGAAAGAATGCGGTCAACTACCCGACAAAGCTTTTTTGCATCATCTGCATAATATTCATATAAATAGCGCTCGGTGTTCGCGTTCATGTCGTTCCCCTACCTTTCATTAGTTTTCCTGTGACCACTGGCCCGCGCCGCCGTGCGTCCGCCAGTAGTCGTTTACAATCATCATCTTTTTAGTGGCTATCAACCCGATTGCAGGAATAGCGCCGACAATGCAGGTCAAATCTACCAGTACCGTAAGCAGGACAGCCGCCGCCAGAAGAAAAACGCCTATAAGCTTCTGATTGAGAAAATAGCGCCGCCGCTCCTCCTGCTCTTTGCGGATCATCTTCCGCTCTTTTTCGCGGAAAATCCTGTCATGATGCTCCTGCATCTTATACCGCTCGACCGCTCTGTGTTCAATCTCCGCGATATCGCAAGCATAAAGCGCGTCATATGTAACCACTATGTTATCTTCTGGCATTTTCGCCGCCCCCTTTCATGCGCTTAGTCGCGCTTATCGTATCCGCATTTGCCGGAAAAGCATTCAGCCGCAAGCCGCATAGCCATGCAATAGCCACCCTCGTAAGCCTGTCTCTGCACTTCCGAGATATACTCAAAAAGCCGCTTGTCCTGCTCTTCTGTGAGTGTGTCAAGGAACTCCTGCACCCTTACCCGTGCCGCCTTGACTTCCGCTGTTTCGGGCGTTCTGTCCACCCAAATGTCAAACTGCTCGTTAATCGCTCGTTTCATGTGTTGCTCCTCCTGTAATATATTTGCTATTAGTAGCGACTTTGGACGCTCTACTTGGTAGCATTAACGGGGCAAGCCCCGCCCATCTGCTTCAATAGCTGATTGCCCGTCAACCCGATAGCGCAGGTTCTTCATCAGTAAACCTTGTTCCCGACTTCCCAGACAGATATCAGTCTTTCATCAGCGCTTAAATGCTTCTTGATATCCTCGATGTCATCATAGCCGCCATGCTCATACCTTGAAACGTATGTATAAGTGTTCAATATCAGAAAAAAATAATGCTTCATTGTGCCGCTCCTTCTCCCCGTCAAGCCGTTAGGTCAGCTACTGATTTTTTATCTTACATACAGCCGTCTATACTGGCTTACTCTCTGATACTCTGCAAGGCTTCCGAGGTCAGCTTCGAGCCGCTTGCTATCGAGTGTCCGTCTCTCACAGGTCGAGACTTTCACGGTGAAGTCCTTGCCTGTCTCGGTCATTTTCTCGTTGGTATCAAGATAACCGATAATCTCACGCTCAAGGTCTTTGACCTGCTCTTCGAGTTCATCTTTCAGAGCCTTAAGGCTTCTATAATCAGCTACTACACTTTCTAACTGCTTCATCGTTGTACACATATCGTTATCCTCCGCTTTTTCTAATTTGATGGTCAGCCCTGAAATCATCTTCGTGTCTATTGCCGCGCTCTGCTATGGCTCACAGGTATATGGTTTTCAGTATCGGAGTCTTTCGGGCTTCCGGCTGGCCGTGTTTTGTTTTGATGGGTAAATAGTACACCTTTTTGTGTACTTTGTAAATTGGCAGAGTACACAAATTTATGTACTTCTTTTTGTGCAGATTGTACACTATTTCGTGTACTTTTGCCCGAACATAAAAAAAGAAAGCATAGCTTTTAAAGCTACACTTTCCTATATACACACTCTATTATATATTATTGCACGATGTATTCATGATCAGCGCTTTTTAATACAACTGTCATATCTAAATATGATGCAATTTTTATCATGTCTTGAACTGTAAAAGTATCTCTGGACATCTTATTAGAAAAACTTTGTTTCGTCATACCCAACACAGCCGCTAAATCATTTTGAGTTAAACTTTTATTAGAATCTTTCAATATGTCTTTGATGGTATTTGCAAACAATGGTATTCCCCCTTATCAGTGTTTTTATATGTATATCTTCTCTATATTCATTTTACATGAAAACCTATTTTTTTTCAATTAATAACCTTTATTCAATGGTACACATTTTTGTGAACTATCAACAATTTCAGGTACACATTTTTGTGAACTTTACCGATTTACAGAGTACACAAAATAGTGTACTATTAACCCATCAATTAAATATTAACGGAGGGCGAACACATGGCGAACAACGTATATCAAATCGTGACAGACCGCATTATCGCGGAACTTGAAAAAGGAAATATCCCATGGCAAAAGCCTTGGACGGGAACCAGAACGGGAGCATTCAATAGAATAAGCAAAAAGCCTTACTCGATATTAAATCAAATGCTTTTAAAGCATCGCGGCGAGTATAATACGTGACATTTCCTGTAATTGAACCATAAGACTGATTCACCAAAACTGTACAAGTAGCCGATTTATTCCCTATTGTTGCCGTTACAGTAGCCGTACCCGCAGATATTCCTGTAACAATTCCACTAGATACATTTACTATACTTGTATCTGAACTAGACCATGTTACTACTGTACTATCTGTGGTATCCAGAGGCAAATAAGATACTTGCAAAACATCGGACTCTCCCGAATCTAATATCATAGCTGTCTTTGATAAACTGACAGATGTAATTGGTTTTTTTGCTTTAGTAACCGTTACGCTACAGGTAGCGCTCTTGCCGCTCGCTGTTGCCGTAATTGTAGCCGTTCCAGCCGCCACACCCGTAACTTTACCAGTAGAATCAACTGTTGCAACGCTCGTATTGCTACTACTCCATGAAACAGTTTTATCAGTAGCATTAGATGGAGCGACTGTTGCGGTTAGCGACTCACTACCGCCCTCTGTCAAAGACAAAGCCGATTTATTCAAAGTAACTCCGGTAACCGTTACAGAAGTAGACGTGCTCTTTTTCGTAACGGTCACTTTGCAGGTATACTTCTTGCCGCCAACTTTCGCCGTAATCGTAGCAGTCCCGGCCTTTTTCGCCGTCACTTTGCCCTTGCTTGATACTGTAGCAACTGACTTCTTACTGGATGACCAGGTAACTTTCTGTGAGGTACCGCTAACTTTCAGTGTCTTTGTTTTTCCAACTGTAAGAGTCGCGGAGGAAGCGCTTATTTTCGGTGCCTCTACCGTAACCTTGCAAGTGTACTTCTTGCCGTTCACCTTTGCGGTGATTGTGGCTGTGCCCTTCTTCTTTGCTGTTACTTTGCCGTTCTTGTTCACGGTCGCGACTGATTTCTTATTGCTGCTCCATGTCACCTTTGATGATGTGCCCGTAACCGTAAGAGTCTTTGTCGCGCCTTTAACAAGAGTCAACTTGCTTTTGCTGATTTTAACACTCGCCGCCTCTACCGTTTGCATTGGTCCCGGAATCACAGACGGTGCAACCACCGCAAACATAAACGCCAGTAACAATGCAGATATGCATTTCTTCCATTTTCCTGTCATACTTTCATCCTCCTGTTTTACATAGAATTTACATTTATTCCAGTATGGTAACACCATATCAAAGCAATTTCAATATAAAATTTCTGTATTTCAGAATAAATTCTACCTATTCAGAAATCATACTGTGTACACTCATCTAAAAAAGGTAGGTGGCACAAATGGTAAACATGGGCAACAAACTGAAATCCCTCCGCATTCAGAATAACCTCACACAGAAGCAGGTTGCGGAGCGTATCGGCATGGCCGTTAGCGCTGTTTCGGCGTATGAGTCCGGCACACGTAATCCGTCCTATGATGTGCTCATCAAACTTGCACGAATTTACCATGTGTCCGCCGATTATCTGTTAGGCATTGAGAGTAAACAGGAAATTGATGTCTCCGGGCTTACTCCGGAGGAAGTAGATGCGCTCATGAATCTCATAAGGGCAATGAAGCACCACTAACATCAATGATACCATTGACACCACTAGCCGCTAATGATCCGATTCCCAAAAGTGATAAATTTCAAAAATTGTTCAGTGTTTATCAGCATTTCCAGAGTTTCCCCTTATAGAAAGGCCTGTAAAAAGTGATAAAACATTTTGGCCTGTAAAGGCGAAAAAATATATATTATATTTGCAAAAATTAACTGGCGTTTTATTGCGGACTATGATATCATAAGCGACAGGGCAACCGTGTTGCAAGGTGGTAAGCCTCCCAAACTGAAAAGATGGGAGGTGGTGCTGATGGATACATATGAAGTTCTTAGCTTGCTGTTTCTTGGCGGGTCATTCCTGATAGCGCTGCTTGCCTATATTGATAGGACGAACAAGCGAAAATAAATAAGCCTACCTTGTTACTTGGCCGTACGGGTAGGCTTATCTTACACTTACAACGAGGCTAACCACTTTGTGGGCGGTTGTTCCTGTAAAGAGAATATATCATATCTTGCCACGAAATACAATGACTTTTTGGCCTGTAAAGAGAAAATTTGCAAGTTCGTTCAGCAACCGATTGCCGAAATCCCGCGCTGTCTGGCCGCTATGCCGTATGGCGGCTTGAAAGCCTGCATCCGCAAGGTGAATTCAAAATCTTAGCCTGTAAGAGAAAAGTTGTGTCTCTGCGCCGTTCATGAGCAGATTCTATCACTTTACAGGCTCCCCCTATGTTTAAACTTTACAGGTTTTCGCCCAGAGATATAGTGTACCCAGATACAAAAATGGATGTCGCTATTCCGGGCCATTAAAGAATGTGCGTTTTCGTCCGGTATTCATCTTTGGTCTAAGTCGGTACACTTATATTGGCGCATACGCGCGGTCTTTTTTATATTCTTATGGCCTGTAAATACAGATATAGAATTCATCTCTTATAGGCTAAATGGTCGAAGACCATTATAACGGTTTTTATTCCCGGTTACGACAGCCGCACGGTGTGAGTGATAGCCCCGGCTGCCATAACCGCATCGTTTCCCCTTTAAAGGATATAAAATATATATATCTTTTTCACTTTTCTCTTCTCAACGAAATTTTGAAAAAAGCCTTTATTTTAGCGGGTTTCCAGCTTCGTTTAGGAAGGTCGTCCTCCTAAAGAGATATCATCCAACCTTCCTATACTCCTCTGAATTCACCGCCAGCCAGTCAAGCAATAGCCCTCTCATACGCTTCGATGGAACGTAAATATTGATACTCTCTCCGTTACGAATCCGGCTGCGCCAAATCCACTGAATCATTTCTGAGAGAGCATACATATCTTGGTCAACCTCGATTCCGCGCTGAATGAAGAACTGTGAAACCGCCGGGTGAAGATATATATTCACACAATAGGCCAGATTGTATCTATCGGCATATTCGTTTGTGGAGCGGCAATTACAAGCTACATGACAATTTGAGTATCCTTTACCCTTAAGCTTTGATTTGCTCTCTTTAAAGGAAGTCCACATGATTGTATTGGATTTAGCCTTCATAATATTCTGAAAGTAATTGTAGAGATTATTCTTCAACATAGCAATTTTGCTTTTGTTAATGCTCGATTTGAACCATGTAGCCGACAAACCGTTGACTTTCGTGTTAAGATTGTCATTTAGATTGCCATTGTAGACGTTGACTTTATCCCGATACACAGAAGTGTCCGGCACAAAGTAATCCACAAGCGCGTATCTGTCTCCCGTGCGCTCAATGCTCTTGACATCATAATCAATCTTGTACAGGTCAAAGTAATACTTCAAGATGCTCGCATCAAACATATAGGTCAAGATGTACACTTTGTCAAACATACTGAATATCTCTGGCGGGTAATATCCAACGCCGCAAACGGTAGGATTGTAAGACTTACGCGACCAATCTTTCTTTTTGAAACGTATGTCATTCATCACCTTTAGTATATACTCTTCCGAGTCATCGCCTGTGCGCTCGTAATGGTCAAGGACAACCGTATATTGCTCTATTGTCAAAGGGTAAAGATTCTTGTAGTAGTTATCATTGATATCATTGCCCCTATGCCAGACTCTTTTGTTATTGACAATATCCGGATTCACGATAAACGTCTCAATCACTGTTTTAGCGGCATATATGGTGCGCTCTGTTTTTATCCATTCACCATCTTTGTATACCGGCTTTCTCACCGTATAGGCCTGGCCATCCGCCGAACCGTTTCCATGAAGCATATTATACTTGCCGTAAGATTGTCTGATCAGCCGCCCGTAATTTGATAGCCATGTATTGCTGCAATCCATCAGCCGCACAAAGATTTCGTCCTCGCCCATCAGTTCAATGTCAAGCCCCGTCTCCTTCAGATTGAGAATCCGCGCGGGATGAATCTCTTTGTACTTGCGCTGAAACAGCATTTCTATGTTGTCGCGAAAATCGTCATTCTTTTCTTTTTTACGAGCCTCATACTCTTTATTATAGATAGCTTCGCAATCCCGGCATTCACTGCGATAATAGGGTTTCCTCCAAAATCTAAAATTGTCAATCGGAAGGATTCTCCCGCACCTACTGCATCGCTTTGTCTCTTGCGTCTTATTGTCATTCAAAATTTCCTCCAATCATAATAATCCGCAATTCAAAAAGCCAAAATCGGCCTGTATAAAGAAAAACGCTCGGAGCAGGGTTCCCCGTCAATTCCTGCCATATTCATTTTTACAAGCTATAGTTGGGTATCACGCGATTCAGAGTGAACCGCTCTTCGAATTGCAGATACAGCTTTCTTTATAGTCCCGGCTGTTAGGACTGCATCATGTGTTCTTATAGGTGTTGCTCAAAATCTCTTTTTAATCTCATCAGCTAAAATCGCGTCAATTTCCGCTGTCGTTTTGTTCCAGAAGCCGCCGTGCCCCAGAAGTTCATCATTCTCGGCTGCGTGATAAATCCAGTCTGTGTCTCTCCCGGCAGGATCATACTGCGTCCCCGTGCTGATGCTAACCTGTCCGACTGCGCCATCCGCTGTCTCATAAAGGCCGTCAATTTGCGGAGAAGCCTGTAATTGACCCGTCCTATGATAATAACCTTCGGGAGCAGTGTAATAATAATCAACGTTCTCCTGCAACTTGTCATACGTTTTCTGAACTGTTGACTGGACAGCCGCGCGAGTCTCCTCAAGTAGTGCAGCTTTCAGCGAATTCAAATTTGTAAACTGTTTAGCCATGCCTGTCTCCTCTCTTATATCATGCCAATGAAACTCTCGTTTCAAAATTGAAATTAAAGTACTAAAATAAGCCTCGTATAGAATGAAATCTCACTATATACGGAGCTTATTCAAATACTCAATATTTGACGGTTCTTTCCTTATCTACTACACCATTTACTACACCATTTTAACGGTCTACTACACCATTTTACGATAAGTTACGGTAAGTTGATATTTTTTGTAAATATCTGGCAAGTGGCTAAAATCAAGGGTTTCAAAGGCCTTCAAGACTTGCTGAAATCAAACAAAGTAAAAATCTGATTCTTCATTTCATTCTTTCCTTTCACGCCCTTACTCATAAAAAATCCTGTCCTGCTCCGCGATTTTCCAGACTCCGTCTGCAAAATCTGCGATCGTGACAGCGCAATTCTTCGGCACGCCGCCGCTCCAGTAATCCCGAAGCGCACAGTGCGTAATGTTCGCCAGCAGCGCGCGGGAAGCCGCGCCGTGGGTGGAGATTAAAATATTTTGTTCTTTTTCATATGCCAGCTTCAGCGCTTCTGTTCTCAGTTCCTCCAGAAAATCCCCCGTCCGCGCGATCAGTTCCTGAAAGCTTTCGCCGCCTGCGGGCGGAACATAACGCTCCGGGTCATTGAAGAAATTGATAAAATTATCGACATTGAGCACGCCATTCTCATCACGCACGCGCTCGCCCTCCATTATCCCGAAGCTGATTTCCTGAATGCGCGGTTCTGTAATGATGGGTACGGATTTATGCAAATGGCCATCCGCAAAGTCCTGCGAGTCACATGCAAACGCTGTCTCTGGTTCCGTTTCTGTTTTTACAGTTCCCTGTGCTTTACACTTCGCGATATTACTCCCTGCCGCCAGCTCCGCCGTCTCTCTTGCACGGGAGAGAGGACTGGTGTAGATACGATCAAAACAGACGCCTGCGCGAGTCAGTCCTTCGCCGGTTTTTCTCGCCAGATCGCGGCCGTTCTCATTTAAAGGAACATCTGTCCGGCCCTGCAGACGGTAGGAGGAGTTCCATTCCGTCTGGCCGTGTCTGATGATATATAATCTCACTTTTGCTACCTCGCCACACTATTTGGTGAATGTCCATAGTCTTTCGCTGATTCCGTTTTCACAACAATCCATATCTGTCCACAACGAGCCTGACATTTATTGTCAGGCTCGCCAAAACATGCTTCGCAAATGAGGTCTTTCCCCGGATTGTATAACAGACAATTATTAATGAGGCAAAATCATTATCTGAGAAGCAGGTAACTATCCAGAACAGTACCTCGCACTTGCTGCGAGGTACGTATGAAAGCATACAGCATATGGGGAAAAGCCCCATCGCGCAGCGATTTTAAATGGGCTTTTCCCTCGTAACTGTGAAGGTACTGAACAGTTACAGAAGCAGTTACTTACGACCGGATCTCTGCCCCAAGTGATTCCAGTCCATTCCAGATCTTCTTCATCGATGAGGTGATGTCCTTCTCATCAAGAGTGCGGTCTTTTGCGCGGAATGTCAGGGAGAACGCCATGGACTTAAAGTCCTTCTGAATCTGCTTGCCCTCGTAAACATCGAACAGGCGGCAGGATTCCAGTATCTTGCCTCCGCGCTGGAGGATCATCGTCTCAATCTGGCCTGCAAGAACAGTCTTCGGAACCAGCATACTGATGTCTCTGGTCGCCGCCGGGAAGCGGGCGATGCCAGTGTATTTGCGGTCAAAGCCTGCCAATGGAGTGATCTCCGGCATATCAAGTACCGCTACAAACACTCTCTCGCCGATACCGTAAGCATCGTTGGCTACAGTCGGGTGCACCTGACCGAGGAAACCAAGTTTTTTCTTATTATAGATGATGTTTGCCTGACGGGTCGGATGGAGATACGGAATGTTGGATTCCGGATCATAGGTGATTCGGCCATTCAGCCCTGCCTTTTCCAGAAACTCTTCTACCACGCCTTTCATTACGAAGAAATTGCCCTCGCCATCCTTCGTGGAGGCATCTCCCTCGCCGTACATACCAAGGGTAAACTGCATCCGCTCATCCGGAAGCTCCGTAAGCGGCAGCTCTTTTGCAATATAGATATTGCCCAGTTCATACAGGCGCACATCTCTGTTGCCATGGTTATAGTTGAATGCCAGAGAAGTCAGCATACCGTTTAAAGGCGTGGTCCGCATAATGCTGTAATCCTCGCCCAACGGGTTGGAAATCTTAATCGCCTGACGAAGCGGTGAATCCTCCGGAAGCATCAGCTTGTCAAACACCTTCGGGCTTTCAAAGGAATAGCTCATGCCCTGTGAGAAGCCGCAGAATTCCGCAACCTCCTGCGCCACGTCACGCACGCGCATCTCAAAGGAACGTCTGCCGGTCGTCGCCTCGCCGCTCGGCAGCGTCATCGGAATGTTGTCATAGCCGTAGAAGCGGGCAACCTCCTCCGCGAGATCGGCCGTGCGGAACAGATCCTGACGGAAGGTCGGCGCAATCACTTCGTTTGCCGCCTCATCATAGCCGAGGTCAATCTTTTTGAAATAAGCAAGCATCTGCTCCGCGGAAATGTCCGTGCCAAGCAGCGCGTTAATCTTTTCCGGCTCAAATGGAATGCGGACCGGTTTCTTTACCGTCGGATAAATATCTACAATACCGGGAACCACGTCGCCTGCGTCCAGTTCCTCAATAAGCTGGCATGCGCGGTTGATCGCTTCTTCCGCATTGTTGGGGTCGAGTCCTTTTTCAAAGATGGAAGAAGCATCCGTGCGCAGTCCGATGCGCTTGGAGGACAGGCGGATATTCGTGCCGTCAAAGCAGGCCGCCTCGAACATCATGGTCTTAACGTTATCAGTGATCATGGAATTTTCACCGCCCATAATACCGCCGATACCGACGGATTTTTCGCCGTCGCAGATCATCACGACGTTCTCATCCATGGTGCGCTCCTGACCGTCCAGAGTTGTAAATTTTTCATCTTTTGCCGCGCGGCGCACGATGATCTCGTGTCCGGCGAGGGTATCATAATCATAGGCGTGCATGGGCTGGCCATACTCTTCCATGACATAGTTGGTAATGTCTACGATGTTGTTGATCGGACGGATGCCGGCCGCTGCCAGATGCCGCTGCATCCACTTCGGTGAAGGAGCAATACGGATGTTTTTCACGACTCTTGCCGTGTAGCGCGGGCAAAGATCCGTATCCTGCACGGTCACTTTTACATAATCTGATGCCTGCTTTTTATCATCTGCCTCAGCATTTCCCTTTGCCGGACGGCTCGGCGTCTCGGTCACCACCGGCGGATGGAATTCTTTTCCAAAGGTGGCTGCCGCCTCGCGCGCGATGCCGATCACTGAGAAGCAGTCTACACGGTTTGACGTGATCTCATACTCAAATGTCACATCATTCAGACCAAGTGCCGCGACAGCGTCCGCTCCCACCTCGGCATCCTCCGGGAAAATATAGATGCCGTATTCCGGCGCTTCCGGATACAGATCTCTCGTCGAACCGAGTTCTTCGATGGAGCACATCATACCGTTCGATTCAATTCCGCGAAGCTTGCCTTTTTTGATCTCGATGCCGCCCTCAGTCATCTTGCCGTCATGATTTCCCGCCACACGGCCGCCGTCGAGTACGACCGGAACCTTGTCGCCCACATGGACATTCGGTGCGCCGGTCACGATCTGAATCGTCTTTTCTCCGATATTGACCTGGCAGACGATCAGCTTGTCCGCGTCCGGATGCTTCTCGATCTGCTCAATCTGGCCAATCACGATCTTGTCCAGATCGCGGTCTGCCGCCACATAGCCTTCTACCTTTGTACCGGTGAGCGTCATCGCGTCCGTATACTCCTGCGCGGTCACATCCAGATCCGGGACATACGCTTTCACCCAAGATAATGTTGTATTCATAATAAAATTCTCCTTATACTCATTTTGCTGCTGCTCTGGACTGGTGGTCAAAACTGACTCAAAAACCGCTCATCATTTTCATACAGCAGGCGCATATCATCAATCTCATACTTCAGAAGCGCGATACGTTCCAGGCCGACGCCAAACGCGAATCCGGTGTAGACATCCGGGTCGATGCCGCACATCTCGAATACATGCGGATGCACCATGCCGCAGCCCAGAATCTCAATCCAGCCGCTGCCCTTGCAGAACCGGCAGCCCTTGCCGCCGCATTTGAAACAGGAAACATCCATCTCTGCGCTCGGCTCCGTGAACGGGAAGTGATGCGGACGGAATTTGGTCTTTGTCTCCTCACCGAACAGCTCTTTCGCGAATACTTCCAACGTACCCTTCAGGTCCGCAAACGTCACGTTTTTATCTACGACCAGTCCCTCGATCTGATGAAAGGACGGAGAATGCGTCGCGTCCACCTCATCCGAGCGGAACACACGTCCCGGCGAGATCATGCGGATCGGCAGCTTGCCCTGCTCCATCACACGCGCCTGCACCGGTGAGGTCTGTGTACGCAGCACAATGTCTTTATTAATATAGAAGGTATCCTGTTCATCCTTCGCCGGATGGTTGGCAGGAATATTCAGCTTTTCAAAATTATAGAGATCGTATTCAATCTCCGGTCCCTCAATCACTTCATAACCCATCCCGACAAAGATCCGCTCCACTTCCTCGCGGGCGATCGTATTCGGATGGCGATGTCCGATCTTGCTCCGTTTTGCCGGAAGCGTCACGTCAATTTTTTCTCCCTTAAGGCTGGCATCCAGCGCGATCTTCTCCAGCTTCTTTCTGGATTCATCCAGAGCCGTCTCGATCTGCACGCGCGTCTCATTGACAAGCTGCCCGAAAGCCGGACGCTCTTCCGGCGGAATCTCCTTCATACTTTTGAGAATTGCGGTAAGTTCTCCCTTTTTGCCGAGGAAATTCACTCTCACATCATTTAAGCGGTCAAGCATATCCGCTTCCTGAATCTGGGCGAGGGCATCCTCCCTGATGGACTGTAATCTGTCTTTCATTTTCTTCTTCCTTTCCTGTCTGGTTTGATTCTTAGCGCATTCTTGCGCTGAGCGCGGTCGCTTTAGCGACGAATTTCCATCCGCGCGAGTGCGCTCTCCACTCCGTTCCGGTCGGCGCTAAACGGATGTCCACTGGACATCCAGCGCCCCCGCGGAGCGTTTTGTGATATAGGGAACGAAGTTTCCTATATCACAAAAAGGCTCCGTCCCTCATGCTGAGGGACGAAGCCAGTATACTCCGCGGTACCACCCTGATTTCTGCTATTTACATCGACAGCTCGTAAATCCGGGCTTTTCAAACCTGATTGCTGTCCTCTGTATGCAGACTCTCAATGTACGTAACGTGTACAGACGCCATCTCCTACTCTGCCGCAGTAAAAAAGCATTTCAAAGACAGAACTCCGGTGTGAATTTTGTCTCCTGCCTGAACATAAGGACGCTTCCAGCCGATGACATCCTCTCTCTGTATGAAGTCAGGTTCCTACTTTGCACCATCTTCGTTATTCTCTCTGTTCTTGCTGTCATTCATTCTAGCACACAGATTCATATTGTCAAGCCATTATTTTAATGCATCAAAACGGATCAGCTCATTATTTCCTCATTTCAGCACAATACACGACTGCGGTGCCAGCGTGATCGTGCCATTCTCCGCCTTGCCGCTGCCAATAGAGAAGATGACTTTCCAGCCATCCGCCGATACCGGCGCCGTAACGGTCTCTGTTGTCGGATTCAGCGCGACCAGAATGCCGCCTCGGCGGTATACAAACGGGTGCTTGCCAACCTCCGCATAGACTGCCTCAAAATCCGCATCTGCCTGCAGATCCTCCTCGCGATGGCGCAGGGCGATCAGATCTTTCACCGTATTGTAAAGGGAATCCTTCTCTGCCGCCTGATCCGCCACATTCGGTGCGTCCGGTGCGGTATCCACCGGCAGGTACAGCGCGTCCGCCGGGCAGGTGGAAAATCCGGCGTTCTTCTCCGAATTCCACTGCATCGGAGTACGGGAGCCTGTCCGCTGATAGCCGCCCTCTTTCGTCTTCAGTTCCTTCTGATAGCGCATGCCGATCTCATCTCCGTAGTAGAGGAACGGCACTCCCGGCATGGTGAAGATAAAGGCGTAGGCAATCTTGAGCTCCGAATCATCGAGATTGAACTTGGGGCGCGGGGTGTCATGATTGCAGGTGATCAGGCAGTAATAGCCGTTTTCCTTTGTCGCCTCATAACGCGGCGTGTATTCATTCAGAAAGCGGGTGATATCGCCCTTGCCGTCCTTTTTGAAATAGCTGTTGTCCTCACCTGTGTCGTAATCGCGCATCAGGGAATTGTAGCCGTTGCCGCCCCAGTTCAGGTAAAAGTCCATGTGAAAGCCGCCCTGATTGATCGCCTTCACCGGCGCGTTCCATTCGGAAACCATCGCCGCCTCCGGATATTCCTCATCGAGCATTTCCCGAACCTCTCTCCAGATAGCGGAGGTGCCGGTCTTTTTCTCATCATCATTTTTTACGAGCGAATCCGCCATATCCACGCGGAAGCCGTCGCAGCCATGATCCAGCCAGAAACGCATCACATCTTTCATCGCGTCGCGCGTCGCGATACAGTCCGGATGATCCATCGGAAGCTGCCAGTCCTCCTGCGGCTCTAAAAAGCCATAATTCAAAGCCGGCTGGCATTTAAAAAAGTTCAGTACATAGACGCCGTCGCGTTCCGTCTCCCCGCCGATATAAAGGAAGTCCTTCGCCGGCTGAAATGCCGCGTTCGTCCAGATGTAACGGTCGGAATATTCGTTTTTCTCTGCTTTCTGACTCTCCAGAAACCACTCATGTTCCTCCGAGGTATGTCCCGGCACAAGATCCAGCAGCACATGAATCCCCCGCAGGTGCGCCTCCCCAAACAGGCGGTACAAGTCACTGTTCGTGCCGTAGCGCGGCGCCACTTTTTTATAATCGCGCACATCATATCCTGCATCGTGAAACGGTGAGTCAAAACAGGGATTGATCCAGAGTGCATTGCACCCAAGTTCCTTTATGTAGTCCAGCTTTTCAATGATTCCGTTGAAATCTCCGATGCCGTCTCCGTTGGTATCGTAAAATGACTGCGGATAAATTTCATAAAACACTGCATTCTTTAACCATTTTGGCATAAAAAACTCCTCCTGAAATATTTTTACAATTCGTGAGTTACTACATTATGAGAAGAAAACCGCTTCTCATAATGCTCCAGAATCTGGGGATTCTGTCGTTAACTTATCGGGTGAAAACCCGCAAGCGCGTTTCTCCGCTTCGCTCCGGTCGGCGCTAAACGGACATCCACTGGATGTCCAGCGCCCTTCCGATAAGTTATACTATATTCTTCCGGAAATAAAAAGCAAATTTTTCGTAAATTTCCGTAACAGTTCAGGACCACTTAGCGCCGATTGAAGCAGGGCGCAGGCCTGTGCCTGCTGTTCTGAACAGACAAATATTCTATCATCGTGCCCATGGTGCGGGCACATCCTCAGAAAACAGTTCCGGAGCCATCAGATAATGATTGATCTCCGCCCCGATGAACCAGAGGTACATACAGACATAGAGCCAGAGCATCACAACCACCAGTGTCGTCAGGCTGCCGTAGATCACGGACATATTGGTGGAATAATCCAGATACATCGAAAATATAAAGGAAAAAATACTCCAGGAAATCGATGCAAAAATTGCGCCCGGCAGCTGACTGGAAAACCGTATCCTGCGCCCCGGCAGATAGCTGTACATCAGCAAAAAAAACGCCACCAGAGCCACCATCGTCAAAAGAGCCGGAAGGATCGTGCTGAAATCCGGGAGATACTGAAATACGGTAAAGTGTTCTGACACAAAATCACCGGCACTGTATCCCAGGACAAGTACCACAATACTGAACCCGAATGCGGCCACCAGCACGATAATATATGCGGCCGCGCGAAGCCGCACCATGAAATAATTTCGTGTCTCCTCAATCCGGTAGATCACGTTCAGGCCGTCCGCCATGCCCAGTACACTTTTCCCAGCCGTCCAGACTGCGATGATCGCGGTTCCGGAGATCAGAGCGACCGACTGATCATAGATAGAATTCACGATCGGCTCGATCATTTCCCGTACTTCAAACGGCGTGAGGTCTTCCAGGGCTGTCATCAGTGCATCCGGCGAAATTGAAGTGTATTTCAGTATTGTCATAAGAAGCATCAGGATCGGAAAGCAGCACATCATGGTAAAAAACGCCGCTTCCGCGGCATGTGCCCGCACCTGGTCCGCGCTTAACTTTTTTAATACATTCCGCGCAAAGCGGATCGTGTCATGAGCCTTATCCATTCTTTTTCGTTCTCCCTGTCCACCGTTTCTATTTTACAGCAATCCCATAATAGTATTCCAGAATTTCCAGATATGAAGCCCCGTCAGCAGCCATCTGTGCCGCACCGTACTGGCTCATGCCGTTCCCATGTCCGTAACCGCCTCCGTATATGCAGATGACATCCTCATCCGATATGTTTCCGTTGTCTTCCTCCGCATACGATTCTGATATATTCCAATCGTTTTCCTCCGCATACGATTCCGATATATTCCCATCGTCTTCTGCCTCATATGATTCCGTAACATCCGCATCATCCCCGGCGGCATATTCTTCGAAAGCCGTCCCCCCCGTCCACATAGAAAAACGCGCTTGGCAGCAGCTGCATACCGGATACAGTTGACCCATCCATCAGGACTACCTCTGTATCGCCGGGCGCAAGAAGCTGCCGGACTGCGTACTCACCCTCAATCTCAATTGTTCCAGTCCCAACTGTGACCGCAAGCGTCTGTACCTGTCCATTCTCACTGCGGGACACCACAGCAATGTCAACTGAAGATTCCGTCAAAGCGCTTCCGTCTATATCTTCCTCTTCCCATTGGCCGGCATACAGTGCTTCCAGATTCTTCAGAATCCGTTTTATCGGAAGCTCTGCCTGCCAGCGAAGCCATGAGGATCCATACTCTGCTCCCTCCTCAGGTGTCTCTTCCAGGAACTCCCGAAAATCCTCTTCTCCACCCAGATCATTCCTGTGTTCTGAAAGGGCAGACGTCGAATAGTACTGAATCTCGTCCGCCAGCAGCACTTTCCCGCACGTCGCATCCACTGCGCTGACAGAGGCCCGCGTGGATTTTCTGTTATTATACACTTGAAACGACGCGCTGTCATTCAAATCTGCCAGATTTTTTTCATTAATATCCGTTTCATCCGTATCCTTTTCATTCACATTTTCATTATTCGTCTCTTCCCAGGCCGTATCCCTGCCGTTTTTCTTTTCTTCAATGCACCGGAGCGCGTAAGTCCGTGCACAGACAGCCTGCGCTTTTAACGCCTCTTCCGGAAAATACGATGGCATCTCACTTGACACAACTGCATAAAGATACTCCTCCAAAGGCAGCTCGTTTACCAGAGCAAGTCCTTCCTCCAGCCGATAGATATACAGTTCTCCGCTGTATTCCGGCGAACCATCTGCCCTCGTAAGGCTTGTCACGGTAAGAGTGCTGCCCTCAGTCGAATACAGTCGAAGCGCATCCCAGAGTTCCATGTCGTCCGCAGCGGCCATGTACGTCTGATCCGCATCGATTCTCTGCGCTTCCTGATCCATTTCATTGCTTTCCATTGTCTGACCTGCTTCGCTGCTTTCCTTTGCCAGACCTGCTCCATCGCCTTCCTTTGCGGAGCCACCCACAAAACCATCGGCTTCCGTATACGTTCCCCGCTCCACGATAAAAGCATCGGATGAGGATACGGTAATCTCATCAAACAGTTCCTCCGACCAGAAATCATCCAGAATGCGCACACGAACAGAGACCGCGCTGGTATCAACGGTATTAATAAGTGCGCTTCCGTTTTGCGTTTCGGCACCCTGTACGTCGGAGGCTTCTGTACTCCAGAACAGTTCTTCATTATCCTCCAGGCTGTCTGAATTCTCAGCGGAAGCTTCTTCTGTCATCTGCCCGTCCTCTGTCATCCGCACAGCCGTACCGCTCACCTCCTGTTCGCCTTCCTCAAAATAACCATAAAGCAGATAAAAAGAAAGCATCAGGATTCCAGCCAGAGCCGCCAGTTCAATAACCGTCAGCAGCGTTTCCAGCTGTTTTCTTTTTTTCATTCCGGCCTGTCCTTTCCCGAAGAATCAGTAATTATTATATGAAACAAACCGGCAATCCTATGACAGATAACTGCAGACGCAAAAAACAGACGGCTGTATCAGCCGCCTGCCCTTTTCTGCCTGGCAATGTCCATGAAACAGGCAGAAACGTTTAAAAGCCGCATAATATCACTTAAAAAATCACTGCGAGAAGCACGATCACCGCTATGATGCAGCAAAACGGAATGCTGCAGCATCCTCTGCGGGGATATCCTCCATATCCACCCCAGCCTCTGCGCGGGGGTGGAGGTGCTCCCGGACCGCCCCGGTACCCTCCGCCTCTGGGTCCTCCCGGGCCGCCGCCTCTCGGGCCTCCTCCCGGTCCACCCGGGCCACCGCCCGGACCGCCTCCGTGTCCTCCGCCTGCTCTTCCTCCTGGCATATCCTTTTCCTCCTTTCCTGGAAACTGTGTAACAATACCCTGTGCAGACTGTGCCGGATCATACATGAAACACAGTTCTTTCCTTACCGCAACCGCAGCTTGAATTCCTTTTCAGCCTCCCTGCGCTGATCCTTTTTCGCAATATCCTGGCGTTTATCATAGAGCTTCTTGCCCTTTGCCAGACCAATCTCAACCTTCACAAGACTGCCCTTGAAATATACCCGCAACGGGACCAGCGTATATCCTTTTTCCGCGACTTTTCCCGCCATCCGGCCGATCTCCTGCCGGTGCATCAGCAGTTTTTTTACACGCAGAGGGTCTTTATTGAAAATATTCCCTTTCTCATAAGGGCTGATGTGCATGCCATAGATAAAGATCTCCCCATTCTCAATGCGCACAAAAGACTCCTTGATGCTGCATTTCCCCATACGCAGAGACTTTACTTCCGTACCGTGCAGGGCCAGCCCTGCCTCATAGGTTTCCTCAATAAAATAGTCATGATACGCTTTTTTATTGTTTGCTATTAATTTTATGGATTCTCCCATTGATACATTTCCTCATAAATAATCATACCGGGGCGAGGGCAACCCACACTTCACATGGGATATGCCTTGCCCGGCCGTTCGCATAAGAAAAGAAAAGGACTCATGCAAGTCTTCTGCATCAGTCCTCTTTACTCGTCTAGAAACCAAGATTCAAAATAACCGCTATCAGGATAAACGCAACTGCAAGCCATTTCGTAATCTTGACTATATTGCCCTCCATCGACCGCGATTTGTTCTGGCTCCAGTAAGAATTGCTCATGCCGCCGATCGAGCCAAGCCCTTCTTCCTTACCCTGCTGGGCAAGTACAAGTACAGTCATCACAATGCATACCAATATAAATAATACTGTCAGAATAATTCGAATTACCGTTGCCACGATTACACCTCCGTTCTCAAACATGGACAGTCTAACACAATGGCCCACAGATTGCAAGAACAAATTTCATAAAATAGGATTCTGTTCCGCTGATTCCCGTACTGCTGAATATTTTCTTAATTTCTCCGTTTTTAACAAAATTTTTAGAATTTTTATTTTTTCTTTGGAAATATCTTGAATTGACAATTTTGCCCCCGTGCTCTTATAATGGGGACAACAACAAAGGCGTTGGAGATTTATCTCCGGCGCCTTTTCTGTTGTGCAGACATCTCACAGGAAAAGAATCCCTGAAGTATCCCGCACAGCGGAATTTTAAAAAGAGGAGGAACTATTATGACAGAAGAAATTTTGAGCGCCATTAACGGAGAAGTATTCGGTGTCTGGTTTCTGATCGGCGCCGCGCTTGTATTCTGGATGCAGGCAGGCTTCGCAATGGTAGAGGCAGGATTTACACGGGCAAAAAATACCGGTAATATCCTGATGAAGAATCTGATGGATTTCTGTATCGGTACCATCATGTTCATCCTGATCGGCTTCGGACTGCTGCTCGGCGAAGACCTTGCGGGATTCATCGGAAAGCCGGGGTTCGATATTTTCACAAGCTATGCGGACTTTGACTGGTCCAACTTCGTGTTCAACCTGGTATTCTGCGCGACGACCGCAACGATCGTTTCCGGAGCCATGGCAGAGCGGACCAAGTTCTTGTCCTACTGTATTTATTCGGCGGTGATCTCCGCTCTGATCTACCCGATCGAGGCGCACTGGATCTGGGGCGGCGGCTGGCTTTCTCAGCTGGGCTTCCATGATTTCGCCGGTTCCTGTGCGATCCATATGGTCGGTGGTATCTCCGCTCTGATCGGTGCAAAAATTCTTGGACCGCGTATCGGAAAATTCGAGAAAGATAAATCCGGAAACATTACGAAGGTAAATGCGTTCCCGGGCCACAACCTTCCGCTCGGCTGCCTCGGCTGCTTTATCCTCTGGCTCGGTTGGTACGGATTCAACGGTGCGGCATGTACTTCTGTAGAGCAGCTTGGTTCTGTTTTCCTTACCACGACCGTAGCTCCCGCGACCGCGACTGTTGTTTGTATGATCTTTACCTGGATCAAATATGGCAAGCCGGATGTTTCCATGTGCCTGAACGCTTCTCTGGCTGGTCTGGTAGCGATCACAGCTCCCTGCGATGTGACGGACTGCTTCGGCGCTCTGGTGATCGGCGCGGTAGCTGGCCTGCTGGTGGTATTTGGTGTCTGGCTTCTGGACAATAAGCTTCGCATCGACGACCCGGTCGGCGCGGTTGCGGTACATATGTGCAACGGTATCTGGGGTACGATCGCGGTCGGTCTGTTCGCCACCACTTCCGCTCCGGGCAATGACACACTGGTCGGCCTCTTTTACGGCGGCGGCTTTGAACTTCTCGGAAAACAGCTGATTGGTTTCATTGCGGTAGCCGCATGGACTGCAGTGATGATCACGATTACCTTTACTGTCATCAAGGCAATCTTCGGTCTCCGTGTATCAGAGGAAGAAGAAATCCTTGGTCTGGACGCAACCGAGCATGGTCTGCCGAGCGCATACGCAGGCTTCTCCATCATGGATGTTTCCAATACTTCAATGTCTGTCAATGCCAACACACAGCTGGGCAGCGACGATTATGTCTCCGCTTCGCAGGCACAGAAGGACGCGGCTGTCAAGGTGGTCAAGGCTCCGGTATCCGAAACCGGTATCTACAAAGTTTCGATCATTGCGAGACTGTCCCGCTATGACGTGCTGAGAAAGGCCATGAACGACATTGGCGTGACCGGCATGACGGTAACGCAGGTCATGGGTTGCGGCATTCAGAAGGGTGCTGGCGAGCGCTATCGTGGAGTTGAGCTTGACGCAACGCTGCTTCCGAAGGTAAAGGTCGAGATCATCGTCGGCAACCTGCCGGTAGATACCGTGATCGAGACTGCGAAGAAAGCACTTTACACCGGTCATATCGGCGACGGCAAGATCTTCGTCTACAATGTGGACAGGGTAGTCAAGGTCCGCACCGGTGAGGAAGATCTGGCAGCGCTGAACGATGTAGAGTAAGATGCATGAACTGCTAATCGATGTGGGTTTAACATGGCATCTATTGGCAGATGAAACTAATCGGTAAGACCTGTGCACAACCCCCTTGCGCGCAGTTACATTGAGGAGTTCGATGTGAAATATGTCGAGCTCCTCATTTTATATACGCAGGGGCGCATATGGAAATTTTCCAGCTGACGCTGAGTCTCCGCATCTGCGATCGAGTAGGAGGCGGTCTTTTCGACTCCTGCTCGCCAGCGCGAGCCGGGTGCGGCTTTAGCCGCAATACACCTTGCCCGGCTCTGCGCATCAAAAAAAGCTATACGAAATACATTCCCGCATAGCTTTTCCGTTTCCATATTAAATTAAATGATCCGATCACTCTGTCGCCGCTCCATAGAAGATCAAGGACAGCATCCCCGGGCCGGTGTGCGCACCGATGACCGGGCAGAGCATCGTAATCCTCACATCCGCGTCCGGATTGATCTTTAGCACCATATTTTTCAGTTCGGCAGCCGAATCCTTACAGTCGGCACAGCAGATGTAGACAGCATTACCAAATCTGGCATCATACCGTGTCCTGTAATACTCCGCCAGCGCACGCATCGCCTGCTTGCTGCCGCGCTTGTTCGCCACAGACACCAGCTTGCCTTCCGCATCAATCGTCAGAAGCGGCTTGATATTCAACGCCGAACCGACGATCGCCGTTGCCGCGGAAATACGCCCGCCGCGCCGCAGATAGACCAGATCCTCCACCATGAACCAATGGTTCAGGTAGGTGAGGTTATCCCGGAGCCATTTTGCGTTCTCTTCAAGAGACATACCGGCTTCGCGGTTCTTCGCAGCTGACTCGGCCAGCATGCCCATACCGCCAGTCGCGGACAGGCTGTCGATCACCTCGATCTGCACATTCTCATATTCGTCTTTCATGTTGTCCACTGCCAGCAGGGCCGACTCGTAGGTCTTGGAAAGTCCGCTGGAAAGCGCGATATACAGAATCGCTTTCCCTTCTTTGACAACCGGGCCAAAGGTCTCCTCGTACTGATACGGGGTAATCTGGCTGGTCTTGGTCGGGATGTTCTGGCGCATGCTTTCATAAAAGTTATGCATCCGCTCGTCGCTCTCCGGTCCCGTCGCCCGGAACGTTTCGCCGCCAAGCATATATTCCATCGGGACAAACCGAATCCCATACCGCTCTGCTATCTTCACGTCAATATCCAGAGACATGTCTACAAAAATTTCATAATCCATATTTTTTTCCTCCGTATGGAATCAGGTATCCCGCGATTGCCGTAACTGCCCGGTCACTTCACAGCTACCGCTTTTTTATGATTCATAACTGTTATCGTAACTGTTCAGTACCTTCACAGTTACAAGGGAAAATCCATTTGAAATCGCTTTGCGATGGGACATATCCCGTACGAAGTGCGGGATGCCGTCCTGGCGAAGGATTTTCCCCTGTAAAATTAACATTCTCATACGTACCTCACAGCGAGTGCGAGGTACTGTCCTAAATAGTTACCTGCTACCACTATACATGACCGCAGCGGAAATGTCAATTCTTTGCGGCATCTGGATCAGTAACAGCACAGCAGCATAAAGTCTCTGACATCTGCTGACAAACCGTGCATCGTACTCAGTGCGCCGTCACCAGCCGGCTGCTGTGCTGCCCCTGTGTCTTTTCTTTCGCGGCAGCGGCGGGCTTCATCGAGTGGCTGTCGCCTTTTGAATTCATGATCAGCATCTGCAGGCGGTTCTCAATGTTCGCGAAGCTGACATCCGGGTCATAGTCGAGCGGCAGGATCTGTGCGTCCGGATAAAGCTCCTTGAGCTTTTTGGCGATACCGCGGCCTACCACATGGTTCGGCAGGCAGCCAAAGGGCTGCAGGATGACAAAGGCACGGCAGCCTTTCTTCGCGTTATGCAGGATCTCACCCGGGATCAGTACGCCCTCCCCCGCATCAAAGGTATGGTGGATGATCGGATCGCTGTCTTTTACCAGCTCCGGCAGGCGTGCCGGACGCTCATAGAGCGGATGCTCCTTCGCAATTGAGTCGGATACGCTGTGAGCAAAGTCAAAAACTTCATTTACCACTGTTGGCCAGGCTTTTTCCGTCGTTTTTCGGTCCAGATGATATTCCTTATTCTGCGAATCCTGATAGAAGTATGTCTTCTGGATGACATCCGACATCTTCGCTTCGATGATCTCAAAGCCGTTCTTTTCCAGATAATCCTCGATATCATGGTTCGCGCCCGGATGGAAATTCAACAGATATTCACCGACAATCAGCACACGCGGTTTCGGGCGCGAGCGGTCATAATCCACATTCTTCATCAGCTCAATGCCTTTTTTGAACCCATGTCTGGCGCCTCTTAACCCGTGCTTTTCCAGGCCGAAGATCAGCTCGTCTATCGCCGCCTCAAACGCGCGGTTCGCACTGCCCGGCTCCTTCTCATAAGGCCGGATTTTGCGCAGCAGTTCCTCCAGTTCATCGATCATCGGCAGGCAGAACGCGATCTTTACCGAGGCAGAAATACTCAGCTTGTAGCCCGGATGCAGATCATGAGAATCTACGTCATCGTTCGTCACGATCGGCACGTGAGAATATCCCGCGTCGTCCAGCGCCTTTCGAAGCAGCGCGCTGTAATGCGTCAGGCGGCAGTCGCCGACGTATTTTGCCATCGCGATGACAACCTCTTTGTCGTCGTATTTGCCGCTTTTCAGTGCGGCGAGCGCTTCGCCGATCACGATCTGCGCCGGGAAGCAGATATCATTATGTACATACTGTTTGCCAAGACGGATGGCCTCCTCACGGCCAATGTCCAGCGCCGCGGCTCTCATCTTATGCTGGCTGCTCATCGCGGCGGCCATCAGGCGGGCAAACGCGTGTGAGGTGTTCGGCACCAGCAGGATTTTTTCCTTTCGATCCGCTTTCGTAAACTTCACCGGGTAGGGATCCGGAAGCCCATGAACCTGCATGGCGCTGCTCTTTTTGCGCCGTTTTTCCACCGTCTCCACAAAGGAGCGGACACGGATACGCAGTGGTCCCTGTACGTCGCTCTCATCCACTTTTAGAACGAGAGGAATCTTGCCGGAGGTCTCTTTCATCAGACGTATGATCTCATCAGACAGATAGGCATCGTGGCCGCAGCCAAAGCTGACGATCTGCACATACTCCAGATACGGGCTCTCCGCCGCGATCAGGGCGCTGGAAAGCATCCTCGCGTGATAGTTGTTGACAATATCCAGACGACTCCGGGTCAGATCCACATTCTCTATGCCCGGCACGGAATCCGCGGTCAGCACCGGAATGCCAAGACTCGTAAACATCTCCGGCAGGTCGTGGTTCACCAGCGCGTCATTCTGATACGGCCGTGACGCGAGCACCACCGCGTACCTGCCCTCTTTTTTCACTTCATCAATAACCTCCTGCCCGGCCTTTTTCAGTTCAGAAGAAAACGTCTCCTGCGCCGCGTCGCCCGCCTCGATGGCCTGCATAGTCACTTCAGCCGCGATGCCGAAGGTTTTTTCCATATATTCTGTAAGCTGACGGTTGCGGTCTGTCGTCTTGTGCCAGTGGAACAGCGGTGTGTCAAAGGGAATGCCCCAGCGTTTTTCCGGATTGTCGGAATTGCGGATGACAATCGGATAGCCTTTTACCACCGCGCACATGGACTCACTCGTTTTCTCCGTATTCTCGGAGTGAACCGTCGTGATCGACGGCATGAAAATCCGGTCGCAGCGGGGATGCTTTTTCGCAGCATCTCCCTGCGCCGCACCGGTACCGCCTGCCGCATCCTCCCCGATCAGATTCCGGATATGCCCGTGTACAAGCTTCGCCGGGAAGCAGACCGTATCCGAGGTCACCGCAGAAAGACCGCTCTCGTATATTTTTCTCGTACTTTTATCAGAAATCCGCACACGGAAGCCAAGAGACTTCCAGAAGGTCATCCAGAACGGCATCGTCTCCCAGAAAGAGAGGACGCGCGGAATCCCGATCGTGACACCACGGTCGTGTATATCGCGTATGCTGCTTCCCGTTTCGGCTGCTGATGCCCCTTCAGATGAAGCAGATACATCGGCCGTATACAGATTCGGATACGGGTACTCGCGGAACAAAAGCTCCTCCCGCAGCCGGAACAGGTTCGGCACACGATCCTTCTCCGCTTTCTTTTCCTTTAACTGCTCCCGCACGGCCGCGTCCTTCGGGTCGCCCAGGATCTCGCCGCGTTCACAGCGGTTATTCGTGATCCACGAATTCCCATTGGAAAAACGAACGATTGTGCGCTTGCAGTGGTTCGTGCAGAACGGGCAGGGCGAATTTGCTTCCTGCGTGTAGGAGAAATTCTCAATCGCATCCAAGCCGATAAATGTGTGGCGAACCAGATTTTCCGCCGCTTCCTCCTCACAATGCTCCTTCGTCAGCAACGCTGCACCGATGGCCCCCATCAGCCCCGGGTAAGGTGCGCGGGTCACTTCGCGGCCCGTGTACTGCTCCAGCGCGCAGAGCACCGCATCGTTCTGGAAGGTGCCGCCCTGCACGACAATCGTGTCGCCGAGCGAGTCCAGATTGGAAATGCGGATGACCTTGGTAAAAACGTTTTCTATAATAGAGCGGCAAAGCCCCGCCATGATATCGCCGGACTGCTTGCCGTTTCTCTGCTCCGTAACAATGCTGCTGTTCATGAATACCGTGCAGCGGCTGCCGAGCACGGCCGGATTTTTCGATTCAAACGCTGTCCGCGCAATGTCCTTTACCGGAATATGCAAAGAGGACGCAAAGTTCTCCAGGAATGATCCGCAGCCCGATGAACAGGCCTCGTTCACGACAATGTTCGTCACAATGCCGTGGTCGACCCAGATGGCTTTCATATCCTGCCCGCCGATATCCAGAATAAAAGTCGCGTTATCCACATACTTCGCAGCTGCCCTCGCGTGCGCGACAGTCTCCACCATATGGCACTCCGTGCTCCACGCCTTCGAAAACAGCATCTCTCCATAACCGGTCGATCCGGCGGCAATGATCTCCAGCTCAGCTCCTGCCTGACGATAGCGGTTGCGGATCGCCAGCACCGCTTTTTTCGCCACCATCAGAGGCTCGCCTTCGTTCGGAGAGTAAAAAGAATCCAGTATATTTTCCTCTTCATCCATGAGGACAAATTTGGTCGTCGTACTGCCGGAATCAATGCCGAGATACGCGCGCACTGTCTCGCCTGCCTGCGGCTGATACGGCGTGCATTCTTCCAGCGTATGACGCTTCAGGAAACGCCCTTTCTCTTCTTCTGAAGAAAAATAGGACTTTGAAGGGTCATACTTTGTGTGGAAAGAACCGGAGGCAGATTCCTGACCGGAAACTGCCGCTGATACAGCAGATGCGGCACACGAACCGGCACTGGCAGTCTCTGCCGCGCATGCCAGTCCCGGTTCCAATTTTTCTAACAGATCCTGTACGGTATACGTGGCCGTGCGGGCCGCAAACATCGTCTCCAGAGAAAGCGCCGCACCGTAAGCGATCATGATCTCCGGCCGCTCCGGAATCAGCATCTCCTCTTCTGTAAGCCCCAGCCGTTCAGCAAACACCCGGATCAGCCTCGGATTAAACGTCAGCGGGCCGCCCTCGAACACCACCGGCTTCTCGATATCCAGCCCCTGCGCCAGACCGCCGATGGTCTGCTTCGCGATCGCGTGAAACGCGGAAAGTGCCAGATCCTGCCGCGCTACGCCCTGATTCAGGAGCGGCTGGATGTCCGTCTTTGCATACACTCCACAGCGTCCTGAAATGTCATAAACGCAGGTGCCCTGCTCTGCCAGTGCGTTAAACTCCTCCACCGGAGTCTTTAATACAGTAGCGATTTCATCAATAAACGCTCCCGTACCGCCAGCACAGCTTCCGTTCATGCGCATATCGCTCACGTTCAGCGCCCCGTCCGCATCCCGATGGAAAAAGATCATTTTCGCGTCCTGTCCGCCAAGCTCGATGGCAGTCCCTACGTTCTCATAATACGACCGCAGCGCAATGGAATTCGCCACAACCTCCTGTATGTAAGGGACGCCCAGCAGCTTCGCGATCTCTCCGCCTCCGGAGCCGGTCAGCGCCACACGGAGCCGCACGTCCGCGGGTGACTTTGCAGAATCACCTTTCGTGAGTTCACTTTTCCCGGAGCCGCATTCCGATATTTTTTCCAGAATACCGGTACGGTTCTCCAAAAATAAGTCGAGCGCAAGGCACACACTGTGTACCTGCGCTGCGTTATGTCTTTTGTAATCCGAATAAATAATCTGTTTTGTATCCTCGTCCACCACGACAATCTTTGTCGTCGTAGATCCTACGTCAATACCGACCAGAAATATCCGGGAAGCTGATGATTTCTCTGGCATACTTTTTCTCCTTATGGTAACCTGTCAATTCACTGTATTTTAACACGTTGTGCCATGATGTCAAATGAAAAAAGTCTGGTAACTGTTCAGTACCTTCACAGTTACGGGAAAAAGTCCATTTAAAATCGCTTCGCGATGGGACTTTTTCTTGTAAATTGTATGTTTTCATACGTACCTCGCAGCAAGTGCGAGGTACTGTCCTGAATAGTTGCAAAATCTGAACAGTCGGCAATATTCATCAGCAATTTTCATCGTTCTCAGCTGTACCGCCATTTTTAAACGCTGTATCGCCCAGTTCTTTCCAATGATTTTCCAGGCGCACAAGCGTTTTATTCAGATCTGTCATTTTCTCATCCGACAGGCAGGACATCAGCTGCCGTAATTTTTCCTCGTGCTCCGCCTTATAGGTGCGCGCCAGCTGCTCGCCCTCCGGCGTCAGACGCAGGATGATCTGCCGGCCATCCTTTTCGCTGCGGGTCTTTTCGATCAGGCCTTCTGCTTCTATTTTAATAATGATCTCACTCAGGGATCCGGACTGGATGTGAAGAATGTCCTGCAGCTCTCTCTGCAGAATTCCCTCTGAAGAAACTGTACCGCCAGCCGCGCAGCAGTTTTCTGATGCGGCACACGTACCGGCGCGGACAGGCTCTTCTGAGCGTGCCGCTTCTTTATGCTCCAGCATGATCTTCAGGATTCTCCGTCTTCCAAACTTATTTCCCATCTGATAATGCAGGAAATGTCCGAAAAAACGCAGATGTCCGATGGTCTCCTCGATCAGAGGATAATTGTCTTCCATATTCGCTTTCGCCTCCAGAATATTGCCATTTCCATCGGCATCTTAACTCTTTCGCTCGAAGTTGTCAAGGTTCCTTGGTATCAGTCTCATTCCTTTTCACATGGAAGCCGAAAACCGTAATTTTTAAGTTTTCCGGAATTATTCCCTTTTTACCTGAACTTTACGTTGCTTTTTTCCCTGTTCTGTTGTATTATCCACTCTAAAAAGGAATACCTCGCCATAAAAATTTAGTAACTGTTCAGTACCTTCACAGTTACGAAATTTATTATTAAAAAGGAGATGATCTCTTGGCATCGGATGACGCCACTGGCCTACTGTTATTAATTCTTTTGATTTTATTACTTCTTTCCGCGTTCTTTTCTTCGGCGGAAACTGCGCTGACTACGGCGAATCGGATTCGTCTGCAGGCACTCGCTGAGGAAGGAGACAAACGCGCTGTTCTGGCTATCAAGACGGTGGAAAACCGTTCCAGGCTTTTAAGCACCCTTCTGATCGGGAACAATCTGGTAAACAACTTCCTTTCCGCTCTGGCGGCCTCGCTGGCGATCAAACTGGCCGGCGACGGCTCGATCAGTGTGTCCACCGCCATTATCACGATTCTGATCCTGATATTCGGGGAGGTCACACCGAAAACGATTGCCGCCACCTACCCGGAAAAGCTGGCGCTTGCCTACTGTCCGGTCATCAGTGTTCTGATGAAAATCCTGCGGCCGGTGATTTTTGTCATTAATTCCATCTGTAAGCTTCTCCTGAAGCCGTTCCACATCAGTCTGGACGGTTCCATGAATACCGTAACGGAGCAGGAGCTGCGCACTTTCGTAGACGTCAGTCATCAGGAAGGCGTGATTGAAAAAGAAGAACGCGAAATGATCTATAATGTAGTAGATTTTGGCGATTCTCTGGTCAAGGACGTGATGGTGCCCCGCTCAGAGGTCGTCATGATCAGCGACGAGGACTCCTACGATGAGATTAAGGAGACGTTCCGACAGGAAAAATATTCGCGGCTTCCGGTATACCACGAGGATCCTGCCCATGTCGTCGGCATTTTGAATATCAAAAAGTTTTTCTGCTACGACAGTCAGGAAGACTTCGATATCGAGGAAGCCATGTACAAGCCTCATTTTACCTATGAATTCAAAAAGACCTCCGATCTGCTTGAATCCATGCGGGAGGATTCCGCCAGTCTTTCCGTCGTACTGGACGAGTATGGCGAAGCGGTCGGGATCGTGTCGCTGGAAGATCTTCTGGAAGAGATTGTCGGAGATATCCGGGATGAATATGACGCGGATGAAGCGAATCTGATCCGTCAGATCTCCGAACGGGAGTACCAGATTGAAGGCTCTGTGCGTCTCGACGACATCAACGACGCACTCGGTCTGGCACTGGAGTCCGAGGCCTGCGATTCCATTGGCGGTCTGGTCATCGAGCTTCTGGACGATCTGCCGGAGGAACAGGATGCAGTCGCGATGGAGGACGGCACACAGATCCGTGTTCTGAAGATGGAGGAAAACAAAATCGAGCTGGTGCTGCTGCTGCTGCCGGAGGTTCCGGATGACAGCAATGCAGAAGAAGAAGAGTCTTCCCAGAACGATAAGTCTTAACCTGGAATTTAAAAAACCTTCCTCAAGCGATAAATCTTAAGCAGATGAAAAAGTTTTTATCGGCTTCGTTTCCTGTCCGCTTTACTTTCTCCACGTACTTCTTGAGAAGAGGATCAGCAGTGGGAACAGCTCCAGACGTCCCGCCAGCATATCAAAGGTCATGACCAGCTTCGACAGATAAGAAAACCCGCTGTAATTCCCACTGGGGCCAACCACCTCCAGGCCGGGGCCGATGTTGTTCAGAGTAGCCGCGATGGCGGTAAAATTCGTCGTAAAGTCAAAGTTGTCAATTGAGATGATCAGCAGCGACAGCGCAAACACCGCAGCATACGCCGCCAGAAAAATGTTCACAGAACGGATGACCGACTGCTCGATCACATGTCCATCCATCTTCTGCCTGCGGACATGATGCGGGTGTGTGATCACGTCCAGCTCATTGCGGATGGAGCGCACCAGAATGAGGATACGCTGCACTTTAATACCGCCGCCCGTGCTCCCCGCACAGGCGCCGATGCACATCAGCATCACCAGTATCGTCTTTGAAAAGGCAGGCCACTGGTTGAAATCCGTCGTCGCAAATCCGGTCGTCGTGATGATCGTCCCCACCTGAAACGCCGCATGGCGAACCGTTTCAAGCACACCGTCAAACATCCCGTAGATATTTATGGAAATCAAAACAATTGAGACCAGGATGATCAGCAGGTACGCCCTGACCTCCGTCATCCGGAATGCGGTTTTGAATTTGCGTTTCCAGACCAGATAGTAGAAGCTGAAATTAAAGCCGAACATGATCATGAAAATAGTCGTCACGATCTGCAGGTACGCGCTGTAGCTCGCCATGCTGTCATTTTTGATCCCAAATCCGCCGGTGCCGGCTGTACCAAATACAGTGATCAGGGAGTCAAACAGCGGCATGCCGCCGAGCAGAAGAAGAACCAGCATGAGCAGGCTTAAAGCTATGTACATACGATACAGAAGCCCGGCCGTTCCCTTTACCTTGGGGACAAGCTTGCCGACAGAAGGGCCGGTGCTCTCTGCCTTCATCATATACATGCTGCTGCCCCCGGCGAGCGGAAGGATGGACATCATGAACACCAGCACCCCCATGCCGCCGATCCAGTGCGTGAAACTGCGCCAGAACTGCAGGCAGTGTGCCATGGATTCCACATCCGTCAGTATCGTGGAACCGGTCGTCGTAAAGCCGGATACCGTCTCAAAAAGAGCGTCGATATAGTTCGGGATCGTCCTTGTGATCACAAAGGGAAGCGCTCCGAACGCACTGAGGGCAATCCAGCAGAAAGACACGGTCACAAAGCCCTCCCGTGCGTGCATGGTCTTGGATTTGGGTGCTTTCAGTGTCAGAGCCAGACCTGCCGCCAGGCAGAAGCCCATCGTCGAGAGTAACCCCAGGCCTTCCCATTCGCGGTAGATTACTGCCACTACAAGCGCCGGCAGCATCAGCCCCGCTTCCACGATCAAAACCCATCCCAGAATATATCGAATCAGTTTGTAATTCATCGTTATGCTGTCCTCTCATTCCTGCCCGTCTGCTGTTTTATATGTTTTTACCGTCATGCATGGCTGCGTACCAGGATGTCCTCGATGTCATTGAGTCCTTTTTCCTGCGTCACGATGATCACGCTGTCGCCGTCCTGCATCCGGTCAGCACCTCCGGGAATGATAATCTTGCCGTTCCGATAAATACAGGCTACAAGAATCCCCTTGCGGATCGGCAGCTCCTGAAGCGTCATATTTGTCACGCGGGACTGTCCGCGGATGATGAATTCCAGCGCTTCCGCCTTGTCGTCAATGATTTTATGCAAAGTTTCTACGTTGCTCCCAAAAGAATTTTTCATAGAGCGTGCGTAGCGGATGATCAGCTCGGCCGTAATATCCTTCGGATGAATGATCGTGTCCAGATCCAGTTCCCGGATCACCTCATCAAATGCAATCCGATTGACTTTTGTGATAATCTTCTTCTGGCCTCCGGTCTTTTTGGCGTACAGAGAGATCAGAATATTTTCCTCATCGATATTGGTCAGCGCCGCAAAACTTTCATAGCTCTCCATGCCTTCCTCGGAAAGCAGCTCCTTATCCGTGCCGTCGCCATATACAATTGTCGCTTTCGGCAGCATTTCAGAGAGCGTCTCACAGCGTTTGTAATCCTTTTCGATAATCTTAACGCGCATCCCGGCCGCGAGCAGCATTTTGGCCAGATAATAAGCCAACGGGCTTCCGCCGACGATCAGGATACTTTTTACCTGATTCGCCAGAATTCCCACCTGGCGGAAAAACTGATTCGCGTCGTTGTTTCCCGCAACGATCGCGATCTGATCCTTTTCATGCAGTACCGTGTTGCCGTCTGGAATGATCAGGTTATCGCCGCGCTCAATGGCGCAGATCAGAATATTGCCCTTTATTTTTCCGGAAAGGTCCGCGATCCGGAGCCCGTCCAGCACGGAATCTTCCTTAATCCGGAATTTCAGAATGTCTACCCGGTTCTTTACAAAGGAATCTACGTCGATCGCGGACGGAAACTTTAAGTTTCTCGCAATCTCCAGCGCTGCGACCATATCCGGGTTAATGATCAGGGAAATCCCGAATTTCTCGCGCATGAACGCGATCTCCGAATGGTACTCCGGATTCCGCACCCGGGCGATCGAGTGGCATTTCTCGCTCTCCTTCGCCATCAGGCAGCAGAGCAGATTAATCTCATCCGAGCCGGTCACCGCGATCAGCATGTCGGCGCTGTCAATCCCAGCTTCCATCTGAATAGTGCGGCTCGCGCCGTTCCCCGCCACGCCCATCAGGTCATACTGACCGGAAATATCCTCCACAAGATCTTCCTTTTTGTCAATAACCGTGACATCATTCTCTTCATTGCAAAGCTCAGAGGCCAGCGTCGTACCCACCTTGCCAAGGCCTACAATAATGATCTTCATATGTATGATCTCCGTAAGTATTCAGGCAGGTCTTCGCACTCGCTGCGAAGACCGTATGAAAACGATTAACATGTAGGAAAAGCCCCATCGCGCAGCGATTTTAAATGGGCTTTTCCCTCGTAACTGTGAAGATACTGAACAGTTATGATCTCCGTAAGTATTCAGGCAGGTCTTCGCACTCGCTGCGAAGACCGTATGAAAACGATTAACATGTAGGAAAAGCCCCATCGCGCAGCGATTTTAAATGGGCTTTTCCCTCGTAACTGTGAAGATACTGAACAGTTATGATCTCCGTAAGTATTCAGGCAGGTCTTCGCACTCGCTGCGAAGACCGTATG
>JAJQHQ010000028.1 GCA_021199655.1 Lachnospiraceae bacterium | reverse complement strand
TCGTTGTGTTCGCTTCCCCGCTTTATTTCTGGACAATTACCGGGACGCTGAAAACCGCGGCAGACCGTTTGTATGCGGAGTTGGAATGTCTGGGCTACGGTAAATTCCCAAGAGAAAGCGTGCTGCTCATGACGGCGGACGGAGCCGATTATTCTCAGGGAAATCGATAAAATAATTATTAAAAGCATTAAAAAACTGTTCAACTCGTTGACGGGTATAAACGATTGTGCTATTTTTCGTATAACAAAATAAAAAAGCAAGATATATTATGAACCAGCATACGCGCCTGATACAGAGCTAAGATAGAAATATGGCTTAAAGGAAAACGAGACATGAAGGATGAGGATTGTGAAAGACAAAGGAGAGAAAACCGGGTTTTGCAGGAAAATTCTGATCAGGATAGCGGTAAATTTTTTAGCATTGGTCTGCTGGCTTCGTTTCAGAAAGAGAAAATGATGTCCATAAGCTGATTACGGCTGCGGCATCTTCACTACCGCTCCGGTCGGTGAATATCCCATGCGAAGCGTGGGATGTCCGCGCCCAGAGCGGGCGAGTAAGGAGAAAATCTCCCTACTCGATTGGCTGGACTGGGGGCTCATTTTTGTGCATATCAGCCAGCAGGTTTTTCAACTCATTCAAAAGCGTTTCTAATGTTACCTGTTCCAGGCTTTCCTTCATCGCGTCTACGGCGGAAAGCATGTGTGGGTACAGGAGCTGATAGATATTTTTGCCGACAGGACAGTCGCTGTCTGTCTCGTGAATTTTGAAAATTTCTTCGACATCATTGGTTTCCACGGACTGATAGATGTCCCATAAGGTGATGTCTTTTGGCTCTCTGGCGAGCTGTACGCCACCGTTTTTTCCGGCAGATGCGGTAAGCAGGCCGCTCTTTGACAGATTTTGAAAAAGGTTTCGGATGATGACAGCGTTAGACCCGGTACTTTCTGCGATAAGGGTACTGGTGACGCGGCGCTTTGGGGACAGAACCGCAACATAGAGCAGCGAGTGGACTGCCGTTGGAAATCGTTTACTGACACGCATGGAATTACCTTCTTCCTCAAACATAAATCTAAAAAGAAGTATAGCAGATTTTTTCTGAAAAATCAATTGTAAGTATTGACATTACTTTAATATGGCTTTATAATGTAAAAACAATAATTACATTAAATTGAATGGAAGAATTAAGGAGGTATCTATTATGCAAACATTAGAAGCAATCGCAAAAAGAAAATCAACGAGAGATTTTGACCCGGACAGGGCAGTATCGGATGAATTGATTGAGACGGTGGTAAAGGCAGGCTGTCAGGCTCCGGTTGGCGGAAACGACCGGAAGTCGCTGCATCTTACCGTATGCCGCAACAGAGAAATCCTTGACGAGATCAATCAGTCCACTGCAGCGGCCATGAAAATGGAACCGCGGGATTTCTTTTATGGAGCACCTGTCGTGATCATTGTTTCCGCTTCTGAGAAGCAGATGGCACCGGGCATTGAATGCGCGAATGCCGCCTGCGTGATCGAGAATATGCTGCTCGCAGCGACGGATGCCGGTCTGGATAACATTTATCTCTGGGGCGGCGTGCAGGCTCTTGGTAAGAATGCGGATATGTGCGCTAAAATGGGAATACCGGAAGGCTTTAAGCCTGTCTCAGCCGCAGCAATCGGCTATAGTAAGAGCGGCAGTGCGCAGCCGAGGGAGCTGTCCGTTTCACTTGAGACAAATTATATCTGAAAATAGTTTATCGGAAACGTTATAAGCCGTTTTCCTCTTACCACCCATCAAAGAAAATATTCTGCCTTTGATGGATGGTTATTGTTTTATGCGCAGGGGCGCGTAATGAGTTTTATGGCTTATGCCATACGCGCCATAGCCATAAGGAATCCTCCGACTTCGCCGGCAATCCTTATGGCATTCCCCGCGCCAGACGGACAGGGGGAAAGAATTCCTCTGTCCGATTAATGATGGAGGCAATCATGAAGAACGAATACAGTCAGTTAAAGGACTACATGGATCAGAGCAGCAAAACCGTTGCGGTTACCGGCGCGGGGATTTCTTATCTCTATGGTGTGAGCAGACTGAAGCAGAGCGTGGGCCGGATGAATGCCGGACGGATTTTTTCTGCTTCCTATGTCCGCAAAAATCCGGAAGAATTTTATAAAGTCATGAAGAATGCCTTCCTGGACGCTACTTTCGTTAAAGGGCCGAGTACGGTCCATAAGCAGCTCGCAGAGCTGGAAAAACAGGGCAGGCTCTACGGCATTGTCACGCAGAATCTGGATTGTCTGCATACCATTGCAGGATCTCAGAATGTAGTGGAATTTCAGGGCAGCTTTCGGGACAACATTTGTACAGAGTGCGGTACCCGTTCGTTTGATTATCAGGTATGGAATCAGGGACAGATGCCGCGCTGTGAAAAATGCGGTGCACCGCTGATGCCTACAGGTTTTTGCAGAGAATTCAAAATAAGCGAAGAGGTTTCGCGTGACAGTATGAAGAAGGCTGTCAACATGATTGCGGAAGCAGATCTTGTGATTGTCATTGGGACCACCGGATTTCGCAGCAATGAATATCTAAGCCGTATGAAGACCGGGACGAAGCTTGTACAGATCAACCCGTCCGAAACACAGTTCGACCGGATTGCGGATCTGAACATTCGGGCGGACGCTGCGGAAGCTCTTAGTGCAGTATTATGATCCATATTCGCTTAGCGAATACGGACATGTGGTGCGATTATGGATTAAGATACTGGACAGAACGATCAACAGGTTGGGGTGTGACTATGGGACTTTTTAGAGAAAACAAAAATTCGGACGATATAAAGCGGCTGGCAGATTATATTGATCACAGCAGCAGTATTGTCGCAACGACAGGAGCAGGTATTTCGGTCGCCGGCGGCGGAGTGACATACGGACAGATGCGTTTTGCCAACCGGGGCAGCGCAAGAAGGCGCAGCTCCCAGGATGGACACAATTCTTTTCTGCCCTCTTATCTGGAGACGATGTTTTCCTATCAGCCAAGCTTTGCGCATTATGCCCTGGCAGAGCTGGAAGCGGAGGGAAAGATGACCGGGATCATCACAACGAATGTAGATTGTATGCACACGATCGCCGGGTCAAAGAATGTTGCCGAAATTCAGGGAAGCCTGCAGGTCAACTGCTGTTCCAATTGCGGCCGTCATTATGATGGTTATGAGATCTGGAAACAGGAAAAACTGCCAATGTGCGAATCATGCGGCGGAGAGATTCTCCCCTGGCCGCTTTACAGCCATATCAGCGTGTGGAATCCGGATGTCAGAAAAGCGAAGGAATGGATTGCAAAAGCGGATCTGATCCTTGTCATTGGGACCCATGGAAACTATGGGGATGTTTACTGGGATTACCGGAAAAGGGATGCGGTGATTGTCCAGATCAATCCCGGGCATACATACTTTGACAGTATCGCGGATCTGAATATCCGGCAAGGCTCTGATGAGGTCTTTCACAAGTTAATGGAAATGCGGGATAAAAAAGTATGAAGAGAAGCAGGGCAGTTTTTTTAAGAGGAGGCCGGAACGTGGATAAAATACAGCAGTTGGCGGACTATATTGACCAGAGCCACAGCATGGTCGCCATTACCGGGGCAGGCATCTCACTTGCCGGCGGTGGAATCACATACAGCCAGCTTTCCAGGACGGTTCGCTCAGGATCGGGCGGATTTGGAAGTGATGAATTCCTTCGCTCTTATGTGAAGGCAATGCATAACTATAAACCCAGCTTCAGCCACTACGCGCTGCGTGACCTGGAAGCGGCCGGTAAGCTGACCGGAATTATCACGACAAATGAGGATTGCATGCATACGATGGCTGGTTCGAAGAACGTGGCGGAGATCCAGGGCGGTTTTCAGATCAACCGCTGTTCCAAATGCGGCCGTCACTATGACGGTTATGAAATCTGGAATCAGGAGGAGCTGCCAAAGTGTGAATCATGCGGGGGAAGCATCCTTCCCTGGGAACTTTACAGCCACATCAGCCTTTGGGAGGAAGGCGTACAGAAAGCGCGGGAGTGGATTTCCGGGGCAGACCTGATCCTTGTGATCGGGACGAACGGCTATTATGGAAGTGCCTATTGGGATTACCGGAGAAGAGACGCCGTGATTGTCCAGATCAATCCCGGACATACCGGCTTTGACCGTGTTGCGGCTCTGAATATCCGGGAAGCGTGCGACGATGTGTTTCAAAAACTGATGACACAAGGGACAAAAGGTCAGAAATAGAATGCTTGCATTCAAATTTCTGACCTTGGGGACCGCAAAAACATGAGGATGTAGCCATTTGGGTTTATAGAGTGGTATCTTCCCGAACCTTAGTAGTTCGGGAAGCATCGCAGCAAAAACGCTGCTCAAATGAGCGGAATCCGAATGTTTTTAGGATTTCGGGAGCGCGGAGCGCGTAGAAATCCGTGTGTCATGTTCTATTATAAGAAAGGTGGAGCGGAAATGGCGGAGCAGGAAGCAGCGAAAGAACAATCTGAAGAGGAGCGGTTAAAACAGATGGCAGCACAGATGCGGGCTGCTGAATATAAGGGACTTTCCGAAGAAGAAATTCAGGAAAGAGAGCGGCAGAAGGAAATGCGCAGGAAAAAGAATATAGAGATTCTGGAGGATACGCTGTCCACTCTGGAAAAGGGCAGTTATGAAAAGGACGGGCAGGAGAGAAAGCTGCAGTTTACCCCGGATCAGATGCGCAGGATACAGGTATTTCTGCCGGATGAAATTGACGAGATGCGGAGCAGAACAGGTGTATCAAGCTCTTTACGGGAGAGCCGCGTCGAAGCTGCAGGACAGGACAATGTCCGGCAGGTGAAAAAAACATCCTGCACGTTTAACTGCGAAAATATAGACGCCCTTGTCCTTGCACAGAGGAAATATCTGGAACTGAAAGATAAGGGAGAAGCAGCGCACAGGGTTCTTGTCCTGAATCTGGCAAGCTCAACACACCCGGGCGGTCAGACACGGAAAGGAGCCAGCGCACAGGAGGAAGATCTTTGCCGCAGGACGTCCCTTTTGCTGGCGCTGGAAAGTGAGGCGGCAAAGAAATATTACGATTACAATAACGCACGAAAGACACGTATGGGTTCGGATGGCGTGATGATTTCTCCCTGTGTGGAAGTGCTTAAGGATGCCTCTGCGGAAATGCTCCAGGAACCGTTTCCGATTTCCGTTATGAGTTGTGCGGCACCGATGATCCGTATGGGGCTGGAGGGGATGTCGCAGCAGGAATACGAAACAATGCTATACAACCGTATTCAGGGAATGCTTCTTGTCGCGGCGTCGCAGGGATACCGTCATCTGATCTTGGGGGCCTTTGGATGCGGCGTATTCGGGAACGATGCAGCGGTTGTGTCGGATTCGTTTTACCGTGCCATCACAAAGTTTTCTTATGCAGGGAAAGGAAGCGATCAGCTGTTTGAGACGATTGATTTTGCTGTTCTCTGCCGCCCGGAGAAGGACTACAATTACCGGGAATTCTGCAGGTATTTCTCGCCCATGCAGCTATAGTATTGTGAAAACAAGATCATAAGGAAAGGAAGGAACGGAATGGTTTCTGATGACAAAAGCAGATCTGTAATTTATGAACAATTCAAAAAAGTGGCAGAAAAATCCCCCGCGCAGACTGCGATTGTGGAAGATAAAAGGACATTGACATACAGGGAGCTTGACCAGCGCATTCAGAGGATTGCGGAAAAGTTTCCAAACGTGGAGACGCCTCGCGCAGACGGGGCTAAGGGTGTTTGTATCGGTATCGTGGCAGATCACGGAATTGACCAGATAGCTTCTATCTTTGCTGTGCTGAAAACAGGAGCAGCTTATGTTCCGGCGGAACCGGACTTTCCGGAAGAACGGATCCGCTTTATGATGAAAGAAAGCAGGGTACCGGAATTTTTTGTGATCATGGATCATATTCCGCTTACTCCAAATGGAAAACCGGATCTGAACAGTCTTCCGGTCGTTTTAAAAGAAGGAGTCTGCTGAAAATGGAAATCAGGATAAAGAGAGCCGATGTCACGGATCTGGACGAACTGATGCGCTGGAGAGAAATCGTTTTAAGAGAAGTATTTTCGATTCCGGCAGAAAAAAGCATGGATGATCTTCTCGCAGCAAACCGGGAGTATTATCATACTGCACTGAAAAGAGAAGAACATATTGCCTGCTTTGCGTATGCGGACGAATGTTCAGATACAGAACCTGTGGGATGCGGCGGGGTTTGCTTATATCAGGAAATGCCATCGCCGGATAACCCTTCCGGCAAATGTGCGTATCTGATGAATATCTATACCGTACCAGCTGTGCGTCAGCACGGTGTAGGAAAAGCAGTTGTCGAATGGCTGGTGCAGGAAGCAAAGCGCCGGGATGCAGGCAAAATTTATCTGGAAGCATCCGAAAAAGCGAAGCCACTCTATAAAGAACTTGGATTTTACGATATGGAAGGCTACTATAAATACAGGAGGTAATCCGCTGGGGATTAGAAACTTAAGAACAAAATCTTGCGCAGAATAGCAAAATTTTGGTACCGGCTTGTACGGGTTAGGACAGGTCACAAAAGGAAACCGGAAAAGAGGGAGAAAATGAAAGCAGGAGATGCAGTTACACTGGAATCAGGAAATAAGAAGATACAGATAGTTTGCTCAAAACAGAAAGCACCGTTGATTATTTATCACGCTGTGATGGGTGAAGGGAAAAGGCTGTGGCAGGCTTGCCGGGACATTGACTGCCCTGAATTCTCCCTTGCGGTTATAAATGGTGTCAATTGGGATGACGAGATGACGCCTTGGCCTATTCCCCCGATTTCGAAAGGAGATACGCCATGCTCCGGCGGCGCTGACGTATATCTGAAACAGCTGACGGGTGAATTGCTGCCGCAGATTGAGGCTTCCCTTTTGTTTCCTCCGGAGTACTGCGTACTTGCGGGCTATTCCCTTGCAGGGCTGTTTGCGGTCTATGCGGCGTACAAAACAGACTGTTTTTCCCGTATTGTCTCCGCATCCGGTTCTCTGTGGTATCCGGATTTTGTACCGTTTGTCCGCCAGAATCAGATTTCTGAGCGCGTTGAAGCAATCTATTTTTCCCTTGGGGACAAAGAAAGTCATACGAAGAATCCCTATCTGGCACCTGTGGAAGAGAATACCCGCTCTCTTTTTCATTACTTTTCAGAAAAAGGAATCCGGACAACGTTTCACCTGAATAAGGGAAATCATTATCAGAATTCCACCGGAAGAACAGCAGCCGGAATAAAATGGATTTTACAACAGTAGCTTTCCCCGCGGTCGGCACTGCCGGGAATTCTGGTAAATGAAGATGAATGATAAAAAGGAACAGAGATATTTTAAATTATACCAAGCACTGAAAGTGGCGGCAGGACCCGTTTGCCACTATCTTTTTGGAATGAAAAAGAAAGATGAGATCAGTCTGCCGAAAGAGCCGTGCCTTGTGGTGGTCAATCATACCTGCTATTTTGACCCTTTGATTGTGGCAATGTCTGTGGATCAGCCCATTTGTTATGTGACAGGAGAAAACCTGCTTCGCCACAGGCTTGCGAACTTTCTGGCAGTCGATGTTTTCCGCAGTATTCCCTGTTCCAAAGGAAAAATGAATGCGGGAACCATCCTTGAAATATCCCGGAGCCTGAAAACGGGGCATTATGTCTGTATGTTCGCAGAAGGAAACATCACCTATGATGGAACTACGGCACCACTGGCGCCTGTAAATGGAAAACTTTTCAGGGCATTGCAATGTACGGTTGTGACTGTTTCCGTGACTGGTGCTTATGAGATCGTTCCGCGGTGGAGCAGCAGATTATGCAGAGGCAATGTCTCTGCAAAGTTAAAAGGTGTCTATACAAAAGAAATGCTGCATAACATGACTCCGGAGGAGATTGTGGCGCGGATTAATCAGGATCTGTATGTGGAACAACCGGATTCTATTATTGAAAAAGTCTATCACCGTAGTGCGAAGGGCATCCATTATGTGCTTTATGCCTGCCCGGAGTGCGGTGCGCTGGGGAAAATAAGGGGAAAAGGAAGTAAAATCTGCTGCCAGGAGTGTGGGAAGACATGGGGATATAATGGCTTTGGAAAAATCGAGGGCGGTCGATTCCGAACCATCTGGCAGTGGAACCGCTGGCAGATGGGATTTGTGAAAGATCTTGTTGAGGACAATGTAAATTTTAAAATATCGAACTTAAATGCCAGATTGTTTCGTATTGCCGATGATCATAAACGGCATTTGTGTGAGTCAGGAACTCTGATCTTAAACAGGGCAAAACTGTCAGTAGGGGAGTATGTATTTCCTTTGAATAAAATTTCACGCATGGATACCCGCAATAAAGGAATACTCCTTTTTTCTATGAACAATGAGGATTATTACGAGATTTCGGTCCGGAAAGGGTTTCCCGGATTGATGTACAAAACCTTTTTTGAAATTCTGAAAAAAGTTGAAGGAAAGGCATCATACCCACCGGCGTCGATTTACTTTCCATGCTTTGCATGCCGCTCCCATGGCGTGTTTTTTGCCGCCTCCAGATTTGTCTGGCGGCGGTTTTTCACATCCTCACTCATAGGCTGAATTTCACCTGCGCTCTTCAGGGCTGTCTTGGTAAGCAGCGGTCCGACCAGCTCGTAGATCAGGATGGCAAAGAGCGTGATGTTGCGGATCAGTTCGCCCTGCTCGCCGAGCTGCTGGGCAGTGACGCACATCCCCAGGGCAACGCCGGCCTGCGGCAGAAGCGTGATGCCGAGGTACTTGCAGATGGTATCGCTGCAGTGGGTTGCTTTGGCAGAGAGAAACGCGCCGATGTATTTACCGGCAGACCGGGTAAGGATGTAGACCAGACCGATCAGCACGATGATGCCGCTTGAAAAGACACTCAGCTCCAGCTGTGCGCCTGAGATGACGAAAAAGGCGGCGAAGAGCGGGTTGGTCCAGCTGTCTGTCTTGTCCATGATTTCATGGGAGAGCGGACAGAGGTTGCAGAAAATGGTGCCCAGCATCATACATACCAGAAGAGAGGAAAAGCTTATAGTCACCGGGCCGATATCGAATTCCAGCATGGACAGTGCGGTAGTCAGGAGCACAAACGCGATGGACATATTCAGGCGGTTGGTATTGGAATTGAACAGCTTTTCCATCTGCGTGAGCAGCCAGCCCATCACTGCGCCGAGAGCAAGGGACAGGACGATTTCCAACAGCGGATTGACAATGATAGAGATAAAGTCAATTGAGCCGGTCACCATAGCCTGAGCAACACCGAAGCTTACGGCAAACACCACCAGCCCGACTGCGTCATCCAGCGCCACGATTGGCAGCAGCAGGTCGACCAGAGGCCCCTTTGCCTTGTACTGGCGGACGACCATCAGCGTCGCTGCAGGAGCGGTAGCAGTCGCGATGGCACCGAGTGTGATTGCCTGAGCCATGGTCAGTGCACCATTGGTTGCCACGCATACGATCAGAAGTGCCGCATCGACAAACAAGGTTGCTGTCAGTGCCTGGACGATGCCGATCACAGTCGCCTGCTTTCCGGTTTTTTTCAGCTGAGACAGACGGAACTCATTGCCAATGGAAAAGGCAATAAAACCGAGAGCCACATCGGAGATCAGGCTAAGTGATTCGACGTTGTCCATGCTGGTGAACCCCAGTCCTGGAATACCGAGACGTCCGAGACAGTATGGACCGACCAGGACACCGGCCACCAGATAGGCAGTGACAGACGGCAGCTTAAAAGGCTTAAACACGCGGGTCATCAGAAGCCCTGCAAGAATAGCGATTGATAGTGAAAGTAAAATGTAAACCATATCATTCATTCCTCCTTTAGTGTGATACATGCAGTCCTATTTGCAGCAAAAGCAGCTGTATGTAAAGAGCGGAAAAGGCTGTGTTCAGCCCTTCCCGCTTTCAATTCGTTTTTTGTTTTCTATAATGTATAAGAGCAGGGACAGCAGCATCAAAACAATACATGCGGATACCAGCAGGGAGGAGAACCTTGCAGGAATATTCTGCCAAACGATATGGAAAATGACAGTAATATCCAGCATTCCGGTCGCCAGCTTCCCGTGCCAGCTTGCACTGTAGGTCGAACCGGTCCTTCTGATGACAAGGATTCCAGTGACTACCATGACCGCTTCTACGAGAATAAAAACAAGAAACGGAATCTTAATGACCGGAAATTCAGATATCAGGGTCAGTAACAAAAATCCCTGTGTCAGTTTATCTGCCAGCGGATCCAGGGCTTTTCCCAGATGGCTGACCATGTGAAACTGCCGTGCGATCTGGCCGTCTAATATGTCAGTCAGCCATGAGATTACAAGCAGTGAAAAGGCAATTCTTCTTCGGCCGGCTCCGTAATTCCATACAATAAATGGTATCAGAATGATACGGAATAAAGACATGATATTCGGTATCGTAATTATTTTTGATTCTTTTTCTTCCTCTTTCTCTTTCTTTTCTTTCATTATCATTATCTCCCTTAATCGTTTGTCTGCGGCTGTATGGAAACCGCGCAACAGAATCGCGTATTGAGTTTTACGATTCAATAAATCCCATTTCCGGCCGGTACCACTTATCGAACAGGCCCTGAATGACGTCCAGCAGGTCTTCATCACTCAGGGCATCCCGGCTCTGCAGGTTGATGGAGATCGCGTAGAAAATCCCAAAGAAATAGATATCCCGGATCGTCTTTTTTTGCGGGGTATTCAGATCCGGGCGGTTGAGATTCTTCGCAATGTTTTCATTGATCCTTCTTAAAAAATGGGACCGGTTCTCTTCGGAGAGCAGGACGGATACCCGGTATTTATTTTTGCGGAAACTCTGGATCATGATCTTAAAAAACTGGCGTTCCCCGACCTGGCTTTCCCCGCTTATTTCCTCGATGGCTTTGCGCATATCCCGCAGGAATTCATCCTCGGCAAATTCGATCAGACCGTAAATATCCGCAAAATACCGATAGAAGGTGGCGCGGTTGTATCCGGCGATATCTGTGATCTCATGGATGGAGATCTGATAGATTTTTTCCTTGTGGGCCAGCATAAAAAATGCATTGACAAAGGAATCACGGGTAGCGTTTGTGGCTTTGATATATTTTTTTTCTTTTATATTTGTATTTTCGGTTTTCTCCTTCATTGCAGGCTTTCCTTTCTTTACTTTTTCGGGACACAGTGTACAACCTGTGTTGCAAAAAAACAAGAGAAAATTTTGAAAATGCAACAAATATGAAAAATTGTTGCTTGAATATTCAGCTTCAGGGTGCTAGTATACATCCTGCTACAAATGTTGTTCACGTTTGCATGGATACTCCCGGCATTATGATTCAGTTGTTTCCTAACATGGCAGGGAAGCTGCTGAAACGTAAATGTACAGGGACCTGAATCTTTACAGGTGGAGGGCGTCGTTCGTTTTGCTGTTCCATATGTTCTGTGTATTGCGGACAACATGAATAGCCCCCAAAATGTGGGAATGTAACTGTGAAGGTATGGAACAGTTACGTGAAAAGAAAGATGAGGAGCGAAGAGAAATCATGAAACTCACAGATAAAGCAAAGTCAGCGCTTACAGAAGCGGTGGTAAAGCAGGGACTTGGGTACCTGGAAAAGGATCCGGAGACGAACATCCCGAAGCTGATGGCGCTGGTTGATAAGTACACACCGAAGGACTGGTATGCGGGACAAAGAAACGCGATCCGGAACGCGATCCAGGACAAGAACAATAACTGGTATCAGCTGATCATGCGTCTGTATCAGCTGGACCCGGGCGTCCGCAAGACGTTCTTTGAGAATTTTATCATCAATGCAAGCCTGAACGGCGGGAAGCTGCAGGAGGAAAATGCAAAAGAGAACAACTGCAATTCCCCGTGGGCGATCCTGCTTGACCCGACGAGTGCCTGCAACCTGCACTGCACCGGCTGCTGGGCAGCGGAGTACGGGCATCAGCTGAACCTGACGCTGGAGGAGATCGATTCCATCATCCGTCAGGGCAAAGAAATCGGTGTCTATATGTACATTTACACGGGCGGCGAGCCGACTGTGCGGAAGAAGGATATCATCAAGCTCTGTGAGATGCATCCGGACTGTGAATTTCTGGCATTTACGAACGGGACACTTTTTGATGAGGAATTCTGCGATGAGATCCTGCGGGTAAAGAATTTCGTCCCGGCGTTCAGCCTGGAAGGCTCCGAGGAAGCGAACGATGGCCGCCGCGGGCAGGGCATTTACCAGAAGGTGATGCATTCCATGAAGCTTTTAAAGGACCGCGGGCTTCCGTTTGGTATTTCTACCTGCTATACGGCAGCAAATGTGGACAGTGTGAGCAGTGAGGAGTATTTTGACAAGCTGGTGGACTGCGGCGCGCTGTTTGCCTGGTTCTTCCATTATATGCCGGTTGGAAACGATGCGTCAGCGGACCTTCTCCCGACACCGGAGCAGCGTAAGAAGATGTACAGCAGTATCCGCGAATTCCGGAATACGAAAGCACTCTTTACACTGGATTTCCAGAATGACGCGGAGTTTGTGCATGGCTGCATCGCCGGAGGGCGGTATTACCTGCATATCAATGCAAAAGGGGATATTGAGCCGTGTGTGTTTATCCACTATTCGAACTGCAACATCCGGGAAACGACTCTGAAGGACGCCCTGAAGAGCCCTTTGTTCCAGGCCTATCATGACAACCAGCCGTTCAACGACAACATGATGCGCCCGTGCCCGATGCTCGAAAATCCGGAGCGCCTGCGCAAAATGGTGAAAGAGACCGGGGCAGTCAGCACGGATTACCAGAGCCCGGAGAGCGTGGATGACCTGTGCGATAAGACGACACCTTACGCGGACAGATGGAAACCAACCGCAGATGCAATCTGGGCGGCAAACCCGAAGAGTAAAGAAGTAAGAGTAAGAAAAAGGTAATCCACAGAGCCTTGTCTGGAAAAGGCTCTGGCATATCGAAGAAATGGCATAATGAAAAATGACATAATGACAGGAGGAGATTCTTATGCTTCATATTTTAAGCAATATGAAACCGAGAGACCGGTGGCTGGCACTCGTCTGTCTGCTGCTTGTCTGCGGACAGGTGTATTTTGACCTGCGTCTGCCGGATTATACGGCAGAGATCACGGTGCTGATCAGCAGCGAGGTCACGGAGCTTTCAGAATACTATTCGGCGGGAGCGAAGATGCTCGGCTGTGCCCTGTGCAGCGCGTTGATGACGGTGATCGTCGGTTATTTTGCCGCAAGGATCGCTTCGGACTTTTCCTTTGATGTCCGGGCGAAGCTGTTCAACAAGGTATCGGCACTGGGCGCCGGCGAGATCAAGAAGTTTTCCACGGCCAGCCTGATCACCCGTACCACGAACGATATTACACAGATCCAGATGCTGATCGCGATGGGGCTGCAGATGATGCTCCGTGCGCCGATCATGGCGATCTGGGCGATCATCAAGATCATCGGGAAGAGCTGGCAGCTCTCCGTGGTTGTGGCCGCGGCAGTTGTCATTGTAGTAACCTCCATGGTCATCCTGCTGGCGGTCATGATCCCGAAATTCCGGATTGTCCAGAAGCAGGTGGACGGTGTGAACCGGATCACGCAGGAGAATCTGAACGGCATCCGTGTGGTGCGTGCGTTCAACGCGGAGAAATACCAGGAAGAGAAGTTTGACGGCGCGAATACCAGCCTGATGAAGACACAGCTCTTTACTGGACGTGGGATGGCGGTCCTTTCCCCGATCATGATGTTCGTCCAGAGCTGTGTGAGTGTCGGCATCTATTACGTGGGTGCCCGCCTGATCAACAATATCAATGTTCCTTTAAATGGCACGGTATCGGAAATGATGCTGGCTGTGTCAGACCGTGCGACGATGCTGGGCGAGGTGGTGTCGTTCAGTTCTTACGCCTTGTATGTGATCATGTCGTTTGTCATGCTGCTGATGATCTTCATGATGCTGCCGCGTGCACAGGTATCCGCGAACCGTATCAACGAAGTCATTGACTGTGATATCGCGGTACAGGAAGGTACGGAGACAAAAGCAACAGAGAGCGGTACGGTTGAATTCAAGGATGTGTCGTTCCGCTATCCGGATGCGTCAGAGGACTGCCTGAAGCATGTTTCTTTCCAGGCGAAGAAAGGTGAGACAGTGGCCTTTATCGGTGCGACCGGTTCCGGAAAATCGACGCTGGCCGGCCTTGTCGCAAGGCTTTACGATGCCACATCGGGAAAAGTCCTTGTAGACGGGAAGGAAGTATCCGGCTACAGCTTTGAGACCCTTTATAATAAGATCGGTTATATCCCGCAGAAAGCGACCCTGTTCGCTGATACGGTAGAAGGAAATATCTCCTTTGGCAAGAGTGCGCAGAAGGTGACGACAGACGATGTGGAGAGGGCGCTGGATATCGCCCAGGCTTCGGATTTTGTCCATGCGATGGATGACGGCCTGCAGAGCCATATTTCCCAGAGCGGCTCCAACGTATCCGGCGGACAGAAACAGCGTCTTGCCATTGCGCGTACGATTGCGAGAAAGCCGGAAATCCTGATCTTTGATGATTCCTTCTCGGCACTGGACTATAAGACGGACCGCGTCCTGCGCCAGAGGATTAAGACCGACCTGAAAGGCACGACCTGCCTGATCGTGGCACAGAGGATCGGTACGATCCGCCATGCGGACCGCATCGTGGTGCTGGATAACGGCGCGGTAGCCGGGATTGGTACCCATGAGGAACTGATGAAGAACTGCGAGGTCTACAAGCAGATCGCGCTGTCACAGCTTTCCGCGGATGAACTCGCGGCGAACGCGTAAAGGGAGGTGCGTCTATTATGGCAGAATCAAATACAATGAACAGATCATCACAAAGCGGCGCTCCAATGCGCAGAGGCCCTATGGGAGGCCGTGGCCCGATGGGCGGCGGCATGGGTGGCGGAAAAGCAAAGGATATGAAAGGCGCCCTGTTAAGCCTTCTTTCCTATTGCAGAAGCCAGGCGGGGATCATTGCCCTGGCACTGGTGCTGGCAGCGGCCGGCGCGGTCTTTACGATCATCGGACCGGACCAGCTGTCCAGACTGACGGATTATATCTATGACGGGCTTTATGGAGGAGTCTCCTCGGAGGATATGGCTGAGGACATCCAGGAGCAGATCATGAGCGGGGAGATCAATATCATGGATTACCTGCCGGAAGGTACAGACATGTCGGAATTCGATATGGAAAGTCTGGACCTGACCGATACGGATAATGAGCTGACCCAGGCAATCCTTGAGAATATCACCTTGAGCGAGGAATATCAGGAGGCCCATGCAGACGACGGCATCGACATGGACGGGATCGTTGGCGTGGCGCTCCTGCTGGTCGGGATCTATCTTGCCAGTGCCCTGTGCAACTTCGTCCAGCACTTTATTATGCAGACCGTGACACAGCGGACCGCGAAACGGCTGCGCGGGGATATCAGCACGAAGATCAACCGCCTGCCGCTGAAAT
>JAJQHQ010000084.1 GCA_021199655.1 Lachnospiraceae bacterium | reverse complement strand
CTCCCTGCCTTTTGGCCATGCCAAAATAATACACGCAAAATAGTTTCAGCTATTATATGCAAAATAACACAATCCGCGGTATAATACAATAAACTTTATTTATATTTGCCAGAGCTAATATCCGGCGAACTGCAAAGATAGAACGGAGTGTAGAAAGGCAATAAAATGATATTTGAGTTTGATCTTTTCTCTGTCGATTTCCCGATCATAGCTTATAATGACTTTGCCCTTCTTATGATTAGCTCTGGCTGATAACCCCGGCTGACTCCGGCAGATTGCATTTTCGATACGGATTTCACAGTTTTCACATTTCATCCCGGAAATTGTCAGCGTATATTCACCAATCTTTTTTCCTTCCAGTTTATGCTTTTCCCTGGTCATCCCCTGAGTGCCTCCACAGCAGGCACTTTGTCCTTTAAAATGTTTTACAGTTTCCCGTACACCCATAATAACACAAACTATGATGATGCAAATAATAATTACATTTCCCATATATTTCTCCGACTACTACAATGTATTTATGGTTAATACCCCTTACAGCCAGTAAGGAATTATCCATCTACCACATATGGTTTACAAAGCCGTCCGTAAACCGGTCGATACATCTCACGGTACATACCCTCAACTGCCATATTCATCCGATCCCCTGAAAATTCTACGCCATCCTCCCTGCTGATGTAAAGAATATTGTAGTCCACACCAAACAACAGGCATTTTGAGTTCGTCAGAACAGCTCCGTTTGAAAGATAAAAGCCTATCCTTTTTCGGCGGATCTGCATCTCGTCGGAGTTCTTTGCCGAATCGGGACTTTCCGCTTCAATAAACGTACCCTTTTCTATCGGAACGAATTCTTTCAGATTCTGCAGAAATTCACCGCCGATTCCATTACCGCGCAATTCAGGAATCACGGCAAAATAATCCAAAAGAGCATAGTTTTCATCTGCCAGCAGGATATAACAGGCATAAGCCAGCAGATCATCTTCACTGTAAAGACCGAAGCTAGCATATTTTCCTTCTTTTGTCATCTTTACCATGGCAGAAAGCGGCCGCCGTTCATTACGCGGGAAGTCCTCCCGGATATGCTCTTTATAAATACGTTTCAATTCTTCCAATTCTAATTTCTTTATCTGTCTCACGGTAAGCCCTTTTCCTGTCCCGTTACTACAACCATATCATCGTGAATGAATCCTTCATCCAAACCTTCAATCATCTGCTCAATAAAATATAGGTTCTTCTTGCCCACCCTTCCCGAATCTGCTACACTGCCCAAAAGACATTTTCTGAAGAAGGATACAAATATGAGCTACAAAGATTATATATGGAACAAAGTGCACAGTCTGTACTATCAGTATGATATGAACTGTGCGCGGACAACACTGACCTGTCTGTCTGAATTATATAACTTCCCTGTCAGTGAGGATGTTTTTAATGCTGCCCATGGAATGCACGGAGCCGGTGGCTCTGCGGAAACGCCCCCTCACTAACGTTTGGCGGCAAATCGCGTCTGCCATTTAAAAACGCTTCGCGTTAGGCAGACGCTACAGAGCACAGTGCGGCCTTGTTGAAGGTGCGCTGATGTTTATCGGCCTCTACTATTCTGCTTCCGGCATGGATGAGAAACAGGTTGTTGAAGCCTGCTATCAATTTGCAAAAGGCTTTGAGCAAAAATTCGGCTCTCTGCGCTGCCGCGAACTGCGTCCCGGAGGCTTTTCGAAAAATGATCCGCCCCACCTCTGCGAGTCTATTTCCTGTCAGGCGATCGAGCACGCTTACCTTTTTATCCGTGAAGCAGAATTATGATCTGGCAGGACACTCCGGCGCGGTATTCTTCCGAACCAACGTCATTTTACAGATATTCCTGCCAGTAAAGCCCGTCCAGCCATTCAACGATATCCCCAATGACATGGTCCTGACATGCTTCATGCAGGATATCATGGCGTCCCGGGTAGAAGTTTACGGAAACATCATTGATCTGCGCTTCTTTATACGCATTCATCAACCGCGCTACGCCTTTCCCCATCTCTCCGACCGGGTCGTCATTTCCGGAAAGTAAAAGCACAGGCAGCTTTTTCGGGATTTTTTCTATACTCTCCTTACTGCCTGTCGCCAGCATCCCGCACAGAAGTTCCCTGAACAATCCCGCAGGCATATATTCCCCACAGGCATCATCCTGTATATAATCGTTTCTCCCCTCCTTACTTTCACAGAGCCAGTCAAATTCTGTCTTATTCGGTTTGAAATAACGGTTATATGTGCCAAAAGACAAAGCCTGTATGAATTTACTCCGGTTGCCGTCTCCGACCCGTTTTGCCTCCAGGCCGGCGATTGCTTTGGCAAACGAAAGCTGCGATGCACTCTGGAAACCGGTTCCGATCAGTATCGCTGCACCTGTGCTGTCAGGGTAATGTGCGAGCAGATCCCGTACCACAAAAGAGCCAAGAGAAAAACCGATGCTGTAAAATGGCACCGTCGGGTACTGCTGTTTTAAATATTCCTGCAGACGATGCGTATCTTTCACAAGATATTCCCACCTGTAATGGTCCGGCTTTTCGGATTCTCCATGTCCCGCATGGTCATTCCCGGCCACAGCATATCCTTTTTCCACCAGAGCGGATGCCAGTTTATGATACCGGCCGATATGCTCCGTGATCCCATGTGATACCTGAACCACTGCTTTCGGATGGCCTTCCGGCAGCCATTCATGGAAATGTATCTTTGTTTTTCTGTCCGACGACAGATAGTGATAATCCTTTTCTATCAAAGAAATCCCTCCCTGTATCCGTCAACATATAAATCCTGTTCCATTATCTGGCATATTCCAATCTCATCCCGATTCTGGGTTTTATAGACTGCTTCGCATCATAAAAATCTGTTCATTTGGAATCAGCCAGAATAACAGACGCTATTGTTTCTGCAGCCAGTCTTGACCCTGCCTCATTCGGATGGCTTCCATCATCCGCATACAGATTTTCCTTCGGGCTTTTCTCATAAAAGACAGTCCCCACATCAGCAATCAGGGCATTGCCATTTGATGCCGCTGTTCGGTATGCGTCCTGCAGGCCATGGTACATTTCATCATAATCCAGCCCTGACCTTTCCAGTTGTAAGCCGCCCTTCTGGTATGCCCATGTAATATAAAAAACCGGGGTAGCACCAACCGCATATATTTTATCACAAAGTGCAGCCGCCGTTGCCAGAAATCTTTCCCTCGTCGTCACAGGTGCGTTGCTCATCTCCTGCAGTACCACATAATCCCAATGTTCTTCCACAAGCGCTTTCAAAGTCCTTGCTCCCATCTCCGTTTTGGGATTCAAATGTTCTGAAAGCCTTGCCCCACCGCGCGTATGATGCACAACTTCCGCTCCGGTAAGCTCCGCTAACATCTTTGGCATATCATTTGTAAATATGTAGCTGTTCCCCAGCATCAGAATTCTCATTTTACTCATCGTCATCCACCTCGTCCTCTGGTTTCGTCTGCAATCATTCTTCATAAAAACCATTGATTAAACCATTGATCAAATGCAAAATAACACAATCGGGCATATAATACAACTATTGTTTTTAACTGCTTCTGAAGCCTTTTTTTAATTTTCGAACCTAAGTTCTATAATCAAGTCCTGCTTTTGGGACTCTATTTTTGCTAGGTTTAATATAGAATATATATAAAAAACATTTTAAATGATATTGTCATAACAAACAAAGGAGTATATTCTATGTGTCAGTACGCAGTCGTCGACCTGGAAATGTGCAGGATACCAAAAAGATTACAAACAAACGAATACCACTGGTCCCAGGAAACCATACAGATCGGGGCCGTATTGCTGAACGACTCTTATGAGATAACCGACTCATTTTCGACCTATGTTTGTCCACAGTTTGGCATAATCGATCCTTTCATAGAGAAAATGACGCGGATTTCAGATCAAAAGGTGAAAAGCGCACCCTTTATGAAAGATGCCCTGAAGCTATTTTCCGACTGGCTCCCACAGGATACCCGGTTCGTAGAATGGAGCGACAGCGATCACACACAGATCCGTCACGAGATTACCGGTAAGTCCATTTTTTTCGATGGCATTGAGCACTTCGAAGAACCATGGATTGACTGTCAGGCCATGTTCACTGCCAAACTATCCGCAGAGCGCGCCTACAGCCTGACGGAAGCATTGAATCTCTCCAATATTTCATACAAGGACGGGGCTCATGACGGATGGGTGGACGCATATAATACTGCTCTCCTCTTTGCCAAACTGCGCCAGACACCGGATTATGAGATCAACGAGTATTACTTATCTCGCCCGGAGCATCTGTCGTTCTCTATCGGAGACATGATTGCAGGGTTAAGACTTTCCCCAGCTAGCTGACTCGCAATTTTTCTTCGTTACAGGGTCAAACCGAATATCACCAGCTTACATAAAAAGGAGAAAGGACGGTATATATTATGAGCTATAAAGGCGATTATGCCGGAACTGTTTTTGTGGAAAACGAACAATATGCTCTCCGCTTCCTGCAGGATTCAGACAAAGACGATTTCATGAGAACCCAGATACAAAACAGCAACATTCCAAGAGCATATGAGATGGACGGTTTCGCGGAGTATGTCTGGAAATCAACACCGGAAGATAATGAATGGATATTCTGCATCATTGAAAAAGCAACAGACTCTTACAATGGATTTTGCAATTTGCGATACATAGATACGCTAACTCCAGAAATCGGCATCAACCTGCCAAAAGAATTTCAATGCATGGGAATCGGCTACCAGGCATTAACTCTGCTTATGCGTACTTACCAAACCGTCAGATGCACCAACTATTTCATCGCAAAAGTGCGTTCAGACAACACGCACTCCCAGCATCTTATGGATAAATTACATGCCGTACAAACCGGTCGTGAAGACAGTGAGTTCAAACAGGCCATACGCCAATTAACCAATTTGCCAAGCGAATTAAAAGTTTATGAGGTACGTACGAAAGCAGGCACTATGCAGGATGAAAATTATATATTGGTTTACCATATAAAACCAGAGTTTTAGCTTTGCTTATTGTTTGCTCTTTTGTATTTTTTCCCATTGTTCAGGATGTACTCTTGCATACCAATCCAGGAACGAGCCATATATTTCTTTTTCAGCGGCCTTGCGAGCTTCAATCGCTTTATCAATATCTTTGTATGTGCCAAGGTAATATTGTTTTCTGCGAAAATTAATATATGCCCTATAATAGCCATTCTTCATTTGCGAAATACCTTTGTGTCCGGTAGTGCTATTTTTGTTTACCTGTCTGTCTGGCATTATAGCAAGAACGCAAGTTCCATCGACAGCTGCTTCTTTGACCATTTTATGACCGATTCCTAAGTTTTTATCAGTGTTGTGCCCGCAGGTAGTTGCTATGCCCTGTAAAATTCGCACGATTGGAATGTTGGTATCTTTCCCACAATCACAATGGCATTCCGCCACGGCTATATTATGCTCTTTGTAACGTTCGAGATGAATACCATTAATTACTAATTCACCATGTCGCTCACCTATATGTTCAGACCACCTGGCAATCATGTCTTGTTTAATACGCTCATTATAAACTAATTTGCGGCATTGGGGGCAACCATCCATTGCAACATTATATTGAGCAGTATATGAAAAAAATTCAGAACCACACAGCTTGCAACGACACAGCCACCCATGGGTCACCGCTTCTGCATTTATTGTTTTTCGCTCTAGAAACACGGCATTGCCAAGTTCATCACCTGGCTTGATTGTGTGGCGTTTTTTCTTCTCATCCATTTCAATCATCCATTTTGAAAATCACATACGACCATCCGAGCAAATCATAACACATTTTTTGGAACGCATCTAAAATTTTGTTTCCCAAAAACGGCACCGCTAATGTAAACGTATGATTATGCTCATAATTGTATCTTTCTCTCATTTAAAGTATAGCATTCAAACATGTAAGGGAAAATGTTATTCCCTCCAGACAACCAAACTTCTGTCCATTTTCTTTCCATATCTACAATTTCTGCCGCAGTGGGCAGGCCGAGTGCGTGATTCTCTCCGCCAGTTTCCCATAGCCCATGTCTCGAAGATAATCCTGCAGAATCGGAATGGACTGCGTAGATTCCGGTCCTATTGCCCGGATCAGATCACCATCATTTTGAAAGCGATCTGTGACCGCTTTCAAAGGCTGCTCATGAAAAATGTCATTTCCGAAGCATCGTTCATGTTCAGGACATTGTTCAGACGCAGTTCTGCATTGCTCAGGATTCCATCCAATGCGCCAAAATCGGTGTAATGATAGAGTATTTTCACCGGTCCGGACTCTTTCAAATCACCGTTTTTATCCATCTGTTCTGTCTCCCGTCAGTTTATTCTTCCAGGAAAGTCACTTTCCCGCTTTCCAGGTCGTAAAGCGCTCCGACAATCTCTGCTTTTGCCATTTCTTCGTTTTCATCAAAAGCAGTTCGTATGCATGATACTGTGTTTTTGATATTTAGGATACTGGCTTTACAGGGGTCTGCTTCTGAATATATTGCTACTGCGATTTTATCTGTAATACTTTTTACATACCCGCTGGCATTTCCGGCGATCGCCGCCCCGACAGCGCCACAACAGGTATGGCCAAGAACAACTACCAATGTGCAGCCGAGGTGTTCTACAGCATATTCAACACTTCCAAGAGTGCTGTCATCCACCACATTCCCCGCCGTCCGGATAACAAACAGTTCTCCAATCCCGCAAGAAAAAATTGCTTCCGGTATCACACGCGAATCTGAGCAGGAAATAATGATTGCAAACGGATGCTGCCCGTTTTTTGAAGTATCAAGCCGGATTCTTTCAGAAATATCTCCAATCTCGTTTTTACTATGTAGGTAACGCCCATTGCCTTCTTTTAAGCGTTTCATATTTTTCTCATTATTTATCACGTCTGTATTCCCTCCTCAAATCAGCTATCTTTTCCAGCTTCCGGCTTTCATTTTTCACTTTGCACCCTTGCGTAGTTTAAATCCTTTTAAAAAGTGTTCTCATGTCACTTTGGCAATCCATAAATCCCAAATGCCGATAAATCAAATACGCATCTTTATAACATGCCGTTGCAACAGTTAATTCTTTAATGCCATTAGCCCGTGCAGCTTCTGCAAAACGTTCAATCAGCTTTCTGGCATAACCTTGCTTTTGAGCATCTGGCCGAACTGCCAATAATTCTATAAATGCAATCCTTCCGTTAAATATATCCGGACGTTCATAACCTAATATAAATCCGTCGATTTTTCCAGTTTCTTCAGCTACAAACGCATAACCAGCGTCCTTGCAAAATTGAACATATGGCTCTATTCTGTAAAATTTTAATGTCTCCGGTTGATGTTCAAATGCCTCTGCATATATATTTCCGATAGAAGAAACATCGTCCATAGCTAATTCTCTTACAAGCATCAATGCAACACCTCGGTTCTTGATTTACTTTTCATACAAATGTTCCATTCTCACTGTGCATCTTCCCAATACACTTCCGCATCCTCATAGCCATCGAAATCATCATAATGATCATAATAGAATTCTTCCGGATCGTCATAATCAGACGCATTGTACTGATCCTTACTGGAACTGCTGCTCTTTGAACTGCTTTTCGAGCTGCTGCCCGAACCTGATGAAGACGACAAGCTCCCGGATGATACCTTATCGCGTTTATCCCAGACCTGTATCACCTCACCCTGCACACATCGTGCAGTAAATATCGTCGTATTGCCGCTCTTGAAATCATACAAATTCGCAGTATAAGCTTTGCCGTTCACCATTTCCGTATTATTATCGGAATTCCATCATAAACTCCTGCTCACTCATCTTCATCATTTTGACAAAATCATCGTAATTATCTGCATTTCTCGGAATCTTCAAACCATGCTTGATAACGCAAACATCTGACCTTTGTTCTTTCGCTTCATAGCTGGTACCTCTGTTCATCCAGTAACACCTGTCATCCGTCAACTCTGCATCCGGATAAAGATAATACCCTTTCTTCGAACTAAAACGGAACAGGTAAGCAAGCAGCTGCAGATAATCTTTGTTCCCGATATTATTGATCGGCTTGTACTTAGCATCAGCAATGATGCGATTTTCTTTATTACAGCTGATAAAGTCCGGGTATATAAGTCCGGCCCTTCCGGAAAACAACCACTGAGCGCCCTGGCCTGCCTTATTTCTCGGATGATAAAATATGTCTTCGATAAGAAAGTTCATATACTCTTCCCATAGCCAGGCTCCATCAAAAAGGATACCATATATCCGGCGAGAACCCATGCCAATCTGATGTTTCTCATGCTGCAGGATCAAGATGCATAGATTCTGCAAGGCACGGTACTCCCGGTAATAGGCATGCCTGATTACATTATGCTTATTTTCTGTGACCACCTTTATCTTGTCATAAGGTTCATATTGCGGCGTGGCACTTATAACAAGCTTCACCTCATCTTTTATCCCGGAAAGAATGCGATTGCCATATGGCTTTCTTTTGATAAATTCTATCGTGTGACGAATCAGTTCCATCAGCGAATTATCATAAGAATATTCTCTCTGGCTATAGGCTACGTTACCGGTGAATGGCGTATTCTTCGCAATATGCCTTGCTATGTCTATGGTGCCTTTTACATTACTGTTGTTATAGCTTTTTCGGATATAGGTTTTGAAAATTCCTTTCCGCATCGCCTCCTGAAGATAATGAGGGAACAGAAACAACAAAAGGCTGAAAAGCCGATGATCCTGATCTGCATCCGTCTCGAGATTAAGCATACTCGGAAAATCCATTACCTGATCAAGCAGATATTGAAAAAAGTAATCACTGTTCCCGATGCTAAAACGGGATTCGATAACCAGCCGTTCATCACCGCATCCAAGAAAACCCATAATATTCCCGGACCGATAGGTATCATTCACGCTCTGGAGAACCAGTTGATCTTTGGTCAGGTCTTCCGCATCATTCACCACTTCAGGAAAAGCAAAAATTCCTTCCTGTTCAAGCTGCTCCAATGTTTTGTCCGCAACCTTTCCAGTCAATCTGGAAATAACAGCAAACTCTTCTTTCCGTGTCTGTGTATTATCTCTAATTCTGAACTGCTTCATCAGCAATACCCTCATCCGGCTTCTTATAACCGTATGCCTTTGCAAATCTATCCATGATTCCTTTCTCGTCATACATTCCCTGAATATATTCCTGCAAAAGCGGCTGAAGATAATCAGTCCACAGCTGATCAAAGTCAAGCGTTTTTAGCTTCAAAAAGTAAGCTGCGCCGATCTGATAGTTCTCATTCAGTTCTTCCACATTCATAATTTCCCGATTCAATGCGCTCATCCGTCGGATTGCTTCTGCTTCCAGTTCTTCATTATCAAGAGAAGCCAACATCTCCATATGTTCGTCTGCACGCAGCTCGACAAAACGGAAACGGCGGCGCATAGCAAAATCAAAGCTGTCCACCGATCTGTCGATATCATTCATAGTCCCGATGATATAAACATTTTCCGGTATATAAAATTTTTCACCCGGATCTTCGTGCAAATTAGAATACTGTGTAGATACCTCGCCGGCACGGCCACGGTAACCTGGGTCTATCGCAAAGAATAATTCCCCGAAAATCTTTGAAATCTCGCCTCGGTTGATCTCGTCAATGATAAAAATATATTTTTTTAATTTTACCGAATCAGCGACAGAGCCTGACTTTCTCGACTTTTTTGCCTGAATCGCATGAAAAATGGGAAGCTCATAGGAGTAGCCTTGTGTCCCGAATTTCTTGCCGAAAAATTCCGTCAATTCCTTTACTTTATTGAATTTCTTTCCGGATTCAATCATCTTCCGGATATTTTCTCTGCTAACTGAAAGCTTGTTCACAGTTGCGTTATCCGGAATGGAAATATTAATATGTCGCTCATCATAGCTCGTAATATAGAATGTGCGTCCGCTCAGGGTCTGCAATACAGCCTCATTGCTATCCAGATCAAGATTATCAAGATAATCTTCAATCATTGTCTTGGCAGACACTTCTTTTGCAATTTCCTCCCTGGACTTCTGTGAATCCTCATAATTTTTCCTTGCCATTGAAACGAATCTCGTAAACACGCCATCCTGTAGTTCAAATCCCATAGAGCCGTCCTCATTGATCTTTGGACGCAGACCTTCTACAAAATCTGTATAATCATAACTGGGATGGAATTGAACAAATTCCACCTGTTTTTTCTGTTCATCGGATAACAACGTAAAATCATCAAAATACCCATCACTGATAATATCTGCAGCTATCTCTTTAGCAAGATACGACTTCCCGGTTCCAGGAGCCCCACGAAAAATAATATTTTTCGATTCAATCAGCATGGAAGAATACGGATTTCTGTAGCCTTTAAACTGCTGAACCAGTTCCTCCTGTACAGCCATCTCTGTTTCTTCCTGCACAGCCTCAACTTCTTCCTTTTCCCGATATAAAAGGACAAACTGATCTCCAGGCTCACCGAATCTCTTTAGACATTCTTGTACGAAAATAATCGTTGAGAAAATGTTCCAGCTGTATATGACAAACGTCCGTCCATTATCATAAGCATACGTTAAATACTCAATCGTATTTCGATGTTTCTTGAACTCATCCACACTCGAATAGATACCACAGATCATATCGCTGTCTGCATTATATTTACATATAGGAAAATCTTCTTTTTCTTCAACAGATAACCCGGAAATTTGTTTTTCAAATATCTGGCAGGCAATGCGCGGCATGGTCTGATTAGAATTTCTTCTTTCGCCTTTACTGTAAGAACGTTTAATGATCTTTCCATCTGCCCGTTTGAAATAGGTTTCGAGCGGCTTATAATTATCTCCCAAAAACAGATTGCTCATTGTAAAACGTTTATCTGTCGATGTCACGCTATCAGCCGTAATCGTTAATTCAAACTTTTCCTGCTTCATTTGAATATCAAATCCCTGTCCCTGCAGGAAGTTCTTAGCTTCCACAGCATTAAAACCATCTACAGAAATATCTGTATTATTTGCAAGATGATCTGCTACAGCTATCACATATTTGGGAGGATACTTTCTCCCACTTTCCATAACAAGCTCATATTTCGTGCTCTGATTATGAAACGGAACACCATTCTCATCAATATATTTCAGAGCATCCATAATATCTTTTGATTTAATTTTGGGTATAGCCATAGTACACGCTCCTCGTTTTACTTTATCTTAACTCTAGTATCTTTCTGAAAAATATTTATTCTGTCATCCTGAGTGTTTCTGGATTTTGCATTCCTATAGCCACCCTTTTATAATTTCTAATTGCATCATTTTTAAAAATAAAAAAATCATCCATAATATCACTTGATGGATCAAATGCATCAACACTATTAGGATTATTATCCGTTTGATAAAACACATATCCCTTAAATACACCCTTTCGGATGATACTTTTGGGAAGGTTCTTTAAAAATAAATCAACCTCTGCAACCTTATCTTCCATTTTCTTTTGAATCACATCAAAAAATTTCATATAAACATCTGCAACCGCAAAAATATAATTGCGCAGCATACTGTAATGGTCAATATGCAATACATCTATATTCTGCTCAAGCAACTCATCATTTAACTCCATTAAGGCATCCAGTAATTCGGCACTACCTTCTTCTCCTTTCAAAGTCCTAAGGGTAGCACACATTTCCGGAAGGTTATAAAAGCATTCTCCATTTTCTATGTTAACCGCCCAATGTCCCATATTTTCGTACGAAGAAACAAGTATCATAAATTGTAACCCCGGAAAATCAAAAATTGCATTATTTAAGAATTCCGAACTATTCTGTAGTCCAAGCGTCTGTATAATAGCATCCGCCTTCTTAATCAATGTTATACCTTCATACAATATTGTCTTCGTCATTTTATTAACAGTTATATTATCAATGACCGCTCCACTATATTTTTTTACCAAATGATGTTCCTCGTCCAAATCATAGTGTACCCACTCTTCAAGTGACTTCTGATACATCTGATATTGTCTGAATATTTCCTGTGTTTTATGGACTAAATCCATGTAGTCCGCTAAAAAATCAGCATGCTCACCCCTAAAAATGGTTATCTCTTCTAAATCAACCAAATTATCAAGTTCGGATACTGGAATCATTTCGATAAGTTTTATATCTTTTGAAATATCATTATCTATTTCAAACTCAATTCGCACAGACACACCACCATTTTCCTTATCTGATTCCCATCCATGTTCTTTGCGGTTCCAAGAAAACTCGCCTGGTAAAATATATTCTGCACTCGGTTTAAAAGTATATCCAAACAATGTAAGACTCATAAGCCCTGTTCCATCACCATACCAAACCTCATTTTTCAATCTAAATTTGTTTAAGAACCCTCGTGACTTCATTTTGACAACTGGAAGCCTACGGATTGATAATCCGTCAATCGAATCACTCAAAATATTAATCGCAGCATATATATCTGAATCTGCCATTTTGGGAAGAGAAAACTTAACACCATAGTATTTTTCAATTTTCGCGATACGCTTCATGATCTCCTGCCATCGAAGAGTATCTATACGAACCTGCTCAAAGTCATTTCCTGCTGGTAGTAATAAATGTATAACATCGCCAGATGATACAATCCTAACGGTAATTTTCGATGCATCCAATATTTCAGAAATGCTTTTAAACCAAAAAAGCCTGTCAGAAACATCAGTATATTTGCTTAAATCATATCCGAAAGACACATTATTTGCAGGTCCCAAATTAAAATATGTAAAGCTAAAGCCATCATTTTGTATTACATAATACTTTGTCCCATATATATTATACTCATAAACATCAACCTGAGCTACTGGTGTATCATCGTTATTAGTAAAAAGATACCCACTATGTAGCTCATATGGAAATTGCTCAACATCATCCATAGAAGCAACCTTAACACCTCCAGTTGTTTCCATAAGCAGCTTATCATCATTAGTTGGGGAAATAATTTCCTCTGAGATTGCCTTTTTCTTATCCTGTCGAGCCACACTTGCAATTTGGTTAATCATTGTTCTATCATTTTGCAATTCATAAGAATAAAAATCCTCCTTATGGGGACCAATGTTTTGCATTTTAAACCAACCATTAACAGAATCCCACTCATGTGCCTCGATGATACCAGTATGCCTTTCAGAATCATATGTTCCAATTAAAATTACACTCTTTGTATATTCTCCTGCTTCACATCCTTCCTCATGCATTAAGTTTCCGCATTGGAATTCATAGAAATAATCGCACTGTTTTCTCAGGAAAGACATATGCTCATGTCCAGATAGCCACAGCTGGACATGAAAATCCTTCATAAGCTGCAGTACCTGCACCTGTTCATTTCTATTCAAATAATCGAAAGAAAAATGCGTCAAAATAATAGATGGTTTGTCCTGATTTAATTTTTCAAACAAATCCATCAGCCATTCCGCACCTATAATCAGGTCGGAACTTCTCTGTGCTGTATAAGTTATTGTAGTATCAATGCAAATAATATTAAAGTCTTTTGTTTCTACTACAAAATGTGGTTGTTCGACATTATCATAAAGAGATATTCTATCAGGCTTATCATGATAAATCATACTTATCATATTGCGGAACTCTGCATGTCCACTTTTAATGTCTGACATTTTATCCAACGGCATTGAACCAACCTTGGGACTATAATTCTTGATGCATTCCAAGACAGCATCTTCTCTTCCATCGGCATCACGTCTAATATCATGATTTCCAGGCACGACATAAAGTCTATCAACTGTTAGATTGGCTGCATCCAATAATTTAGTTATATATTCAACTGTATCCGTTGAAAAATTGCCCGATGGTGCATAACGTAAATCACCCGTCAAAAAAATATAATCTATCTGAATATCTAATTTCCTTACATAGTCCAAAAGATTGTTTCTCATACGTCTTGAATCTACATCTTTTTTATTCAAATGTATATCTGACAAGTGTAACCAATGTAATTTTCTCAATCTGTACCTCTCTCTTAATATTATCTATGCTTATACAAAACCCTAAGCAGCATACAAATATTTTTGTCGCATGAATATCAATTAGTCTACCCCCAACGCTTTAAACACCGCATCTTCCGCACTCTGATATGGTATTATCTGAAATGCGCTTATTAAATCTGGTGGAACTGTAACATAATCCACCATGGAAATTGCTGGGACAAGGACTTTCTTTGCACCGCTGTCGACGCACACCTGTAGGGCATTCGCCAACTCATCCACTTTAATCAGCGTACCGCTGATGCTGATCTCACCGAGCACTGCAAGAGAACTCAATACAGGCTTTCCCAATGCAATAGAACACAACGCAATCAAAGTCGGCAGCGCCAGCTTTCCGGTCATGCCAATTCCCTGTAAATCCTGATAATTGATAATGTAATCTTTCGTTGTGGTACTGATGGCACCGCTGATCCGGTTCCCATTGGCCTTCAGGAAATTGAATGCCGTATTCGTTGATTCTTTCGCATTCCGATCCGTACCGATTCCTGTCCGCTCAAACTTGCCGCTGCCAGGAAGCATCTGGCTTTCCAGGCGGAACACACCCAGCATTCCGGATTTTCCGCGGGAAACTGTGTAGACCTGTCCCGGATTGCACATACCTTCCGGGATAAGAGTACCGCCGCCCTGTTCCGGCACAGAAATATAATGCTCTGACATATCTTCCAGATCTATGTAGGAAAAGTTTACATCATAGAACTCCATCCCGCCCAGCTTTTTCAACTGTTCTTTCACACGCCGTCGCATCTCAAGGGAAAGCTTCAGGACCTCCTCCAGTTGTTCCTTTGTAAATTTCCCGTCCGGATACATCAGTTTCAGATAGCCATCCACCATTTTCCGGACAGCAATCGTATCTCGCTGATTCAGGTTTCTTCCCAGCCGGAAATACTGATCCAACGCATCTCCGTACTGCTCTTTACGCAATTCCCGTATAAATTCTGAAAGGTAATCTGTTATAAACCCATAATCATCTGTAAAATGTTCCGGCCTGAATTTGGGAATCTCCCATCCAGGAAGATAACAGTGAATACGGTCAAGGAATGCCGTATCTGTTCCCATTTCCGGCGGAAACGGATCAAACAGGCTGGATGTTTTTAACAGCACATCTACACTCTGATTGATGTTTCCGACAAATACCATAGATGCGGATGCTGCCTTTTCTTCTTTTCCGCGCGCAAAGGAACCGGACGCCATATAGTCTTTCATAATCTGTACGCCGTCCTTATCCTTAAATCGGATGCCAGCCACTTCATCAAACGCCACGCAGTCCCAAAGGCCAACCAGACCGACCGTCTTTCGTCCCATGTTGTAAAACAGGTTTGCTACCGTAGTCTGCCCACCGGATACAAGGATACTGTTTGGCGATATTTCCTTGTAAAGATGAGACTTCCCAGTACTTCTGGGCCCCAGCTCACAAAGATTAAAATTATTCTCAACCAGAGGTATCATGCGGGTGATAAGCAGCCACTTTTCACGTGCTGTCAATTCATCCGGCTCCATACCGATGGAACGCAGAAGTACATCCATCCACTCCTCTTTTGTGAATGCTTTCCGTCCCTGTTTCAGATCATCCATTTCGACATGAGGCATCTGTATCGGTGTCAGTTTCCGGATATGTATCGGAGTACCATTTTTCTTTTCTTCCTCGATATACTCATAATCCAGTTGTATGATACACCAGATTCCGCCGCAGAGCAGCCGGTCAAACTTTTCCGGATATTCGTCAGCAATCGGTATGTTGCTGATTCCAAGATTGGAAAAGTCGGCCACATAGACGTTTTGTTTCAGATCCAGCCGCACTGTTATCAGGTCAATGACTGTATGACTGCCATGTGACCGCAGCTTCGACAGAATTTTCTGCGCTTCATCCGGCCGGACAAAGTTGTCAGCCAGAATCCTCTTTACATTCTGTACTCCCTGCTCAACAATCTCCGGATCATCGGAACTGCAATACTGTCCCAGAAGGAATTCCAATACGTAAACCGGTACATTCGCACCTTCTTTAATCTTCTTAGTCAGGTCTTTCCGTACAATTTTCCCATCAAAATTCTGACGTAATTTGCGCCGGATTACCTCTCTTATATCTTCTCTTTCTTCTACCGATTCCATCTCTTACACCCCGAATCCAAAATCATCCGTAAATGGAAGATCCATAATTACTTGTCTGGACAAAATTTCAGCATTTGTCTTATCGTTGATTACCTTAAGAAAATATCTCTGGTTGCTGTCGTAGTTTTTCCTCTTAATGTCAAAACCTAACGTTACAATCCGATCCCCGGCTTTTTCCTCTTTATGATCAGCTTTATAAATGACCTCGTTGGAGATCAACTCGCCCTCATTGGAAACGAAATGTATCCGATAAGTTGCAGCCTTTACCATATCACTGACTGGCTTCTCCTGATAAAAATCCAGCCGCAGACGCAGGTTCGTAACTTTACGTATATCAGAAATCAGATTAATAACAGCATCTTCCGTATCTACGACTCCGCGCTGTGTCTTGATGAACAAAGTAGGAATCAGCAGTTCCTGCGGCGACGATCCGCCATGCACATAGTTCATCCCTCCGCCGCATTTGAATACGCTCATTCCTTTTGCAAGATTGATATAGCGGGGATCTTCATTCCTTAATGCTGCCCCCAGCATAACAGCATAAATGCCTATTCGAGCCAGATTGTTCCTGGATATAATAAATCTCCTGTCAGCCAATGCTTCTTTTTCCGCTTCATTCTCCAGCTTGTCTGTCGCCTCCAATGGCTTTCTCGTATAAATAAATCCATGATCTGCCGTAATTAAGAAACGATAGACATTCCCGCTTTTCGACAGGGTTTTTACCAGCTTAAAAAGTTCCCGGATAGAATCATTGACTGCAGCAAATACCGAGTCCTCCGTGCGCATGGTTTCACCTGTCGCATCCACACGATTGTGATAGACGTAGATGACCTCTTTCCCGGATGTAAAGGAACGTAATTCCGCCACTTTCATCTGGCTGAGCGAATCAAAATCAATCGCTGCAGACTTCGGATTCGCATTTTGTAAAATCTGTTCCCTCTGTGCAGTAGTTCCACAGGGTTTCCCATCGACCAGTATTTTAAACGGTTTATCTTCCGTCATGGAAATCGTTTTATGCGGCAGCAATTCCGCCATTCCAACTGCCGTAACTGCAGGTAAGGTTCCCATCTTCATTTTCATAGACGCCTTGCAATTCTGGTCTTCTGCAAATAAGGCTTCCAATTCTTTCGCAGCTTCAAACCGAAAAGCATCTGAAATAATGACCGCCACTTTTTCCCTGACCGGTTTTACTTCATCCTCATAAAAGTCACGCTGCAATGGAATAATTTCCTGCTGTTCGTTCTTCTCATATGCAAGATTCCAGGAATATACCAGTTTTTCCAGATACTCAGTGCTGTAAATATTCTGTATTAAATCCCTCATTTTTTCAAATACAGTCGTATCTTCAATTTGATCATACGCAGCGATAAAATGACGATACTCCATATCAATCAAATAGTTTTTCTCTGCATACGCTTTAATATGATCCGAAAGAGCATCTTCCGGCTGATAACCAACCGCATCCAGAAGATTTCTGGCCGAACGGATTACCTGATATTCTGCTGCGTATTCCCGTCCAAAATGCATCTTTCCCCGGATATCACAAAGCTGGATGATACTATGTCCATCGACAGAGGCATTTTTATCCTCTGCGGTAATGCGTTCTACCATCCAATGGATTAGCACCTCATCTGCTGCCTTAAAAGAGCCCATAGCGACCAGACATTCAAGAGGTGTTTTCTTCAAAACATCCGTCACGCGCAGTTTATCAGATACCAGCTCGGACAGTTCATCAAAACGCCCCTGATAAATCACATTATTCATCATGTTTTCCAAAAGCACAGAAATGCTACTGGACTGTCTTTTCATCTTATCCTGCATGAAGATCTTCCAGTCCATCGGTGCTTCCTCAAAATTCTCCCGAAATGAATAAACTGCAAACAAAGACATCGTAAGCTTCAGAAGACTCGGCTTTGGATCGTCATAGCCAAATCTGCGTTCCGTCAATTTCCAGAAAGCTTCTTCCAGCCCATATTTAGAAAACTCATCTATAATCTGTCCATTTTCGAGATCGTCGTAGGAAAGAACCGCATAATACAGATTATCAACCGTAGTGTTGCGCGCATTGGCAACAACACACATCGCGATCAGCATTACAAGTTCCTCATCGGCTGATGCCATATCAAAATCTCTGGAACGCTCAATGAAGTCATTGACTCGGGCATTCCCGGCTCTTTTCTGTGCAGCTGTAAGCCTCTTTTTCCCTGCATTGAAAAAGTCCTTCAGTTTTTCCAATTTAGTGCGAAGTCTTGCCGGAAGTTTCGCATCAGCGGCAATCAGCGAGAGTCTGTCCGCATAGAATTCTCTGGAATACAGTAACGTATCCTCCAGATGATTCACAGAATAATCCGGCTTTTCAAACGGCGCATATATAAGAAATTTTGTCTCCGGCTGCTCATGCTCCAACAGCATTTTGACCCGAAACGCATTTTTCTCAGTCAGGCGGACAATTTGCACATCCGGAAGATTCAGCTGATCAACCTCTTCTTCAAAAGATGCTTCTGTATCATACCAGAAAACCATCCTCTGGCCATTTTGATATTCCGTATTCAGCTTTTTCTCAATCTCCTGAAGATTCAGCTCATCCATACCAGGTTCCTCCAAAACTCATGCGTTCATTAATAAAGTATTTTCCAATATCCTTTCGTCGCAGAGCCAACACGCTCTATCGCTTTTTTTCTCTGAGATTTTTCATTCTTTCTGAAATGGTTTTTCTGCTGACGGACAGTTTCTCAGCCAGTTCTGCATAAGTATATCCAGGGTCTTCCTGCAGCAGCTCGATCACCTTCAATTCCTTCTCAGTCACCCTCTCAGTCACCCTCTCAGTCACCCTCTCAGTCACCCCGCCCGGTCGGTGAACAACCTGATCGGTCGAAGCTGTAAATTTTACCATAATATCTCCTGGGTTTATCGTAAACTCAGGTGGCGGGCAGCCATCTTTCTCACACGCATCGCATATCTTTTCTATACCTCTGCCCCAGCTTTCAATAAATCCCGCGAGGTAAAAAGCATATGCGATATTAGGATTAAAGGGCTTAGATGCGTGTTTTTTCATGAGGTTCTCTACTGTCCAATTTTCCGGCAGGCATCCACAGTTGGCGATATACATCTTGTCCTCATATATACTGATCTGTATAGGAACTCCATAATTATACTGAGAATGGCATAGGGCGTTCAAGAGGGTCTCACGGAGCGCTGCCTCCGGTACAAAATATTTCTCCTGTCTCTGCATTCCCACATAGGTAATTTTAGCTCTCATATACTTCAGGTATATAATTTCGATTATTTTATCTACCAGTTCGATCAAAGCGCCTCTGATTTCATCCTGAAATACGAGTTCTGAATCCGATTCGAAATATCCTATTTTGACAAATGCTCCCAGTTGCCACTTCTCAGGATCTTTCGCAAACAGCATCATTGCTGCATTTGTCAAATAGTCTCCTGATTTTAAATGTAATTTTTCCAGTAAAACCTCTTTCGATTCATTTAGCAGCTTTGGATCAATTCGCCCTTTTTGTGATGCTAATTGCTTAAATTTATCTATAACCGCATCATCGACATCTGATATTTTAAATGCAGGCAAAGGCATGCTGTCCCATGTCGCGCCACGCTTTCCATTCAGGAAATTTTCTAAAGCCGGACCTGTAAGCACCTACTTCGTACTCCCACTGCGGTAGTGATAAACACCCTTGTAAGTAATACCGGTCGAATATGCAGGGACAATAATCTCAATATATTCTTTGTCGCCCTCTGTCAGTAAATTGACGTCCGCAACAACTCCCAGCGATTGTGTAATCTTATTTGGTATATCTTCTAATAATTTTTTGCTGTCTGACACACCAACGATTTTTCCTGAATCGTCGCAGCCGATATAAATTTTGCCCCCTGTGCATTGGCAAAGCCGCATACCCATTTCAGATACTCATCCCGCCACGATTCTTTCCATTCGATGTTCTGGCTCTCTGCCATAAACTGTCCTCCAATTATTTGATCGGCGCAAGAATCTTATACTTCACCCCATTGCGATCCGTCTGCACTTTCTCATAGTTTACCTTGACACCATCATCCAGATCAATATCAATAAATTCATTTGTCATATGTTCCAGGCTTTCATCGTATTCCTTAATCTCAGCAATCTGTTTCAACAAATGATCCTTTCGCCGTTCTTCCACTGCCTCCTGCCGCTTATCCGTCATATGCTCTATCAAGGCATCAATGGCACGAACCTCAATCTCATATTTTTCCTGAATCTTATGGAGATATACCAGTACCCGGCCAATCGAGTTCTTGTCCCAGCGGTGCATATACACAAGCGCTTTAAATCCATTTTGTTTACCACTGTCAAAAAGCCAGTAAATTGGCCGCTTCTGGTAAATCCTGCAATGATCCTTGAAGAAGTCGTTCATGAAGTATTTACGAATCACTTCTCTGCTTGTGGTACCTTTGCCCCCGAGCGCATTCGCGATAAAATCGAGGTTTTCTTCGAGTTTCTCATCGCCATATACGACTTTCAAAAATTCACAAAGCCGCTCCACTATATCGTCAGGCAAATATTTCTGGTCAGTAATCGGAATGACATTGTCCTCATCGGGACAGTAGTGAGCAGTGGTTAGTGAATAGTGGATAGCTTTCCAATCAATCCGGTCAGCATCTTTCCAACCTCTTGACACAAGTCCTGAGCAGTCTTCACTTGTGATTGCGTCAAGTATTTCAGGCGAACACAAATCATAAGTTGCGTTTCCAGCTCCGCCTTCGACCCCCGTGCGATCGATAGAAAGTTTACAAATTCCTTCGTAGAGTTTCTTGCCTGTCCCTCTGCGATATTGGAAGGGATTGACACCGCCGCCCTTCTCATCTGATCCGAAAGTGAATACAATTCCTCCTTCGGTAATAATTTCACGAGTCGATAAACCTCCGTTACCAGATCCATCGACTTCTGCCAGACAATAAGCTCTTGATAATTCCTGACCGACATAATACTCCACAACCTTCCGATGATAATACTTACCACTGACCACTACCCACTGATCACTAAAATCGCCGCCAGCGTAAGCCAATCCATTGGTATCCAAAGAGTACCTGCCAAACATACAACCCACAGCATAAGAAAGGAAGGAGCGGATATCGCGGCCGAGGTCTGCCTTACGGATAGTTACATCCTTATCTTCCACCTCGGGTGTCAGTTCATCCTGCAGACCGTAAATGTCAATAAAAATGCGATTCAGTTCTTCTTCATTGTTCTTCAGTTCATTGAAACGCTTCTGGCATTCCCCTTGCCATAACATATAGCAAAGTTCCAATGGAGAATTCACCTTCGGATGGCCACCATAATAATAATTCATAGAAGCTGAAACAGAGGTATCGTCCCTAATGGACCTACTGAGACGAATCAACGGATGCTGTTTGAAATCCCAAGATGTTTCAAACACATCCCAGTCTGTTTTAGAAAGAAGTATATTTCTTTCAGATGAGCTTTCAATTTTTATTCTTTTTTCATTATTGTCCGCAGCTATGACAGGAAATTCTCCCATTTGGCCGACAGTAAAATGTATTGTTGGTGCAACTAGGCCGCCAAGATATTTCATAACATTGCTATTTCCAAGAGCCAACAGGAATAAAAGCGTTTTGTGGTCTGCGTATATACTAGGACCAGCATCATTAAAAATCTGACCTTGAGATTTATAACGCAATGACACATATTTAGTAGTTATATCATTCCAGCTTATTGCTTCTTTATAGTAGTAATCCTCATTTCGAATCACAGAATTCTTATAAGCACGCAACTCTGCTCCATCATTCTCCCAATTAAGTACATACTCATTGTTTCCATACCATCGTCTAAAATCGCCACCTTTATTTAATGGATACCATTTAAATGAACTAGATGAGGCACAACAAAAACCTATTTTTTGAAATACAATTTCATACCAAAAGCGCAAAAAAGTTGCATCGTCTGCTGTGGTAAGACCCTTGCGCGGTGATGCAATATCCTCTAATTTCACTCCTGCGGTAAAATCGGATATGACCTGTTCACTCACCCAGTATGCTATCGGCTCTCCCGGAATTTTAGAGAAATTGTCCTGTCGCGTCTCATGAAAATATCCACAATCTGGTTCCGTAATCGCATCCAATACCTTTTTCCTCTGTACTTCCATACCTCCCTTAAAGTCAGACAATCGGAAGCAAAGGGATTTTTCCTCCCCTTTGCCATTTTTCAGCACAAACGAACAGATAGGAACAGTTGCTTCTTCAAAAGCAGAGTATTCCATCTGTACAAGCGTCGTGATCTTTTTATTTTCTATAATGTATTTTCTCAAATTCTCATATGTTTTTATAAACATCCACACAAATGGTGTCATAAATGCTGAATAGCCATCCTGCTCGCAGAGTCCAAAATTTCGATAAATAAATACGCTAAATATATCGCCCGAATACGGCTTATACTCCGACACTACGAACTTTTTCAGGTGTCGTTCCATCTTATTAAGGTACGGCGGATTGGTGCACACTGTGATATATTTTTTTGAGAGCACTTTTGCCTGTCTCGCCAGACTTTCAAGTAACGGTGCATCTGTAATTTTCCATTGATATCCTTCCAGATTATCTTCCACTTGTTCTTTACAATGATCCAAATATTCCAAATAACCATCATAGTCATATACTTCAACCGTTTTCAGTGAACCGATTTCTTTTGCATGGCGAAATACATCTACAAGATATTCGCCAATTTTATTCATCTGAGAATCCGGCAGGTAAGTCTTATTTGTATAATATTCTATGGAATTGCTTTCCTGAATGGAATACACATGGGGACGTATTCCTCTATCAAGGAAACGTCGATCATAACTACGTGCTTTCATCATCACAGAAAAATAGGCAAGCTGTGAGCAACGGTCATCAATGTCCAAACCAAAAAGGTTATTTTCAACGATGCTCCGAGCTGCCTCTCGGTCAGAATATCCTCGCTCTCTGTAAATCTCCATCAATACTTCAAACGCATAGATAAGAATATGGCCGCTTCCCATACAGTTGTCAAAAAATGTCATTTCTTCCGGAGTAACATTTTCATTAAGATATACGATTTTCCCATTCTTCGGCTTTACAAAGAATTCCAGCTTATCCGCCAAATTGCTTTCCGGATGTCTTTCAATCCAATATCGGCCAAGCGAATTATCTACCATGTATCTTACAACCCAGTCTGTCGTAAACAGCTGAGTAGCTGCAGGAATATCCTCTTTTTTTACTGTTCCTTTATATATATTGACGATCTGATCATGCTTTTCTGCTATATAATACTGATACAGCCAACCAATAATCTGCACCTGGTCAGTCCAGGCGTCTTCATCTATATCATGCACCAGATGATATACCAAACCATCTTTTTCGACGAACCCAAGCCGAAGGAAAAACTCGGATTCGTCATTCTTTTTTTCAAAAAGCCCCGGCAGGCATTCTGCCAGCTGGTTGCAGCGTTTCAACAGCAAAAAACGGAACAGTGTATCCTGCTTATTGGTATCCATCCACTCATTGACCTGCCGTCTCTCCGCAGCGGTAAACTCCAGATCGGAATCAAACGGTCGGCTGACAATATCCGGGTCCTGTTTCCCTTTGGATACCGATGACAACACTCGAAGCTGATCCGGAAAGTATTCATTGACTTCCATATAACGGATTGCAATCAGGCGGTTAAACCATACGGATGCCATATTCTCAATCAGGCTGTCATAGGCAGTCTGATAGCCGGACTCTTTCGCGTGCTGTTCCAGTTTCGTTACAATTCGTTCACGCATCTGGATTTCGTTTCCCTGAATCTTTACCGGTTCACTGGATGACACGTCAAAGTACTGAATTTCGAATGTGGAAGCTGGAAGCGGCGCAGCAATTCCCTTTTCGGTAATGCCCATGAAGCCGGCTCTCATCTTCATATCGCTAATTAATTTTCTTCTCGCCCATATGGCAAAATTCTTAATTGCTGTCTTATCCATCTCCAACCTCTTCTACTATTTTACAGATGCAGCCTTATCTCATCATTATCTGCCAGCTCTGCTTCGATCTGTTTCTTTAAGTGAGCCAAATACTGGTCAATGTCAGCATTACTCTTGATATACCAGGTATCTGCCACAAGATTCCTCGCCATTACATTTTTTATTTTTTTCTTCGGTACCGGAGGCGTAGTCGAAACCGGTACTCCATCACCTGAAGTGTTACCAGATCCGCCTGTCGTTGTTACCGGCACAGGTATTGCAGCAAACTCATCGAGATATTTCCTGCAAAGGCTGTCTGCCTTATCTTTATACCCCAGCATATCGGAAATATTCGGTTCATTCGTCGCACGATCCAACAAGGTGTTGAACTCTTTCTTTACGCGGGATTCGTATCGATCCTTATACTTCTGACCTTCCAGTGCATCCAGCACAATTTTCAAATCCTGTTCAATCACCTGCTTTACCGGCACCAGCTTCGCATCAAGTACCTGATTGTAGCTCTCCATAAATTTATCATAAAGTTCCGGCAGATCCTTGATCTTTTCATACGGAGAACGGTTTGTAACAATGCTTCTGATCTGAGCCACAATCCCAGTCAGTTCTTCGTCTGTAATATGCTCCTTGCTGGAATCATAAAACTTAAGTGCACGCAAACCGGAATTCTGAAAGATCTTTTTCTGGGTATCACTATTGTAAAAGGTACGTACAGGGGCTAAATCCTCTGCCAAATCAGCGAGATCTGCCTTCGACCTTGAAATTGCCTTAAAGAAAGTTCCCTCATCTGTGATGGATTCAAATTTTGTTAATTCGCTGATAACCTCCTGCATAATACTCTTGCCTGGATACTGTGGCTGGTTTGCCTGTTCACGCAGCATCCCCCGCAAATCACTCATCAAAACATCGGCAGCATTTTTAAACGTTGCCATCATGCGGTCCGCGTCCTCCGTCGTTTCCGTACGATTAAACAAATCCTTCACTATCTTACGGCAATCATTTATCTGTGCAGGATCTATATTCTCCTTTGCCTTAAAGAGAATCTTTTCTTCATACCGGCGGTTTGTAAAATATGTACCAAGATCGGACGCATCCCGATTGAAGATTGTGATTGGTTCTTTTTCTACGGTGGCGCTGATTTTTCCATCTTTGAACAGTTTTGCCACTAACCATTTCGTATCCATTTCCGTATATCCATACGGGTTCAGTGCAAAATGATCCAAAAGCGATTTCATGGAAATCATCGAATGAGACGATGTTGTTCGGCTGATGTACTCCAGCATTTCTTTTATGGCAAGTGAATTCTCCTCACCCGCCTCGCCAAGATCCAGTCTCATCTGATGATCCGTCTGAAAGACATTTCGGATCGCGATATCGTCTTTCGGGGAATCTATATAGGAAAGCTTATAGTAAACGGTATCTACCAGTCTTCCCAGAGCCTCATTGATCCGGTTTACCGAATCATGCGTCTTGATATCCGTAATGTGCTGGCCATTTACAAAAATCTCCGCATTCCCTATCGCTTCCTTCATGGAGTCCAATGCGGCTTTTCTGCTCTTTCCTGCTTCCTGCATTTTGGTTGTGCGAATAATCGTAGATTTTCCCTTTTGTGGATCGGGTACATTTCGAACAAAATCTTCGATTTTTAATGCATTGCGCATCTCCCTATGGTAGGAAACATTGTCCGCAGGAAGTCTTAATACGGCCTCCTGATTTCTCGCCGAAATCATCGCCAGAGTCGTATCATCCACATTGCTGTCTCCACTGTTCCCTGTATAGCGAGGCGTAATGATCCGCAAGCCGATCTGATTATTCTGGTTATTCTTAAGCGGAATATTATCAACGGTCTGATTATAGGCAAACGTGTACCGGCCATTAAATTTCGGGACACGATATCTGGTATTATTATAAATGCTGTCAAATACCATCTTTGTCACCGCTCCCATAATGTCTCTTTCTGCTACATCACGATCCCGAATCTGACGGTTGATATCCTGTTCTTCGTCCGTCAGAAACTCATACGTATCCTGAACCTGAGACACAAGCAGGTTGTTTACTAAAAGCTGCAGGGCCTCCGATACTTTCTTTCTCAACACTGTTTTATCTTCATGAATATCTGTTATCATGAAATTCACAATGTTATTCTCGGTCATTGGAATTCCATCGACATATTTCAGAAGAAACAGTACCTTTAACACATTGACAGGAAAGCAGTCTTCCTCATGATTCGGATTGATTCTCTCATTATCCTGAGCCCGAAGAATGACAACAGAGTGCGTATGGTCAATAAACTGCTCCAGATCATTATAAAAAAGATATAAGGGCACAATCGTTCCTTCAGATTTATCCATCACCGCGATTGCCGCTTTCTGGAACGCGCCAAGCATGGAACGCTCTCCCTCAGACTGATGGCGTCCTGACGAACTGTTAAGCCGGATGGCATTCAGAATATCCGCTACCAAATGGAATTGATATGGCAGGAACGGATACACATCCGCAAATTCATCTGCACTCTTGTATTTTTTCATTTCATGACCGCTGTCTTTGAAATCAACAGCATTCAAAATCGCTGTTTCCTCTGACTCATAAAAGGCTTTTAATGACAGGGCCGGTGTCTCTCCCTTTTTCAAAATCCTTTCCCTAATCACCTCATCCGCATTCACCGAAGTCAGTGACAATCTGGTTTTAAAACGCCCCTGTATCTTGGAAAAATCATTCTTGCGTTCCGCCGCCCCGTCAATATTTTCAGTCATCGAGTCAATATCTTCCTGAGCGGTAATGATAATCCACGCCTTCCCATGACAGCGAGTACCCAATTCCTCTGTCAGGGTCTGCAGATTAAGCATTAAATGCGAGTCCGTACTGATAAACTGACCGATTTCATCTACAAGAAAGACCACTCTGTTACCGGATTGTTCAATGTACTGATACACTCGTTCCGCAAAATCTTCGATTGCGATCTGGTAATTCTGTGTTGTGGATTCACGTGTCCAGAGCTTTGCGTTGTCTTCATCCATATATCCCATTTCGACCAGCGTTTTCTCTACTCTGCCTCGTATAGTACGGAACTTATTTCTTACCGTTTTCCAGTCCTGTCCATAGAGCGAATTGAAAGTATCCTGAAATAACTGATATTTTCCCTCCTCATCCAGCTGTCTTTCCAGATCTGCCAGCGCAGGATTGGCTCCGTCATATCCAAGCTTTTCATTAAATACACGGTTAAAAACGGTAACAATCGCATTGCTGTCCGACTTCGCCGTTGACGCGCTCTTAGAATCCACGTTAAAAAGAATGGCTTTCGTTGGAGTATGAGCCGCTAGTTCCATGTTGGCAAATGTCGTAGGGTCCGACACAATATTCTCATTATCCTTAAAATATTCTATTGCATGCTTTCCGGCCACTAACGTGTCATCCAGAATATAGGAAAGGATCTTCAAAAAATGAGATTTACCGCTTCCAAAGAAGCCGGAAATCCAGACACCTATACCATCAGTAGGCGTATGGATACTGGCCGTATAATTGGCAAAAAACTCCCGAAAATGTTTTTTCATTTCTCTGGTAACAACATATTCGGACAGTTCCTGTTTTTTGTCTTTCTCCTGATTTTGTCCGACCATAACAACTCCGGCTATCGGACGGTCAATTTCCTGCAAAAACATATCTTTAATCTTCATAATGAATATCCTCTCTTACCGTTCCACCAACGGAAATGCTCTGTAGTAATTTTCGTTTTTATCATTAGCAGCCTCTCCAAAAATATTAAGAGAGTCGCCATTATATCGTCCCGGGAAGAACAACACAACCGGGCAGTGATTCATCATCTGATGAAGATTGTTTAGTATCTTATGAGACCGCAGGATTGGAAAGACCTTGCCAACTCCTGTAAGAAACACAACAGACTCTTTTGGCGTATGCTCCATGATGTAATGAATGATCAGACTATTCTCATCATCAAATCGAAGTACATCCGAAATACTCTGGAAAACATATTCGGTTCCTTCCTCCTCCTCCAGCTCCTTCAGATCATCCATAACTTCTTCCTCTTCTAAAAGCTGGAGCATCAATTCATATAAATCATAAACCACAAGCTGATATCCGAATTTTAGCTGCGTATTGGAACCTGCCAGCTCATTTACTCGTTCCCGTACAATGAGTTCCTGCTGTGGTTCGTAGTCGAACACATAATAACCGACTTCATTGCCTAAGCCAGTGTTTTTACGGAAACTCTCTCGACGCATCTTTTCTTCCAGAATATCCAAACGTTCCTCTATCGTCTTCATACTGCTTCTCCTGCCAGGATTTTATAAATAGGCTCAAGCCCCTCTTCTTTCAGAAACGTACCCATTGCTTCATTCAAAATCGGGCGAACTACCTGTCTTGTTGTTCCCAGATCAGAAATAAACTCAGCTTCTTTTAAAATATGTTTGTAATTATCGCGGACTTTCACAACCGCTGCATCTGTCCACCTGGCTATACGTTCATCCGTTTGCTGAAGGCCATGGATATATCCGATAATATCGCCATCCTGCAACTCCTGCTGTCCTGTAATCAGCTTTTCTCTGAATATGTCATTCATGAACTTATAAAAAGCATGATCCGTCAGCATGACCAGAACAATACACAGCTGCTTCTGTGTCATCGTATCCTGGGATTCAAAAAACTCCAGAAATCTGTCATTTACCGCACGAATTCTTCTGGCGAGAACAACCCGGATATTGTCCGCTCTGCTCGCGGATGAGGCGTTAAAAATATTCTCTTCCTCACTCAGCTTTTTAATCTCCTGAAGGGACTGCCCATCTCGCAGCAGGGAGATGCACTGCTTCGTTTCCAGATACCATAACAGATCCTTTGTCCGGCACGCAAAAGGTGCGGAAAGTACACTCATCTCAATCATCCGCACGCCCCTCCTCTTTTAAAACAGGATTTAATTCTTTTGCCCGTTCCTGCCGCTTTTTGTATTCCTCATCCGGAATCACTTCCATGATATCCCCGACATCACAATTCAAAGTCAGACATATTTTATTTAAGACATCCGTTGTAACCCGTTCATCCTTGCCAAGAGCAGCCAACGCATTCGTTGTTATCCCAGAAGCCTCTCTGAGAGCCGTCTTATTCATATTTCTCTCAATCAATTCAATCCAAAGTTTACGATAACTGACTGCCATGATGTTTACCTCACTACCCACTCTTATATGAAATTACTTCATCGTCATATATAAAAATCACATATCAGAAAGTATATCATGGTTTTGTAGCTCGTTCAATATTAATTTGAAAATATCAATATCTTAAAGGGTGGTAGTAAGGTATGCCATTCATTTCAAAATTCACATCAAAAACCTTATCCGAGAATAAATTTAGCAGCCTGAAACCGAACCTCCGCCGCTTTGCTCCCATCATAGATGAAAGCAGGTTTTCGGTATGGTGTCATTATCCAAATAAGATGTCGGATGACTTTTCCAATACTATAAACACATACGAATAATCAATAACAGAAATAACCTAAAACTTATACTTTTAACCTTAATTTTCCCTGATATTGTTATATGCATATAAATTCAAAAATCAAGACACTATACCCGGAATGCATTTTTCCTATAAGTCAATTTCAAATGTTTCCGTATTATTAATCAAATCCAAGGCACTCTGTAAAGCTGTAATTGTATCCACAGTCATTTTATATTCTTCTTTGGCAGTTTTAATATCATAATTCGCAAAGCAAAACTCAGATACTGCAGCAGTCGTAGTCCGACTGTTCTGTAATCGTTCTTTTGGAAGGCGTCGTGCCATAATTCCAAGTTTCTGTTTTTGGGCAGTCAGCTGCGGCAAATAAACCAGCGCCTGATCAATGGTCAGCCCATCCATATTTGGCAGTACAGTGTTTACATTGAACATACTGATCGCATGTTTTATTACACGGATCTTCTTCTCTAACCCGGCCAGTTCTTCTTGATATTTAACAAAATCATATTCCGGCCGGATTGAATCCAAATCCTCATTCGCAAAGGCACCAAATGTATCCAATGAACGTTCGCGATTCACAAGGTTCGTATGTTCTTCTGACAGTGTCCGTAATAATTTTTACGCTTCCGCTGATGTATATCGCATATCCTACTCTCCTTCCCAATAATTATCTGTTAATTTATAATTTCCATAATATCATCCGGAATACTTATTTACCACTGTTTTTCAGTCAAATCAGGCAATTTTGTATCTCAGCAAACCTATATGCACAGTACCCCACCTATTTCTTCTTATAGTGATTCATATTCCCGAACAGACCCCAGTCACTATATCCGGTCTTATGGCCTTTCGCATCATAATGATCAATTTCACTGAACACCCCCGGATCGCTTCTGCCTGTCTTATGTCCATGATTGTCATGGTGTGTCAACCCGCCGGTCAGATTCTCAGTACTATAGCCGACCTTATGTCCTTTCGCATCGTAATTGTTCATCCCGCCAAACAGGCCCGGTCTGCTCTCGCCGATCTTCTTTCCCTTTGCATCGTAATGGTTGATCGTACCAAAAGCTCCTTCTCTGCTGTATCCTTCTTTTTTCCTCATAGTGATTCTCCTCTCATTCTTTCATTTCGGCATCCGTTTTTTGCTCCGATTCTAATTGCAGAACAAACAGTAATGGATTGTCATACATACAATTTTATTCATCATCATTTTTACACGTATCAAAGTATTCACACATCAGGCAGCATTTACTGCAATGCCTGTCACCATGCAGCGTTTTACGAATCCAAAACAGAAACCGCAACGGTACCACCTCCTCAGTTCTGACTCGTATTCATTTAAGGATCTTCATGAATGCAGTATAAAAAATTTCAAGTCCAAAAACAGGCTTTGCAAAAGAACATACATTCTTATTATGCAATCCAGCTCATTGCCGCCATTAATTTTCTCATAACCACAGCCTTGTCTATCCATCCTGTATTATTTTAAAATGGATAAATTACCCTTCCCGCCGCACGCATCAGTGCAGTTCCAACCGGTGCCAGAATCAACGTACAGCATAATACAAGTCCGAGCATCCCCAGCATCAGTGCCAGCGGCAGCCCGATACAAAATACATAGCAGAGTTTCAGCATCACCCATGTAAATTTGAAGAATAACCACAGCATCAGGCCCAAAAGCATAATAATAAGTACTAACATATCGTTCTTCCCTTTCTTAATCAGGTGGCACCGGTCATTTCAGGATAAAGAAAAAGACCTTTGCCACAATCTACGTTGTCGCAAAAGTCTTGTTTTTAATTCATCCCGTGCAGATCAGATCATCTGCATGATAGTCGGTACGAAAGCCTGTCGGCCAACTACTCCCTCTTGTTGAAAAGGATTATATGCTTTTGTTAAACTTTTGTCAATATGCATTTTTCATGGATTCTCGTCTGTGCAATCCAAATCATTGCTTTTTGAAACATCTGAACACAGTGAAAATGTGAAATCAAACTCAATCAGGCCGGCAGCATTATTTGTCACAGACCATGTTTCCGCATCTTTGCATAATTCCAGATAAACATCTCTCAGTACCTGCGGAGAAGATTTCATAACTTTCTGTCTCCTACAGTCCTGCAAAGAATAACTCATAAAAGTCATCCTCCGCTTCCAGCATAGGCGAATTTTCGCCGCCTCCATTCGTGCTTCGTTTCATCGCCGCATAGGATTCCTCGCCTGCAGCGATGACATCCATCTCATACACCGGATATCCCAGTTCCCGGCATTTCGCGCAGAAAGCCGAGAGAGGATTTTTCTGCTCCCTTGTCCGTAAAAAATCTTCTCGCAGCCTTGCATCCTTTTGCACGATTTGTTTGATCTCATCCAACATTTCTGCGATTTCCATGCCCTACCTTCTTCCTTCCACGGTCAGTTTTTCGCGTCAAATAATGATTCCATGCAAATGATCTACCTCGTGCTGAATAATCTGCGCTGTCCATCCGCTGAACTTCTGTCGCTGCTCTTTAAAGTTGACATCCTGATATCTGACCTCAATCTCCTTATAACGGACACATTTCCTGACACCGACAAGGGACAGGCATCCTTCTTCCGTCTGAAACGGCTTTACTTTCTTCGTTATTTCAGGATTGTACATCAAAAGATTCATGAAGCCTATATTCACAACAATAATCGCTTTGTTCACACCAATCATATTAGCAGCCATTCCAACGCAGCCGTTCTCATGCACCTTTAGCGTGTCAAGTAAGTCCGTCGCTGTCTGACTGTCCTGTGGCGTGGCCGGTCCTGCTTTTTGTGAAAGGAAAAGCACATCCTTCATTATCGGCTTAATCATATCTGGTCTTCGCTCCTTATATCCGTGTCAGGTGCGTCAGTTTTCATCTGTCTCTCGATCCAGGCCATCAAAACGTCGACTACATATTCCTGCTGCTCGTCCGTCAGTTCTGTTCCTTTTGGAATCCGATGCCATTTTTCCAAACAGCCTCTGCAGCAGCACCCGGTAGCGTGCTGCGCAATAAAGACAGGATGACCTCTCATCGGTGTCTGCTTTCCATCATTAACCGGTTCTGCAGGAGCCAGTCTTTTGCTGATAAAATCGCAGGCATGGGAACGGATTTTGTCCATACCCTTATCCCGGACATACGCTTTATCTGCCGCTTTTAAGGAAAAGCTGCTGCGGAATTTCGACTGAGCAAGCCGTGCAAATAGATTTCCAAAAGGATCATCCTCGTTTCTCTGCCTGGTCCCATAAATCATTTTCTTCTCTGCCACCTTTGGCTGTACGGCCACGTCCTGCTCATACGTGTACGGAATTCCTGATCCTGAATCCTTTTGCGCATTCTTTACTGCATCTTTCCACCCACTTGCAATCCGCTCGGCAAGCTTCGTGTTTCTGGATGTCGTCGTTTCATTATGTGTGGCGTATGCAATCGCCTTTTTCTCACCAATCAATACGAGAATCTTTTTCGCACGCGTCACACCAGTGTACAAAAGATTCCTCTGCAGCATGACATAATGGCTCATGGTAAATGGCATCACAACGATTGGGTATTCTGACCCCTGCGCTTTATGAATGGTCGTCGCGTAAGCCAGCACCAGCTCATCCAGCTCCGTCACATCGTATGTAATATGCCGCCCGTCAAAATCCACGGTCAGCTCATTCTCATCCGTGTTCACATTTTCGATGATTCCAATGTCGCCATTAAACACGTCCTTGTCATAGTTATTTCTAATTTGCATTACCTTATCTTGCAGACGATACTGTGTTCCGCCGCGTTTCAGGTAAATCTTTCCCGGATTCATCGCTTCCTGCAGCACCTGATTCAGATTTGCTGCACCGCAGGTACCGCGCTGCATCGGTGTCAATACCTGAATGTCCGAAAACGCGTCCACATGATAATAAGCCGGCAGATTCTTCGTGCAGTATTTGACAAGCAAATCCACAACTTCTTCGTTGGTCTCTTTTCCGGCGAAGAAGAAATCGGAATCGCGGCCGCCGCGAAGATCCGGCATCTCGCCCTTGTTGATTCTGTGCGCGTTCATGATAATCCGGTTTCCCTGTGCCTGCCGGAAAATACGGGTGAGGCGAACGACCGGGATACAGCCGGAAGCGATGATATCCTTCAGAACATTCCCGGCTCCCACGCTCGGCAGCTGATCCGTATCCCCAACCAGTATCAGCGTCATTTCCTCCGGCAGCGCCTTCAGCAGATTATACATGAGCATGACGTCGATCATCGAGCATTCATCCAGAATCAGAACATCTCCCTCCAACGGATGTTCTTCATTCTTCTGATATCCTTCGGGTGGCTTGTATTCTAAAAGGCGATGAATCGTTTTTGCCTCCATGCCGGTAGCTTCGGACATTCGCTTTGCAGCCCGGCCCGTCGGAGCCGCAAGAATAATCCGGCATCGCGCCATACGGTAAGCCGAAATAATTCCATTCATGGTAGTCGTTTTCCCTGTGCCGGGTCCTCCTGTGAGAACCATTACTTTAGAATCAACCGCCTGACGGATTGCCTGCAGTTGCACCTCATCATAATGGATTTGGGAATCTCGTTCGATCTCGCGCATTACTTTTTCCACATCCATCGACACGCGCCGGTCGCCCTGCATCAGACGAATCAGACGTTTCGCGCAGCCGGTCTCTGAAAAATAAAAAAGCGGCAGATAGATCGCATCCTCATCCCTTATGACATCGGATGTACGGAGCATTTCATCGAGCGTCATTTCCAGCTCTGGAGCTTCCACATCAAGCAAACCAACTGCTGCTTCAATCAACTGCTCCCTGACCGCATAACAATGCCCATTCTCAGAAAGCTTGTTAAGTGTATACATCAGGCCGCTCCGCAGGCGCATAAAACGAGTTTTCTCAATACCCAGTTTCGATGCAATCGTATCTGCTGTTTTAAAACCGATACCCCAGATATCATCCGCCAGTTTGTACGGATTTTCTTCCACAATCTTGATACTCTCATTCCCGTAGGTACGATAAATCTTTGCTGCATGGGAAGTACTGACATCGTTGCTCTGCAGGAACAGCATGATGTTCTTGATCTCTTTCTGCTCCTGCCAGCTTTTCTTGACCTGATTCACACGCTTCTGGCCGATGCCTGCGACCTCAATCAGCCGGTCCGGATCAGTCTCAATAATCTCCAGTGTGTCCTTGCCGAACTGCTGGACAATCCACTTCGCAAACTTCGGGCCGACACCCTTGATCAGACCGCTGCCCAGATATTTCTCGATACCGTAAGTTGTTGCCGGAAGCGTCTCCTCCCACTTTTCAGCAGAAAACTGCCTCCCATACTTGCTGTCAATTTTCCACTGTCCCTGCATCGTGAGCACCGAGCCGACATGGACGTCAGGCATATTTCCGACCACGGTCACCAGGTCACTGTAGCCTTTTGCGCGGCACTTAATCACAGAAAAGCCGTTTTCCGCATTCTGATATGTAATTCTCTCTACAGTGCCAGTCAAACGCGAAGCGTTTTCTTCATGACTGGCACGTCCTGCCCCCGAACTTATGTGAGGGGGCGTTTCCCGCACACAACGAAGATTATCCATAATGCTGCCACCTTGCCCTATTGAATCTGTTTAAAAACGAATGATTTCCGGCTCATGGCTGAATGATGAGATCGTCGCTACAGCATCCTTAAAATAGTAAACAGCTGTATTACCCTCCGAACCTGTCGTATACATTTTTCTCAGATTCGGATATGCATCCAACATAGATTCCTGTGCCTCCACCCGCTCATCTAATACCAAGGTGCCGCAAAGGCGAATCCATTCTCCTTTTGACATTGCACAGATTTCCACTTTCGGATTCGTTGCAATCTGTTTCGCCACATTCTTCGTCTTTCCTGTCTGAATATAGAGTTTGCCATCATAAATATGAATTGTACCAAACGGTCTGACTCGCGCCTGATCTCCGTCAACGGTTGCCAGATAATATGTGCCTGCATTCTTTAAAAACTCATATACTTTCTGCATCCTTTTATCCTCACTTTCTTCCATCACAGGAAAATACCTGTTGTCCATTGTTTCTGAATCTGTGTATCGAAACCATCTTATCACATAAAAAAGGGGACTACAACTGAGAATGAATGATTACAGTATACCATCTTACCATACGTCCAGAATTTCTGGATAATTTTTCTTCAGGGGAATCATTACAATTTTTATTTCATTGACACGATTCGACATTAATGATATGTTTTTGGCAAATATTGGATTTATACAAAGATTTTCCATCTTTTCCGTCCTTGACACAACCCCGGCTGTCCCCTGTGTTAAATAGCGAAAATTATTGATAACTGTTCAATGCTTTCACAGCTGTCCTAAAGTTACAATTATTGCATTCAGTCTACTGCTCATAATACGCTTTCTTCAACACCTCCAGCGTATTCGTGAAGTTCTCGTTAATCGGATAAGACTCATTGACATACGTCTGCTCATAGTAGAAATTGATCTCATTAACTGTCTCGCGTATCTCTTCATAGGAGAGGGATTTCAGATCCTTCACATACGCCTCGACCAGCTCTGACAGCATGGAAACCGGAACCGTAATATTGATGTCGGTATACACATCCGTATAATAGTATTCCACGTTCCCGCTCACGGTGCTTGCCGCACTGGCCGAATCTTCTGCATCCTCCGGCTCGTCAGTCACCGTTTCCTCCATCTCCGTCAGGCTTTCCGATTCCGCACTGACGGCATCCTCTGAAAGTTCGCTTTCCGCACCAACATCCTCTGCGTCTTCCGCATTGAGGTTCTCCGTATCCGCATCTTCTGTATCCGCATCCTCTGCGTCCTCCTCCGGCTCTCCGAACAGTTCTTCCTCGTCATAGCCGTAGAACCAGCAGTAGATGCTCGTGATCCTGCTCATGATCTCCTCGTCCCAGTTACAGATTGGGTAATACATTTCCAGAAATTCCTCATTCCGGATCAGTTCGTTCATCACTTCGTTAAACTGCTCCGTGTTCACCCGGTAGCAGCGATACACTTCTTTCCCGTTTGTCAGATGGAATTTGAAGTAAACATAAGAGTAATCCTGACCGAGATCCTCATCTGCGTCATTTCCTTTTTCAATCTCTACCGCATCCGCGGCAAGCTGATAGATGGAATCAAAATCCTCCCATTCGATCGCATCCAGCCGTTCCCGCATGGTTCTTGAGTAAGCAATCCCTCCCTCATCATCATAGGCTATATAAGTCCCGAAATAAGAGGTCAGGGACATTGACTGCAGCTCATCCTCCGCCGGCAGGTAAGAATTATAGCCTGTCACGTCAAACCGAAACGCAAAGAAGATGGCGCAGGCAATTACAGCACCGACGGCAAACTGCCATTTGTGGGCGAGCACCTGCCGGATATCCACACGGTAGATGAATTCGATCACCACACAGATGAGCGCGCCGAACAGCAGGATAAAGAGCAGTTCAAACGCGACCGACTCTATCATTTGATTGGCGATCAGCCCTGCCACCAGGGAGACCGGCACCATCACAAGGATCTTGATCACCGGCTCCAGCGGCGGAAATGCCAGCGCCCGTCCGCCCGCTTCTGTCTTGCGCACACGGTAAAGAGCCAGCGCGACCAGTGTCAGTACCGCCGCGATCGCGATCAGCTGGCAGAGATCTCCGACGCCCGGGATCTGCCCGGTCACACCGGTTGTCCCGCTGTGTTTCCTGCCCGTAGCATACATGCACCATGCCCATGGCGAGCTCCACTTTTGAATATAAGCGGAAGAATAGGTATAATCTGCGATCCGTGTATCCCAGAATACCTCCTGAAAGCTTTCCACGATCAGATTCATGATCGGCAGGTAAGCGCCGAACACCCCGATCCCCAGCATTGTCGTCAGGAAATTTCCGGTCAGCATCATGGCCACCAGCGTCATGGCGTAGCTGCAGAGGAAAAACAGGATTCCCTGCACGCTTGCCAGCAGGATCTCCAGCACCACCTTCAGCGTTGCCGCCTGATAAAACAGTCCCACCAGGATCACCAGCAGCTGGCTGATCAGATAAGGGATCACGAAAGTCAGGGTGCTGCTCACATATTTTGCGCCAAACAATCCTTCCCGCTTCAGAGCGAGGCTGTGATAAAAGTCCTGCTTTGTCTGCGAGTGGATGTAGGCAAACGCGGCCAGCGCGCACAGAATCCCCGCGCAGAGAATCACGCCGGTGTTTTCCATATGACCCAGACCGACATTTCTGCTGAACTGTTCTGCAACGCTGTAAGTCGCCCGCCCGTAGTTCACCTGCTCATTCTGGCGGATCGCCATCACCATCAGCGTCCGAAACGGAAATACGAGCACGAACGCCACCATCTGCACGGCCAGCAGCCAGTTCATCTGGCGCATTTCCGTGCGCACCAGCTTAGAAAACGAGATTTTTGATGTCATATCCGGCCACCTCCGTTTCACTGATAAATATCTCCTCCAGAGTCAGCGGCAGAATCTCTGAAAACAGGGGCTGCCGTGCCTGGATCCTCCAGTCGATCTCATCGTAGCTGCCGCGCACCACGATCGTGAGCAGCGACCCGCGCTTCTCCTTTTGCAGCACATCCAGCTCGGCAAGCAGCGCTGCTTCCTCTGCCTCATCCGGGATCACACACTGAATCTTATGAATGCCAAGCTTCATTTCATCGAGGTCCTTTGCAAACAGGATGCCTCCCTTATGAAGCAGCCCGACAAAGTCGCAGATATCCTCGATCTCCCGCAGGCTGTGTGAGGCGATCACCGGCGTAAATTTCCGGTTCAGGATCTCTGCGGCGAACAGGCTCTTGACCGTCTGCCGCATCACGGGATCCAGCCCGTCAAACGTCTCATCGCAGAGCAGATAATCCGTATTCGCGCAGATGCCGAGCAGCACGGATACCTGCTTTTTCATGCCCTTGGAAAACGTCGACAGCTTGCGCTTCGGATCCAGATCAAATTTTCCCAGCAGGTCGTCAAACCGCTCCGCGTCAAATTTCGGATAGGCCACCCGGTAATAATCCCGCATCACATCCGCTGTGGCATTGGAAAAAAACATCGCCGTATCCGGGATAAAGCAGATCCGGCTCTTCGCCTGTACGCTCTCCCACACCGGAACATCGTCAACCAGCACCTGTCCCTCTTCCGGCTTCAACACCCCGGCAATCACGCGCAGCAGCGTGCTCTTGCCCGCTCCGTTCGTGCCCACCAGACCAAAAATGCAGTTCTCCGCGATTTCGGCGTTCACTCCGCCGAGCGCCACAATATCGTCGAACCGCTTTGTTACCTGTTCAATTCGTATCATACCCGCTCCCCTCCTCATAATATTTTCTGGTCTTTTCCAGAAAATCTTCACACGCGATGCCCAGTTCCTTTCCCTTCTGCACCAGTTCTTCCAGGGACTGGAACACACTCTCCTGCTTTTTCTGTTTCATCAAAGCCCCGTTGCCCGACACAAAATTGCCCCGGCCTTTGACCGGATAAATATAGCCCTGCTGCTCCAGCATGCTGTAGGCCTTCTGTATCGTATTGGGATTGATGGAGAGCTCCATCGCGAGGGAGCGCACCGACGGCATCTGACTGTCCGGCTCTAAAACGCCGTTCACGATCAGAGTCTCAAACCGCTCTGTGATCTGTTCATAGATCGGTTTGCGATTCTGCAGGTCAATACCAATCATAGCTTCCCACCTCTCCTTCTGTCAGTCGCACTTAAGTGTACTAACATTCCTAGTACACTTGCACCATATCACAGGACCAAAAATGCGTCAACCATGTTAAGATAATCATAAGAAAAAAGTGGCAGAATCTTCGATTTCTCAAAGGTTCTGCCACTCTTTACGATATTTGATGCCACCTGCGGATTTCTGCGCGCTTCGTGCTCCCGAATCTTCACTGTCGCTCTGGTCCCAAGGTCATGAATCGGACCGCAAGCGCTCCATTCCTGACCTTTCGACTCTGGTGGCATCAGATCGCGTCCAGCGCATTCGAGATATCCGCGATCAGGTCTTCCTTATCTTCCAGTCCCAGGCTGATGCGGATCAGCTCTGCCGGCACGCCCGCTTCCTTAAGCTGCTCATCGTTCATCTGACGGTGCGTACTGGTCGCCGGGTTCAGGCAGCAGGTACGCGCGTCCGCTACATGTGTCTCGATCGCGCCCAGCTTCAGCTCACGCATGAAGATTGACGCCGCCTCACGTCCGCCTTTTAAGCCAAAGGAGACAACGCCGCAGCCGCCGTTCGGCAGGTACTTCTGCGCCACCTCATAATATTTATCTGTGGGAAGTCCGGAATAATTCACATACGCCACCTTCGGATGGCTGTACAGGAATTCCGCTACTGCCTGCGCGTTCTCCACATGCTTCGGCATGCGCACATGCAGGGATTCCAGCCCGAGGTTCAGGATAAAGGCATTCTGCGGAGACTGCATGGAGCCGAAGTCACGCATCAGCTGCGAAGTGCACTTGGTGATAAACGCGCCCTCTTTACCAAACTTCTCCGCGTAGGTAATCCCATGATAGCTCTCATCCGGCGTACACAGACCCGGGAACTTCTCCGCGTGCGCCATCCAGTCAAAGACACCGTGGTCAATGATCGCGCCGCCTAACGCCGCACCATGGCCGTCCATATACTTCGTCGTCGAATGCGTGACGATATCCGCGCCCCACTCGAACGGACGGCAGTTGACCGGCGTCGGGAAGGTATTGTCCACGATCAGCGGTACGCCGTGCGCATGCGCCGCCTTTGCAAATTTCTCAATATCAAGAACCGTCAGCGCCGGATTGGCGATCGTCTCGCCAAAGACCGCTTTCGTATTCGGGCGGAAAGCGGCGTCCAGTTCCTCCTCGCTCGCATCAGGGCTGACAAATGTCGCCGTAATCCCCATTTTCGCCATCGTGACCGAGATCAGATTGAAGGTACCGCCGTAAATACTTGACGATGCGACAATATGATCGCCGCACTCGCAGATATTAAACAGGGCAAAGAAATTTGCAGCCTGTCCGGACGAGGTCAGCATTCCTGCCGTGCCGCCCTCCAGCTCGGTGATCTTCGCCGCCACCATATCATTCGTCGGATTCTGCAGACGCGAATAAAAATATCCGTTTGCTTCCAGATCAAACAGCTTTCCCATGTCCTCGCTCGTTGCATAGCGGAACGTCGTGGACTGTACGATCGGCATCTGACGTGGCTCACCGTTTCCCGGCGTATAGCCGCCCTGCACACAGCGTGTTCCCAGTTTGTAATCGCTCATCTTATTGTCCTCTCTCTCATGTATTATGTTTGTAACTGTTCAGTACCTTCACAGTTACGAGGGAAAATCCATTTAAAATCGCGTCTCCGCTGCCGCTTCGGTCGGCGCTAAGCGAACGTCCACTGGACGTTCAGCGCCGCGATGGGATTTTCCCTTGCAACATTTACGTTTCATACGTACCTCGCAGCGAGTGCGAGGTACTGTCCTGAATAGTTACTTATGTTTTTCTTTCTCTTTATACAGCTCCGGATACTTCATCTTCTCCGGATTTTCTGCATCGGATCTGTTATTTCTGTAATCAGCTTTCTCTAATCAGCATTCTCTGATTCGTTTTCTCTGATCATATTTTACTCCGCCCTGCTTTATAAGTTCTCCGGCTCTGCCCCACATGATCCGCCACCGTAAAAAGAATGCCGAACCAGATAAAACAAAACGCGACCAGACGGTTCGTGTCCAGTTCCTCGTGGAAGTAAAAGAGTCCCATCAAAAACTGCAGCGTCGGGTTGATATACATCAGAATGCCCGATATGTAATAAGGAATCTCCTTTACTCCGATGTTGAACAGCAAAAGCGGCACGGAAGTGATGATCCCGCAGGCGGGAAGCAGTAGAAACTCCGCTCCGGCAAGCACTCCGACACTCCCCATCCCGGCATGATCCGCCCAGAACGCAAAAATCAGCGCAAATGGTGTCATGCACAACGTCTCCATAAACAATGACGCATAAGGCGAAATATCCAGATTTTTCTTAACCGCACCGTACAGGGCGAATGAACCGGAGATCAGCAAAGCCAGCATCGGTACCGTCCTCGTCCGCACGATCATGTACGCCACACCGATCAGTGCAAACAGAAACGTGATCTTTTCCATCCGACTGGGACGTTCCCTGAAAACAAGCATCCCAATCGTGCCGACCAGTACCGGCTCGATAAAATAGCCAAGACTCGCATCCAGCACATGTCCGCTGCTGACCGCGAAAATATATACGCCCCAGTTGATCGTGATCAGTATCCCACAGATAAAGCACGTCGCCAGCTGTTTCCGGTTCCGGAAAACCGGAGCAATCTCCTTCCATTTGCCGGTCACAGCGATAAAAATCCCCATGAATACCATTGACCAGATAATCCGCTGCGAGAGCACATACACTGAATTTACCTCTCCCAGCAGATTCCAGAAAACAGTCAGCACACCCCAGCAGACGTAAGCCGCCGCCACGCCCAGTGATCCCCATACTGTCTTTTTCATAATTCTCCTCATTTGCAACTTATCTTATATATGCATTCCATTTTACTCTTGACACATTTCCATGTCAATGGTCGGTTGAATTTCTCTGTCAATGGCAGAAAAAAATCTTGACAGGGCTCTCCGATTGGACTAATATATTTAAGTATGTTTGAAAGAAACGACCGTGTCCGTTTTTCGAAACAATTGAATCTTAAAAGCAGGGAGGTGTTCGAGTTGGCAAATATTAAATCTGCGAAGAAGAGAATCCTTGTCTCCCAGAAGAGACATGACAAAAATAAAGCGATCAAGTCTTCTGTGAAGACCGCGATGAAAAAAGTAGAAGCAGCTGTTGCGGCGAATGATAAAGCTGCAGCCGAAGCGGCTCTTCTGGCTGCTACTTCTACCATTGATAAGGCTGCTACCAAGGGCGTTTATCATAAGAACAACGCAGCGAGAAAAGTTTCCCGCCTTGCGAAAGCAGTCAATGCAATGGGCTGATCACAGATCACAGCTGATGCACGAAGAAAACGCAAAACCCGCCGTCACACCGTCACGTGACTGCGGGTTTTCTTTTTTGCGTCATATTGTACACCTCCGTTTTCATCAGATATTTTCAAAAACATTCGGCAAACATTTCCGGTTGACAATTTCTTTTCCGTATAGTATCCTACTCATCAGAACACACGTTCGTTTTTTGAGAAAGGAGGCGACCCGGTTCTATGCATCCGAAAGCGGAAGCCCTGCATCCGCGCAGGGAGAAAATCTATGTGACGGTCAATTCCGACACCGATGCCACCGGTTATACACAGCCAAAGACCATCACGTGGGCGGACGGACGCACGTTCCGGATTGAAGCTGTGCGCGATTTCCGTCCCGCCGGTACGGTCGGTCTCGACCTGCCCGGCGACTGCTACACCGTGGTGATCCAGGGACAGCTGAAGCACCTGTTTTTCGAGCAGGTGGATTCCCGGTTTCACGGCAGGCACGGCAGATGGTTCGTGGAAGCATAGCTCTCCGCAGAGCTTCTGCAGAAAGATTTTATGAGATCCTTCTGTGAAAAGGTTTTTATGGAAAAACTTCTGCGAAAAGGTTTTTATGGAAAAACTTCTGTGGAAAGGTTCTTACAGGAAACTCCGGTCAGAAGGAAGGGACGGTGATGGATGTGGAACGCGCATATCTTGCCATTGATTTGAAATCTTACTATGCCAGCTGCGAAGCCACCGACCGCGGCATGGATCCACTGACCACGAATCTTGTGGTCGCCGATGAATCACGGACGGAGAAGACCATCTGCCTCGCCGTCTCCCCTTCTTTGAAGGCTTTCGGCATTCCCGGCCGGCCGCGTCTGTTTGAGGTGATACAGGCTGTGGACCATATCAACGCAGAACGTCTGCAGCATCTTCGGCGGATCACGCACGATCCAGAAGCAGAGTTTACCTCTTCTTCCTTTGATTCAGAGACTCTTGCATCTGATCCATGGCTGAAGCTTGCCTTTATTATCGCACCGCCCCGCATGGCGCGGTATGTGGAGACTTCAGCACAGATCTACTCGATCTACTTAAAGTATGTGGCTCCGGAGGACATTTTCTCCTACAGCATTGACGAGGTATTCATCGACGCGACTGCTTACCTTGAAGTCTGGCATATGACAGCGCGGGAGCTTGTCATGACCATGATCCGCGAGGTACTCTACGCCACAGGCATCACGGCCACGGGCGGCATTGGCACGAATCTCTATCTTGCAAAGATTGCCATGGATATCGTGGCAAAGCACGTCAGGCCCGACAGGGACGGCGTAAGGATCGCCGAGCTGGATGAGTACACCTACCGGACCCGGCTGTGGGATCACAGGCCGCTGACTGATTTCTGGCGCATCGGCAGAGCGACCGCCCGCAAGCTGGAAAAGCATTATCTCTTTACAATGGGCGATGTCGCGCGTGAAAGCCTTGCCAATCCGGAATGGTTCTATAAGACGTTCGGTATCGATGCGGAAATCCTCATCGACCACGCATGGGGCGTGGAGCCCGTCACGATGGCTCACATTAAGAATTATAAGGCAGAGGACCGCAGTCTCTCCGAAGGGCAGGTGCTCTCACAGCCTTACTCCTTCACTAAGGCCAGGGTAGTCGTCCGGGAGATGGCGGACAGCCTCGTACTGCAGCTTGTAGAAAAAGAACTGGTCACAGACAGTCTCACACTGGATATCGGCTACGACAGAGAGAACGTCGATAAAGGCGATTACGCCGGAAATATTCGTTCGGACCATTACGGGCGCCTGGTGCCGGTACCTGCGCACGGAAGCTGCCGGTTTGATTCTCCCACGAATCTCGGCTCTGTCATTCTGGACGCTGCCGTAGAGCTTTTTGAGAAAATCGCCGACCGGGATCTGACTGTGCGGCGCATTACCATCGCCGCCGGGCATGTCTCCAAAGATGACGGAATTTATCAGTTTGATCTGTTTACCGATATGGAAAAGCAGGAAAAAGAACGGAAATTGCAGGCCGCTGTGTCCTCCATCAAAAAGCGCTACGGTAAGAATGCCGTGCTGAAAGGTACGAACTTTGAGGAAGGTGCGACCATGCGGGAACGCAACGGCCAGATTGGCGGGCATAAAGCCTGACACACGGGAAGACCGGCGCCGCGGGCTATAGGAAGCCCGGCAAGTGCAGGACCCGGATCGTGATATATATGAAGTCCAGCAAATGCAGTCCCCGGATCGTGATATATATGAAGCCCGGCAGGTGCAGTCCCCGGATTGCCGGTATATTATTGCATAAGTAAGCAGGAAAGTGGCAGAAATGACATCCGCAGAAGAAACATACAAAGACATCATCCACCGCTCATGGCCGGCCGATCCGGTCATCTTCCGAAAGCATCCGCGGATGCCGCTCGAAGAGCGTGCGAAAATATTTGCCCCCTTTGCCGCTCTTCGCGGCCATTCCGACCGTCTCTCTGAAGAGTCCGGAAAGCTGCTGCGCAGCAGCCGGGTTTCTCTGTCTGAAGAAGAGGCCGCGGTATTATCCGACAGACTGTCGCGGATGAAACGCGGCAGCATCGTGACGGTGACTTACTTTATACCCGACACTCCTGACGGGGATGTCGGCTGCTATGTTCCGCTGACCGGCCGTGTGGCAGCGCTTGATACCGTTTTCCGGACAATGCAGCTCCGTACAGGAGATCCTTCTGAAAAAGACGAGGCCGTCAAAACAATTCGTTTTGACGACCTGATCGACATCTCGGATCCTGATATCATTCCAGAGACTGATAAAGCTCTTTCGTGATACCCATCCAGACTGCTTATTATTCATTTTTCAGGATAAACCGATGAATGATCTCCGCAGCGCCGTCGTGATTGTTGTCCGCGTCCGTCACATAATCCGCGTATTCTTTCACACCGGGGAACGAATTCGCCATGGCCACGCCAATCCCGGCAGCCTCGATCATCTCCACGTCATTCGGCGCGTCACCGGCTGATACCGAGTTCTCAACCGGAACCTGAAGGAAACCGCACAGCCAGAGCAATGCCTGTCCCTTGGTCACTTTATCAGGAACGATCTCCAGATACGAATTGTTGGAAAAATAAGCGTTAAGTGTGCCGGCATATCGCCCGGTCAGATATCTCCGGAAGTCCTCTATCAAAGACCGATCCGTCTCCTCAATCGCAAGCAGCTTACAGGGTTCCTCCGCAAGTTCCTCCGCAATTGACGGAACGACCCGGCAGGTCTGCAGCGTACGTTTCACATAATCGTAGAGTTCAGGGCGGTCCTCCTCCGAGAGCACCTCTTCCCCGGAAAAAGTCTGAATATAGATTCCTCGGCGGTGCGCCTCCTCAAAGATCGGAACAATCAGGTCTTTCGGAACCGTCCGGCGATAGATGGATCTGTGAAGAGACGTATCGTAGATCTCCCCGCCATTGAAAGCGATCACATAGCAGCCTTCCCGCAAAAGACCCAGGCGCTCTGCCTGGATCAGTGCGCTCGCAAGCGGCCGCCCGGTCGTGATTACGACTATATGTCCCGCCTGCAGTGCCTGATCAATCGCGGCCTGATTGCCGGGCGTGATCTCCTTCTGATCATTGAGAAGCGTGCCGTCAAGATCCGTAAAAAATATCTTTTTACAGATCTGTTCCGAACCTTCACAGCTGCGGGCACCTTTATTTTCATTTTCCTTCATTATTCGGTGACTGCCTCCGTGCTGTCCTCATCACTGCCATAGATAAAGTCATGAAGAATCTCCAGCGTCTCATCCCAGTCCGGCACGAGCATATCCTGCCCATTTACATAAATCGTGCTGTACATCCCGTCATACGGAACGCGGCTGGTCTCAAACTCATATTCCAGCAGATCCGGCAGCTCCGTCACCAGGCTCCATATATCGGACTCCGGAATATTCGTGGTGACATATTCCAGAATTGCCTGCATCTTTTCCGTCATCTGCGCGAGGGACATCTGCTTTGCCTCTTCCATCAGCTGCGTGAGAATATAGCGCTGCCGCTCCGTTCTCTCGAAGTCCGAATTACCGACAAAACGATTTCGCGCATAAGCCACCGCCATCACGCCGTCAGCCCGGACCATACCGCCCGATGTCGGGAAATAATGGCCGGTCGGGTCAATATCCAGCAGGCGTTCGCACATATCCTGTATGTAGAGGTTCGTGATCTCCACCTCGTCCTCATCAATCTCCATGTCCAGTCCGCCGATGATATCAATAATATCCACCAGATCCCAGAAATCAACCGCCACATAATTATTCACTTCAATCTTGTAAGTCTCCGTAACTGTCTCGCAGAGAAGCGGTCCCGCGCCATAAGCATACGCCGCATTCAGCTTTTTATATCCGACATCAGGTATATTTACATACGTGTCACGCATCAGCGAAACCATGGTCACGCGATTGTCTTTTGTATTAATAGAGACAAGTATCATACAGTCTGAATTGCCGTTCCAGGTCTTCTCCTGCCGGTCCACACCGATCAGAAGCACATTGTAAATCTCATCATCCGAAAGTATGCTCTTGGAGGAATCCATCGCATCCTGAATCGCGGCCAGTTCCTCATCACTTACCAGATCTCCGACGCCTTCATCCGTCTCTTCCTCCGGAACGGTCTCCTCAACCTCAACTTCCTCATCGGAAAGATAATTCGCCCTCCCGTAAAAGGCACTGAATACTCTTGGAATAGCAAGAAACATAACCAGAACAAGAACTGCTACTGTAGATAAACTGATGATAAATGCTTTTTTTAAATTCATAAGATATTCTCCCGTCCGCCGGAACTTTGATTGCACGGTCATCCGCCGTACTCTATTATCCTTGCTGTACGGCAAAATGTCAAACACTTCTTTGAAAAACTGTTCCGAAATAATAGCAGGTATGAAAGCTCCCCTGCTGTCGGTTCTTACTTAATAATGATACACTTTTCTTTACAGGAACAGAGTTTTATACAAAGAAAAAAGCTTCCCGTACTCGACGGGAAGCTTAATGCGGAGGATGGGACTTGAACCCACACGATATTGCTACCACAGGCACCTGAAGCCTGCGCGTCTGCCAATTCCGCCACCTCCGCGACTGGCAAGTCATCTGACTCACATCGGCTATAATACTATATGAATTCCAAAATGTCAAGCAATTTCTTTTTTATTTTTTTGAAAAATTTCTGTTGACTTATAGAGTCTGTTTTGATATAATACCGTTTGTTCGCGGAAGTGTCGGAACTGGCAGACGAGCAAGACTAAGGATCTTGTGAGCATTGCGCTCGTGTGGGTTCAAGTCCCATCTTCCGCACGAAATCAAGCAGGGTGGTTTCCCCTACTTGCCGCGCGAGGCGCATCCAGCGCCAGCTGGAAAACTTCCATATGCGCCCTTGCGCATCATTAAGGCAGCTGTCAAATGAATGACAGCTGCTTTTTTCTTTGAAAATAAAGGGTTTTTGAAGGAATCAAATCTTTCGAATGCCTTTTATTCTCTCCTCATTTCAGCATGATTCAAACCGGCCATCTTCAAATTAGACATCAACGCTGACATCAACACCAAACAAATTATCTCATCATTTGGAAATCAACCTGTAGATGAACCTGCTTGCTATGGCTGAATTTATTCCAGTTCATCAACCGTAAGGCATCTAAATTCTTTATACTGGCACAGCTGTCTGTCATTCGTCAGGAATAAATCACAGCCAGACATACCGGCAGCCGCCAGCTGCAGTGCATCCATCGCTTTGAAATGCCGATAGTCCGCACGTATCCTTGCCGCTTTTCTTGCTACAGGAATCGACATTGACGCATATGGAGTGAGAGATGGAGGTGAAGAAAAGGGGCTGTTTTTTCACAGCCCCTTACATTTTTCCTTATCAGAACTCAGGCTCGATCAGCCCGTATGTGCCGCCCTTTCTCTTATATACGACATTCACCTGGTCACTCTCGGCATTGACAAATACATAAAAGCTGTGTCCTAAGAGTTCCATCTGTACGCAGGCGTCTTCCGGGTACATCGGCTTCATGTCAAAATGCTTGGTACGGATGATCTTCACCTCATCCAGAGGCTCGGATTCTTTCTCGATAAACTCCTTGCGGAAATTGCTTCCGCCCTGGTGGCGGTCGATGATCTTCTCTTTGTATTTGCGAAGCTGACGCTCGATCACTTCTTCCACAAGGTCAATGGATACATACATATCATTGCTCACCTGTTCGGAACGGATAATGTTGCCCCGCACAGGGATGGTCACTTCTATCTTCTGTCTTTCTTTTTCAACGCTCAGTGTAACAATAATTTCTGTGTCCGCGGTGAAATACCGCTCCAGTTTTCCAAGCTTTTCCTTAATCGCTGCCTTCAGGCCATCGGATACTTCAATATTTTTACCGCTGATGATAAACTTCATACCGTCCATCTCCTTTGCTTGATGATAGAGTTTCGGACTCACAGCATAGCTGTTCGATAACTCTCGAGATTCTCTCCCGCAAGCGGTACAAATCTCTTCGAGTTACATTATAACATACATTCTGAACTTTTCAAGAATAACTTCCAATTTTTTTAATTTTTTCGAATTCTTATTGTATATTTCTCACAATTTTCGAACGATTACAACTTCCGGCAGCGCATGTCAGCCGATGAATCACCTGTCATCTGTTACGGAGAAATCTTCCTGCCGCTGTCAGCCCACTGCGAAGCATCAGGGCTTTGCGCAAATCTCCAGCACCTTTCGATAGGAAAGCGGACCTCCGAACAGATCCAGAGCGCTGCCGACAGTCACGTCCACCCGATTTCTGCCCGTCTCCCGCAGCGCGGCGAGATCGTCATAGCTTCCCACACCGCCCGCATAGGTGACCGGAAGCCTGCCCCAGCTGCCAAGCAGTTTCGCTACGTCTGTTTCAATCCCGGCGGATTTCCCCTCAACATCGGCCGCGTGCACAAGAATCTCTGCGCAGTATCCGGCGAGTTCGTCCAATGTCTGTTCCGTCAGACGCACCTTCGTGAATTTCTGCCAGCGGTCTGTCACAATATAATAATCTCCGTCTTTTTTGCGGCAGCTTAAATCCAGCACCAGATGCTCGCGCCCGGTTTCGCGGACGAGCCTTTCAAGGTTCTCATAGTAAATCCGGCCATCGCGAAAAACATAAGATGTGACGATCACATGAGACGCCCCGGCGTCAAGAAACTCCGATGCATTTTCCGGATTCACGCCGCCGCCAAGCTGAAGTCCTCCGGGGTAGGCGTGAAGCGCCCGCAGCGCCTGTTCTTTTGTCGCCTCATAGTAAGGGGATGTCGATGGGTTGAGCAGGATCACATGTCCGCCGCGAAGATCATCCTTCTCGTATAATTTTGCGAAAAAAGCGGCATTCTGACCGGACACGAAATTCTCACTGGCCGTATCCCCTTCATCCCGCAGACTGCCGCCTACTATCTGTTTTACCTTTCCGTTATGTACATCAATACATGGGCGAAACCGCATGGTATTCCCTTTCCTTTCCCGGTCTTATATTCTATCTGATTCTCCTGAACTGTCGGCATTCTGCTCCGGAACCGAAATCATTCGGACTGCGCCGGGCAGGAGCATATTCCGAGCCCCGCCCGACAATCATTTATTCTGAAAAGCCACCGTACACAGAAACGTTCTGCACCCGGCATATTCTATTCATTGACCCTGTCTGTCTCATTTCCGGTAAGCGCATCACCGGCATCCTCTACGCCGTCAATCACGTCTTTTCCCGCGTCCCCGACTCCGTCCACAATATCTTCACCGGCATCACCGATGTCGTCTGCCGCAGAATTCCCGTTTCTCGCGCCGTTGGTATCGTCTGTCCCGGTATTTTCATCTGTGCCATTTCCGTTGTCGTTGTCTGTCCCGTCAGTTCCGTCCGTACCGCCACCTGTGTCACCGTCTGTGGCGTCATTTACCAGCCCATCGTCATCCGTGCCGTCCGTATCATTCGCGTTGCCTGCATCATCCGTGTCCGTGCCATTCTCAAGGTCGTCCGCAGTATCTCCGCCATCCGATTCCACGTTTTCTGTCGTATTGCCGTCAGAATCCCCGTTGTTATTTCCGCAGCCCACCAGCATTGCCATGCAGCAGGCACAGGCTATACATAATACGTACTTTCTCCAGCGTTTCATATGATTGTTCTCCTTTACATATATTCCTGTTGATTTTCGGTCTGTTGACCGTTCAGTCATAATATGTACTTTTTAAGGATTTTTATACAGAAATCACCGGAATTGTTTTCATTTTACGTCAGTCGCAAGGCTGCAAAAAGCGTAACTGTTCAGTGCCTTCACAGTTACGAGGGAAAAGCCATTTAAAATCGCTACGCGATAGGCTTTTCCCTACACACACTATATGTTTTCATACGGTCTTCGCAGCAAGTGCGAAGACTTGTCCTGAATAGTTACCAAAAAGCAACCATTCCATAACAGTGGAGCTGCGAACCAGCCATATCTTACCATTGCAGAGGAGTATTTGTAAAGCCACAGATTTCCTTTTGTCCATTGATGCATAGTTACGACTGCACACGTGCTGCGTGATGGGACTTTTTCCTTTGCCAGGACGGCATCCCGCACAAAGTGCGGGATAAGTCCCGTAACTGTGAAGGTACTGAACAGTTACCGATGCATAAAAGTTCACCCGCGCCCAATATAATAAAATAAATCTGGCACGCGGAGTTACCATATGAGTTCCGGTACAAAAATCATCGTTTTTCGGCTTCGGGAGATCATTTACACGGTTCTGCTGGCATTCTTTGTTATTCTGCTGATCATCTGTCTGGTTCTGATGTTCCGGCAGAACAGCGAAAACGGCGCCGGCACGGCACAAAACGATACGGTGCAGAGTGATACAGCACAGAGTGACACGACACAAAGCAATACAGCGCAGAGCAACACGGCGCAGAGCAACACAGCACAAAGCGACACGGCACAGAGCGATACGGCACAGAGCGATACGGCACAGAGCGATACGGCACAGAGCGATACGGCGCAAAGCGATATGACGCAGAGCGATATGACGCAGAGCGGCACAAGCACCTACACTGCAGGCATCTACACGTCCTCCCTCACGCTGGGCGACTCGGCGGTCGATGTGCAGGTCACGGTAAGCTCTGATTCCATACGTTCCATTGAACTGGTGAACTTAAGTGAGGCGACCGAGGCCGCTTATCCGCTGGTGTCCTCCTCTTTTGAAAACATTGTCTCTCAGATTCTCGAAAAACAAAAGCTGGACGGCATCACCTGCTCCGCAGAGAACAGATATACCTCCCAGCTTTTGCTGAACGCGATTTCCAAAGCGCTGAAAGTCGCTCAGGGCACAAATACCGACTGACGCTTCCAGACAACTTCCATCATCCTGTCAGGCCGCAAACACCCGGCCGCACAGGATGAACCGATACTTATTTGCGCGCCGCCAGCCGCTCCTCTTTTGTTTTCCAGAAGCATTCAAACACAGGGATCAGCAGGAACGCGACGATGCCGCAGGTGAAGCCGCCGTTATACAGGCAGAAGCTGCCGTGCAGCAGCGGCACACTCATGACGAGCGTCGCGTGCAGTGCGCCTGCGATCACGCCGCCCCAGAAACCGTATTTGCCGGAGACCGGAGCAAGGCCGCTGGCGAAACACATCCCCACGAGGATAGCCTGCGTCGTGAGCGTCCAGTTCTGCGTATCTGTCACGCCGCCCACATACATGAAAAACGGAAGGAATGACGCGATCGCATAGCCGATCATGATCGGAAATACGGTCCGGGGCTGCGCGCCCTGTGCACAAAATGCGTACATGCACATGATCGCGCCCATCGTAGCGCCGGTGAACTTCGCGCCGGTAAATACAAGCTGTCCGTCCGCCATCGTCATCCCCTGCACCACATTGTAGTAGAGAAGAATAAACAAGCCGTAAACAGCCATGTTGACCAGCGTTGCCCCCATGCCGAACGTAGACGTGTAATCTGTCTTATAGCCGTCGCTTGCCCACAGCTTTTTGTAATTCTTCAGGCAATCTTTATCCAACAGCCAGGCTGCCGCAAGGCACAGAAGAAAGACGATGATAAAAAAGACATTCACAAACAGCCGGTGTCCGTCGCCGAGATTCGTATTCGTCGGCACCTCCACGCCCGGAGAGCGGTACAGTACACAATAGACCAGAAAGGCCAGAAAACCGGCCGCCGGTCCGGCGTTGTAGAGATCGTAGCCTTTGTGGAAAGCCGGAGCGTGCGCACACAGAGACGGCATCGCGCAGCCGACCACAACGCCCAGCAGGATCGCCAACAGCAGACCGACAAAGGAAAATCCGCTGGTCTCCAGATTCGGATAACGGAACATCAGCTCCATCGCAAACGGAGCCAGTGCGGTCGAGAACATCGCCATGTTCGCCACGCTGCCAAAGGAAACCTTTTTGATCCTGGAATATACCCACACGCCGAAGAAAAACGGCCAGATGCCGGTAAAGGTCATACCGAAGGTCGCGAACCCCACATTCAGCCAGTAGGCAGCTACCGTAAGCCCTGTGCATTTCGCCTTTGTAAAATAAAGGAGCCCGCAGCAGGCAAGCCCTACCATTCCGGTGTTCAGAAACGCGCTGCCAAGGCCGCCCAGCACAAAATAATCCATAGTGAACTGGGACGGTCTGGTGTTGATCGTAATAAATCCCGGAATCAGATTGCCGATGTCGCCGGCAAAAAGAGAACCGATGATAAACGCAACGGAAAATCCCAGCAGGATTTTTAAGATCAGGGCGCTGTTGTCCTCTTCTTTTATTTTCATTTTCTCACACACCTCTTTAAGAAAAAAGGCCCCGCCGTATAGAATCGCAGTGCCGTTCCCGGTCTGCTGCGCAAACCGGAACATTCACCGCGCAAGGCGGGACCCTGTTAAATCTGATTTTTATTGTAGAACACACATTTCCGTGAAACGTTCATACAGAAGATGAAGCTTCCTGTATCAGAACAGACCGGAGATCTTTCCTGTCTCGTCTACGTCGATACGCTCTGCAGCCGGTCTCTTCGGCAGACCCGGCATGGTCATGATCTCGCCGGTCAGAGCTACGATGAAGCCTGCGCCTGCGGAAATCTTGAGGTTCCGAACCGTTACCTCGAAGTCAGTCGGAGCACCGAGCTTATTCGGGTCGTCAGTCAGGGAGTACTGGGTCTTCGCAACGCAGATCGGGCAGTTGCCATAGCCCATATCCTCGAGCTGCTTCGCCTGCTTCTGAGCCTGTGCGGTCAGAACAACGCCCTTGCCGCCGTAGATCTTCTGAACGATCTGGTTCAGCTTGTCTTCGATGCTGCCTTCCAGCTCATAGCTGAAGGAGAACTGATCATTCGGCTCTTCGCACAGACGGATAACTTCCTCAGCAAGCTTGATGCCGCCTTCGCCGCCCTTTGCCCATACCTCGGACAGAGCCACGTTTACGCCCAGCTCACGGCACTTGTTCTCAACGAGATCCAGCTCAGCCTTGGTATCGGTCGGGAATGCGTTGATCGCAACCACGCACGGAAGCTTGTATACGTTCTTGATGTTGCTTACATGCTTTAAGAGGTTCGGAAGACCCTTCTCAAGCGCTTCCAGATTCTCATTGTTCAGGTCAGCCTTCGGAACGCCGCCGTTGTACTTCAGAGCACGAACGGTCGCTACGATCACGACTGCGTTCGGATGCAGGTCAGCCATACGGCACTTGATGTTGAGGAACTTCTCAGCGCCAAGGTCTGCACCGAAGCCTGCCTCTGTGATCGTGTAATCCGCGAGCTTCAGAGCAATCTTGGTAGCGGTCACGGAGTTGCAGCCGTGTGCGATGTTCGCGAACGGACCGCCGTGAACGATAGCCGGTACATGCTCCAGAGTCTGTACAAGGTTCGGCTTCAGGGCATCCTTCAGAAGAGCTGCCATAGCGCCCTGTGCGTGAAGATCACCAGCGGTCACCGGCTTCTGCTCTGACGGCTTGCCGTAAGTATAGCCAACGATGATTCTGGAAAGACGGTTCTTCAGATCTGTGATGTCACTTGCCAGGCAAAGCACTGCCATGATCTCGGATGCTACCGTGATATCATAGCCGTCTTCCCTCGGCACACCATTTGTTCTGCCGCCAAGACCGTCTGTCACGAAACGAAGCTGACGGTCGTTCATATCCACGCAGCGTCTCCATGTGATCTTGCGCGGGTCAATGTTCAGCTCGTTGCCCTGGAAAATATGGTTATCAAGCATTGCCGCGAGCAGGTTGTTCGCTGCGCCGATCGCGTGGAAGTCGCCTGTAAAGTGAAGGTTGATATCCTCCATCGGGACTACCTGCGCATAGCCGCCGCCTGCAGCACCGCCCTTTACGCCGAATACCGGGCCAAGTGACGGCTCACGGAGTGCTACCATAACGTTCTTGCCAAGCTTCTGCATACCATCAGCCAGACCTACCGTCGTCGTGGTCTTACCCTCGCCTGCCGGAGTCGGGTTGATCGCGGTCACAAGAACGAGCTTGCCGTCTTTCTTATCGGTCTCACGAAGCAGATTGTAATCAATCTTTGCCTTGTACTTGCCGTACTGCTCCAGATACTTCTCATCAATCCCTGCTTTCGCAGCGATCTCGGTAATCGGAGCCATTGTCGTTTCCTGTGCGATCTCAATGTCTGATTTGAATCCCATAGCTAAAAATCTCCTCTCCTTTTGATCCTTTTGATTCTTTGATGCCTTCCGGCATTTTGTTATAAGGACCTCTCCGGCTGCCTTACAATGCAGGCAATTCGCGTTTTTTTGCATTCTTTGCCGCACGGTCAGCTGTCCGGATGGGCTTTGTAAAACGGTGCCGTCAGTAATGGAATCCTGTAAGAATAATCAGGTGGATCCTGCGGATTGATTTCCCTCGCAAAATTAAGAGCAGTTCCTGTCCGGTGCATCAGGACACATCCGGGGACTTTGTGTCACTCGAAGTCCTTGTGTCATGAGCCTTACAGGCGCAAAAAAACTGCGCAGGAAACAAATGTCGCTATATCCATAAATTCCGATATAGAAACGGACATCCGTCTTAACGCAGTAGCGGAAGCGATACCGTAACGCGGAATTTTTCCTTCGTTCACAACAAAGACCTTCCCATCATGTGACACTTAACGTACAGTATCTACTCTACAGAGCATAATGAAATTGCGGTCAGAAGACATCTTTATTTTCTTCTCTGACCGCAGACCATTATAGCAAATACTTTTTTATTCGTCAAGAATTTATCAAAATTTCCATGCAGATTTTTTCTCAGCACAAGGACACCTTCATCACCAGTACCGCGCAGATTTCCCGCAAAATATTATGCGGCTGCATCACCAGCACCGAATCCGCCGGGATTCCCGAGACATTTGTGTATCCGGTCTGCTTTGCCAGAAGAAGCGCGCGGTAAATATGAAAGTTGTTGGAGAGGACGCCGACCGACCCTAAACTGTCTTTGTCCGCATCGAGGGCGCGAATGATCTCTGCGGAAAAAACCAGATTTTCTCTTGTGCTCGTAGACGCATCTTCCATGAGCAGCCGGTCCTCCGGCACACCCGCAGCGGACAGATATTGAAACATACATTCCGCCTCCGAAATGCCCTCGTCTGCCCCCTGGCCGCCGGAGAGAATAAATATAGTATCCGGATTCTCCTTCGCATACTCCGCCGCACGGTCCAGGCGTTTCTTCAGAGAAAGGGACGGGCTCGTCCCGCGCACCTGTGCTCCGAGCACGATCACATAGTCCAGATTTTCCTGCGGAACCATACACATTGCGCCGACGATCCTGCTGCCGATCACCAGTATAACCACAAGTGCAGCCGCGATCAGTGCAAAAACCGCCCCCGTAAGAAAACGCAGCCAGATATGCGGATGCACGCTCTCAAACCGCAGCGCAAACCGCAGCAGGAGCAGCACAGCTCCGCCAGACAGCCAGATCCACGCAAAGCTGGTCGTGATCCCGGCGTATAAAACGATCCCCAGATAGTAAAAAAGACAAAGGATGCCTGTACATAAGCATCCTATCTCCAGAGCGTGTCTCATAAAACCTCCGACTGTATCTGCCGCAGACAGTTCTGCAGGCTTCCCTTGTCTTTGCCGCAAACAATTCAGGCTGACAAGCGTTTTCGTGGTCTTTATCGTCCGCAGCAGTTTTTGTATTTCTTGCCGCTGCCGCACGGACACGGTTCGTTTCGGCCGATCTTTTTACCTTTTACGATCGTATTCATCTTTTTTGCTTCCAGATAGAGCGCATGTTTTTTGTCCGCGTCAAAGATCTCATCCCATGCCGGAAGGTTGTACAGCCAGTCTGCCTTCGCGTCCACCATGTTTTTATACAGCTTCTCGTTGTCAAAATCCAGGCTGACAAGCGTGTCCTCTTCCATCTCATTGATCGGATTCGGAGTCTTCAGGCTCTCGTCAATACCGTCCAGAAAACCGGTCATCTCCATCACAGTGACGCCGTATTTTTCAGCCAGTTCTTTTACCGTGCCGGAAACAGCCTCCTCCGGGTTGGCCAGAAGCTTCTCATAAATGCTCTTTTCTTTCAGAAAATAATCCTCCCAGAATCGTTTCAGAACATTTTTGTCCGTATTCTGTGAATAGGCGGTTTCTCTCCAGGTCTCTAATAAACTCATGTTGCTCTTCCTTTCTTATATTTATATTAATATTTTATCATGATTCGAGTGGCAAAAGGGTATTTTCATTCGCGTTCATAAATGATAATAGGATATCCTGCCGTAATCGTGTTGTAAATCGTCTCGGCCGCCGACAGCGGAAGGTTGACGCAGCCGTGGCTTCCATAGTTCTCATACCGGTTCCCACCGAAGCTGCTCCTCCAGGTCGCGTCGTGCAGACCCTGACCATTGGCAAAAGGCATCCAGTAGGTGACCTCTGTCTCATAGCCGTAATAATCGCTGCTGAGCGTATAGGGGCTGGCCTTATAGGCGATGGAAAACGCGCCCTGCAGGGTCTCGCGCTCCTCCGTCGGCTTGCCGGTCACCACATCGGTACTGACGATCAGGGAATAATCCTTATACAGCCACAGATGCTGCTGATCCACGCTGACCTCGATATAGCTGCCTACCAGGTCGTCCGTGCCGTTTCTTGCCAGACCGGACTCACTGTAGACGGGCTCCCGTTCAATCCGGGTGCCGCTCTCAAGGTCCTCGCGCAGCTGCGCATACTCTGCGTCTTCGTCGATCCAGTATCCATATTCATTGTTGTCGATCGTCACTGAATCGCCCGCTGTCGTCGTGAAATACCGTGCATTGTATTTTGTATTATAAGTGGCTGCCAGTTCATCGATGTAAGTCCAGATCAGCGATTCGTTCAGCTCCACCCCGTCGTCCGTAATCGTCAGCCAGGAACAGATCGTATCGGAGTCCAGCACCTCTGTCTCATTTCCAAAAAGATAGACCACAGAAGTATTCCGGTAAGTCTCCAGACTCTGGTTCAGCTCAGTGAGCTCCGCATTCAGTTCCTCTGAATTCTCTGTCACTTCCACCGTCTCGTAGGAACGGACATCCAGCCGGACCGTCACTGACTCCTGAATCAGGCCGTCCTCCAGCGTCTCATCCAGCGTTTCCAGCAGAACCGTGTGCAGATTGTCCTTATCAATGGCATTTCCCTGCCAGCTGGAGACGATCTCGAATTCCCCCGCCTCGCTGTCGTACTCAATATAAGCCTCAGAGGATGCCTCCCGTTCCAGTTCCACCTCAAAATGATCCGCCGAAAGCGTATCTGAAAGCATGGATTCGTCCGTGAGCACTGTGTATTCTATATCAATATCCTGTTTTTTCTCAATCAGGCCGCGCGTTTTCAGCATTGCCGACTGTGTCTGCTGCAGTTCCTCCCGAAGTGCGTCCGTGTCAAGTGAAAAACCGGCTTCCCCAAGCGTCGTGCTGTAAATTTCCTCGCCATTTTCTGAGAAAACAAGCGGTGTTGACTCAAACGCCGACTCCAGCTTCCGGGCGGCGTTTTCCACGGTCATTCCGGACACGCTCACTCCGTATATGGAAAGGCGATGCGCCATCCGGGTCTGATCCAGAAAATAATCCCCAAGCACAAGAGCGATAAGAATAAGAAACAACACCAGTATCACTGCCTGCTTCGTCAGGGACTTGCGCCGTTTTTCCGCAATCTCAGACTTTCTCCGCTGGTATTCCCGCTCCCTTTGGTAACTTGAATTCCTCCCCTGCTCCATCAGCGACCCCTCAAGACTTCCCTCTTCTAAATCTTATAACCTGTATCTATTTCTATAATCTGCAACAGAATCCGTTTCCCCTAAAACAAAAGAGCCGAGAAAAAGAGCGCCAAAAAGACGCCCTGCACAGATTCCGTGCATTCCTCCCCGTCAGACTTCAATTACGCCACGCAGCCCTGCGGCCAGGTGACCGGCATCTGCTCACCGCAGATCATCCCCGCCAGTGCCTGCTGACTAAAGGCACAGATTTCCGTAATCCAGCGGCAGTCATTCAGTGCCGAGTGATCTTCCTGTCTCATATAAGCCTGATGCATTCGCTCCACGTATGAGAATAACTGCTCCGGCGTACGAATCAGTCTGGCGCGAAGCTCCTGAGACTCAAACACATCCCTCGCTTCCGCTGTATACAGATACGCACGCATCAGGTATTTCAGTTCATTTTCATGTTTGCAGTGTCCTTTTAAGCTTCCCTCATAACAGGTATTATGCGGGAACGTAAAATAATCCGCCAGATAATGTATCACAATCCCGGCCTGCGTCCAGACGGCATGCCGGTTATAATCTTCTTGCCTTACCTCAGAAACAATCTGCAGTACCAGCTTTTTTACCCGCTCCCAGCTCTCATCAAACTCATGCGGTTCCGAGAACATTCTGGGATTCAGATCCGGCTGTATTGATCCAAAGTAAAACTCCTTCCGGTATCTGTCCATCTCTTCCAGCCGCGTCCCGACATTCAGAAACACTGCCAGCGCTATATGGGATTTCTTTCGCATGAAATCTTCCTCGCTCATTCCAATATTTTTCTCTTTGATTTTCCTGCTGTATGCATAACTGTTCAGTCTCTGTTCAGTTCCTTCACAGTTATGCATTCTACTCTTTTGGCCTGCGTTTTGCAAGGAAAACCATGTAAAACCTGAGAAAAACGGCGCGGGAATTCCTTCCATACGGATGAAACAGGCATATTTGCCGGGCTTCGGGCAGTTTTGCATCACTACAGCATCATTACATTCTTCGGTCGTAACTGTTCAGTACCTTCCATCTACTTCAGCGATATCCACCAGCGTCAGCCCGTGGATGTCGTTGTTCTCAAGGCTGGTGATCAGCGCGTTCGCGGTGTCCAGTGAGGTCAGGACATTCACACCGGTCTCGATCGCGTTGCGGCGGATGATAAATCCGTCTTTCGCGTGCTCCACGCCCTGCGGCGGCGTATCAATGACCAGATCGATCTCATGTCCGAGGATCAGGTCAAGGATGTTCGGCGACTCCTGCTCCACCTTGCGCGTCATGCGCACCTGCACATCCGCCTCCATCAGCGCACGCGCGGTACCCTTTGTCGCAAAGATATTGTAGCCCAGCGCCTCAAAACGCTTCGCAATCTCCACCGCGTCCGCCTTGTCCGCGTCGCGAACCGTAATGATCATGTTCTTGTACTTCGGCAGGTTGATGCCGGCGCCGAGGAACGCCTTATAAAGCGCCTCATCGAAGGTCGCGGCGATGCCCAGACACTCACCGGTCGACTTCATCTCCGGTCCCAGGCTGATGTCCGCTCCCTGAATTTTTTCAAAGGAGAACACCGGCATCTTGATGGCAAAATAATCTGCCTCCGGCTGCAATCCCGGCTTGAAGCCGAGCTCCCTTATCTTTGCGCCAAGGATCACTCTGGTCGCCAGCGGGACGATCGGGATGCCCGTCACCTTGCTGATATACGGCACGGTACGGCTGGAACGCGGATTGACCTCGATCACATAGACCTCGTCGTTGCTCACAATAAACTGTATGTTGATCAGGCCGATGACATGCAGGGAACGCGCCAGCTTGCGTGTATAATCTTCAATGACCCGTTTGATCTTATTGGAAATGCTCTGCGCCGGGTAAACGGAAATACTGTCTCCGGAATGGATGCCGGCGCGCTCAATGTGCTCCATGATGCCCGGGATCAGCACATCCTCGCCGTCGCACACCGCGTCAACCTCGATCTCTTTGCCGACCAGATACTTATCTACCAGGATCGGATGCTCCTGCGCGATGCGGTTGATCACGCCGATATACTGCTCTACATCCTCATCGCTGATCGCAATCTGCATGCCCTGGCCGCCCAGTACGTAGGAAGGACGCACCAGTACAGGATACCCCAGCTCATTGGCTGCTTTTTTCGCCTCTTCCGCGGTGAATACCGTGTGACCGGCCGGACGCGGAATGCCGCACTGCTCCAGAATCTCATCAAACAGCTCGCGGTCTTCTGCCGCGTCAACGTTCTCCGCGGAAGTACCGAGGATCGGCACACCCATCTTCATCAGGGACTCGGTCAGCTTGATCGCGGTCTGCCCGCCAAACTGCACAACTGCCCCGTCCGGATGCTCCAGACGCACGACGTTCTCCACATCCTCCGGCGTCAGCGGTTCAAAGTACAGCTTGTCTGCGATGTCAAAGTCCGTGCTGACAGTCTCTGGGTTGTTGTTGATGATGATGGTCTCGTAGCCCTCTTTTTCAAACGCCCAGGTGCAGTGCACCGAGCAGAAATCAAACTCAATACCCTGGCCGATGCGGATCGGACCGGAGCCGAGGACGAGGACTTTTTTCTTTTTATTGGCAGCTGCGTTTTCCCTCTCATCCGCCTTGCCCTGTCCGCCGGAAACATCATCCGGATTGCCGCAGCCGTTTTCGTCAATTGAATTGCAAATAACCTCGTTTTCACTTCCGAACACAGAGTAATAATACGGTGTGCTTGCGGCAAACTCTGCCGCACAGGTATCTACCATCTTATAGGCAGCGATAATGTCATTGTCCCAGCGCAGCTGTTTGATCTCGTCCTCTGTCTTACCGGTCAGACGCGCGATCACATTGTCCGGGAACTCGATGCGCTTCGCTTCTTTTAACAGCTCCACGGTCAGCTCTTCCGTGCGCAGGCGCTCCTCCATCTCTGTCAGAATTGCCAGTTTGTCAATGAACCAGATATCGATCTTTGTAATCTCATGGATCTTTTCATACGGCATCTTCCGGCGCAGCGCCTCCGCGATCACCCAGATGCGGCGGTCGTCCACCTGCTCCAGCTGCCGCAGCAGCGCGTCGTCGTCAAGACCCGAAAAATCATAGGAAAGCAGGCAGTCCACATGCTGCTCCAGCGAGCGGATGGCCTTCATCAGAGCGCCCTCAAAATTATTGCAGATGCTCATGACCTCACCGGTCGCCTTCATCTGCGTCGTCAGCTTCCGGCTGGCACTGATGAATTTATCAAACGGCAGACGCGGCATCTTCACAACACAGTAGTCCAGCATCGGCTCGAAGCTTGCGTAGGTCTTGCCGGTGATGGCGTTTTTGATCTCGTCAAGCGTATAGCCGAGCGCGATCTTCGCCGCCACCTTCGCGATCGGGTAGCCGGTCGCCTTGGAAGCCAGCGCCGAGGAACGGCTCACACGGGGGTTGACCTCGATGACACAGTATTCAAAGCTGTCCGGGTTCAGTGCAAACTGGACGTTGCAGCCGCCGGTGATCTTCAGCTCGCTGATGATATTCAGAGCCGAGGTACGCAGCATCTGGTATTCCTTATCGCCAAGCGTCTGCGACGGGGCGACGACGATGCTGTCGCCGGTGTGTACGCCGACCGGGTCGATATTTTCCATATTGCAGACGGTGATCACATTGCCTGCGCCGTCCCGCATAACCTCATACTCGATTTCTTTCCAACCGGCGATGCAGCGCTCCACGAGCACCTGTCCGACGCGGCTTAAGCGGAGTCCGTTCTCCAGGATCTCCACCAGTTCTTCATAGTTGTGCGCGATACCGCCGCCGCTGCCTCCCAGCGTATAAGCCGGGCGCAGCACCACCGGATAGCCAATCGTGTGAGTAAACTCTACGCCCTCCTCGACCGATTCCACGACCTTCGAAGGCGCGACCGGCTCACCGATCTTTTCCATGGTATTTTTAAATTCCTGACGGTCCTCCGCCTTTTTGATCGTCTCCGCTGTCGTTCCGATCAGACGCACGCCGGTCTTTTCCAGAAAACCGCGCTCCACCAGCTCCATCGCCAGGTTCAATCCTGCCTGTCCGCCGAGCGTCGGCAGCACGGAGTCCGGCCGTTCCTTTAAGATCAGCTGCTCGACCACTTCCACGGTCAGCGGCTCGATATAGACGTGATCCGCGATGTCCTTATCCGTCATGATCGTCGCCGGGTTCGAGTTCAGCAGCACCACGTCAATGCCTTCCTCGTGCAGGGCGCGGCACGCCTGCGTGCCCGCGTAGTCAAACTCAGCCGCCTGTCCGATCACGATCGGGCCGGAGCCGATCACAAGTACCTTTTTGATATCCGGATTCTTTGGCATTACGCGTGCACCTCCTTTTCGTCGCCAGTCTCAGATGCCCCTTCGGCATCCGCACGTGTCTCCTTCATCTGTCCCTGTTCTGATCGATTCATCATCTCCATAAACCGGTCAAACAGATAGCCCGAATCCAACGGTCCCGGGGATGCCTCCGGATGGAACTGGATCGTGAAAATATTTTTGCCGGTATAGGCAAGACCCTCATTCGTCCCATCGTTGACATTTTCAAACGCCGGAACCGCCACCTGCGGATCCATATGCTCCGCGTCCACGACATATCCGTGATTCTGCGAGGAGATGTAGACCTGCCCGGTCTTCAGGTCGCGCACCGGATGGTTGCCTCCCCGGTGTCCGTATTTCATTTTATACGTATCCGCGCCGTTCGCAAGCGCCATCAGCTGATGGCCGAGACAAATTGCGAAAATCGGTACATCCGACGCATAAAGCTTCTTAATTTCTTCTATAATACTGGTGCATTCCTTCGGGTCGCCGGGACCATTCGAGAGCATGATACCGTCCGGCTTCGATGCAAGGATCTCCTCCGCCGTTGTCAGCGCCGGATAGACCGTCACCTCACAGCCTCTCTTATTCAGCGAACGGGCGATATTCCGCTTCGTACCCAGGTCCAGCAGCGCCACCTTCGGGCCATTCCCTGAAAGTACATATTTCTCTTTGCAGGTCACCTTTTCCACCACCTTGCCCGTCGTATAAGCGGCAAGCCGCGGAAGGATCTCTTCCATTTTATAATTTTCATCCGTCGTAATGCAGCCGTTCATGGTGCCTTTTTCACGAAGGATTCTGGTAAGTGCGCGCGTATCAATGCCGGCGATTCCGGGAATGTCATATTTTAAAAGGAAATTCTGAATCGTATCTTCTGATCGGAAATTACTCGGGATGCGGGAAAGCTCCCGGACAATAAATGCGTCGAGCCACGGTCTGTCGGACTCCATGTCCTCATAACAGATACCGTAATTGCCAATGAGCGGATATGTCATCACTACCGCCTGTCCGGCATAGGATGGGTCTGTCAACACTTCCAGATAACCGGTCATGGATGTATTAAATACAATCTCACTCACCACTTCCCGCGGTGAGCCGATACTGGTGCCGGTAAACACCGTGCCGTCCTCAAGTATCAGAAACGCTTTCATAAGATCGCCGCACTCCTTTCCTGTCTCAAACACGAACTGTCTCGTAACTGCCCACACAAAAAGCCAGTGACTACGCACGGGCTTTCCTTTAAGTCAATAGATTCTACCATATTCAATTTTATATTTCAACTCATTTTAGAAAGGATTCCTGCATATTTTATAACAGAATCATCGTAACTGTCCGGTAACTTTCCAGTTACGAATCATCAAGATCAGAGGGGAAACCAATGCCAACAGCAAATACAAATCTTTCGGACAAAGGCACACTACAGGTACTCGCGCTCTCAGAGCAAAATGTGCCGATCTCAGACGCGGAGGTGGCGATTTCATTTACCGGTGATCCAGCCGGAACACTGGAGGAGGTGCGCACCGACAGGAACGGGCAGACGGAGCCGGTCTCGCTGGCGGCGCCGCCGGTCGAATATTCGCTGGAGCCGTCGGAGGTACAGCCCTACGCAGAGTATACGCTGCGGATCACGGCGCCCGGATTTGAACCGCTTACCGTCAGCGGCGCAGAGGTCTTAAGTGGACAGCTTTCTTTCCAGAATGTCACGATGCGTCCGCAGATGCCGGATGAGCAGCCTGACACCATCGTTATCCCGGAACACACACTGTACGGCTACTATCCGCCCAAAATTGCGGAAGCCGAGGTACAGCCGGTCAATGCGAGCGGTGAAATTGTTCTGGATCAGGTGGTCGTGCCGGAATACATCGTGGTGCATGACGGGACGCCCGGGGATTCCTCGGCGCGCGATTATTATGTGCAGTATAAGGATTACATCAAAAATGTCGCCAGCAGCGAGATCTACTCGACCTGGCCCTACGCGACTCTGGCCGCCAACATTCTGGCCATACAGTCTTTTACGCTAAATCGCGTCTATACGGAATTCTACAGGAACAGAGGATATTCTTTTACGATCACATCCTCGACGGCCTATGATCAAAAATGGGTATACGGAAGAACCATCTTCGAAAGCATCTCCGAAGTGGTAGATGATCTTTTTGAGAATTACCTTTCCAGGCCGAATGTCAAACAGCCGATCCTGACGCAGTACTGCGACGGTTCGCGTGTAACCTGCCCGCAATGGCTCTCCCAGTGGGGCAGCGCGGCGCTCGGCGAGCAGGGGTATACAGCTTCGGAAATCATTCATTATTACTATGGCGATGATATGTACATTAATACTGCGGAGCTCGTGACCGGCATCCCGGCGTCTTATCCGGGCTACCCGCTCTCCATCGGCTCCGTCGGCGCGGATGTGCTCAAGATCCAGGAGCAGCTGAACGCCATTTCCAACAACTATCCGCTGATTCCAAAGCTGGTGCCGGATGGCATCTTCGGTGAGGCAACGCAGAACGCCGTCCGCGTGTTCCAGTCCGTCTTCGGCCTGACGCAGGACGGCATCGTCGGCAGCCGCACCTGGTACCGGATCTCGGATATCTACGTCGCCGTGACCCGGATTGCGGAGGGAGGATGAGTTAATTATCATACACACACCTTACATGGCCTCAGACATCCACCGCAGCCACGTTGATTTTTGCGTTTTTCTACGCCGTCTATTATCCCTCGCTTCGCTGAAACTCGCTTCGCTCAAACAATGGCGAAGCAAGGGAAACTATGCTCGAAAAACCTGCAAAAATCTGCCTACCGTCTGCTTGCGGATGTCTGAGGCCATGTATTGCTGTTTCGCATATATAATATAGTCCTCACTCCAGAAAATTTTTCAGCTCATCCATGAATGTATTGACATCCTTGAACTGCCGGTAGACGGACGCAAAGCGGACATATGCCACGCCGTCCAGATCTTTCAGTTTCTCCATGACGATCTCGCCGACAGCTTTGCTCTCGATTTCTTTTTCTTCCATGTTGAAGAGTTCTTTTTCAATGGCGTCGACCGTCTCGCGGATCTCCCGGATCGGAATCGGGCGCTTGTAGCAGGCACGCATAATGCCGGCTTCCAGCTTGCTTCGGCTGTACTGCTCCCGGCTCTGATCCTTTTTAATGACAATCAGCGGGATGGTCTCAACCTTTTCATAGGTCGTAAACCGCTTACCGCAGGCGTCGCACATCCTGCGCCGACGGATGGAAGCGCCGTCGTCCGCGGGTCGTGAATCCACCACGCGGGTATCGTCCTGGTTACAAAATGGGCATTTCATGGCTGTGTCCTCCTGATTTATTTTCTTTTGTTAATCGTCTGATCAGTCGTCATCCAGCTTCAGCACGCTCATAAACGCTTTCTGCGGAATCTCTACGCTGCCGAACTGGCGCATGCGCTTCTTGCCTTCCTTCTGCTTTTCCAGCAGCTTTTTCTTTCGGGTAATGTCGCCGCCGTAGCACTTTGCCAGCACATCCTTACGCATCGCTTTTACGGTCTCGCGAGCGATGATCTTGCTGCCGATCGCCGCCTGAATCGGAATTTCAAAGAGCTGACGCGGAATCTCCTGTTTCAGCTTCTCGCACATCTTGCGGCCGCGCTCGTAGGCGGTGTCCGCATGCACGATGAAGGAAAGGGCGTCAACTTCTTCTTTATTAACCAGAATGTCGAGCTTCACCAGATCTGAGCGCATATAGCCTTTCATCTCATAATCAAAGGAAGCATAACCGCGCGAGCGGGATTTAAGCGCGTCGAAGAAATCATAAATGATCTCGTTTAACGGCAGCGTGTATTTGAGCTGCGCACGCGTCTCCTCCATGTACTCCATGCCTTCATAAATACCGCGGCGCTGCTGGCAGAGCTCCATGATGGCGCCGAGGTATTCCGTAGTGACCATGATCTCGGCCTCCACGACCGGCTCCTCCATGTATTCAATCTGGGACGGGTCCGGGAGGTTGGTCGGGTTGGTCAGCTCGATCATCTCACCATCTGTCTTGTACACTTTATAAATAACGCTTGGTGCGGTCGTGATCAGATCAAGATTGTACTCCCGCTCCAGACGTTCCTGTATGATCTCCAGATGCAGCAGTCCCAGAAATCCGCAGCGGAAGCCAAATCCCAACGCCACCGAAGTCTCCGGCTCAAACTGCAGGGAAGCATCGTTCAGCTGCAGCTTTTCCAGTGCATCGCGCAGATCCGGATACTTTGCGCCGTCGACCGGATACATTCCGCAGTAAACCATCGGATTTACTTTTTTGTAGCCGGGCAGCGGTTCCTCACAGGGATGCCCGGCATCCGTCACCGTGTCGCCGACCCGCGTGTCACGGACATTTTTCAGGCTGGCTGTCAGATAGCCGACCATGCCGGCGCTCAGCTCATCACAGGGAATAAACTGCCCCGGTCCGAAATAGCCCGCTTCCACGACCTCCGCTTCCGCGCCGGTCGCCATCATGCGGATCTTCGTTCCTTTTTTCACCGTCCCGTGCATCAGACGGATAAAAATGATCACACCCTTGTAGGAATCGTACACCGAATCGAAAATCAGCGCCTGCAGTGGAGCATCCGGATCGCCGGTCGGTGCAGGGATTTTCCGCACTACCTGCTCCAGCACTTCATGCACGTTCTGACCGGTCTTCGCGGAAATCCGAGGCGCATCCTCCGCCTCAAGGCCGATCACATCCTCGATCTCATGGATCACACGCTCCGGATCGGCACTCGGCAGATCAATCTTATTGATCACCGGCATCACGTCCAGATCATGATCCAGCGCCAGATAAACGTTCGCCAGCGTCTGCGCCTCGATCCCCTGCGCTGCGTCCACGACAAGGATTGCGCCGTCACACGCCGCCAGAGAGCGCGACACCTCATAATTGAAATCCACATGCCCCGGCGTGTCGATGAGGTTGAAAATATATTCCTCCCCGTCGTCCGCTTTGTATATGATGCGCACCGCCTGCGACTTGATCGTAATCCCACGCTCACGCTCAAGATCCATATTGTCCAGCACCTGATCCTGCATCTCGCGGCTGGTCAGAAGTCCGGTCATCTCAATGATCCGGTCTGCCAGCGTAGATTTGCCATGATCGATGTGCGCGATAATGCAAAAATTCCTGATTTTACTCTGATCTGCTGCCACTTGTATCTGCCACTCCTTTTGTATCCATTCTGTGTCTGAATTGCATTACACTGCGTATTTTCTGGTATTCGCAGCTGCGAAGATATCCCGAAGGTATCTGTTCGATGCTTTCACAGTTACGATTATTCACACAAACTTTTCTGTATCATAACACATTTCGAGTGAGAGATAAAACATATTTTCATCAAAATACTCAAAATTTGGTAACAATTCCGTATCTTCACAGCCACAATATCTGTTACATCTCCAGCACCTGCCGGATCAGATTCGCAAGCGGCACCATCGCCCGCTGCTCCTCCTCCACCGTATTCAGCTGTGTGCCTGCCTCGATCAGAAGAGAACGGGCGCGCAGGTGCAGATTATAACGTTCCTCTTTCAGGTAGATTTTCCGTGTAAAGCCGGGATATTCGGCATTGGCAAGCACCTGCAGCTGCAAAGAAAACGCGAGATTCTCTGACAGATACGCATTTGGCAGCCAGCTGATCTCGTCTCCATTCTCGTCACGGGAAAGTCCGTTAAAAAACATAATTTTCGAGACGCTCTCTCCGTCAATTTCCGTCACAAAATCCCCTTCCTCGCCGCTCACCCCGTCACGATGCAGGTCAATCACCACTTCAATCGTGGGATATTCCTCCAGAATCTCCGTAACAGCCTCGCGTGCATAGTCATAAGCCGCGCTCCGGTCCAGCACACCATCCACCAGATCATAGACACCCGTGTCATGTATCACATTATATCCGTATGAGCGAAGCTCGTCCGCAAGGATATCGCCCATGCCGACGATCGTATCGCTCACTTCACCTTCCACAGAATCCGCAAAAGCCTCCTGAGAATGCGTATGATAAATCAGGATCTGCGGCACGGACGCATCCTGCTCGATGCCAAGATCCACGGAAAGCAGTTTGTCCGCATCCAGAAGCTCTGCGTCCGCATACGTATCCGCATCCACCGTATAAATATTTGACAGCAGATAAGAATAATCCAGCAGCTGCGGCAGCGCCTGAGCAAAAATCGTGCCGGCCATGGTCTCCTGTGCAGGAGTTTCAGTCTCCTCCTGCGCCGCCGTCATTGTCTCCATCTCTGTCTCAGCCTCCGCCGGCAGTTCTGCCACTCCTTCCGTATCTGTCTCATCCTCCACCTGTAGCTTTGCCATTTCATCAGTATCTGTCTCATCTCCACTCTCAGCCTGATCCACCGCATAGCTGAACACCGGAGCAATCTGACTCATCCAGAGAGAAAAAGCATTCCCGCTCTCTTTTCCTTCCACCGCAGCTGTATAAGCGGATGCCCACGTGCGCATGGCGGAATCTTCCAGAGAACGCTGTATGTTCCCATCTTCCGATGCCTTTTGCAATTGACTCTCCAGCGCCAGCAGACATCCGCTTTTATATATAATATAGGCTCCCAGAACCACCATTAAACAATAAAGTAATTTTTGCAACCAGCTGTTTTTTCGCATACGACCTCCTGTATCTATCCTATGCTGGTAAAAAACAAAATAGAAGAGCCGGATCATAGAAGAATTAAACATGTGTATGTAATTATATCAGACATCTTACATCTGTTTTTTCGATTCTGTTTCCTGCATAATGGTATTAATACAGCTGTGTTCGAAAAATACAAAAGAAAAGAGGATAAGCTTATGAATGAAAGACAATTTGGAACCATTCGAATTCATCTCGATGAGCTGATTAAGGAGCGCGGAATCAGCAAGAACCGGCTTTCGCACCGCGCGGAAATGCAGCGCACACAGTTCAACCACTATTGCAACAATGACATTGCCAGACTGGATATCGCGGTGCTTGCAAGACTCTGTACCGTGCTGGAATGCGATATCGGAGACCTGCTGGAATTTATTCCGGCAGAAGATGCCGACAATTCCTCGCAGGAAGAATCGTAAATCCTCCATCCGTCAGGACGTGTGATCGAGCAGGAGACGGTTTGCTGGCTCCTGCTCGCCGCGCGGCGCTGCGTCCGACGTAAGCCGAAAAACACCTTACACAACCCTGCGCATCAAAAGCGATGAGCCTGACATGCTCTGTCGGGCTCATCTTAGGATACGCGTATTTGTGTATTTGTGTTTTTGTGTTTTCTACTCGCCTATGCTCTCTGCCGCTTTTTCGGCAAATTCGGTGGTAACAAGCTCTTTATACGGCACACGTTCTTCCAGCTCGCCCGCACTCTCCAGGATATCCTGCAAAAGTTCGAAGCTCTCCTCTTCAAAAATCAGATCTTCTTTCCAGGTGTCCTGCTCATAATAACGCTCCACGATGGTGGTGATCGTTTCCACATCGTTCTCCGGAAACTGCGGCGCAATTACCTCAGCAATCTCTTCAGGCGTGTGAGCATTTACATAGTCCATGCCCTTTTGCAGCGCATTGGTAAACGCCTGTATTACATCCGGATGCTCGGTGAGATAGCTCGACTTTGCGCAGTACGCCGTATACGGCACGTAGCCGGACTCCACGCCCAGCGATTCTACAACGTAACCGACGCCTTCCTGCTCCAGCGCGGTCGCGCTCGGTTCAAACTCGATTGTATAATCTCCCTGCCCGCCGGAAAAAGCAGCCGCGGTGGAACCAAAGTCAATGGACTGGTTGATATTGACTTCTGATGGGTCGATGCCATTCTGTTTCAGAATGAACTCAAATACCATTTCCGGCATGCCACCTGCTCGCCCTCCCAACACGTCTTTTCCAACAAGATCACTCCACTCAAAGTCATCCGTATCCTCTCTCGCGACCACAAAATTCCCGGCGCGCTGGGTAAGCTGCGCGAAATTAACCGGTGCGTCCGCCGCGCCGCCGCTGTAGGTATAAATCGAGGATTCCGACCCCATGAATCCGATATCCGCCTCACCGGAAATCAGCGCAGTCATCGTCTTATCCGCGCCAAAGCCCGTCACCACCGTCAGGTCAATGCCCTCGTCCTCAAAATAGCCAAGCTCAATCGCCACATACTGCGGCGCGTAGAAAATCGAATGAGCTACTTCATTCAAGGTGACGGCGGTGAGATTCTGCTCTGTTTCTGTTATGTCAGCCGCAACGGGGTTCTCTTCCGTTTCTACTACAGCAGATACCAGTTCTGAAGCTTCTTCCTCCATAGCAAAGGCGGCTGCAGAATTCCCGATCGCAAGTATCAGAGAAAAAGCTGCCGCCACGATTCGTTTCCTTTTCATATGATAATCCTTTAAAATGGTTTTCTTTATCATATGAAGTATCTGGAAAAACGCTACTTATGCTCTTTTAAAAGCTGTTTTTCCAAAACCTTTTCCAGCTTTAAATAGTCACAACAGCGTCGTTTAAGAAGGCCACTGGCTTTTCCTGATGTGATCATTGTGTAGAGCTTATTCGCTTTTCTTACAATAGCATCCTGATGCTGCTGACAGTAATCCAGTTGCTTCATGGCAAGCTTTTTATAACGCCGGTTCGGTGGCGTGTCAGATGAAAGAATCCTCAGATTCAGAGCCATGATATATGTATCTTCCACGGGAATCATATTATTAAAGTTCAAAACACCAATCAGTTTGTCTCCATCATATATTTTGGTAAAATCAAGATCATTTTTCATATTTTGGTGCTTTTTCTTAGGTGAGCTGAGCGGGACACAGTATTTCTTGCTCCCACAAATGACAATAATCCCTACAAATGGACGTGTTTCTTAGTTTATCTGAGGTGAAACAGACATAACATGATCATCTGCATGTGCGAGGTCTCTGATATACTTCAAGTCTATCAGATAAAGATTTAAACGTTTTGGTTCCATATGTAATTCCTTTCGATACGGTCATACGATCGGTAACGCCCCGAGCATTTAAGTTCGCTTCGCGAATGGGCAGAACTGAAACAGGCCGCATTTTCACGCAGCCTGTTAAAAAGATTCCACTCACAGTAGGACTCACTGCTTTTATCGGTTCCACTTAACGGTAGGACTCACCGCTTTTTACAAAAGTACATAACCTCCTAAAAAAGGAAATATGGAACTTTTATAAGATAGGAATGACCTATCACCGAATTTAGTTTAGAAGATTTTAATGCAAATGTCAACAGGATTCTAAAATTTTCCCGCAGTCTCTTGAAATGTATCAGTTCGAATCGTCACTTCATAACAGAAGGAAGAATTTTCTCTTGTTGTCATTTACTCCTTCCGCTCCAACAAACACGTAGTCCAGGCCGTTGCTGTCGTCATGAATCCTTTGTTTCAAATCGTTCATTTTGTTCCATCCTTTCCACCCAGTTGCACAGAATTACAATCGTCTCATAATTTAACTTATCGGAAGGGCGCTGGACATCCAGTGGATGTCCGTTTAGCGCCGACCGAAGCGAAGCGTAGAAACGCGCTTGCGAGTTTTCACCCGATAAGTTAGCGACAGAATCGCCAGATTCTGGAGTATTATGAGAAGCGGTTTTCTTCTCATAATTTACATTGATATATGTACGCCACCTGCTCGCCCTCCCAACACGTCTTTTCCAACAAGATCACTCCACTCAAAGTCATCCGTATCCTCTCTCGCGACCACAAAATTCCCGGCGCGCTGGGTAAGCTGCGCGAAATTAACCGGTGCGTCCGCCGCGCCGCCGCTGTAGGTATAAATCGAGGATTCCGACCCCATGAATCCGATATCCGCCTCACCGGAAATCAGCGCAGTCATCGTCTTATCCGCACCGAAGCCTGCCACGACCGTCAGGTCAATGCCTTCTTTCTCAAAATAGCCGAGTTCAATCGCCACATACTGCGGCGCGTAGAAAATCGAGTGAGCTACTTCATTTAGGGTAACTGCGGTGAGATCCTGCTCTGTTTCTGCTACAGCAGACTCCGTCTCCGATAAAGCTGCCTCATCCATAGCGAAAGCAGCTGCAGGATTTCCAATCACAAGTATCAGAGTAAGTGCCACCGCCATGATTCGTTTCCTTTATACAGTTTTCGAATGTCAACGTGTTTTTCCCCGCTTACTCTTTTCCCATTTCGTCATCTGCCTGCTGATCTGACTACGCACTTTCTCCCCTCCTG
>JAJQHQ010000051.1 GCA_021199655.1 Lachnospiraceae bacterium | reverse complement strand
ACCGAGACCGAAGAAGCAACTGAGGCGGAGACCGAGGCTGCGGAAGCTGAGGTAATGTCTTATGATGAGTACATCGCTGCAGATATGGATACGCTTGTGGTGGTAGAGACCTACGTGCAGGCGAAGCAGTCCTGGTGGGAAGAGCAGGCTACCGTATATACGCAGGATGAGGATGGTGCTTACTTCCTGTACAATATGACCTGTTCCGAAGAGGATTATGAGCTCCTTGAGCCGGGTACCAAGATTCTTGTAACCGGTTACAAGTCCGAGTGGTCCGGCGAAGTAGAGATCATTGACGCGACATTTGAGATCGTTGACGACGGCGATACCTTTGTAGCGGAGCCGTTTGACGTGACAGAACTTCTTGGCACAGACGAGCTGGAGGAGCATCAGAATGAGTTTGTATCCTTTAACGGCATGACGGTTGAGGCTTCTGAGGATGCTGACGGCAATGAAGTCGCGTTCCTGTACAGCTGGGACGGCTCCGGTGAGGATGGAGACGACCTGTACTTCAACGTTTCCTATAATGGTGAGACCTATACGTTTACCGTAGAGTCCTATCTGTGCGACAATACCACGGATGTTTATCAGGCAGTGACCGAGCTTGAAGTCGGCGATGTGATCGACATGGAAGGCTTCCTGTACTGGTATGAGGGAGTGAACCCGCATATCACTTCTGTGATGGCCGGCGAGGCTGTTGAAGAGGAAGAAGCGGCAGAGACCGAAGCTGCGGATGAGGAAGCTGCTGAAGAAGAATCCGAGACGGAAGAGTGATTCTTTCCACAGAAATGATAAGTTTATGGTAACTATTCAGGACAGTACCTCGCACTTGCTGCGAGGTGCGTATGAAAACATAAATATTACAAGGGAAAATCCCATCGCGAAGCGATTTTAAATGGATTTTCCCTCGTAACTGTGAAGGTACTGAACAGTTACAAGTTTATAGCAAAAAAATCCCCCGGCATAAAAAATCAGCCGGGGGATTTTTCATGCCGGGGGTGCACCCGGCTTTTATAATGAAAGCCCGAAATTCAGTTCGTAATAATTGCCTGCCGCATCGCGGTAAGCGTAGGCCTTTCCGTTCTCATCCTTCAGATCGTGCGGCATATACTGATCTTTATCATAGCCGGGGACATCATTCGGTGAAATGCAGATGCCTTCCGCATTTACAGCCAGTACCTCGTCGCCCCTGGGCAGAGTGAAAGGAAGCTTACCAACGGGGGCGAAACGCCCGAACATCACATCCAGCGTGGCGTCCGGATTTGTCTCAAAGCCGGCTGTCAGGGCGTCAGCGTAACACTCCACATTGCCCACCAGCCATGCCAGATGGAAGTTGATATTGGCAATGACCTTACCTCCGTGTGCGTGGACAGCATTGGCAATATCCGCGATTTTTTTCGCCCCGGAAAGAGTGGTTTCCAGATGTGTTTCTGCCATGGGGCGGCAGAAGGAATCCACATCGTGTACCTCTTTCCCCTCACAGATGTCCAGTTCCAGATACCCGGCAGTCGCGGAGAAATATTCGCCGGAGGATGGATTCACGAAGAGGATGGCGATATCCGCCTCATTGTAATCTTCAGTCAGGGTCACTTCACCCAGCATATCCCGCAGCGCTCTGGTAGCAGCCTCACCTGCTTCGGCAGTCTTGTGAAACGCTTCCGCATATATTTTCTTTCCGGTGTATTTTTCAGCTGTCAGAGGGAGGATGCCGTCGTTTTTCAGCAGGACGACACTCTGGTGGTGGGCACGGTCTGCGTTGGCCAGATCTTCCTGATCTTCGCAGAGGGCAGCGGATCTTTTCACGTCCCGGTAGGTATTTTCAAACATACCAAGCTCGAACATTTCCGTCAGAGTTCTGGTAACTGCGCGATCCAGACATTCGTCATTCAGCGTTACCATATCAGGCGTGAAGCCCTCGGGCAGTTTATGCGTTTCATAGTATTCGTTTGTTGCGCGGTCATAAGCCTCCCGACCGTAAGCATTATCAAAGAAGCCGGAGATCAGGTCAACGCCGGAATGATTGATCGCAAAGCCGATGCGCTCCGGCTCGTCCAGCATCTCCACGCCCCATTTCATATTGTGTACGATACCGGTATCGGAATTGACATAGCCCTGAAAACCCATCTGGCCGCGGAGAATGTCGTGGATGAATACCCGGTTATAAGCAAAGCCGTAAGGCTCCAGAGGGATATCCTTCCCTTCAAAATCCTGCTGCGCTGCAGATTTTTGAGCAGCCGGCTTGGAATAGTAGGGCATGATGGAAGAAGTATGTTTGCCGACAGCAGCAGCGAAACCGGGCATATGATATTTTTGAAGAGAGCCGGGCGTCGCGTAGACATTCCACTGACCCGCCGCATAGTGCGGATCAAAGCCATTTTCACGTGCTCCGCCTCCCGGGAAGTGCTTGCTCGTCATGGCGACGCCGTCAGCAGTTACGCCATTTTCGCTTCCCTGAATCCGCGGGATGATATGTTCCGCAATCTCGCAGATCAGAGCCGTATCCTCGCCGAAAGTACCGTAGCTTCTCTGCCAGCGGGGATCGGTCATACAGTCCACCATATACATGTAGCCCTTGCGCAGGTTGCAGGCTTCCCAGCTGCGGCGGATCGCTTCCGCCCACTGGTCCGCGACCTCGATTCCTGCTCCCTTTACGGCTGCCGCGATACCTAAGGTGCCGGGCCAGGTGGGGAATACGCCTCCCGCGTCATTCATGCCGAAGACTGCTTCCCCGTTTTCATTCCTGGAATTTGACGCAGCCTGAACCGGTACAAAGTGCTCGCATTCTTCCGCTACAGCCTGAAGCTGGTTCAGATAATCGGTGAGATCCTCCGGAGATGCATTTTCACGGAGAATGGTATGACGGGCAAACCACTCCCTGATCAGAGTGGAGGTACCGGGCAGATGCATTTCTCCGAAGATGAGCTTTGTGAAGACTTCTCCTTCATCCAGTACGCCGGATTCATCCGGAATGACGACATGATCCTTGTACGTCGGGTTCGGATATTTCTGTCCCATGCGCCAGTCTGAGATGAACAGCTGTCCGATCTTCTCATCGACGGTCATCTGTTTGACATAAGCTGCGGCGCGCTGCGCGGCCGGAAGTCTCCAGTCGTTGACCTCCGATACCGTACCGGAACCGTCGATATCTTTAAAATACAGGCCGTCAGCTTCGATGACCGGACGTGTCATGCTGGTGATGACGGGCCCGTTGGGATTTGCCCATGTTTTGAAATGATCACTTGCCTTTTTTGCCATAGTGTGGAACCTCCTTTGTTTCTGAATGTGTGGGTGACCGCTGATCAGGTAACTGCAGATCAGGCAATGGTTGAACGTGCTTACTGCTTTTGCACATATGGTTACTTAATATTGTAACAGAAAGCAGATGAAAAACAAACCTTTTTCATTAAAGATTATTAACCCGGATTTTCGCATTCGCTGCCTGCAGGATTCGGAAAATGTGTAACCGGACTGTTTAAATTGATTGACGAGATTGATAATAAGTGTTATAACACGTCTATAATTTAAGAAGGGAAGGCAACTGAGCGTGAAGCAGAGCCGAACAACCTGCTATTATCAGAATTATACAGATGATTTTGTGGAAAGCGCCCGTCAGGATGAATCGCTGCCGGAGGATTATCAATGGACACACAGGAATCCGGTCTACCGTCTTGCTTCCGCAGTGCTTTACTGTGCGGCACTGGCAGCTGCACTGCTTTATGACAAACTGGTGCTGCATATACATGTGGAAAACAGGAAAGTATTAAAAAGTGCCGGAAAGAGCGGCTGCTTTCTGTACGGAAACCACACACAGCCTGTGGGGGACGTACTTGGCCCGGCTTTGTATTGCTTTCCTATGCGGATGAGCGCGATCGCAAGTGTGTCGAATCTGGGAATTCCAGTGCTTGGGAAGCTCCTTCCCATGCTGGGCGCTCTGGTTTTGCCGGATTCCTTAGGGCAGATGAAGAAGTTTATGGAAGCAGTCGGGGATCATGTCGGGAAAAAACGGTGTATTGTCATTTATCCGGAAGCCCATGTCTGGCCCTGGTGTACGTTTATCCGTCCTTTTCCGGCGGCAGCATTCCAGTTTCCGGTGCTGTACAATGTGCCGGCCTTTTGCATGACCACGACTTACCAGCAGCGAAAGCATGGGAAGAAGCCGAAAATTGTTGTTTATATAGATGGTCCGTTCTTTGCTGGTCCGGGCAAGAAGAAAAGGGAACAGCAGATGGAGCTGCATGACAGAATATATGCCTGCATGGATGCACGCAGCCGGAAAAGCAACTGTGAATACATTCGATACCAAAAGGAGAAGGATGCATGAATATCCTTTATTGCGGAGATAAGAACATTGAGGACGGGCTGGTGATTTCTGTCCTTTCCCTGTTGAAATATGCTTCGGAACCTCTGAATATTTTTGTGATGACCATGGATCTGACACTTCAGACAGGGCAGATCCTGCCCGTTTCCGGGGAGACTGTCAGTTATCTGGATCGGTATCTCAAAAAACAGGATGAAAAGAGCTCTGCCGTGCTGATTGACGCTACGGAATTGTTTCGTGCCGCGCCGCCGCTGGCAAATATGGAAACCCGTTTCACGCCCTGCTGTATGCTGCGCCTGTATGCAGACCAGATAGCTGACTTGCCGGATCGAATCCTGTATCTGGACAATGATGTTGTCTGCAGAAAGGCTTTTGGCGATTTTTATTATCAGGACTTATCAGACTGTGAGCTGGCTGGCGTTCCGGATTATTATGGGAAATGGTTTTTCCGGAAAGATCTGTTTCATATGGATTATGTAAATTCCGGCGTTTTGCTGCTGAATCTTTCTCTCATCCGCGAAAGCGGTCTGTTCGCGCGGTGCCGTGCCCTTTGCAGCAAAAAAAAGATGTTTATGCCGGACCAGTCCGCGATCAATCAGCTTGCTGATAAGAAAAGGCTTTGCCGGAGAGTTTATAACGAACAACGCAGGCTCCACGAAGAAACCGTGTTTCAGCATTTTACCACCAGCTTCCGCTTTTTCCCCTGGGTGCATACGCTGACGGTAAAACCCTGGCAGATCGATCAGGTGCATAAAAAACTGAAACTGCATGAATATGACGATATTTTGCAGGAATATACTTCTGTTATGGCTGTGCTGAGACAGCAGAACGGTCACGTTTGCTGATCAGCTCACCAGTTCTTGTGTAAAAAGCCGGATTTGCTACAAAACCCTAATAGTGCATATCCTGACAGATGATTCCCGGCGAACAGTATTCTGGCTAAATCTAAAATAAATATAAATTATTAGCAATCAATATTGACGAGTGCTGATAATTGTGCTATATTCCGTATAACAAAAAATGAACGACACCTGAGAGAGTTTATATATGCGAAACAATCATGCCATGTATTTCGTTTTGCACGAAAAATCCCATAGGCGCCTGCACAAAAGAATGGAGGAAGAATACTTATGAAGTTAGCACCATTAGCAGACAGAGTCGTGCTGAAACAGCGCGAAGCAGAAGAAACCACGAAGTCGGGCATCATCCTGATGTCCGGATCACAGGAAAAGCCGCAGGAGGCAGAAGTCATTGCAGTCGGCCCGGGCGGTCTTGTGGACGGCAAGGAAGTAAAGATGACGGTAAAGCCGGGAGATACGGTTATTTATTCCAAATATTCCGGCACAGAAGTAAAGCTTGGAGAGGACGAATATATCATCGTAAAGCAGAGCGATATCCTTGCTCTGGTGGAAGACTGATTTATTGTAAAAAAGTCGTAATTATTCAGGACAGTACCTCGCACTTGCTGCGAGGTACGTATGAAAACGTTCATTCTACAGGAAAAAGTCCCATCGCGCAGCGATTTTAAATGGACTTTTTCCAGTAACTGTGAAGGTACTGAACAGTTACAAAAGTCGTCAACAGACAGGCTCGTGGTGATCGCATCAGCGAGCATGGAGATTTAATATAGAAGCAGTTGCTAAGGAGGCAGTTAAATTATGGCAAAGGAATTAAAATACAGTGTTGATGCAAGAGCGGCTCTGGAAGCCGGAGTAGATAAACTGGCGAATACGGTTCGTGTAACGCTCGGACCGAAGGGAAGAAATGTAGTGCTTGATAAATCCTACGGTTCTCCGCTGATCACGAACGATGGCGTAACGATCGCGAAAGAAATTGAACTGGAAGACCCGTTTGAAAACATGGGTGCGCAGCTGATCAAGGAAGTTGCTTCCAAGACAAATGACGTGGCCGGAGACGGCACTACGACCGCTACCGTACTCGCACAGGCGATGGTGCAGGAAGGCCTGAAGAATATCGCTGCCGGCGCGAATCCGATCGAACTTCGCAAAGGCATGAAGAAAGCAACCGATGCCGCTGTGGAATCCATCAAGGGCATGAGCAAAAAGGTGAGCGGCAAGGAGCAGATCACCAGAGTCGCCGCAGTGTCCTCCGGGGACGATACCGTTGGAGAGATGGTTGCAGACGCGATCGAGAAGGTTTCCGAGGACGGCGTGATCACGATTGAAGAGTCAAAGACCATGAAGACGGAGATCGAGCTGGTCGAAGGAATGCAGTTCGACAAAGGATATATTTCTTCTTATATGGTAACAGACAATCAGAAGATGGAAGCAGTGCTGGACGATCCGCTGATTCTGATCACAGATAAGAAGATCAGCAATATTCAGGATATCCTTCCGCTTCTGGAGCAGATCGTACAGTCCGGGAGGAGACTGCTGATCATTGCGGAAGATATCGAGGGTGAAGCACTTACGACCCTGATCGTCAACAAGCTGCGCGGGACTTTCCATGTGGTCGGCGTAAAGGCACCGGGCTACGGTGACAACCGCAAGGAAATGCTGCAGGATATCGCAGTCCTGACGGGCGGCCAGGTGATCTCCGATGAGCTCGGCCTGGAATTGAAAGATGCGACGATGGACATGCTCGGCAGAGCAAAATCCGTAAAGGTTCAGAAAGAGAACACGGTCATTGTGGACGGACTTGGCGACAAAGACGCGATTGCGGCAAGGATTTCCCATATCCGTTCCCAGATTGAGGAAACCACATCAGATTATGACAAAGAAAAACTTCAGGAACGTCTGGCGAAGCTGGCAGGTGGCGTAGCTGTTATCCGTGTCGGAGCTGCTACCGAGACTGAGATGAAAGAAGCAAAGCTTCGCATGGAAGACGCCCTCGCTGCGACCAGAGCAGCCGTGGAAGAAGGCATTATTGCCGGCGGCGGTTCTGCGTACATCCATGCGTCTAAGGATGTGGAGAAAGTCGCGGATGCTCTTGAAGGCGATGAGAAGACCGGAGCGAAGATTATCCTGAAAGCACTGGAAGCGCCGCTCTATTACATCGCAGAAAATGCAGGACTGGAAGGCGCTGTGATCGTGAATAAGGTTCATGAATCCGAGCCAGGTATCGGCTTTGATGCCTACAAAGAAGAGTACGTGGATATGGTACAGGCAGGCATTCTTGATCCGGTGAAGGTAACGAGAAGCGCTCTGCAGAATGCGACAAGCGTAGCTTCCACATTGCTGACCACAGAAGCCGCGGCGGGCGACATCAAAGAACCGGTACCGGCGGCACCGGCCGGCGCAGGCGAAATGGATTATTAAATTGCGTGGCTGCAAAAACGCAGTTTTAAAAATGGAAAACCGCAGAAAAGGCAATACTCTGCGGTTTTTTCTTTTATATGCACAGAGCCGGATAAGGAGTTTTGCGGCTAAAGCTGCACCCGGCCCTGCGCAGAAATGTGAAGGGAGACGGCTATGATTATTGTTCCTTATTATAATATTGTGATCGTTCCGGAGATCAATCTGTATTTTGACGGAAAATATTTTCATGAGGTAACGCAGGCAACCGGAGAACAGGGACAGAATGTAGTGTTTCTGATGCTGAAAGAGGATAAGGCGCGGGAGGACATGCGGCCGGATGATTTTTATTCGATTGGCATAACCGGCACAATTGAGGCAGTAGATAAAGAAGGAAACGTAAAGATCAAAACCGGCAGCCGAGTCAACCTCGATTCTATCGATGCAATGGACGGAACGATTGAAGTAACGTTGAGTAAGCGCCAGGATGTGGAGGATATGACTCCGGAAGAGGCTGCAAAACATTTTGACAGTGCCAGAACAGCATTTATCCAGAGCATACAGGGTACACAGAATATGCAGTTTAATCTGCTTGCACGCAATTATATACAGCAGTGGGATTCTCTGGGAGAAATGACCGCGACCCTGTCCTATCAGCTGACGATTTCAAATGAAGAAAAATATCAGATTCTGGCAGCAGATACGCTTTCAGAACGGACTGAACGCATGGAGCAGGCGATATACCAGTATCTGGAGGCAGAAAAGGTAAAGAAAGAAGCGGCCGCAGCACAGCAGAGTCAGAATGAAAAGGTTTACCGGGAGCAGGCGATTAAGAAACAGATGGAATTTCTGCAAAAGGAACTGGATGAAATGCATCCGGAAAATATTTCTGATGTGCGGAAATTTGAAAAGAAAATCGAAGCGTCCGGGATGAATGAGACGGCTCATGCGGAGGCATTAAAAGTCCTGAACCGCATGAAGCAGGAGGGACAGGACAGCCATGAGTACGGGATGCTGTATGATTATCTTGACTTTGTGACGACGCTTTCCTGGAAAAAAGAAGAAATGCAGCCGGTGGATTTAAAGGAAGCGCGAAAAATCCTTGATGCGGATCATTTTGGCCTTGATAAAGTAAAACGCAGGATCGTGCAGCAGCTGGCGGTGATGACACTGAACCAGAAACAGTCGGGTTCTATTTTGCTGTTTGTCGGGGCTCCCGGCACAGGCAAAACGAGCATTGGTCAGAGCATTGCGAAGGCACTTGGCAGGGAATATGTACGCGTGAGTCTGGGCGGCATCCGCGATGAGGCGGAGATCCGCGGACACCGCCGCACCTATGTCGGAGCCATGCCTGGCCGGATTATGGAAGGCATCAAAAGGAGCGGCGTGTCGAATCCGGTGATGGTACTGGATGAGGTGGACAAGCTTTGTAAGGATTATGGCGGAGATCCTTCCAGTGCTCTGCTGGAGGTCCTTGATCCGGAGCAGAACAGTACATTTACCGACCATTATATGAACGTGCCTTATGATCTTTCGGACGTGCTGTTTGTCTGTACGGCAAATACAACGGATACCATACAGGAACCGCTGCTGAACCGCATGGAAGTCATCCAGTTCCCGGGGTACACGGCTTCCGATAAATTTCAGATCGCCAAGCGGCATCTGCTTCCGAAATCAATGGAAGAAATGGGCATTCAGAAGGATAATCTGAATGTCTCCGATGCCGCTCTGCGTACGATCATTTCTGATTATACAATGGAAGCGGGTGTGCGCGGCCTGAAAAAGAGACTGGATACGCTTTGCCGTGTGGCGGCTGTCCGCCTGGTAGAGGGAAAAAACAGGCGTGTAACAGTCACGCCGGGTCGGCTGCGTGAATTTCTGGATCAGAAGCCCCTTTTACATGATCGGATGCTGGAGAATCAGCAGCCCGGCATAGTGACCGGTCTTGCATGGACACAGGCAGGTGGCGAGATTCTGTTTATCGAAGCGCTTTTTACCAAAGGGAAAGGAAATGTGATTATAACGGGTCAGCTGGGCGACGTTATGAAGGAATCCGTGCAGATCGCGGTCAGCCTTGTGAAAAGCATGTATCCGGATAAGGCCGAACTGTTTGAGAAAAACGATCTGCATATTCACGTTCCGTCCGGAGCAGTTCCGAAGGATGGTCCTTCTGCCGGGATTACTCTCACTACCGCGATCACTTCACTCGTGACGGGAAAAGCGGTTTCTCCAAAGATTGCAATGACAGGAGAGGTGTCTTTACGCGGCTTTGTAATGCCGATCGGAGGGGTTCCGGAGAAGCTTATGGCGGCACAGCGGGCCGGGATCACGACTGCCCTGATCCCGTTGGAAAACGAAAATGATCTGGATGAAGTCCCCTCTGATGTAAAGAAGAACCTGAAGATCATTCCGGTTCACAGGGTAGAAGATGTGCTGGAAAAAACGGGCTTGTGCGTAAAAGGGAATGCGAACGGAGCAATTGGTGAAGACTGAAGTCTTAGGATAAAATACTGGCTGTGTACCAGGAAAAACAGGAATAAGAAGAGCCGGATAAGACCAAAATCTTACCCGGCTCTTTTAGTAACTGCAAGCAGACAATTGAAAAAGTCAGAGAACCAGAACAGAATACTGGTTCGCTGACTTTTTATTATTTAGAAGCTGGCTGAAATGGATTTGCAGGAACAGCGGTGCTTAGCTACTCCCCAAGTTATTTACTAAGGGAGTAGTTTTCTTTTTAGAAAAAACCTGTATAATCCCTTGATACGCATGAATTCTACATCACAATGCTCACTCTGTCAAGATATGTAACCGAAATCACCTGTTTTTTACATTTTTGATGCAAAATATTTACTTGCATTCGAGAAGAACAATGATAGGAACTTTTCATGTCAGTGGTCAGATTCGTGGTCAGACCTAAAAAAATAACAGCTGTTATTTAGGCGCGTTGGCGTGGACACAGAGCAGGTAAATGAGAGCTCATTTGAAGATTAATATGGGATTTGCTGTTTTTGATAAAAATAACGGCTCTTTTGGATGAGGATTGGAAGCTGATGCCAAAATTTTGCTGGAAGTACAGGTAAACACCGTGAAATCACGGAATTTCACCGCCATTTCACGGTACGCCATTGTTTAGCATTTCGCAAAAAAATTTCTTGTTTTCCTGCATTCAAATCCCCTCGTATCCCCCGTTTGACAAAAGATAACACTATTGTCGAATTGTGTCAATTCAAAATTACCTGTTCGGTCGGAGATATTCTGTTTCCGAAGCGATACAAAGAGCAGGAGGAATCAGAAAAAAGATTGTTAAAATAAACAGCGACAGAACAGGCCGGATACTTTCTTATCCGGCCTGATAATCGTTTGCGCCTGGCGGCTCACGTTTCTGTTTGTGATTCCGTTCTTACCGTGTCTGTTCAAACAGCCATTCTCTTACGGTGTCCAGATCATATGCCACACGCCAGGTATTCATGTGTTCTGTAGCGTCCGTGGAGGATACATCGTCTCTCATTACGGTATTGGCGTCAAAAATTGTCCAGTTGATTGTGGTTCCTGCCGAAGCCTGCTCAGCTGCCAGCTGCTCCTGTTCTTCATCGGTCAGAGTAGCTGCCCATTGGGCAATGGTCACTTCGGTTCCTTCCGCTTCCACGGCTTCGGTGATCTCGGTCATGCCCGGATAGGCTCTCGCGTCGCCTTCGGAGCAGATCATCCAGATGTTTTGCGTGGACAGCTGCGAAATCGAATCGGTATAGGCGGAATCGGTCTGTCCGGCGACCAGAAGAGCACCGGCAAATTCATCCGGGTAATCAATGAGCAGCTTGATGGAGCGGATGGTTCCGGAAGACTGTCCGACCAGGTATTCTCTTGAGGTATCCACGTTGTACTGGCTGACAATCTCAGTGACCAGTTCCATGGTATACGCAGGGTCTTCGGTATTGGAAGACTCATACTGCGGGACAAGCACGATGGTTTCATGTTCGCTCTGCCATTCTTCGGCCGTCCAGATCACGCCGCCCAGGCTTTCCGTCAGGGCGAGATATTCATCACTGCCTTCTCCGGTAGCGTCCGGCATAAACAGGACAAGAGGATATTCGGTATCTTCCGAGTAATCATCCGGCAGATACAGGCTGTACATCAAGGAAGTACTGTCTGAGAGTGTAAAGGTATACTGAGAAAAGTTTTCAACCAGAAGATTTACATTATTTTCATAATTGGTAGTACAGCTTTCTGCCCATGCATCCAGAGTCGTTCCATCCAGGCAGGAAATGCTGCCAGTCTGCCGGAACGTCACGGTCAGTTGGTTGCTGAGCGCAGACTGTGAGGAGAACATGGAGCCTCTGCTGCTGTTGCCTTCTTGTATGGAACGTTCTGCCTTATCGGACGCATCGAAGTCGTCCGTGTCAGGGTCACCTATATTCGAGTCGCCTGTACCAAAGTCATCCATACCGGAGCCGCCCAACCCTGAGCGGTCACCGCGATTGCCGAAGCCGGAATCATCCAGGCCATTCATGTTACCGGATTCCGTTTCGTTTTCTTCATAGCTGAGGAATTCTGTGTTTCCACTATTGTTGGAAATCTCCCTGTCTTCCGCAGAATCATCACCGAAAGAATCATTTCCAGAAGAATCATCTCCGAAAGAACCACCTCCGACAAAGCCTTCTCCCAGGGAACGCCCATCCTCAGATCCTTCTTCAAGTGAATCATCCCCCAAAGAGTTATTTCCGAAGGAATTATATTCATTTGATTCACTGCTTCCGGAGCCGCTTCCTCCATAGTTTGTGGTTGTGTAGTCTGTGGAGAGTTCAATCAGTACATAATTTCCGGTTGTGCTGTTTTCAGGAAGGCTTGTTTCTGAATTTGTATAAACGGCTTCAATCTCATAATTATCCACTTCAAAATCGTCTGCCCGGACACCTGACGGGTCGAGCTCCACGCCGTAGTCGATCACAATATACCAGGGCTTCTGCCCATCGCCGTACATATTTGTCACGAGATAATAGTTATTAACGCCTGATGTATCTGTTATGTTTTCGGACAGGTTTTCCTCTGCGACAGTCTCTGTGGATGTCTTTGCACTTTCTTCGGCACTGGCGCTGATTCCGAAGCCCGCAGTTAGCGAAAAGGCAAGCGTCAGGGAAAGAAAAGAGGACAGATTCTTTTTCATACTGCATTTCATGATATGAATGCCTCCTAGTTTATATTTGGGCAGTGTTTACACTGTCGATACATTCTACCATTTGATTTGTGACAAAAGGTTGTCTATTCTGTGTTGGATACGTGAACAGCGTTTTCATTTCGACCGTAATCAGTAATCGTTGCACATATCTTCGCTATACTAATGCTTTTGCAATATCGCACGCATAATGCGTTAGTTATAATGGAAGCCGCGCAATTAAAAATCGCATAGCGATTGGCGCGGCCTTCATCCATACTCGCTTTGCGAGTACGGACATGTAATGATTGAAAGCTGCGAAATGACTGCTATTTTTCATATGCTCGTATATACAAATCTCCCGGTGAACTTTCCATTGAGAGGTTTTTCAGATAAAAGGCTTGACTCTATGATGGTCATATAAAGTAATTATGGAGTTTCAGGTAATCACGTAAATTAACGGTTTTCATTTCCCCAATCACACAAATTATCGTCGGTATTTTAAGAATTTCTGCGGAAAATATCTGAGAAGATGAAGGTTTGGCTTTTTGACGGTCGATTGACAAACAATCCTAAATGCTATATCATGTACACGTACACCCTTACGTATACGAGGAGGAACGAACATGAAACAGTGTATGGACGCAGAAAATCTGCATCGCAGACTGAAAAAAATAATCGGGCAGGTGCAGGCTATTGACCGTATGATAGATGAGGACATTCCCTGTGAAGATATTCTGGCTCAGATCAATGCGGCGAAATCCGCCTTGCATGGATGCGGTAAAGTTGTCCTTGAAGGACACATTCAGCATTGTGTGCGTGACGGCATCGAACACGGCGACGCTGACAAAACGATTGCTGACTTTACGAAAGCCGTAGAACGCTTCGCAAATATGGGATGATACCAGGGTCCAAAAATCATGAATCGAATGCTTGCGTTCGTATTCATGACTTTGAGACCCGCAAAAACATGAGGAAGTAGCCATTTTTCTTAGAAAAATGAGCGGATTCCGAATGTTTTTAGGATTTCGGGAGCGCAGAGCGCGTAGAAATCCGTGGTATCATATAATCTAAAAATATTCAAAACGAGAGCAGCCTTTGACGGCTGCTTTTGTTTTTTCTCGGAAGTGCATCACTTCACATCTGCACAGGAGTCAAATCTGTCAGGATCTCCTAATCTTCGCGCGTATTGCTTGACATTCCTATACCCCTATATGTATAATAAACCTATACCCACACGGGTATTAAATGAACAGGCAGGGATCGTCAATGAACGATACGCAAAAAAATCGTATGAACCAAATACGCCAGGAGTCCAGGGAGGATTATCTGGAAGCTTTGTTTCTGCTTCTCAAAGAGCAAAACGAAATACGGTCTTCCGACCTTGCGTCCTTTATGGGCTTTTCCAGAGCCAGCGTCAGCCAGGCAGTTTTGTCACTGGAACGGGATGGTTTTCTTTTGATGGATGAAAAGTATTACCTTCACCTGACAGAGAAAGGCAGTCTGGCCGCCGAGAGAACACATCGCAAGCATGTTTTTTTCGAGAAAAACCTGATGCTTGCCGGCGTTGATCCTGTTTTAGCGGACAGAGAAGGAAGCCGGATGGGTCACTCGTTAAGCGATGAAAGCTTTGAACGGATTGCGGCAGGCGGTATGCGAAAAGAGGGGGAACTAAACTCATATGAAAGCAGCGATTTCCAGACTTGAATGGATGTTAGAGTTGGGAGGAATCAAAAAGGACATTGTTTTTCTTATACTATCAGGAGCTGCGGTCCTATGTAGCCTGGCCGGATGGTCGCCATTTCCTTTTGATGCTGCATGGATCGCTATTGTATTTTGCGGAATACCGATCATTATGGAAGCCATCATTGGCCTTGTGACGGCTTTTGACATCAAAGCGGATGTCCTTGTTTCCATTGCGTTGATCGCCTCGGTGATTACCGGAGAAATTTTCGCCGCCGGTGAGGTGGCTGTCATCATGCAGCTTGGCGGTCTTCTGGAAGAACTGACCGTTGCGAAAGCGAGAAGCGGCATTGAGAAGCTCGTAAAGCTGACCCCGACGACGGCCCGGATACTGGACGCGTATGGTATGGAAAAGATTGTCCCATCCATGCAAGTCAGAGTTGGCGATAAAATCCGGGTTCTTCCGGGGGAGACGATCCCGGTGGATGGTGTGATCCTTTCCGGCCAGACTTCGATCAACCAGGCGGTAATGACCGGCGAATCCATGCCGGTAGATAAGACAGCCGGTGATGAGGTTTCCTCCGGAACGGTCAATCAGTTCGGAGCATTTGATATGGAAGCAACAAAGGTAGGCGAAGACAGCTCCATCCAGCGAATGATACGCCTGGTACAGTCGGCAGATGCCGGAAAAGCAAAAATTGTGGGGATTGCAGACCGGTGGGCGACCTGGATTGTGGTGATCGCGCTCTCTGCTGCAGCCATCACCTGGCTTGTGACCGGACAGATCATCCGGGCTGTGACGATTCTGGTCGTGTTTTGCCCCTGCGCGCTGGTTCTGGCGACGCCGACAGCAATCATGGCGGCGATCGGAAATGCCGCGAAGCACGGCTTTCTCGTGAAAGAAGGAGACGCACTGGAACGGTTGGCGAAGGCGGAAAAGATCACGTTTGACAAAACAGGAACCCTCACCTATGGAACGCCGAAGGTCATTTGCGCAAAAAGTATTCTCTCGGAGCTGTCCTCTGAGGAACTCTACTCTTTCTGCGCCGCCGCAGAACAGCTGTCAGAGCATCCGCTGGGCAGGGCAATTGTAAAGAGCTACAGCACAGAGATGGGGAACTCCTTTCCTACCTGCGATCAGTTTGCCATGCTGCCGGGACGTGGGGTATCCGCAACGATTAACGGGACGGCAATTCTTGCCGGAAATTATGAAATGATGGCGGAAAAGAACATCACAGTCACAGATATGGTACTTGCGGAGACAGGAGAATTTTTGAAACAGGGCTGTACGGTGATTTATGTGAGCACAGACGAAAAACTGGCCGGTTTCCTTGTCCTTTCCGATACGCCTCGGGAGAATAGTGCTTCTATGATCGACCAACTCAAGCGTCTTTCTATAGAACCTGTGCTTCTGACCGGAGACAATGAAGAAGCTGCTGTTTCGATTGCCGGGCAGCTGCATATCGAGGAAGTCCATGCAGAATGTCTGCCGGAAGATAAGCTAAAATGGATCGGTTCTTATCAGGAAAAACAGGAATCGGTCTGCATGATCGGTGACGGCGTAAACGATGCACCGGCACTGAAAAAGGCGGACATCGGAATCGCTATGGGTGGTATCGGAAGTGATATTGCGGTGGATGCCGCTGATATTGCACTGGTAGACGATAAGGTGGAAGAACTGCCGCATCTTGTAGCGCTTTCCAAACGAATGATGACCACCATACGTTTGAATATGACATTCTCTATGACACTCAACTTTATCGCAATTACCCTTGCGATTACAGGTATATTGAACCCGGTCGTTGGCGCTCTTGTCCACAACGCCGGATCGGTTTTCGTAATTATAAATTCAGTATTGCTGCTGAATTGGAAAAGAAATGAGGTGGGATTTGCGGATATTCATGGCGAATGATCAGATCGTCAGCTTCCAGTTCTTTGAGATTTTGGCTCA
>JAJQHQ010000047.1 GCA_021199655.1 Lachnospiraceae bacterium | reverse complement strand
AACGCAGCGACAACCAAGGAGAGCAGTTCAGCGACAGCTCATGAAATCAGCAACAGGATATGTTGATTGGAAAAAAACAAGAAAGTATGAAGTTGGAGATATTGTGTATATATATAGATCTTCTCCTTATTCAAGGATAGAATATAAAACTGTTGTAAAAGAAATTCGTTCAAATTCTGAGACGGATATATACTGGAAGAAGACAATTCCAATTGAAGCTGTAAAGGGGTTGTATGTGCGCTTAGTGCTAATAAGTACGACTAATTGTAATAAAGTATCATTTGATCAGTTGAAGAAAAGGGGCATATTATCATATGCTCCGCAGGGACCCTGCAGATTGAGCAGTAAGGCAATAGTATATTTAGAAGAATGCTTTGGAGAAATCAAAAATGAAGAATAAAAAACTAATTGAGGTGGCGTTGCCGTTAGATAAAATTAATACAGAATCTGCGAGAGAAAAATCAATTAGACATGGCCATCCGTCAACTTTACATTTATGGTGGGCAAGGCGTCCGCTTGCTACAGCTCGCGCTGTAATTTGGTCTAGCCTTGTGGATGATCCTTCTTCGCATCCAGAAAAGTTCCCGACGGAGGAGGCACAGAATACCGAGAGGCAGCGATTATTTAAAATCTTGGAAGATCTTGTGGTATGGGAGAATTCCAATAATGAGGAAGTCCTGAACGCTGCAAAGAATGAAATTTTGCGTTCTACCAATGGCAATACGCCGGCGTTATTAGACCCGTTTGCGGGCGGTGGAGCAATTCCACTGGAAGCCCAGAGGCTGGGATTAGAAGCGTTTGCACACGATTTAAATCCGGTAGCTGTAATGATTAATAAGGCAATGATTGAGATTCCGCCACGTTTTGCAGGAATGGCGCCTGTCAATCCAGATGCAAGAGTTTCGATGACAACAGAAGGATGGGAGCGGGCACAGGGACTTGCTGAGGATGTTCGATATTACGGGGAGTGGATGAAGCAGGAAGCTTTTCGGCGAATTGGTTATCTGTATCCTAAAGTGAAAGTTCCAAAAGAGCAGGGCGGAGGAGAAGCAACAGTGATTGCATGGATTTGGGCTCGTACCGTAAAATGCCCTAATCCTGCTTGTGGATGTGAAATGCCCTTAGCTAGCTCATTTGTTTTATCAAAAAAGAAAGGCAATGAGGCATATATTGAACCAGAGTTTGATTATGCAAATAAGAAAATAAGATATAGAGTACGTACTGGAAAAGGAAAGGAACCAGACGCTCCTAAAGTGGGTCGGGGAGGAAAGTTTAAGTGTATTTTATGTGGTCAAAATACGCCGCTTGATTATATACGTGAAGAAGGAAAAAAACATCATTTAGGAACACAATTGTTAGCAATTGTAGCAGAAGGAAAGAAGGGAAGACTATTTATTGCGCCTGATGAAAGCCAAGTATTGGCTGCGGATATTGAGAAACCAGATAAATTCCCAGACGGGGAACTTGCGTATAACCCAAGAGATATAAGAGCCCAATTGTATGGAATTAATGAGTTTTCGGGGTTATTTACTAATCGACAGTTAAAAACATTAACAACGTTTGCGTCGCTTATTCCAGAAATTCAGCATAAAGTTGAATTAGATGCGGTTGAAGCAGGAATGGGAAATGACCATGTTTCGTTAAATTCAAATGGGTTTGGCGCTAAGGCGTATGGAGAGGCAATAGGCGTATACTTGGCTTTTTTAATTGATCAGATGAGTAATCAGTCATCCGCAGTATGTGGATGGAATAGTGTAAATACTCAAATGAGATGCACTTTCTCAAGACAAGCGCTTCCTATGGTGTGGGATTATGCTGAATGTAATATTTTTAGTAATTCTAGTGGAAGCTTTAATAATTTGTTTGATTTGATGCTGAAGGCTTTTGATTCTTTAGGGCAAGGAATTCCGGCAAATGTAGCACAATTTGATGCGCGACAGGATTGTGGCTTACGTAATGTTATGGTATCAACCGATCCGCCTTATTATGATAATATTGGGTATGCCAATTTGTCAGATTATTTTTATATTTGGATGAGAATGTCATTGAAGGATACATATCCAAAATTGTTTGAAACATTATTGGTGCCTAAAGCAGAAGAACTAATTGCTGACCCTTATCGTCATGAAGGAGATGGAGAAACTGCTAAGACATTTTTTGAAGATGGTATGTTAGAAACTTGTAAGCAGATATATAAATATGCGTGTGATGATGTGCCGGTGACTATTTATTATGCGTATAAGCAAAATGATATCGACTCAGATACAGATATTAAGAGCAGATCATCATCCGGATGGGAAACCATGCTAAAATCAATCATTGATGCAGGTTTTGCTATTACAGGGACATGGCCGATGAGAACCGAAAAGCCTGGAAGAACAATTGGAATTGGGGCAAATGCTCTCGCTTCTTCCATCGTCCTCGTCTGCCGAAAACGATCGGAAGATGCACCCCAGACAACTCGCCGTAACCTGATTGCTGCATTGCGTCGTGAACTACGCCCTGCCTTGAAAAAGCTTCAGGAGAGCAATATCGCTCCTGTTGATCTCGCTCAATCTGCGATTGGTCCTGGCATGGCTGTATATTCAAAATACCGTCGCGTCCTTGAAGCGGACGGTACACCGATGACTGTGCGTAGCGCATTGCAGATTATTAATGAAGAGATTGATTTGTATTTCAATGAGCAGGTTGGAAACATTGATGCAGCCAGTCGTTTCTGCGTAGACCTTTATACGCAATACGCGTATAATGACATTAAATATGGTGAAGCAGAAGTATTAGCAAATGCCAAAGGCACATCCATACCAATGATGGCCTCTCATGGAATGCTTTATGCGAAAGCGGGCATTGTGCATTTGCTGGAGAGAAAGAACCTTCCGGAAAAGGTTGACAACAATGAGGCAAATATTTGGCTTTTGACGCAGCAGCTGACGTATGCAATGGAAAAAGGCGGGGTAGGAGCCTGTGCCCAGATTGTGGCGGAATTGTTTGGCAGTAATGCGGAAAGTGCAAAGGAATTGGCTTATCGCTTATATACTATTGCAGAACAGAAGAATTGGGCAAAAGAAGCCTATGCTTACAATGCACTAGTGGTTTCCTGGCCGGATATCCAGTCAAAGGCGGCGGAACTGAAAGCGGAGGTGCCGCAGCAGATGAGCCTGTTTGATCTGATGGAATCGGACTGACATAAGATAATAATTTGGTGATATGTTGGAGATGATGATCAGAAAGGCAGGTGGCTTAAGCAGATGGCAGAAAGTCAGAATGTGGAATGGAAAGAGTCCTGGCAGGACGATTATTTAAAATGGATTTGCGGTTATGCCAACGCAAGCGGTGGAACCTTATATATTGGAATAGATGATCATGGAAACTTGAAAGGAATCAATAATGCGAAGAAATTGTTAGAAAAGATTCCGAATCAGGTGACCGACACGATGGGGATTATTGTCGATGTGAATCTATGCAACAAAGATGGGCTGGATTATCTTGAAATTGTTGTGGACAAATATCCGACGATGATCAGTTTTCACGGAGTGTACTATTATCGTTCCGGAAGTACGATGCGCACGATTACAGGCAAAGAACTGGATCGGGCAATTCTTCGTGCCCAGGGCAGGACATGGGATGGTATGCCTGTTCCGAGGCTAAAGGTGGAGGATTTAAGCCAGAGCGCTATTGCGCTTTTCAAAAAGAAGGCAATCGGGCGGGGACGACTCACAGAGGAGGAAACGAAGGTTTCTGATCAGGTGTTGATGGAAAATCTGCGACTGTATGACGATGACGGATATTTGACGAGGGCGGCGGCTCTTGCGTTTTATCCGGATCCGGAGCGGTGGATTACGGGAGCTTATATTAAGATTGGCTTTTTTGGAGAATCGGATTCAGATTTGCTATACCAGGATGAGATTCATGGGCCTTTGATTGAGCAGATTGATAAAACAATGGATCTGATCTATACAAAATACATGAAGGCATTGATTACCTATCAGGGAATACAGCGTATAGAAAGATTCTTCTTTCACCCGGATTCCTGCAGGGAAATTTTGCTTAACGCCGTCATCCATAAGGCATATGAAAGCTGCAATCCGATTCAGATCAGCGTCTACGAGGATCATATGTACATCTGGAATGAGGGGAAAATGCCGGAAGAACTGGATTCTACGGAAAAGCTTTTTGAGAAGCATTCTTCCAAACCGTACAATCCGAAGCTGGCAAATACCTTTTTCAAAAGTGGAATGATCGAGGCGTGGGGCCGCGGATTTGATAAGATCCGGAGAGGCTGCGAAGAGTATGGCGGCCCACTTCCGAAATATGAGTTTTCAGGCGGAGTCATGGTTTTGTGCAATGCCTGTGATTTATATTTGCAGTTAATGAAAAAAAATAGTGGGGAAAGTTCATCCGAAACAATTGACCCAATTAATGAGCAGGATGTCACAAAGGAAGTCACAATAGATGTCACAAAGGAAGTCACAATAGAAACAAAGATATTAAATCTGCTCAAAGAGGGAACAGTAACCACTACATCAGAGATGGCCGAAGCGCTAAATGTCAACAGAAGAACGATTCAAAGAGGAATAGATGAATTGCGAAAGCTTGGTTATGTGGAACGTGTTGGTGGACGAAGATACGGTCATTGGGAAGTACATCAATAGGGCAGTTAAATTGGTTAACAGAATAGTGATCAGATGGCAGACAAGTTGTCTATGGTTTGACGGAAGGGAGTGATCCTTATTTTATGAAAAAAATAATAGAAACTGCGCTCCCTTTAAAGGCATTAAGCGTTTCTGCGATGGGAGATAAGGCGCATAAAGGTCATCCGGGCAATATGCATTTGTGGTGGAACCGGAGTCCGGTAGATTCATCAGCGGCTTTGCTGGCAGCGGATATTTTGGATGGTCCGGCTAATGAAGAGGATGAGAAAAGAAAACAAATATCCGTGCTGTTATGTCAGATTGCAGGAGGTAAGGGGAATTTTTCCACCATTCAGAATCCGGAGAAGCTTCCGGTTGTATGCGACCCGTTTTCCGGATTTGGAGGTCTTACGATTGCAGCGCAGAAGGTTGGGCTGCAGGTTCAGGCGGGTGACCTGAACGCGGTGGCCTGTCTCCTTACAAAAGCAGTAGCGGAGATACCCGCTCGGTTTATGAATGAAAAAGCAGTTCATCCGGATGCGGAGAATAGATTTTACTTTGGTGCGGAAGGTCTGGCAGCGGATGTCGCGCATTATGGGAGATGGCTTCGGGATACTGTCGAATACAGGATGAAGGATGAGTATCCGTTTGTGCAGATTCCGGGAATAAAAGAGGACGCGCCGGCTTATGCCTGGATCTGGGTGAGGACGATGAAATGCCCGAACCCAGCCTGTGGCTGCAGGATGCCTCTGGCGGGCAGTTATGTATTGTCGAAAACAGCTGGACATGAGTATTGGGCAGAACCGGAGATCCAGGATAAAAAGATCCGGTTTCAAATCCATCAGGGAATTTGCCCGAAGGAGAAAGAGACAAATAAGCATGGGAGTGTAGGAGCAAAATTTCAGTGTCCGGTGTGCGGTGAGATTACAAAGGATGAATTTGTAAAGAAAACGGGGAAAGAAGGCGGACTGGAGATCCAGCTGATGGCGGTATGCGTGCAGACGAAAGATGGAAGAATGTACGTGGAGCCGGATCAGCGACAGATGGATGCGGCTAAAGCATTAATTCCGGATGAATTACCGATTGGTTCGCTTCCGAATAATACCAGATGGTTTAGCCCACCGGGATTTGGCCTGACAGAATATACAGATTTATATACGCCGAGGCAGCTGCTTTTGATGACAACCCTGTGTGATTTGCTTCCTGAGGTTATGTCACAGGTATCCGAAGATGCCATTGCAGCGGGAATGACAGAGGATAAGGTTCCGTTGTCGGAAGGAGGCAAAGGAGCCTATGCATATGGCCAGGCGGTTGGCGTTTATCTTGCGCTTGTGATTGGAAAACTGGCAAATTTTCAGTCTTCGATCTGTACATGGGATAATCGAAAAGGAAATATTCGGGCGGCGTTTACCAAGCAGGCAATTCCGATGGCATGGGTTTTTGGAGAAGGAAATCCATTTTCGACTGTCACGGGAAATTTTAATACCATGCTGCAGAACGTGGTGGAGTCGGTTGCCGGACTATCTGCGGCAGTTCCTGCGAAAGTGGAGCAGGCGAATGCAGTGACCATGGAATTCCCGAAAGATTCTGTTTTGTTTACGGAGCTTCCTTATTACGATAACGTGGGATATGCGGATCTGTCTGATTATTTTTATATCTGGTTGAGAAGATGTTTAAAGAATGTTTATCCGCAGCTTTTTGAGAAGGTTGTGACTTCGAAGGAAGAACTTTCTTCTATCCCGGAGCACTTTGATGGAGACAGTGCAGAGGCAGTCAGAGAATATCAAAACGGGATCAGGCGGATGCTGCAAAACTTCCACCAGGCGGCTGCTGAAGAATATCCTTCCGTTTTGTTTTTTGAATATAGCAAACAGGACGAGGAAGCCATTCGCTCCGATGGAAAAATGGAAAAAATGACGCCGTTTGAGCAGTTGCTGGATAGCATGATCCAAGCAGGATTTATGGTTACGGGTGTGTGGCCGGTCCGGACAGAAAAGGCGAATCCACGATTTAATTCGGTAAGAATTGCAGTTGTGTTTCGGAAAAAGAAAGAAGATGCGCAAGGGGCGACACGCAGAGGTTTCATCAATACGATGAAGCGGGAGCTGCCTGGCATGCTGGATATTTCTTTTTCGGAGGATATAGAGGATGAGGATAAGCCGATTGCAGGACTGGGCAGCGGATTATCCATATTTACGGGATACAAAAAGGTAATCAATGCGGATGGTTCGGACATGAGTATTCACGATGCGCTGTGTTTGATCCATCAGGAGATAAGGGACTATTTAGATGTACATGCTGCGGATGCGCAGACCGAGGAGGTATAAGGATGCAGGAAAATTATGAGCTTGTCCAAAAAGGATTTCGGATTCTTCTCCCTCAGCTGGCGGGTTATATCGGACAGGAGATGTCAAGAGTCTATCATGATGACTGGTGGAATGAAATTCTGGATGCGTTAAGTGACCAGAGGGATCTGCCATACAGCGGTGATTATGGGGAATTGCTGGATTCCCTGGACATCGCCAACTGCCTGCGGCTGATTGACCGCAGATGGCGCGATGTTTTCAGTATGAAGATGTCAAAGAGCCACAGGAACTGGGCTTCTGAGTTGATGGGTGTGCGGAATGACGCGTCCCACATTGGCGCGAATGATTTTCAGCAGGGTTACACGGAGCGGGCACTGGATACCATGGCGCTTCTCTGTGAGTCGATTGATCCGGAGGCAACGGAGGAAATCCGTGCTTTGTACCGCAAGGCTCGGTATGGTTCGGAACAGGGATCCACGGCAGTGACAGAAAATACGGCGCCGACACCGGCGGGAAAGAAAAAAGCATCCGCGGCTGTTCTTACCAGAAATGTCGGAAAAAATCTGCCCAGCTGGCGTGACGTGATGCAGCCCCATCCGGATGTGGCGGAAGGGCGTTACCGCGCGGCGGAATTTGCAGCGGATCTGGCACAGGTGGCGCGAGGAGAAGGAGCCTATGAGTACCGTGATCCAGTGGAGTTTTTTGCACGCACTTATGTGACAGAGGGCATGGCAGGACTTCTGGTGGAGTCTCTGCAGCGTATTTCCGGACAGGGTGGAGAGCCTGTGATCCAGCTTAAGACTGCTTTTGGCGGCGGCAAAACACATAGTATGCTGGCGCTTTACCATATGGTTCATGGGAAGACTTCGATTGAATACATACCGAGCCTGAAACCGGTTTTGGAGCGGGCGGGGCTGGAAGAACTGCCGAAGGCTAATGTGGCAGTTTTGGTAGGGACGGCCCTGGATCCTACCCGCAAAAAGAATCCGGCAAATCTTCCCGGTTACACGGTCAGCACAATCTGGGGAGAGATGGCGTATCAGCTCGTTACGTCAGCTGAGAAACCGGAACTTTATGCAAAGTATATCCGCGAGGCGGACAGGAAAGGCGTATCTCCGGGTTCGGAGAATTTGAAGAATCTCTTCAATGAATGTGGTCCGTGCCTGATTCTGATGGACGAGCTTGTCACTTATGCAAAGAAGATTTATGGCGTGAACGGACTGCCGGCTGGATCTTACGATAATTTTGTCACTTTTATTCAGGAGATTACAGAGGCAGCGCGAGCATCGGAAAACAGCATCGTGGTGGCTTCTATCCCGGAATCTGAAATTGAGATTGGCAGAGAAGCGGGAAAAACGGTGCTGGATACCATAGAGCATACGTTTGGACGTATGGAATCCATCTGGAAGCCGGTGGCGGCGAACGAAGGTTTTGAGGTTGTCCGGCGCAGACTGTTCCTGGATTGTAAGGATCCGGATGCACGGGAGGCCGTCTGTGATGCATTCAGCAGGATGTACCAGGAAAATGAAACGGATTTCCCGCTGGAAGCAAAGGAAGTCGAATATAAGAACCGTTTGATTTCCTGCTATCCGATCCATCCGGAGGTTTTTGACAGGCTTTATGGCGACTGGGCGACACTGGAACGTTTCCAGAGGACGCGCGGCGTCCTTCGCCTGATGGCAGCAGTAATTCATGAACTTTGGATGGCGAACGACGCAAGCGCCATGATTATGCCGGGATCGATCCCGCTGGATGTGCCGACGGTGCGGGATGAACTGGTGCGTCATCTGCCGGATACGTGGAACAGCATCATTGACAGAGAGGTTGACGGTAAGGATTCCATCCCTTATCAGAAGGATAAGGCTGTGGTTCGGTATGGCCATATTCTGGCTTCCAGAAGAATCGCAAGGACGATTATGCTTGGGAGCGCACCTAGCACGTCAGCCATTCGCGATCAGGGAATCCGCGGCCTGGAGATTTCCCGTATTCTGCTGGGCACGGTGCAGCCGGAGGAGAATATTGCGAATTTTAAGGATGCCCTGAATACGCTGCATGGCTCACTGTCCTACTTATATAATAATCCGAACGGGAACCGCTTCTGGTATGACACGAAGCCGACGCTTCGCAAAACGGCGGAAGACCGCGCGTCACAGATTTCCCAGGCGGATGTGGAGATGGAGATTGAAAACCGGCTGAAAAAGATCCGGAAAGAGAATCCGTTTGCCGGTGTGCATCCTTGTCCGGCATCTTCCAATGATGTTCCGGATGATCAGGCTGTGCGGCTTGTGATTCTCCGCTCAAAGGATACCTATAAGAGAAACAGCGCGAAGAGCGCGGCAATGGAACGAGTGACGGATATTTTAAATAACCGCGGGACATCTCCGCGTATTTATCGGAACATGCTGGCATTTGTGGCACCGGATATTAATAAGATTGGTTCCCTGGAACAGGAAGTAAAGCGGTTCCTTGCGTGGACTTCCATCATGTCGGATAAAGATGATCTGAATCTGGACGGCGCACAGATCCGGGAGACGGATAACAGCGTGATAAGTTGTAATAAAAAGATAGAACGGCAGGTGAAAGAGACCTATTGTTGGTTGATGGTTCCCTATATTGATCAGTATGAGGACATGAAGACAATTCAGTGGGAGATCAGCGACATGGGTGGCGGTGATGATAATATTGTTGAAAAGGCGGCTCGCAGGATGCTGCAGGCGGAACAGATCATTACAAAGTGGGCGCCGGCTTTGCTGCAGATGAGCCTGGATGATCTGCTCTGGAGGGATTCCAATGATATCTCCATAAAGAAACTTTGGGAGTATCTGAGTACATACTGCTATTTGCCGAGGTTGTCCAGCTATTCAGTATTGGAAGAGACAATCTGTCAGGGACTTGCTTCTACAGAATATTTTGCACTTGCGGCCGCATATTCAAATGACCGTTATGTGGATCTGAAATATAACCAGACAGTCTTTTCTATCAATCAGTCAGATCTGCTTGTGAAAGCAGATGTGGCCAGGAAACAGATAGAAACAGAGAAAAAACGCGATGCGGAAAACGCGTCTGGTGGCTCAGATAATCCCTGGTCAGTGCCCGGTGGGAATACAGAGTATCCAGGAAGCGATGGATCTGGAAGCGGGGCTTCTGCAGCTGGTGCTTCAGGGGAAGACCAGAGCGAGGATACTCCGGAGAATAAGCATTTTTATATGTCCGTGAAATTAGATAATACTCGGATGAGCAGGGACATCTATAACTACTGGCAGGAAGTTATCCAGCATCTGACGGCTGTGGATGGCGCAGATGTAGAGATGAAGCTGGAAGTAGAGGTTACGGCACCTAAGGGGATTCCGTCTGCGACAGTGAGGACAGTTTCGGAGAACTGCAGGACGCTTAAGATCACGGATTTTGGGTTTGAGGATTAACGGGTCGGGACGTATGATTTTGGAGGATGGATATGTATTTTACGATGAATTTAACTGGACAAGTGAATCAAATGCGCCTTCCAAAAACAAAGGCTCTTTGGCCATTATTTGAAACAATAGTAAATTCTATACAGTCATTGGAAGAGACAAAAGATTGTGAACATCCTAAGATCATCATATATGCGAAACGTCCACTAGAGACGCAGATGAACACGGAAGGCGAAGAAGAATTAAACCGTATTGAAGAATTTATTGTGTCAGATAATGGTGAAGGATTTACTGAAAGAAATTATAAGTCTTTTTTAGAAGCTTATTCAACGCTGAAGCTGAAAAAAGGGTGTAAAGGCATAGGAAGATTTCTCTGGTTGAAAGCATTTAAGAATGTTCATATTAAAAGCATCTATAAGGAAAACGATGTATGGTATGAAAGAGAATTTGAATTTTCTCTAAATAATGTTATTGAGCCAGAAGATAATCGTAAAGAAATAGAATGCCCAGATAATGGACAGAATCTAACTGAAGTGCAGCTTTCAGGTTTTTTCCCTGATTATAGAGATACGGTAGCATTATCTTTGGAAAGCCTTGTTAAAAAGATTATTGAACATTGTTTACCATATTTTATTATGGAAAAGTGCCCTGAAATTGTGCTTCGTGATAATGCAGGAAGCCAGTATATTCTCAATGATTATTATAAAAGATTATACAAGAATTCTTTGCATAGAGATGATATTACGATCAAGGGAACGGGCTTTTCTCTATATCATATGGCTGTATCGGAAGGTGCTGAAAAACATGAGTTACATTTGTGTGCTAACAGCAGAGAAGTAAAAACAGTTGATCTCTCAAACAATATTCCTAACCTGGATAAGAAAATTGTGTCGGAAGATCAGTCATTCTATTATGTTGGGTACATGGTGGGGGAATACTTAGATCAGTCAGTTAATGTGGATCGCTACGAATTTGATTTTTCAGATGCTCCTTTGTTAAATAGTATTGAGGAAAAAGAAATAATAGATGCCGCTATTGAGTATATAAAAATCTATCTAAGCGTTGACCTTGACAGAATAAGTGAAGAAAAACGAAGACGTATTGATGATTTCGTGAGGAGTAAAAAGCCGCAGTATCGTTACTTGTTAAACCACCGGAAGAATGTTTATGACGCAATACCAGTGGGACTTAAAGATGATAAGTTGGATTTAGAACTATATAAACAGGAGCAGATGTGGGAATATGAAATAAAACAACAAAAACTTAAGATTGAAGAAAAAAAGAAGAATAGTGCTACGGATGATCCTCAATTTATAGAGCTTTTTAAGGAGTATTGTTCTTCTGTTACTCAGTTAAGCCAAGCCAGCCTTGCAGAATATATTGTTCGCCGTAAGGCAGTAATTGACTTATTAGAGAAGGCATTAGAGGCTACGGATGATGGGAAATACAGCAGAGAAGCTCAGATCCATTCTATTATTTGTCCGATGCGAGTGACATCAGATGATGTGGAGTTTGATGAGATGAATTTGTGGTTAATAGATGATCGCTTGGCTTACCATCAGTTTTTGGCTTCTGATCAGCCAATGAAGTCGCTGCCTGTATTGGAAAATAATGTACCCAAAAGGATGGATCTGGCAATCTTTGATAAGGCAATTTCATACTCAGCGGAAGATGACGTTATAAATGCAATAACAATAGTGGAATTAAAGCGTCCGCAAAGAGATGATCTGCGGGAGGATGACAAAAACCCAATCAATCAGGTTTTACGTTATGTCGCGGATATTAAATCAGGGAAAGTATTGAAAGCAAATGGGCGAGGGTTTGGGGCAGTCCAAAATGCGGCATTTTATTGTTATGTGATAGCCGATATGACAGAAAGCCTTGCTGAGGATGCGGAAAATGCAAGCTTATATCGCACCCCGGATGGAGAAGGTTTCTTCGGCTTTAATCAAGCCAGAGGAACATATATTGAAGTAATTTCTTATGATAAGCTTCTGAAGGATGCAAAAAAGAGAAATCAGGTATTATTTGATAAACTGTTTCGACCAAAAGCGGAAAATCTTATAATATTGGATAAAGCAGGAACGCAGAGTGGAAGCGGTAATTGATGGTAAGCTCCACCTGCCTGAAAAGACAGGCGGAGCCATATTCTTAGATGATATCAACCGTCTGCATATATTCTGTAAAGATAGGCCGGAGTGTTTTGGTCCAGCCATAAAGGGTGCGTTGCGGCTTGTCCAGAATTGCAGCAGCTTCCTTCAGTGTGAATTCATGGCCGAGCAGTTCCACGAGCTCTGTGTATCTGGCGTACTTTGGATAATGTTCTTTGATATAGGTGATCCATCCGTACAGCAGTGACATATAGTGACTGGTTGCGTATATGTCCATGGTAGCTGCAGGTTCAAAGGGATCTTCATTTCCCTGCTCATCCACAAGGGTGAGTGAGGAGAAAAGAACTTTACCTTTGAAAGATTTGAACATCTGAGAATACGGGCAGCTGGAGCAGTCGTTAACGATGGTCTTTGGAACATCTTTGGATCCATCATATTCCGGATTCGGAATCCTGCCGGGGCAGATACGGGATTTTCCGTTTGCGCCGCTTATGATGCAGCGGTTTTCCGTTTTATAATGGTATTCTGTCATCCATTGATCGCGCTTAAAGGCGTCATAGGTCTGCTTGCTCACTTCAGCTTTTATAGCGGGGACAGTTTTGCCTTCCACACGCATTTTGCAAAGTGACGTGCCTGTCTTTTCCTCATTTGGGAGGGCGTTATACTGACGGATGCCTTCGGCATCTGTTTCAAAAAGCACGTAGAACTTTTTGTCATTGGTTGTCTCTGAACAATTGTTTTTCATATGAATTCTCCTTTTCATGGCGATTGCCTGAAATCGGAGGATGCACATGAGCGCTAACCTGTCAGAGATTTGGAGCCTGAAAAAAAGGCGCACAAACAAAGAGGTAAAGCACTTTGTTTCGGACTTGTCCTGATGGATTGGTTCGAAACAATATGTGCATCCTCCTGCTTATGCGCGCTTAGATCAAAGCAATCAGATTTTGTTGTAAAAGTGCGAGCTGCGGTTTATTTTTCCGCAGAGCTGGGTGAACGAATAACATTCATGGTCGTCCCTCCTGGGTGCGTGGCCTAGTTTTATTTGTTGCAAGGTAAGTAAACAGTTAATGGGATTTTTCTGCAATCATTAATGATGGTTAATGACCATTAATGGGGTTAATGAAGGTTAATATTTTCAAAGGAGAAAATGAGATGGAGGATGTGAGTTATCCTCGCTTGTGTGGGGGAACCTTCCTGAACCTTTTGTTACAGGAAAAAAAGATTAATCGAAGTACAGGCAAGGAATATCCGAATTCAGTGTACCTTAAGGGTCTTGCTGAGATTTTTGATGATATCCCGAATGGCGTTTTTGCAGGGAACACAGCCGCAGTTGCGACATCGAATTATAAATCCTGTAAGACAAATAATACGGGAATGCTGAATTTACAACGGTCGGAATATGCAGAACGTGCACGGCTGAAAATGGATAAAGAATTTGGTTCCTGCCTTGAGAAAATGAAATGCTTTGCGGAGGATCATATACGTGTGTCTGACAGAGATTACTGGATTGGACATGCGCTTTTGGAGTTGTTAGAAACTGATCAGGAGATTTCGCCAGATACGGAATTGTTTTGCAGATCAAATGGAAGTTCTGTAAAGAAGAAAGAGTTTCTGGAAAACAAAGGACAGGAAATTTGTATTCCGGCGTTAATGCTTGGAATTTGGTTTTATATCATTGACCACCAGGTGGATAATACAGTTGGTGAGGGTACATATATTTCCTGGGTTGATCAGAAGGGCAAGTTTGCCAGTGATATCGGAAAATCGTATCCACGCCGAGTTATGACTATGATTTATGAGAAAGGTGAGGAGGAACATTCTGTTCTTGAGCAGGTAGAGATCGTCCAGGATCCCTCTTTGCCTAATCATGCGTTAGGGAAATTAAGAACTGCAGAAAGAGTTCGGGCATACTCTGAATACCTTGAAAAAGTCCAAAGCAAGAATCTGAAAATTAAGACGCTACTTTATGTTGATGAGCCAACAGATTTTTATGATTTTTATGAGTGTAATAATTTGCGGAGAAGAGTATATAACAAAAAATCTGCATCTTATCATTTTGAAGTTTATTCGAATATTACTGCGGAGCAGCTTCCTAATATCGCAAAGCGTTTTATTATTTCCGGTGTGGGAGGACTCGGAAAATCTATGATGATGAAGCATTTATTGCTTTCAGCTGCATCATCATATGAGGACACTGGAATTTTACCAGTATTGGTGTCGCTAAAGGATTATTCGCATGAAAAGCATCTCAGTGATTTTATATATGATAGTGTCGAATCTTCTGGGTTTGAGGTGGGGAAAGAGGATTTCCTTGGTTTATTAAGAGCAGGAAAATGTTTGTTGCTTTTGGATGGATATGATGAGATCAAAAATGATGAAAGAGACAGTTTTGATGTAGAAGTAGAAAAATTTATTGACCGGTTTCATAAAAACCAGTATGTCATGTCGAGCAGGCCGGCATTCTCGTTTATCAATTTAGGAAGTTTTGTTGTTTTGGAATTATGCCCTTTGACGAAGCCGCAGGCTATAAACATGGTAAGGAAATTGGAGTATGATGCAGATATTAAAACAAGATTTATCAATGCGATCAATAATGGTTTATATCGTACGCATCCGCAGTTTATTGGGAATCCGCTTTTATTGACGATTACACTGATGACATATGATCGCTTTGCGGAGATACCGGATCAAAAGCATTTGTTCTACCGTGAAGCATATGAAACATTAGCATCAAAACATGATGCGACAAAAGGCGCTTTCAAGAGAGAATTAAATACAAAACTTAGTCTGGATGGTTTTGAAAAATATTTATCGGAGTTCTGTGCAAGAACTTACAAGGAAGAAAAATTTGAGTTGATAGATCTGGAAATTCAGCATTTCTTTGATGGAATGAACCTTGTACAGAAAAATCATCCTGATTTTTCATATGCGGAATTCAGAGATGACATGAAAGATAAAGTCTGTCTGATATATAAGGATGGAGATGCTTATCTCTTTATTCATCGGTCTTTTCAGGAATATTTTTGTGCTCTATATTTTTCCAGGCAGAAGGATAAATACCTGAAGAAAATAGGCAATTTTTTTTAACAGAAAAAGAAACCGATTGGCAACAGATCAAACTTTTGAGATGTTGTATAACATGATAAAAAATAAGGTTGAAGAGTATATGTTCTTTCCTTATTTGCAGGAACTGTTTCAGAAGTGGGAGCAAGGAAATGGGTACTGGTCGTTTCTGGAAGATGTATATCCCTGTATCTGTTACTCAAATGGTGAAACGGCTTACGATTATGGAAACAAGCCGAGTGAATATCTTTATGAATTCATCGGGAAAACGCATGATTTGTTGGAGCCGAAGTATATTACAGATCTTCCGTTTGATGAAGAGTTGGTCACGCACCGCTATATGTTCATCAATGAATGCTGGGAGAATCAGGAAGAAGGAGAAGACTGGAATCTTGTCGATGCGGATGAAGTAGATGAATTTTACATAGACCGATATGGGGAGCCGGATGTTGAAGGGTGCAACCTTGAGGTTGAAGTTTCGGAAATTATAAACAATCCGGATATGTATGAGGACTTTCGCGAGGTAATGGAGCAGGAGTCTTTTCCTATGAAAAGGGAATACAGAAGACTTTTGGCATATTATAATGGCCTGAAGAAAATGTATGAGAAAACAGTGGAGGACGATGAACTTTTCGATGGGTTAGAATAACAGTAATTAAAAGTAGAACAGCGGCGAGATCGGCAAGCTACCGACGGCCGCTGTTTTTTTAATCTTTTTTATAAAATTCCGTCTCATACCCATCACCGCGGATCAGGATATCCGCCATCCAGTCCGGGGATCGGCTCATGATAGAGCAGATCGCGTCCACGGAGACATTCTGGCTGCATTCTATGATGACTTCGTCATGGACGTGGCCGCAGATGAAGCAGAAG
>JAJQHQ010000061.1 GCA_021199655.1 Lachnospiraceae bacterium | reverse complement strand
ATTTATATTGTGCGGAACCACTCTGAAAGCTAATGACTATAATGTCAGTCAACATCTGCGGGCGCTGTTTAACATACGGATGCCAAAACCGGTCAGTCCGGATTTTCTGGAAGTGCAGGATCAATATCTGCAGGAGGAGCTTCAGCAAAAAGGGATTACGGATCTTGCTGACCTCACCCCCGTGCAGGACAGCATGTATCTCTGGCAGGGAGACATTACCACACTTCGCTGCGGGGCAATCGTGAATGCTGCTAACTCTCAGATGATTGGCTGCTTCTGCCCAAACCATGGATGTATTGACAATGCGATTCACACATATGCCGGAGTCCAGCTTCGTGCGGCCTGTGCAGAATTGATGGCACAGCAGGGGCATGAGGAGAGGACCGGAGCAGCAAAAATTACGCCTGCGTTTAATCTGCCCTGCGATTATGTCATTCACACGGTTGGTCCGATTGTTACCGGCAGGCTGACCGTAAGAGACAAAGAACTGCTTGCCTCCTGCTACCGCTCCTGTCTGGAGCTTGCGGAGCAGAATGAAATCAGAAGTATTGCCTTTTGCTGTATCTCCACCGGAGAATTTCACTTTCCAAATGAAAGGGCGGCGCAGATCGCAGTCAATACGGTAAAGGAATATAAAGAACAGACTCATAGTGAAATCGAGGTGATCTTCAATGTCTTTAAGGACTACGACTTACAAATCTACCGGAACCTCCTTCGGTGAAACATTCAGTAAGCCATTTTCCACGCATACAAAGGCGTCGGATAAAATAGCGCAGCTGAAAAATGAAATCGAGACAGCGGATGCCATTGTGATTGGTGCGGGAGCCGGACTGTCCACATCAGCCGGAATGAGCTACAGCGGGGAGCGGTTTGAAAAGACATTTGCGGATTTTCATCAGAAATATGGCATCACCGATATGTATTCCGGCGGGTTCTATCCCTTTGATACGCTTGAGGAATACTGGGCGTGGTGGTCGCGGCATATTCTGGTCAACCGCTATGAGACCGGTGTCGGAAAACCTTACACTGACCTGCTGAAGCTGGTGAAGGACAAAGATTATTTTGTGCTGACCACCAATGTAGATCATCAGTTCCAGCTGGCCGGATTTGATAAAAAACGATTGTTCTACACACAGGGCGACTATGGTCTGTGGCAGTGCTCAAAGCCCTGCCATGACAAGACTTACGACAATGAAGAAGCGGTAAGACAGATGGCTGCCGAACAGAAGGACATGAAGATCCCGTCGGAATTGATTCCGCACTGTCCGGTCTGCGGCGCGCCGATGAATGTGAACCTACGCTGCGACGATACCTTTGTCGAGGATGAAGGCTGGCATAAAGCAGCCGAACGGTACAACGAGTTTATCCGACAGCATGAAAACATGCATGTCCTGTTTCTGGAGCTGGGTGTGGGAGCAAACACCCCGGTGATTATCAAGTATCCCTTCTGGCGAATGACTGCGAAAAACCCGAAAGCTGTCTATGCCTGCATCAATAAGGGGGAAGCCTTTTGCCCGCGGGAAATCTCACAGCAGTCGATTTGTATGGATGATGATATTAGAAAAGTGCTGGAGCAGCTGTAACCTGTACGTGGTGAAAATCAATGTCCTCTTTTGCTACAGAAATACGATATTGGGCAAGCTCTTTCGCGCCGCCAACATCATCCAGATCAAGCTGCATAGAGTTCCACCCCTTCCTTTCTGACATTGTTATAAAATGGATAGGCTCTTAGCCACTTATTAAAGTGGTCCAGATTTTTCACGATAGGCATAATTTCTATGTTATTGTCAAAATTATAGTCAAAGGTCAGATCAGAGAGAGCATTCTGCTTCTCTTTTATCTGTAAGTCGTCCAACTTTACCAGGATCATGATGTCAATATCTGAATCATCGTGAAAATCACCTCTGGCGTAAGAACCATATAAAATAATGGTTTTCAGCATATCTCCATATATCTCCTGAATACCTTTCACATACTGTGACAACAATTCTTTTAAACTCTGCGGCATATTTTCACCCCACTTCAATTAAAATGTGATTTTTCATCTCCAGCATTAAATAGCTGGCAATGGCTGGAATTATGTGGTACGACTCTATTGTAAATGAGATTGCAGCAAAAGTAAAGCACTGTTAAAAAACTCAATCAGTAAAATTTTCCTGTTATCAGATATTGACATGCAAGTGCAATTAGATTGTATTGTGTATATAAAGAAAGCAGGAAGGAGTGGAATGAATTATGACTATGTATTGGAATAGCGGAGTCGTCTTTTTGGAGATGGCTTTTTAGTTCCTGAACTTTTCATTGACAAAACAGTCTATCTTTGATAGACTGACTTCATGGAAGTCTATTCGAAATAGACCAAAGGCTTGTTCTATTAGGCAGATACTAAATGATACGATATCTAAAATTTATCGGAGGCGGGCAAAATGGATGATATGAGACTTGGGACAGTAGAAGCGCATTTTGCGAATCTAATCTGGGAGAATGAACCGATCACATCCGGCGAACTGGTAAAATTGTGCAATCGTGAACTGGAGTGGAAAAAATCAACGACCTACACGGTCTTGAAAAAACTTTGCAACCGTGGAATTTTTCAGAATGTGAATGGGGTAGTTTCTTCCGTGATTTCGAAGGAAGAGTTTACAGGGATACAGTGTGCGGAATTCGTGGATAAGAAGTTTAACGGATTTCTGCCGGCATTTGTGACCTCTTTTGCGAAACAAAGGAAGCTGACTGATGAGGAAGTCCAGGAACTGGACAAAATTATCAAAGCATACCGTGAGGAGCAGTAATTGTAACTGTGAAGGTACTGAACAGTTACCAGAAATTTTATGAGAAACAGGAAACGGTGAAAGGAGGAGCGTATGCAAGCGGCTTTTTTATGTATAGCAAACAGAAGCATTCTGGCTATAGGACTGATCGTGATTGTGCTGTTGCTGCGCTGCATTTTTCGGAATGGTTCCAAATTCATCCGCTGTATCTTCTGGGGTTTTGTCGGAGTATTTCTTCTTTTTCCATTGTCAATTTCTGGGTTCCTTTCTGGGAACGGTGTGAGTGATGCTTTGGTGGGAATGAAATCAGCCAAAGTGACTTCAGATTCTGGAGATCATTCGGAGAGTTATGACATAAATCTGGATACAGATGGAGCGGAGTCAGTAATAACGGGCTCTGTCATTTTAGGTATGGGTGTGTCAGATGAACAAGATGAAAACAGCGAGGCAGACAGTGAACGGAATACAGTAGTTTCTACGGGAAATTCAGACTCAACCGCAGGAAATTCGGAAATGGCTGCAGGCACACGGAATGTCATTACAGAAAGGTCTGATACAGCGACAGGAACAGCTGATACCAGAAATTCATGGAAAAATTGGTTATTTCAAGAAATTCAACTGCCGGAACACATGGTTTTTGTCCTGTCGGTTATTTGGCTTGTCGGGGTCGTGTTGTTATGTCTTTACTTGCTTGTTGGTCATGCGGTGATGAAGAAGCGGGTACGCATATGTATGAGGAAGAATCGGAAAAACGGTGAAAGTGACGTCTGGCTTTGTGATGAGATTGATTCGCCGTTTTTGTTTGGTTATCTGCGGCCCCGGATTTTCATTCCCTCTGATATGGAGGAATGGCAGATTTCATATGTTGCTGCGCATGAAGCGGTACACAGAAAACGGCGTGATTATATATGGAAGACGGCAGTGTTTTTGATCGCGGCACTGCACTGGTTCAATCCATTTGTGTGGGTAGCCTTTCACTGTTTTTGCGCGGATCTGGAATTATCCTGTGATGAAAAAGTGACAAAGGATATGAGCGATGACGACCGCGCTTTATACGCAAAGACACTTGTGGCGTGCAGCAGCCTGAGAAGGGTGACACCGGTGCAGCCGTTGGCTTTTGGCAAAAACGCGGTAAAAGAAAGGATTTGTGTGGTTATGAAAAAGAGAGTATCAAGAAGGAAAAGAATGATCTGTAACCTGCTGACATGCGTACTTTTTTCAGTAAGCTTCTTTGCAGCGGCGGCTGCCGGCACGGAATATGTATCCTGTGCGGAAGAAAGCAGCGGAATTACCACAATTGTCTGGGCGGTACCGGAGAGCAATACCACTATGTTTTACGGGTCTGGAGTGAAAAACGGGTCTGGAGTGAAAAGCTGGTATAAGGAGACAGACCGGATGAACGCGGATTTGCTGAATGAACAGCTGGAAGCGGATGGATACAGCTTCCGGCTTGAAGTGAAATATATCCCATGGGGCAATAGCCGCAGCGAATTCATCGAGACGGGGGAAAATGAGGCATATCCGGCAGAGGACTATTATGCTTCCTTAAAAGAAGTTCTGGAGGATGGAACGGCGGATATAGTTTCCTGCGTTTCGATTGGTTCAGACGCGATTTCGGAGCTGGCGCGCGGCGGTTATCTTGCGGACATTTCGGATTATCTGGATTCAGACGAAGGGCTTGCGTTGAAAAACGTATTTTATGAAGAACTTTGGGAAAGTGTCTGTGTGGACAGTTCTCTTTGCCTGCTTCCGACAGAACTTGCTGTGAATGGAACCGACTATTATGCCTTTAATAAAGCATACTTTACAGAGGAGGATCTGGCTGCATTTGACGGAACCGCGCAGTCGCTTTTGCAGCTTCTGGAAAATTGCGGAGAGGAAAATCTGAAAGAAGAAAATCTGAAGGTGGTCTGGGGTGCGGATCTGACTTCGCTCGCGTATTCGGCAGGGCAGCAGTATACAGATGGTGTGCTGCTTGATTTGGAGACAGGTAAGGTGAGAAGCCTTGCCGGGTCAGAAGCATTTATGGAAGAAGCGGATGCCATCCGTTCGATGCGCGAGAATGGATATTTTGGGGAAGATGGAAGTTCCTGGCAGCCCGGGACAACGGTGTCTGTCACAAAGGCGGGGCTGGAGCGCGGCGTTGCCGTCTGGGTTGGCGTAGACGCAACGGAGATTTCAGAAGAAGGAAAGGATGATGTCATTCTGGTGCAGATGCCTTACGCATATTCCAATACTCTTGGCTATAATGTTGCGGTGAACAGCCAATCTGACTGTCAGAAGGCGGCATTAGAACTTTTGACGCTGCTCTATACAAATGAGGATTATGCGAACCTGTTGATCTGGGGAGAAAAGGGTACAGATTATGAAGTGACAGAGGGGACAGCCACCGCATTGACAGAACGGGCGGCGAGCATCAGTATAAAACAGTTCTGGACCGGGCTGTACGATGGAATCTGCTCTGCTAATCAGGAACCGGAGACCTTGTCTGAAACTACTGAAAGCCTGCTGGCGAAAACGGATTTGTATAACGATACAGGAAAGAAAGATTCGACTGTGACAGACTTTTGCATAGATCGCTCGGAATTTGATGAGGAAATGAGTGCTTTTTCCGATATTGCCACACAGGCAGCGTATGCTTATATGAAAGGTAATATTGATCTGGAAGAATTTACTGAACAGCTTGAGGAAGCAGGAGGGGAGAAAGTGCGTAGTCAGATCAGCAGGCAGATGACGAAATGGGAAAAATCAAAAAGGAAAAGAAGGAATTGTTAGACCTTTGTGCCATTCGGATTTCCAAATGAGGAAACCCGGAAGGTCACTTTGCCGATTTTGTGTGTACGGTGCCGCCAGGGCGGCGGTGTTTGTTTCAGGCATAATAAAACCCCCTTTTTGATGTTTTTCTGCTGATCTGGTATCAGATTTTGTAATCTGGTACCGCTTGCCTGCAAAAATAGTTTAACGGAAAGGGGAGCAAGAAGCACTGATAAAATCAGGCTAAATTGAACACGAATGGTACATACCGTACAGTAAAGGCTCCGACTCCTAAGCGGAAGGCCGTAGGGCGATGGACGTCCAGTGGACGTCCGTTTAGCGCCGACCGGAGCGAAGCGGAGACGAATCCCGGCAGGGACGGGATTTTTTAAGCGGAAATCTGGCGGCGTTGAACGTCCAGTGGACGTTCGTTTAGCGCCGACCGAAACGAAGTGTAGATGCCGCGAGAGTCACATACCACGTGCCTGCATTGTGGTATGTGACTGGCTAACGAAAGTCGTCAGGCTGAAAATCGTTTGACGAGACGGGTGGAGACCTCTGTTTTCACTGTGTGTGAAACTGGATTGGCGATTTGCTCCAGAAGCTGTTTTGCTGCTGTCTGTCCCATAAATTTGCGTGGAATGTCGATGGTCGTCAGAGATGGCTCCACAATTTTCCCTTCTGAAATATTATCAAACCCGATGATTGCCACGTCATCGGGTATTTTATATCCCCGCATCTTAAATGCACGCATGGCCCCTATTGCAATCAGATCATTGTCAGAAAAATAGCATCTGGCTATTTCATCCCCCTGGTCGATGATTTCCAGCATATCGGAAAATGCCCCTTCTATCGAAGGTGCCAGCTCATGCTGGATACTTTTGGAGGCTGACATTCCATGTTCGCGGACTGCCTTGGTGAACCCGGCTCTGCGCTCTTCAAAGTTTTCAATTCGGTAAGAAGATTTCAGGTATCCGGGCTGGCCCAGTGTGCGGTCGATCAGATAACCGGTTGCCAGATAAGCCCCTTGCGTATTGTTGATCAGGACACTGCTGCAGTCCAGCGATTCAAACCAGGTGTCCAGAAGCACTACAGGCAGTGACAGGGAAAGGAACTCCCGGCAAAGTTCCACACTGATTTCCGTTCCAAGCAAAATGATCCCTGCACAGTCAGAGACGCGAAGCTCTTCCAGCGTCCGCTGAAAATCATCCGTTTTTTCGTAAATCTGGATAGTACGGAGCCGGTATTCGTGTTTTCGGCACTCCTCGGTGATTCCGTCTGTCAGCTCTGAAAAAATCGGTGTATAGTTCAATATGGCGTTGTGTGCCCGCCATATGACACAGTAGATTGTCCCGGCATGGTTTTTTTTCATGGAAAGTCTGGAAAAATCATAGCCCAGGCGTTCGGCTTCTTTTATGACCCGTTCCCTGGTGTCACGGCTGACACCGGGCCGGTTATTGAGCGCCATCGAAACTGCCGTTTCTGACAGGTTCAGACGGCGAGCCAGTTCTTTTGCGGTAATGCTCATATCATTCCCCCGGAATATTATTTCGGAAATCCTGCCGGCGGGCCGGCATACGTTTTGTTCTGCCACGGTGCATGTTTCTCTGACATGTCATGTCTCAGTCAGTATAGTCTGTTTTTCATAAGAATGCAACAATAAAGTTGAAAATAAAGTAATTATAACTTTATTATCTGTAGAAATAAAGTATTGTTATGCGTAGAATAATGGTAACTTACAGCGAATGAGGGTACACTGCAGCAGTGCCCGTTGAGCAGACATGGTTCATGATTCGTAACTGCCTGGCATCTTCGCAGTTACCATTCTCACAAGGAGGGAACAAATATGGCGCATATTAAAATTGGATTTGCCCCGACCAGGCGCAGCATTTTCAGCGCACCTGACGCGATCAAATATCGGGGACTGACGGCGAAAAGGCTGACAGAGCTGGGAATTGATTTTGCAGATATTACGGACATCAATGAGGAAGGGCTGCTCTATGACGATAACGACCGTATAAAAATTGCGGAAAAGTTTAAAGCGGAAAAAATTGACGGGCTGTTTCTGCCGCATTGCAACTTTGGCACGGAATTCGAGTGTGCCCGTCTGGCGAAGGATCTGAATGTACCCGTACTGCTCTGGGGACCGCTTGATGAGCGGCCGGAGCCGAACGGGGTTCGCCTGCGTGATACACAGTGTGGTTTGTTTGCGACCGGAAAGGTGTTACGCAGGTTTGGCATTCCATTTACCTATATGACGAACTGCCGTCTGGAAGATCCGGTGTTTGAACGGGGGATCCGTGATTTCCTGGCGGTCTGCAACGTAGTGAAAACCTTTAAAAATATTCGTATCCTTCAAATATCAACGAGGCCGTACGAATTCTGGTCTACGATGTGCAATGAAGGAGAACTGCTTGAAAAATTTAATATCCAGCTTACTCCGATTCCGATGCCGGAGCTGACCGATCAGGTAAAGCTGGCAAAGGAACAGCATACGGAAGTAGCGGAAGTGATGGAATACTGCCGTACTCACATGGAGATCTGTATTCAGGAAAAGGATCTGGAAACCGTAGCAGCGCTGAAAGTGGCCATGAAACGCCTGATTGAAAAGTACGGCTGCCAGGCAGGGGCAATCCAGTGCTGGAATCAGCTGCAGTCCGAGCTTGGAATCATGCCGTGCGCGGCGAACGCGCTGTTGAACGAAGAGGGAATTCCGATTGTCTGTGAGACCGACATCCATGGTGCCATCACCGCTCTGATGGTAGAGGCGGCCGGCATGGGAGAGCAGAGAAGCTTTTTCGCGGACTGGACCATCCGGCATCCGGATAATCCAAACGGAGAACTTCTGCAGCACTGCGGTCCATGGCCAATCTCTGTGGCTCGTGAGACTCCGAAGCTGACTTATCCGCTTGCGTTTGATCATCCGGGCAGCCTGACGGCCGAAGCAAAGCATGGAGAAGTCACGCTGGCACGTTTTGACGGAGATAACGGAGAATATTCTCTGCTCCTGGGTAATGCAAAGGGTGTGGACGGCCCGAAAGGAATGGGAACCTACCTGTGGGTGGAAGTGGAAAATATCAAACGGCTTGAGGCAAAAATTGTGGAAGGACCGTATATTCACCACTGTGTAGGTATCCATAAAAACGTTGTGCCGGTTTTGTATGAGGCATGTAAATACATTGGCGTTACCCCGGATCTGTATGACCCGGTCGAGGAAGAAGTCAAGGCATATTTAAGAGGAGAGTGAGACCATGGAGAATCTGAAGATAAAGGCATATGAACTGAGAAAAGACGTAATCAATATGATCATGGCGGGGAAAGGCGGTCACATTGGCGGTGATATGAGTGTGATGGAAATTCTTACAACGCTTTACTTCAGGGAAATGAATATTTCACCTGAAAACATGGACAGCCCGGACCGCGACCTTTTTGTCATGAGCAAGGGGCATTCTGTGGAGGCACTGTATGCGGTGCTGGCCGCGAAGGGCTTTTTCCCGATCGAGCAGGTGATCCGGGAATTTTCAAAATTCGGATCTCAGTTTATCGGCCATCCAAACAACAAACTCCCGGGTATCGAGATGAACTCCGGCTCTCTGGGGCATGGACTTCCGGTGTGTGTCGGCATGGCTCTTGCAGAGAAAATGGATAAAAGAGAGAACAGGGTATATACCGTGATGGGGGACGGTGAACTGGCGGAAGGCTCTGTCTGGGAGGGAGCGATGGCGGCCAGCCAGTATAAGCTGGATAATCTCTGCGCGGTGGTGGACCGCAACCGTCTTCAGATTTCCGGAAATACCGAGGATGTGATGCACCATGATGACCTCTGCGCCCGTTTTTCCAGCTTCGGATGGAATGTCATCAGCACAGATGGAAATGATGTTGATGCATTGTACGAAGCATTTGAAGCCGCGAAAACTGTGAAAGGTCGTCCGACCGTTGTGATTGCGAATACAACAAAGGGCTGCGGGTCGGGCGTCATGGAAAACAAGGCAAGCTGGCATCACCGGGTACCGACACAGGAAGAATATGATCAGATCATGAAGGATCTGGATGAACATATCAGAATGCTGTCCTGATGCAGGGAAAGACAGAATTCTGCCGGAAGTGATTCAAAACATTCAAAATCAGATGTCGTTCAGACGAATTCCGGCATCATAATCGGGAGGATCATACTTAAGAAGGAAAGTCCATCTATATATATCAGGAGGAGAGCAAGTCATGAATAAAATACCGAACCGCCAGGCCATCTGTGATGTGCTGATGGAAGAAGCAAAAAATGATAAAGATATCGTAGTGCTGTGCAGTGATTCCAGAGGGAGCGCCTCATTGACACCATTTGCGGAGGCGTATCCGGAACAGTTTGTGGAGACAGGCATAGCGGAACAGGATCTGGTGAGCATCGCCGCCGGACTGGCAAAATGCGGAAAGAAGCCGTTTGCGGCATCACCGGCAAGCTTTCTGTCGACCAGGAGCTATGAGCAGGCCAAGGTAGACGTAGCCTATTCTAATACCAATGTGACACTGATCGGTATCAGCGGCGGCATCAGCTACGGCGCGCTTGGCATGAGCCATCACTCCGCGCAGGATATTGCGGCAATGTCGGCAATTCCGAACATGAGAGTATATCTTCCAAGCGACCGGTTCCAGACGGCGAAGCTGATTCGTGCACTTCTGAACGACCGCAAACCTGCCTATATCCGTGTGGGAAGAAATGCGGTAGAGGATATTTACAGTGAAGGGAACTGCCCGTTTGAGATGGATAAAGCAAATGTCCTTTGCGAGGGCTCGGATCTTGCGATTATTGCCTGCGGGGAGATGGTGAGACCGGCTTATGATGCGGCTGCACTTCTCAATGCAAAGGGAGTCTATGCGACGGTTTTGGATATGTACTGCGTAAAACCGCTTGACACGAAAGCTGTCGTCAAAGCGGCCCGGAACGCGAAAGCAGTTCTGACGGTAGAAGAGCATGCGCCATTTGGAGGACTTGGCTCCATGGTCGCACAGACAGTAGGCCGTGAATGCCCCGGAAAAGTGGTAAACATGTCTCTCCCGGATGCGCCTGTTATCACAGGAACCTCGAAAGAAGTGTTTGATTATTATGGACTGAATGCGGAAGGAATCGCGAAACAGGCATATGACAGCCTGACAGGAAAAAGATAAGAGCAGGACAGAGGTGTAAGGATGCCTACAACATATATTATCGGCATTGACCAGAGTACACAGGGAACGAAGGCATTGCTGTTTGATGAAAAGGGGCGGCTGATAGGGCGGGAGGATCTGCCCCACAGCCAGATTGTTAATGATCTGGGATGGGTCTCCCATGACCCGGAAGAAATTTATGCGAATACGGTGCAGGCAGTTCGCCGTCTGCTGCAATCTGCGCGGATTGCGCCGGAGTATGTTGCGGCACTTGGAATCAGCAACCAGCGTGAGACGTCACTGGTATGGGAAAGAAAAACCGGCCGCCCGGTAGCGGACGCGGTGGTGTGGCAATGCGCCCGTGCGGCGGAGATCTGTGAGCGCGTGAGAACGCAGGGAGCCGCGGAAAATATAGAAGAAAAAATCCGCCGGAAGACCGGACTTCCCCTGTCACCGTACTTTCCGGCATCCAAGCTGGCCTGGATTCTGGAGAACACAGAAGGCGCAAAAGAGAAAGCGGACCGGCATGAACTGTGCATGGGAACAATTGATACCTGGCTTCTCTATAAGATGACGCATGGCGGGTCCTATAAGACAGACTATTCTAATGCTTCAAGGACGCAGCTGTACAATATTTTCGAATTAAAGTGGGATGAGGAAATCTGTGCCCGGTTTGGAATTGACCCCGGTGATCTTCCTGAAGTGTGCGACTCAGACGGCCTCTTTGGTGAAACAGATCTTGACGGGACGTTTCCGCATCCGGTACCGATTCACAGCATGCTGGGAGATTCTCACGGCGCTCTGTTTGGACAGGGATGCCTGGAAAAGGGAATGATAAAATCCACCTATGGAACAGGCTCTTCCATTATGATGAACATCGGAGAGACACCCGTTCTGAGCACACATGGGGTTGTGACTTCCCTTGCATGGGGAATGAGCGGGACAGTGAATTATGTGCTGGAAGGAAATATCAATTATACCGGTGCAGTGATCTCCTGGCTGAAAAATGACGTCGGCCTGATTGAATCCGCCGGGGAGACAGAAGGAATCAGCGATGCGGCTTTAAAAGACGACGGGCTGTATTTTGTCCCGGCATTCACCGGACTTGGTGCTCCATACTGGGACAGCGCCGCAACCGGCTCCCTCTCCGGTATCACGAGGACGACAGGGAAGAAAGAAATCGTGCGTGCCTGCGTGGAGTGTATTGCTTATCAGATCAGGGATGTAATTACTGCCATGAGTGCAGACGCACAGATTCAGGTGAAGGAACTCCGGGTTGACGGAGGCCCCACGAAAAACAGATATCTGATGCAGTTCCAGAGTGATATTCTGGATGCAAAAGTGCTGGTGCCTGAATCAGAAGAGCTGTCCGGAATTGGTGCGGCTTATGCGGCCGGCATCGGGGCGGGGATCTATGGAAAGGAAATTTTTGAAGGAACACGAAGAAAAGTATATTTTTCAAAAATGTCCAGACATACCCGTGAGAAAAAATGCGCCGGATGGGAAGCCGCTGTGGATAAGACACTGACACGAAGCGGTCGTTAAGAGAAAAAACCGGAATACGACCCATTCCTGCGGCCTTTCTGCTTCGCAAATATTTGTAAGTGTATTTTGTCAATGACAGATATTTTTGTTTATAAAAGAGCCTTTTTGTATTATAATAGAGAAACACATGACGGCAGACGCGGCATTCCTTTTTCCTTTTTTACCCGTTATGAGGATACGGCTATATAAAAGGGAAACAGCCGCTGAAGCCAAATGCGGAACAATCTGTATAACATCGAAAGGAGAGGCAGAACGATATGAGCACACAGAATCAGGTGGAACGGTGGGGGATCTTCGAGCTTGCACTGCCGGGTTACAGTGATGGCAACCCGTTTACTGATTATGAGATAAAAGGGACCTTTCAGAATGAGCATGAGAAGGTGGATTGTGATGGATTCTATGACGGGGAGGGTGTCTATAAAATCCGTTTTATGCCTTCTTTTGTGGGAGAATACTCCTACAGGATCAGCGGAACCTTTTCGGAACAGACTTTTACAGGCGTGTTTACGGTGACAGAACCGCGGAAGGGAAATCACGGTCCTGTCCACACAGTTCATACGTATCATTTTGCTTACGCAGACGGTACGCCCTATTATTCCATTGGTACAACCTGCTATGTCTGGCACCTTCAGACAGATGAGCAGATACAGAACACACTGGAAACCCTGGACAAAAGTGCTTTCAATAAAATCCGTTTCTGCATTTTTCCCAAACACTATGCGTACAACATTGGGGAGCCCAGATCCTATCCGTACGAAGGCTCACCAATGGATTCGGGTGTTCTGACACCGGAGAATTTTGAACAGTATTTTTTCAAAAAGGAAGGGAACCACTTTGATTTTACCCGGTTTCGCCCGGAGTATTTCAGACACATTGAGGACTGTATTTTAGAACTGCAGAAATCAGGAATTGAGGCGGATCTGATTATTATGCATCCGTATGACCGGTGGGGGTTCTCCGGCATGACAAAGGAGCAGGATGACCTGTACGTGAAGTATATCACCGCACGTTTTTCGGCTTTCCGCAATGTATGGTGGTCTCTGGCGAATGAATATGATCTGCTTCCTGACAAACAGGAAGCGGACTGGGAGCGGTTGGCGGAAATACTGATGGAGAAAGATCCGTATGGGCATTTACGCTCGATTCACAACTGCAAGGACTTCTATGACCATCGCAGACCATGGATCACACATTGCAGCATTCAGCGGATCGATTTATACCGCACGGCGGAAAATGTCAACGAGTGGCGGGAAAAATACGGAAAACCGGTAGTTCTGGATGAAATTGCCTATGAAGGCAATCTGAAATACGGCTGGGGAAATATCACGGGGGAGGAAATGCTCCGGAGATTCTGGGAATGCGCCTGCCGCGGCGGTTATCCGGGACACAGCGAGACGTTCCTGCCTGGCGAAGACGGAATGATATGGTGGTCTCACGGAGGCGAACTGCATGGTGAGAGCCATGAGCGGTTTCAGCTTTTGCTTGATATTATGAAGCAGACACCGGGTATCGGTCTGAAACCTTATGAGAAATGTGAATGGGATGAGGTGTGCGCGGTTCCGGAAGAAACATTACCGGACGCGGTTCCGGAGTATTGCCTGTATTACAGCAGTTTTATGCAGCCGTCATCCCATGATTTTTATTTTGATGACAGGACAGATTTTTCGGTCCGTGTGATTGACACATGGAATATGACGATCGAGGACAGAGGAGTCTATCGGGGGAAATTCACAATCAACCTCCCGTCAAGACAGTACATGGCAATTCAGATTACCAAATGTGGGATGAAAGAAGAATAATTTATGCATTTACAGATTCTGGTCCCGGGTACACGAAATCATCCGGCGGCGGATGACCCATGTGCACGGCGGACCGGAATCCGGACTGCAGAAGTCCTGGATATTGTGGCGGCATTTATACGAAGGTGTCTGTGATAGCTTACGCAGGACTCTTCACACTGCTGCGCTCAATCAGTTCGCAATTTAGCCGGACGCTCGCTTTCAGCCCGGCTGAATTGCAGATTTCATCGTGGAGAAGCCTCATGCACCAGTCTATCCGCTCAATGTCGGGTACCCGGAGCACGGTAAGGGGATATTCTGCCAGCAGATAGTCGGGAATTTCATCCACACCGACCAGACTTACATCCTCCGGCACCCGGATATTTCGTTCCTGCAGCACTTGCAGACAGGCAATGGAAATATGGTAGCTTTCCATGATAAAGGCTTCGGGCAGGGGATTCTTTTCCAGCCACAGGTGAAACTGTTTTTTTGCGTGTGCAATAGAAAGGTTCAGCGGAATGATCCGCTCCTTTCCTCCTGCAATCCGGTACTTTTGCATGCCGTCCAGGAATCCACGGCGCCGCTCTGCCATATTAAAAATATTTACCTCTGTAGACAGATAAAAAATATCATACAGATTCCGGTGCACCAGATAATCTGCCAGCTGCATCGTGCCGCGATAGTTGTTGACGATGACGCACGGAGCCTGGTCTTCGCAGTAATCACAGTCGTAGACAATCATGGGTTTGGAAATCCCCCGGAACAGATCACTCTGGTTTTCATCCAGCTCTGTCCCTATGACCAGTACGCCGGCTACCGTACTTTCGTTACACTCCCCTTCCAGATCCTGTAAAGAATCCTTAGAAGGATTGAAGTAAGTCAGTCCCAGAGTATACCCCATTCCTTTAACTTTTTCCTGCGTCCGGATTAAAACGGGGGTCCACAGGTCGATGATATTATTCTGTACAATATTTTTGCCGTTAAGGACAACGACTACCTTGATGATACCCTGACCCTGCCGGTAAAGAGGTGCGGACATATCAGTCATATCATTGTCCTGCTCTAATCTGGCCTTAAGCGCCAGTATATCCTGCCGGGTCTGGCTGCTGACCCCGGGTTTTCCGTTAAGGGCCAGAGAAACAGTGGCTTTGGAAATACCAAGGATCCGGGCTATCTCCGTGGTTTTTACTTTTCTCATATTGTATCATTTCCCCTTTGATTCTTTAAACAAATTTTAACAGCAGAAGAAACGATAGTCAAGGTTTTTCTGCCTGCAGCCAGGCCAGCATGGCTACATGGATGCAGCTACATAGATGCAAATAAACAAAATAAACATTTTAAACGATAAAGCTTAAGGCAGGACAACAGAGATACGGAGCTAAATCCGGCAGAATACACAAAAATAACACAATGAATTTGTGCAAAATAGAAATTTTGCAAAAAACCCTTGCTTTTTCTGACCACAAGAGTTAAACTAAATTAAACAAAACGTTACGTTATAATCAACAAATTTAAACAAAAGAAAGGCGGATATCAAAATGAATTTATTTAAGAAGGATTATGATGTAAATGCGAAATGCAGTATTTGGGAACGAACGGCATATGGAATCGGAAAATTCGGAAATAATCTGGCATATGTGCTGATTTCAACATTTTTTCTGTTTTATTGCACTAACTATTTGAAACTGAATTCCGGAATCGTCGGGACATTGATTCTTGTTTCGAAATTTATGGATGGAATCAGTGACTTTATTATGGGAAGCATTATTGACAGAACCAAATCGAAAATGGGAAAGGCCAGAGTCTGGCTGCTCAGGGCGTGTATTCCTTATGCGGTTGTCAATGTGCTGCTTTTTTCCGTGCCTTCCGGAGCAACCATGGTTGTAAAGTATGCTTACGTGTTTGTTCTGTATAATCTTGCAAGCACTGTGCTCTTTACATGTGTTGACGGAGCTATAAACACACTGAATTGCCTGATTACCAAGAATCAATATGAGAGGGGAGTGCTGGGCATATTTTTTATCATCGGCAATGCAGTAGCAATGATGGCGGTTAATTCCTATACATTGAAGCTTGTTCAGATGTTTGGAGATAACGTAAGGGCATGGACATATGCAGTCCTTGTATTTGAAGTTATTGGCGTAATTGCGCAGCTGATCTGTGTGTTTTCCGTGACGGAGAGAGTTACGCTGGACAGGCGGAATCAGAATCATGAAGAAACCGATAAGAAAGAGGAGAAGGCTGGATTAATAGAAGGAATCAAAGCATTATTAAAAAATAAGTACTGGGTTCGGGTTACCGGGTCATCTGTTGGAATCCAGCTTGTGACATCCGTTTTACTTGCGTCAGTAGTATATTATACCAGTGTTGTACTTAATGATGCAGATTCTATGAGTTCATTGAACAACGGCTTGATTTTCGCGCAGATTATTGTCGCGGCTTTTTCGTTTATAATATTTAAAAAGCTGGGGAAAGGGAAAGCTTTTCTGGTTGGCGTTGTTATTGCATTATTGCCTGGTTTTGCACAAATCTTTAGCTCTCGATCATACACTGTTTTGTTAATTACCAATATTATCCGTGGAGTCGGATATGGAATAGCCGGCCCTGTACAGAGCGGAATGTTGTCGGACACAATTGAATATGGGGAATGGAAAACCGGAATAAGAACGGAAGGACTTGCTAATGGAAGCCTTGGAATGGGTTCTAAGATAGGAGCTGGTCTTGGGACATCTATTGTCGGCTGGATTCTTGCATTTGGCGGATATGATGGAAGCGCAGCAGTTCAAACTGCGAAAGCAATCAGTGCCGTGAAATTCTGTTACATATATATACCGATGATCGTGTTTGCACTTATCCTGGTAATTATGTGGGGCTACAAGCTCGATGACGAATATCCAACAGTGATAAAGGAGCTGGAAGAAAGAAAGAAAAACAAATAAGTTAAAGGTTAAGGTGATGATATGATTCCAACTCAATGACCACCGTCTTGAAGACGGTGGGTTGATGCGGCTTGAAAGCCGCAT
>JAJQHQ010000022.1 GCA_021199655.1 Lachnospiraceae bacterium | reverse complement strand
TTATCAACCACCTTTCTCGGAATTCCCTATATTTGTATTATACAGGAAGCTCGTAATATCCTGCACCGCCTGCAGTGCATGATGCAGCCCTCGAAATCCGTTGACAAATTTCCTGAATTTCATTATAATTATCGGCAACATTATGTGTCAACAAACTGTTTATCCTAAAATGTTTTGTAGTCAACTATTTTGTCTGCTTTTGTGTTAAAGTCAACAAAATCCGAAAATTAGTCGAGGAAGTAAAAGCAATGGAAAATCAGAGAATCCGCATCAGTAAAACCATGCTCAAGTCCGGCATGATAACACTTTTGAAAGAAAAAACACTGAGTCAGATTACCGTCTATGAACTGTGCAAGGTGTCGCAGATCAACCGCACGACTTTTTATAAATACTATGGCAGCCCAGAAGAGCTTCTAAATGAAATCGAGACCGATTTCCTGAAACAGCTGGACAATGAGATACGGCCTGTCCGTACACAGGCAGAAACGCTCTCTCAAAAAAATCGCCAGCAAGGCAATTCAACAACACAAAACCGCAGCGCAGAAGATGAGGCAAACGAAAGCTCACTCCTGCCGGTTCTGCATTATTTATATGAACAGCGGGAACTGTTCTGTCTCCTGGTGCGTACCCTTCCCATGCAGGATTTTGCATCACACCTGTTTTCAATTCCAAGTATCCGCGATATTTTTCAAGGTATGACCGAAGAAAGCAGTTATTCAGAAACAGAAGAAAAATACATCCGCCAGTTTATCTTTCAGGGCACTTTTGCCATTCTCTATGACTGGCTGGACAATGAAAATCCTGAACCGGCAGCAAAGATTGCTGAGATTCTGGAGAAACTAAAGGAGAAATTGCTATAGCTAAGATCGATTGCCCAAATTTCCAAAAAGCCCCGGGAATGCTCCCGGGGACAAATTCTGTCACTCGATCGTCACATAATGCTTCTCTTCTACCTGTTTTCTGGCATCTCTGCGCGGAATCCGAAGCTGCAGAACACCGTCTTCAAACTTCGCATGAATCTCCTCCTGTCTTACATTCTCACCCACATAAAAGCTCCTGCTTACATTGCCGGCATAACGTTCTCTTCTGACATATCTGCCGCTCTCCGCTTTTTTATCCTCATCGGACTCTTTCAGCGCGCTGACTGTAAGATACCCATCCTTCAGTTCTACTTTCAGGTCATCCTTTTTAAAGCCCGGAAGTTCAATATCTACCTCGTATTCCTGCTCGTGCTCTTTCACATCCGTTCTCATGATGTGCTCTCCACGTTTTCCATGCATCATCCCATCCATCTCTGCAAACGGATCATCCATCCAGTCATTCCATAAGTTTTCTCTGAAAATACTTGGCATCAACATATATCATTACCCCTTTCACAATCTGCTTTTTATTAAACTCAGAAAGATTATCCTTTCTTTTGTTCTATCTGTGTTATAACACAGGTTGTTAGCCAAGTCAAGGGTTGAGTGCTAATTTCCTTTAACTTTTTTTCAGGGGTTCAAAAAAAGTTTTGTACATCAACCCGAAAAACCCTTTCCGGATCGAAATCTCGTAATAATCTTCATTGTCATAGATGTGTTACAGCTATTGTACCTATGTGTGTCAAGAGATATCATCTCATTTTATAAATTTTTCAGTTGTGTTTACATGTATAAGTGTTATAATACAGATATAACATACTGTAACTACAGTTCCTGTAATACAGTTTTATTAATCAAGAAGTCTGCGAAGCATCAATACAAAAAATATACTAAAAAAATGAATGGAGGCAGCTTATGAAACGAATTATCACTATCAGCAGAGAGTTAGGCAGCGGAGGACGCACAATCGGAAAACTGGTGGCAAGCCGAAAAAATATCCCTTACTATGACAGAGAGTTAATTGACGAGGCCGCTAAGGTATCAGGTGTTCCTAAAGAGTACATTGAGAAATCTGATCAGAAAATCACCAGCAGTTTTCTTTACAACCTTGCCATGGGAACCAGCTATGGCTATGGTATGCTGGAAGAAGCGAGCAATCAGCCGCTTCCTTTAACTACGCAGGTTTTCTGCGCACAGCAGGAAATCATCCGAAACTATGCGGATTCCGGGAGTTGTGTCATTGTTGGCAGATGCGCGGACTATATCCTCAGAGACCGCAAGGATGTGCTTCGCGTCTTTATCTATGCAGATATGGAAAAACGTATGGAACACAGCGTGAAAGAATACGGGATGCCGGAGGCAACCGCCCGCGAGGAAATTACCCGTTCTGACCGTGAACGTGCCCGCCATTACAATATGTTTACCGAGCAGAAATGGGGAGATCGCAAGAATTACGATATACTATTGGACAGCGGGACTCTGGGCTATGAAAATTGTGCTCAAATCATCTGTTCCATAATCGGAATGAACGAACAGTAGTATACCTTACGCCTGGCAGTTCCACGCGCTGCCAGGCATTCCCTCATCTTTCATAAAAATTCACTCTATTTTCAGTTTTTGCTCTCTCCATTCTGTCGCTTCGCGCAGCAGTGAATACAATGCAGAAGCAGCCGGCTCCTGCTTTCTACAGATACACCAGATCGCCGAAGCCTGAAGAACCAGAATAACATTTCCCCTCAAATATCAGTATATTTACACAATCAAAGCTGCTGCTGCAAACCCCACTTAATTCCAGCTGCTGTTCTTCCGGTGGAATTCTGATAATGATTTCCCTTATTCAGGTGAAACG
>JAJQHQ010000041.1:34756-78484 GCA_021199655.1 Lachnospiraceae bacterium | reverse complement strand
TACTCCCTTAGTAAATAACTTTGGGAGTAGTTTTGCATCCGGGTAATCACCGCCCGTTCCTTTAAAACGGGCATGAAAAAAGCCGATGTCATAACCGGCTTTGTTTCCGTGTCAGGTATGTCAAATCATTTCAACCTTACAATGGTGGTCTTTACGCTTCTTATCGTAGCCAATCCCTACCATTAATATTCGGCCTGTGTGCCGTTTCTTTTCCGCCAGCTTGCCCTGAAATTTCAGCGCATACTTCTTGTCTTTCATCTGTCGGATGGCGGCTTCCGGAGTATCATCAACTTTCAGTTCCAGAATAATTCCGTCATCGCCTTGTCTTTCCGGATAGAAGATAAAATCTGCATATCCTTCACCGGCCTTATTCTCTCTTTCTACATAATAATAATCTCTCGCAGCCAAATAAACAAGGTTCACAATCGCCGTCAATTCTGTCTCATTATTATAATTCAGGAGCGGGGTCTCAGTATCATGAGCAAACTGCAGGATTTCTTCCATAGTCTTCGTATCGCCAGCCAGCGTTGCCTGAAGCATCTGGCTGGACGCATTTGCAAGATCATAGATGTAGCCCAGTTTTTTCTCCCTGCGGATGGTCTTAGCAAACTCATCCAGCAATTCTTTGTTTGGGATATGGACCTTCCCATTCTCATAATTCAGGAAGCCGTAGACCACCATCGCGGAAAATATTTCATCTCTCGTGCTAAGATGCATGGCCGTAGCGGCAAATTCCTCGACATCCGATGGAACAGCCTCTCCCGCAATCATTAATGCCACGTCTTTTTTAACCCCATCAACATCGTTTACGATATAGGTGGAAATTTCCGAGTACGGACCAGTGGTTGTCCAGTAACTCAACAAACAGTTATTTGTCAAAGCCAGGACAACAGAACGCGGATTATATAACTTTGTACCACCTGCGGTATGATAACCATCATACCATAATCTTAAATCTTCTCTTGCAACTGCGGGTTCCTTTTCTTTTTCCAGATAACGTCCATACAGCATATCTACTTCTTCATCCGAAAATCCAAAGTATTCGCTGTATTTTGGCTGCACCGCCATCGTATATTCAACAAAATTATTGATTGTAGATCCACTTGAGTATTTTGCAATCGGAAGGACTCCCGTCATATAGCTTAATGATACATACCCTGTCCCCTTCGTTAATGAGGCAAGAAAATTAATAAAGCTCTCCTTATCCTCTTTCGTTATATATTTCTTGTGAAAGATACAGTCCCATTCATCGAAAACAAAGAGAAAAGAGGTCATGGTCTCTTCATGAACAGCTCTTAAATACTCAACCAACGAATCGTCCTCATCAAATTCCACAGCAGGAAATGCCCGTTTCAGATCCATACTGAGTTTTTTCTCTATTCTTTCAATAAAGCGATCGTAGCTTTTACTTATATTTGCCGCTTCACTGAAATCAATATAGATCACATCATGCTGGTTTAAATGTTCCCGATATCTCTTATCACCCGCAATATTCAGAGAATCAAAAATGCTGCTGCTGTCAAAACCCCTGCTGAAAAATGCGCCCACCATGGATGCCATCACAGACTTTCCAAATCGTCTTGGTCTTGTAATGCAGATGTGATTGTTTCCCTGTTCTACAAGAGTGATCAATTCGACCAGCATCTTTGTCTTATCTACAAAATATGGTTTCCTTGCTTCGCTTTCATAAAGCGAATAGGTTTTATTGCAGTTAAGATAGTATCCCATACATCCACACCTCCGTCCCAATCATATTTCCTGCTTGATATGCGCCGCCAGCTCTTTCATCTCGCGCGCGTTTTCGAGCACCGTGTCGGTGATCTTCGCACCGCCCAGGATCCTTGCCAGCTCCCAGATGCTCTCTTCTTCGGTCAGCACTCCGATGTGGGTCACAGTCTTGCTGTCAGCCGGCTTTTTTTCGATGATAAAATGCTGATCCGCCATCGCCGCGATCTGCGCGAGATGAGTGATGCAGAGAATCTGATGGCTCCCCGCGATCACTGCCATCTTCTCCGATACCTTCTGCGCGGTCCGTCCGCTGATTCCGGTATCAATCTCGTCGAAGATCAGCGTCTCGATGTGATCCTTGTCCGCCATGACGGCCTTGATCGCCAGCATGATACGGGAAAGCTCGCCGCCGGATGCCACGCTGCCGAGGGGCCGCAGCGGCAGTCCCGGATTCATGGAAATCTGGAAACAGATGGCGTCAATCCCTTCCTCCGTCGGCTCCGGCAGCTCTTCAAACACGATCTCAAACTGCACGTCCAGGAAATTCAGATCGACGAGTGCGCTGCGGATCTGCTCGGAGAGAACCTTCGCATACTGTTTTCTTACTCCAGAAAGCTCTGCGGCAGTTGACATCAGAGCCTGGCTGCTCTCCTGCAGCCTGATTTTCAGCTCACTGCGATAGCTTTCGTAGTTTTCAAGAAGCTCCACCCGGTCTTCTTTTTCCTGTAAGGAAGCCAGGATTTCTTCTATGGTATTGCCATATTTCGACTTCAGGCGGTTGATCAGATCCAGGCGCTCTTCCGTCTCACGCAATGCCTGCGGATCAAAGACGAACGAATCCATATAATCGGAAAGGCTGCGATTGAAGTCGCCAAGCAGTGATTCCATGTCTTCCAGTGTGTTTCCCAGCTCCTCCAGAGAATTGTCATAGCCGCGAACAGCCGAGAGGGCGCGCGCGGCCCTGCCAATCTCATCTTCCGCGCCGCCAAAACCGCCTGCACCGGTCAGATTACCGGTCTCCGAAAGGGCTTCCATAATTTTCTGGCCATTGACCATGAGACGATAGCTGCTCTCCAGCTCCTCATCCTCGCCGGGACGCAGCGCGGCTGACTGAATCTCCTGAATCTCATACTGCAGAAAATCCAGTTCTTTCGTCCGCTCCTGATCCGAGGCGGCAGCCTGCTCCCATTCTTTTTTGACTTTCTGATAGCTGCGGTACTGTTCCTTTACGGTATGAATAAGCGGCCCTGTCTCTTTCCTTGCAAACGAGTCCAGAATTCCCAGATGATTTTTCGCGTAAAGCAGTGACTGATGCTCGTGCTGCCCGTGAATGTCGATCAGCTCGCCGGACAGCTCCCGCACAAAAGAGAGCGGAACCGTCTCGCCATTGATCTTGCTCGTGCTCCTGCCGCCTTTATATTTTCTCGTCAGTATGATCTCACCGTCCTCAAACGGCAGATCCTGTTTTTCCATAAGCTCCCGCACACGCGGATTCTCTGTCGTAAAAATCAGTTCCACCAGTGCGTAGTCCGCATCCTCAGGCACATAATCCTTAAAATTCCCGGTGCCGAGCGCGATGTTGACCGCGCCGATCACAATGGATTTGCCCGCGCCGGTCTCTCCGGTCATAATATTAAGGCCGGGGCCGAATTCGACCTCCGCCTCCCGGATCAGCGCCATATTTTTTACATGTAAGCCTGCCAGCATAATTATCCCCCCACAATCCTGTGAATCTTCTCCATAACGATCAGGGTATCGTCCGTGCTCCGGTTCGCGCACATGATGGTATCGTCCCCGGCTATGCACCCGGCCACTTCGGACCAGTTCATGGCGTCGATGGCTGCCGCGACCGCCATTGCCATGCCGGATACTGTCTTTACCACCAGGATATTCTGCGCCATCTCCATCGATACAAAACCATCTTTGAGAACACGCAGGTAGCGCTCGCCAGCCTCCGCGCTCTGTCCGGATTCAGAGGGCTGCATGAGCACATATTTCTGCTTTCCGTTATGAGCCGCGGTCTTTGTCAGCTTCAGTTCGCGGATGTCCCGTGAGACCGTTGCCTGGGTGACCTGAAACCCTTCTTTTTTCAGGTATTCCGCCAGTTCTTCCTGTGTCTCGATCTCATATTTCCCGATCAGTTCTATGATTTTTGCATGCCTTCCGATTTTCATGATACTCCTTTGCGATTTTGGTTCGCTGCTTACTGCCATCTGCTTTTCTATTTCGTGGTGCCCGCAAAGTGGGCATGGCAGAAAATTTATTTATTCATCTTCTCCCGCAGGATTTCCAGAAAGCCTGTGTTTTTCATCTTGACCAGCTTTGTCTTCTGCTCCGCCTGCGAAATCACCACCCGGTCGCCCACATTGAGCTTCACAGAAGTGTCGCCGTCAAAGGTTGCCTCCGCACCGTCGATATCTGTGACATGCCCGCTTGCGACCTCGATCACGACCTCAGCCGTCCCCGGAAGGACAATCGGTCTGGAGTTCAGGGTGTGAGGAGCGATTGCGGTCAAAAGCAGCAGGGAAGCAGACGGAGCCACGATCGGTCCTCCGGCAGAAAGGCTGTAGCCGGTCGATCCGGTCGGAGTCGAGACGATGATTCCGTCGGCAGAATACGCGTTTAAAAATACTCCGTCTACATAGATGTTAAAATCCACGACACGCATGCGGCCGCTTCGTGTGATAACAATGTCATTGAGCGCAATGTCCTGCATGAGCTTCCGGTTCTGATGCAGAGCCGTACCGCTTAACATCATGCGTTCTTCAATGGAAAATTTATCCTTAAGCAGAGCTTCCAGTGCTTCCGTGATATTCTTTTTCTCAATCTCTGCCAGATAGCCGAGCGTTCCCATGTTTACGCCAAGGAGCGGTATGGAACATTCCACCAGATCTCTCGCTGCCTGCAGCAGTGTGCCGTCGCCGCCAAGCACCAGTACACACTGCGTCTCCCCCGGAATCTGTCTGGCATCCGTATAGCGGTACTGCTGGGCAGAAGGCGACTCCACTTCGGATACGCCTGCCGTGTGCCCGCCTCTTAAGAAACACGTTCCTCCCCGCTCCTCTATATAGGAGCGGATAAAACGCGCCGTCTCCTGTCCCGGATCCTTCAGTTCATTTGAGATGACATAAAAAACGTTCATTCATGATTCCTCAGTCTGTTAATGCCGCAGTCCTTTTGCCGCTCGATTCATCTGCCATACCGGAAAAGCTTCAGTCCAGCGCCGCGTGCGCCTCAGCCACGACACGGACCACCTCCCGGTCGGTCACGCTGCCATCGTTATCCGGTGCCGTCATAATTTCAGAATTCCCGATAACCATGCAGCCGGAGCTAATACCATCTGCCGGGGTTCTGTTGCCATCATTCTCAGCTGTCTCCTCTGCCGGAACAATTCCTTCTTTTTTCAGCCACACCAGATATTCGATATTTCCCTCCGGTCCCTTGACCGGCGAATAGTCGAGTGCGCGCGCCGGCAGACCTATCCCCGCCGCATATGTGATCACAGCGCGTATGACTTCCTCGTGTACCTTCGGGTCGCGGACGACGCCTTTTTTGCCTACCTTCTCGCGGCCGGCTTCAAACTGCGGCTTGATGAGACAGACAATATCTCCCGATCCGGCCATCAGATTCCGCACAGGAGTAAGCACCTTTGTCAGGGAAATGAAAGATACATCGACAGAGACAAAGGAAGGTGCTTCTTCAATGTCCTCCGGCAAGACATAGCGGATATTGGTCCGCTCCATGCAGACGACGCGCGGGTCGTTGCGCAGCCCCCAGTCGAGCTGACCGTGGCCCACGTCCACCGCATATACTTTCCGGGCTCCATTCTGGAGCATGCAGTCGGTAAAGCCGCCCGTGGACGAGCCGACATCCATGCAGACTTTTCCCTCGGGCGTAATCCCGTCAAAGGTCTGCATGGCTTTTTCCAGCTTCAGGCCGCCGCGGCTCACGTAACGGAGTTTCCCGCCTTTCACCGTGACCGCGGCGCTGGTGTCGATCATCGTACCGGCCTTATCCTCGCGCTGACCATCGACAAGCACCTCTCCTGCCATGATCAGTGCCTTTGCTTTCTCACGCGAAGGCGCAAGGGCACGCTGCACAAGTAAAATGTCTAAGCGTTCTTTCATTGATCCCGAAGTTTTCCTTTCTATTCTGATCGCATGTCACATCCGGGCCGGACGGTTCCATAGCCCAGAACATCCACAAGCAGACGGTAGGCAGATTTTTGCAAATTTTTCGAGCATAGCTTCCCTTGTTTCGCCATTGTCTGAGCAAAGCGAGTTCCAGCGAAGCAAGGGATAATAAGCGGCGCAAGAAAAATGCAAAAATCAACGTGGCTGCGGTGGATGTCTGGGCCTGGTATCCGGCGAGAATGTGACATAAAGCTTACTTCACGGCAGATACTCCGCCACAATCTTCTTGAATATCGACTCCGCGTCGATGCAGGCCTCTTTTTTCAGGACATCCACGCTGCCGTGCTCGATATAGTCGTCCGGCAGTGTGATCTGCATCACGCGCAGATCTGCCTGTGTCTCGTTGTAGTATTCCAGCACCTTTTCACCGAAGCCGCCGGATCGGACATTTTCTTCCATCGTCACGACCAGACTGTGGTCCTTAGCCAGATAGGCAAGCATGTCTTCATCAATGGGCTTGGCAAACCGCGCGTTTACGATGGTACAGCCATAGCCGAGCGTCTTCAGGAGCGCCCGCACCTCGATTGCCGTCTTTACCATGCTCCCGATCGCAACCAGCGCCAGAGAGCATTCGTCATAAAGGATCTCGCTTTTTCCGTATACGATGGGGTCGCGGAATTCCTTCAGGCCGTCATAGGCCTCCCCTCTCGGATAGCGAAGGGCGATCGGTCCGTCGTAGGCGATCGCGTATTTCAGCATATCGGCGAGCTCCCATTTATTTTTCGGTGCCATCACGCACATATTCGGAATTTCCGTGAGATAGGAAAGGTCGAAAATCCCCTGATGCGTCTCCCCGTCGCTGCCGACCAGCCCGGCGCGGTCAATCGCAAATACGACCGGCAGGTTCTGGATGCAGACGTCGTGGATGATCTGGTCATAGGCGCGCTGCAAAAAGGAAGAATACACCGCCACCACGGGCTTCATGCCGCCCGCCGCCAGTCCAGCCGCAAAGGTCACCGCGTGCGCCTCGGCGATTCCGACATCGAAAAACCGGTCCCGATACATATTGCGGAACCGCTTCAGCCCGGTCCCGTCCGGCATGGCAGCCGTCACCGCCACCAGACGCGGCTCCCGCGCTCCCATCTTGCACATTACAGTAGAAAAAACATCCGTATAAGCCGCCTTTTTCTTTCTGTTTTTCGGAAGTCCGGTCTCTGTATCGAACGGCTCCGCCCCATGAAAACGCGCCGGCATCCGTTCGGCCGGTTCATAGCCTTTTCCTTTTTTCGTGATCACATGCACGATCACCGCGCCCTTCACACGCTTCGCGTCCTCCAGCACGCGCTGCATCTGCGCCATGTTGTAACCGTCGATTGGTCCTAAATAGGTCAGACCCATTTCCTCAAAAAACATTCCCGGCACGACCAGCTGTTTGATGCTCTGTTTGGTCCTGCGGATGCCGCGCACCAACGGGTCGCCGTACACCGGGATTTTATTCAGCTTATTTTCCAGATCGGATTTAAAATTCTTGTACGATTCGGCTGTACGGATATTGCCCAGATAAGTGGAGATCCCGCCGACATTCTCCGAAATGGACATATTATTGTCATTCAGTATGATAATAAAGTTCGTTTTGAGCTGCGCCGCATTGTTGAGGGCCTCGTAAGCCATGCCTCCGGTGAGCGCGCCGTCGCCGATCACCGAGACGACCGTATAATCCTCCCCCGCAATATCCCGCGCACAGACATACCCGAGTCCGGCAGAGACTGAGGTCGAGCTGTGTCCGGTATCAAATGCGTCGCAGCTGCTCTCCGCGCGCTTTGGAAATCCGCTCATACCTCCGTATTTGCGAAGAGAATCAAATCCGTCCTTACGCCCGGTCAGAATCTTATGTGTATAAGACTGATGCCCGACATCCCAGATCAGCTTGTCCTTCGGCAGATCCAATGAAAGATGGAGCGCCATTGTCAGCTCCACCACGCCCAGATTGGAAGCCAGATGCCCCCCTGTCTCGCTGATTTTCTGAATCAGGAATTCGCGGATTTCCTGCGCCAGCACCGGTAAGTCTTTCCGATCCAGCTTTTTGATATCGTTTGCTTCCTTAATCTGCTCCAGAAAAATAAGCGCCGCCTCCTTTGTATTTTACATAGTTCTGTTTATCAAATGCAATATCAGCTCATCCAGAAACTCGTTCTCGTACGGCAGGCCGCCAAGCAGCCGCACCGCTTCTTTCGAGTAGCGTTCAACATCTTCCCGGGCCGCATCCAGACCATGCACCGTCACCCAGGTGGTCTTCTGGTTTTTCTCATCGCTGTTGACCGGCTTACCGAGTTCTTCTTCGCTGCCAGTGACATCGAGGATGTCGTCCTGAATCTGAAATGCCATCCCGACGCACCGCGCCGCCTGCTCGATCTGCTCCGTTTCTTCATCAGAAGCGCCTGCGAGCACCGCTCCGATCATCATGGAAGCTTCGATCAGGGCTCCGGTCTTCAGGCCATAGATAAAGGAAAGCTGTTCATCCGTCAATGGTTTCCCGGCATACTCTACGTCCACCGACTGTCCGCCAAGCATACCATAGCTTCCGGTCTTTCGTGTCAGGATCTCCAGTGCGCGCGGCACATTGGGATCACCCGGTGCTTCCGCAAACGCTTTCACCGCCGTCTCATAAGCCAGATTCAGAAGCGCGTCTCCGGCGAGAATTGCCATCGCCTCCCCATAGACCGCATGCGTCGTCTTTTTTCCGCGGCGATATTCATCGTTATCCAGCGCCGGCAGGTCGTCGTGGATCAGGGAATGCGTGTGAATCATTTCCATCGCCGCCATGAACGGCCGGATCGCGTTCGAAGTGCCCCCGAACATCACAAAGGTCTGCTGCATCAGAAGCGGACGCAGCTTTTTGCCGCCGACCAGCATGCTGTAGTCCACCGCGTCCAGAAGCGTGCACTGAAATCCTTCCACCTCAGGCAGGTACCCCCGGATCACACTGTTGATCTCTGCCACGCGTTTTTTCATCTGCTCGTCAAAATTCGTCAAATCCACCATCTCCTGTCATCACAAGAATCTTCTTTTCTACGGTATCGATCTTCTCATTGCACCGGCGGATCAGCTCCACTCCCTGCTGATACAGGGTGAACGCTTCCTCCAGCGGAATCTCCCGGTCTTCCAGACGTTCCAGAAGAGTGTCCAGCTTTTCAAAGGACGCTTCAAGGGAAATGTCTGCTTCCGATCCCTGCGCAGGGTTCTCCTGCCCGGGCGTTACCTCCGATGCTGATGTTGATATCGAAGCATCCTTTTTGCGCTCGTCCATCCTGTTGTCCGCCTTTCTCTAAAACTGAATCTGCAGCATATCTCTGCATCCCATCTTTTCCTGTTTCCCGTTTTTTTCAGAACACTTCTACAGGTCTCTGCTGTCTTTTTCCAGACTTTGCTGCTTCTAAAACACGTTTTTCTGCGTCTCATTCCTGCATTTTGAAAGTCTCCGTCCCGGTCACTTCCGCCTCAATGCAGCCATCCGACACATAAATGCGCAACGCGTCTCCTTTAGCGGCCTGACCGGTCGAATAAACGCGCGCCCCGGCCGTATCCGTCACACAGGCATAGCCCTGCGTAAGCTTTTCCAGCGGTGAAACATTTTTCAGCTTCTGCACATAAAGCGCCATCTGCTGCTTTCGTATCTCCAGAAGCCGCCGCATATCGTCTGTCAGTGTCTCCTCCAGATCCGCCAGGTGCTGTCGCTGCTCCCGCACACGCTGCTGCGGAGAAGCGTAGCGCATGCGCAGCTGATAACGCTCCAGCTTCATCCGTTCCATGGAGATCCGGTTTTTCATCAGCCGGTCAAACGATGTCTTTTGGGTATACAGCTGCTCCAGAACCGCCCCGACATCCGGCACCGCAAGCTCCGCTGCCGCGGAGGGCGTCGGCGCGCGCAGATCCGCCGCAAAATCCGCGATCGTCGTATCTGTCTCATGCCCGACTGCCGAAATCACGGGCGTCCGGCACTCAAATATTGCCCGCGCGACAAGTTCTTCATTAAACGCCCACAGGTCTTCAATCGAGCCGCCGCCGCGCCCAACGATGATCACGTCAAGCCCCAGAGTGTCCAGCGCATACAATCCCGCCGCCACGCTCTCGGCCGCCCCATCTCCCTGCACCTTCGCCGGATAGAGGATAATCTGTATCCCGGGATTGCGGCGCTTTGACACATTGATAATATCGCGCACGGCCGCTCCGGTAGGAGCTGTCACCACACCGAGTTTTCTCACAAAGGCAGGTATCGGCTGTTTATATTCGGGTGCAAACATCCCCATCTCTTCGAGTTCCTGCTTCAAAGCCAGATATCTCTCATACAGGAGCCCGGCTCCGTCCTTCCGGATGCGCGTCGCATAGAGCTGATATTTTCCGTCCCGCTCATAGACGCTGACGCTTCCATCCGCCACGATCTGCATTCCGTCACATAGCCGAAAAGCCAGTCCCGTTCTGGCACTGGCAAACATCACGCAGGCAAGCGTCCCTGATTCGTCCTTCAGCGAAAAATAAATATGCCCGGACGAATGGTACTTGCAGTTGGACACCTCCCCGGACACACTGACGCGGTTCAGCACAAAATCCTGCGTAAACATATTTTTGATATAACTGTTGATCTGGCCGACCGAATAAACCTTTCGCTGCATCCTTCTCCCTTAACTTTGCATGCAGAATTGCGCTCCGCGCAATGCATATCCCGCACTCCGTACGGGATGCCGCCCGGCCCCGCGCATATCATGCCAGTTTTGCCAGAACCCCGTTGACAAAGGCCGGCGCGTCGTCCCCGCCGTACTTTCTGGCGAGCTCCACCGCCTCGTTGATCGCTACCTTCACGGGAACCGTCTCATCATACAGCATCTCGTAGACTGCCAGCCGCAGAACCGCCAGTTCCGCTTTTCCCATGCGCTCTGTCTTCCAGCCCTGCGCCACCTCATTGATCTTCGCGTCAATCTCGTGAACCCGGTCCTTCACCTGATTGAACCGATCCGTGATCTCCTGACGTTCTTCCTCGCTGAATTTTGAAAATCCGCTCTCCTCATCCGGAAGAACCGCCTCTTCAAAAAAGCTCTCTACCTGATCCGGCAGCTCGGTCATGCTGTAAAAGTCCCCGCAAAATACCAGCTTAAATACATTCTCTCTGATCTCGCTTCTTTTCATTCCTCTTAGCGTCCCTCGCCCTACTCATTCTCTTCCATCTCTACATTGACGATCTTGACATTGACCTCAGCCACGTTAAGTCCCGTCATGGTCTCGATCGCCGTCTTGACCTTTTCCTGAACCTGCGCGCTGGTATCCGGCACATTGTAGCCGTAGCGGATGTTAATCGCCAGTGCAGCCTTCACAGTCTTATTCTCGTCCACAGTGATCCGGACGCCCTTCGACAGACTCTTCATACTGAGCTTATTGATCAGGTCGCGCGTCACATTGCCCGCCATAGAAGCGACACCCTCCACCTCGGAGGCGGCAAGCCCCGCGATCATCGCCACGACCTCGTCCGCGATACTCACCTCGCCGAACGTTTCGTCATTATCCAGTTTATAAGTGTGAACCTCTGCATTTTCCATAGGGTACCTCCATTTCTTATTAAATATAGTTAACAACGTAAGCCGTGTCGAGAAGACATACCCCTTACAGGGCATATCCCTCACTATAATTCTGCAAAGTCTATCTGCAAGTCTCCATTGTAAATTCCAACCGGTATCCTGTCTGACAATGTATATGTTTCCGTCGTTTCGTTCTCAAAACTATGAACCGTGATGAAGTTCCTCTTATAATCAACAATCCAATATTCACGGACACCGGCCAGCTGGTATTTATTTGCTTTCCTGTAATAATCCATAAATTTGCTGCCAGGAGAAACAATTTCAATGATCCAGTCCGGCGCTCCAATACAGCCCTTCTCCTCAAACTTGTTCTTATCACAGGTAACAAATACATCCGGCTCGACATAGTTGGAATCATCAGCGTTCAAAAAAACAGCGTGAGGTGCAATGTTGACTTCACAGTCTCCTTTTTTTGCGTCTATATAATCCGCAATTCTTCGCGCCAGATTAAAAACAAAACGTTGGTGGCTGTGGGTCGGCGGTGACATATAGTAAATTCGTCCGTCAAGCAGTTCCGCCCTCTCTCCGTCTGGTAAATCATAGATATCCTGTACAGTATATGCTTTTTCTTTCGCTAATGGCATTGTTACACCCCCATTTCCCATATATCGCCAGTATAGCATAAACAGGCAGCGGCTGCCACACTTTATTTCAATTTTGCACGGTCTTCGAGGATGCTTTTGGCACATGTTTACGCGTTCTGCCGTGCCCATGCCACAGCCCACCTGCTTCGCAGGCTATATGCTGCTTCGCATCATATGACTGTGGCTGAACGGGCATTCTGCCCGTTCTTCAAAGCATCCTCCCAGACCTTTGCAGGCAAGCCTGCACGGTCTTCGAGGATGCTTTTGGCACGGCAGAACGCTAACGCCCAAATTCCGCAAGTCTCAGCCCTTCATTGCGTTCCAGCACCATGCCGACCGACCAGCTGTTGACAAACAGCAGCAGCGGACGGCCCTTGAGGTCGCGGATCTTCTTCATATCCGAAGTGCCGACAAGATGTTCGAGATCGATCTCCTCGTTCTCAATCCAGCGAATGTACTCGTAAGGCAGCATATCCAGACGAATCTCTACATTATATTCATTCTCCAGGCGGTATTTCAGGACGTCAAACTGCAGGACGCCGACCACGCCGACGATGATCTCTTCCATGCCGGTGTTGAACTCCTGAAAAATCTGGATTGCGCCCTCCTGGGCGATCTGGGTGATGCCCTTGACGAACTGCTTGCGCTTCATCGTGTCAATCTGCCGTACGCGTGCGAAGTGCTCCGGCGCGAAGGTCGGAATACCCTCGTAGGCAAACTTTTTGCCCGGCATGCAGATCGTATCGCCGATAGAGAAAATGCCCGGATCGAAGACGCCGATGATATCCCCGGCGTAAGCCTCCTGCACGACATGGCGCTCCTGCGCCATCATCTGCTGCGGCTGGGAAAGACGCTGTGTGCGGTCTCCCTGCACATGGTAGACCTCCATCCCCGCGTCAAACCTGCCGGAGCAGATGCGCATGAACGCGACACGGTCGCGGTGCGCACGGTTCATATTTGCCTGTATCTTAAAGACAAAGGCGGAAAAGTCCTCTGTCATCGGGTCGATGATGCCGCAGTCTGCTTTTCTCGGCAGAGGCGGAGTCGTCATTTTCAGGAAATGCTGCAAAAAGACCTCGACGCCGAAATTCGTCAAAGCCGAGCCGAAAAACACCGGCGAAAGCTCGCCCGCGCTGACCTTTTCCTGGTCAAACTCCGCGGAAGCGCCGTCCAGCAGTTCAATCTCTTCCAGCAGCTGCTCCTTGTTCTCCGTGCCGATGAACTCCTCCAATTCGGGCGAGTCCACGTCGATCCGGGTCTCGACACCCATCTTAGTGCCCTTCTGCGTATCTGTAAAGGTCAGCACCTGACGACTCTCGCGCTCATACACGCCCTTGAAATTCTTGCCGGAGCCGATCGGCCAGTTGATCGGGCAGGTCGCAATGCCCAGCTCTTTTTCAATCTCATCCAGCAGCTCAAATGTATCGTTCGCGTCGCGGTCGAGCTTATTAATAAACGTAAAAATCGGAATGTGCCGCATCACGCAGACTTTAAACAGCTTCCTTGTCTGCGCCTCCACGCCTTTGGATGCGTCGATGACCATCACCGCCGAATCCGCCGCCATCAGCGTACGGTACGTATCCTCCGAGAAGTCCTGATGTCCCGGCGTATCCAGAATGTTGATGCAGTAGCCGCCGTAGTTGAACTGCAGCACCGATGAAGTCACCGAGATTCCTCTCTCTTTTTCAATCTCCATCCAGTCGGAGACCGCATGGCGCATGGTCGCTTTTCCCTTCACCGAACCGGCCAGGTTGATCGCTCCGCCGTAGAGAAGAAACTTCTCCGTCAGGGTCGTCTTGCCCGCATCCGGGTGGGAAATAATGGCGAACGTGCGCCGTTTCGTTATTTCATCTGTAATCGTGCTCAAAATAAATCCTCCTCGACTTTCCTTATCTTTCACAGGTGATAACTGTTCCGTATCTTCACAGTTACCATATATTTACAACGTCACGCAAAAGTCAAAGAGCATCACGTTGGAATTTCCGTCATAATCTCGAGTTGGAATCCATCCCACATATTTGCGGAAACATTCCAGTCCCGCAGATCCGTCACGACCTTGTGATAAAGCGCCTGCCCGCCGCGGACAATGTCATAGGTGCGTGCATCCGAGCGCGCTTCCAGATGGCGGCCGAAGCTGCAGTTCTCCACATCCTCCGGTCCGAAATCGTCCACATTGCCCTCCGGCCAGAAGATATACAGCCGCGGGAAATATGCCGCGTCAAGCGTCATATTATCCGCCGGAGTGAAAATATTCTTTTTCTGAAGATGCTCCAGCAGCTTTTTCCCGACCTCCTCATAACAGGTCAGGACATGCGCGTAGCGGCAGACGGTCCGGGTAAAATCCGATACCCGGAACTGACCGAGCCAGTCCTCATCCATCATGCCGTCCTCGTCCTCCTCGGAAATGATGATGACGATCGGAAAATTACGGCTGCGGTCCTGCAGTGCCTCTTCCAGTCCGGGAAGAGCTTCCTCGCGGATGATCCGCCTGCGGTTCGAGCAGGGCAGGCTGTTGAAAATGCCGATCGTATCCACAATCGTTTTATAATAACCGGGATAGCTGAAAAATATCCCCGCGCCGTCCTTCTCCGGACGGTCGTCTTTTTTAGCCTCGGCATAGCCGTTCGAAACACACAGCCAGACCTTACCGGCTTCATTTATCGTAAGGCTTGCCTCTGAATACCAGATACGGCCGGCCACCTCCGGATCCATATGCCGCACATGCATATTCATCCGGCTCTTCTCATAGTCCAGATTCACCGCCACATGATACGCCAGAATATCCGCGTGATAGGTCGTTGGCTGCGCCGGCATATCCTTAAACAGCTGGCCGTATTTTTTCACGATCCAGTCGTAGATCTGCTGCGTACAGGCACAGAAAATCTCATCCGCTGTCGGATACTCCTGATTATTTTCCACAGCGCCGCTCTTGGCGCCTCCATCTGCCTTCTGTGCTGCCGCCCCCGTTCCTTTCATGCGGCTGCCGTCCACTTCCGTACACATCTGAAACGCGGTCTGCCTGGTGAGCGTCCGCAGTTCGTAGTGGCGGGATTCCGCAAGGCTTTCCTCCCGGCCGTCATTATAGACGTCATGCTTGCGGAAAATCGTCGTCAGGCGGCTGTCGTGAAACACACCTTCATTGAGGAGCGCGATGATCGTATTGACATTGATCGGCACGCGGCGGCTGCGCTTTAAAAGCTGGTCGACCAGCACGACGCGCGGGGTCTTATAGATCGCCTTGGCCAGATTCTCCACATTCTCCAGATCTTTGTTCAGCAGCTCTTCCAGCTCCGGGTACAGCGAAACGTCGCTCATCTTGACCCGGAAATGGCTCTTGATCATGTCGCTCCAGCGCCCGGCCTTGTAAAGAGTATGACCAAGATCTTCAAACAGCGTCACCATCGACTTGTCGCAGAGCTCCAGTGTCGCCAGAATACTGTTCAGGTAGCGGGAAAAGCCCGGATAGCTGTTCCAGAGCTCCTCGCCCTTATAACGCATGTCATGCTCGATCTCATGCCAGCCCTCAAAAAACATCGTTTTGATCTGAATCTCAAACGTATCGTCAATGCACATCTCCCAGGTGTCCGCCGAGATCTCATCCTTTAAATATTCCGGCAGCCGGAACACGCCGTTCAGCTTGGTCGGCTTGAACTCATCATCGCTGCGCTCCGATGTCGACCATTCCAGCACCTCGAAGGTCTGCTCCATCACATGGCGGCAGATCTCCACATCGTCGTCAAAGTAAAGATTGATCCGCACACCGACCAGATCCTGCAGCTTGTGCTCCCCGCCATAGGCCTTCTGCTCAAACTTGCGCGCCATGGAAGCCGCCGTCTTGACGCGGGAAAACACACGAAAATACAGACCGCACTGCTCCATCCGATCCGTAATGATCCTTTTAAGATCCGACTCTACCATCGGGGAAATCTTCACCCGTTCCGAAAGTTCTTCTTTTGTATAAATCGTTCTTTTTATTTCATTCATTGCTCAAACACCACCCAATATTCACCATGCACACATTCAGGCTTCCTGGCCTGCGCGCAAAGAAAAGCAGGCAAACGACTCTGTCGCATCCGTTTCACGATAGGCCAGACCGCCTTGCCAGCTTTTTTCCTATCATACCGAAAAAGAGCACGGAAGTCAATCTGAAACATGTAAAATCCTGCTCCGGCAGCGGAAATCACACATCCGAAACATGTTCTGGCGCAGCCTGACAACAAGTGTCAGGCTCGCCGTGAAAAATAACGAAATCATTTCCTTCGGCGGCAGGTAAAACAGCCCTGCGATCCAGAGCAAAAAGTTCTTGAAATCCAGACCGATATAGAGTATGATAGCTCAGATTGCAGCATACATCTGTATTCAGGCATACGACACAGGTCCCGGACTCTCTTCGAGAATCGGGACAGATTTTAAAGGAGGATCCCATGAAACATCTGATGAGCCCGCTGGATTTATCCGTGGAAGAGCTTGACCGGCTTCTCGATCTTGCCAATGACATTGAAGCCCACCCTTCCCGATACGCCCATTCCTGTGAGGGCAAAAAATTAGCGACTTTATTTTATGAGCCAAGTACAAGAACCCGTTTAAGTTTCGAAGCAGCAATGTTAAATTTAGGCGGCAGCGTACTTGGTTTTTCTTCGGCCGATTCCAGCTCCGCCGCCAAGGGGGAGAGCGTGTCCGACACGATCCGCGTCATCTCCTGCTACGCAGATATCTGCGCGATGCGCCATCCGAAAGAGGGCGCTCCGCTTGTAGCTTCCATGAAATCATCCATCCCGATCATCAACGCCGGAGACGGCGGCCACCAGCATCCGACGCAGACCCTGACCGACCTTCTGACGATCCGCTCGCTGAAAGGGCGGCTTGACAATTTCACCATCGGTCTCTGCGGCGACCTGAAATTCGGACGTACAGTCCACTCCCTGATCCAGGCGCTCATCCGCTACCCGAATATCCGCTTCGTCCTGATCTCCCCGGAGGAGCTGCGGCTGCCGGACAACATCCGCGACGGCGTCCTCAAAAAGAACCATCAGGATTTCCGCGAAGAAGTCCGTCTGGAAGACGCGATTCCGCAGCTGGATCTGCTCTATATGACCCGCGTCCAGAGAGAACGTTTCTTCAACGAGGAAGATTACATCCGCATGAAGGATTTCTACATCCTCGATAAGGAAAAGATGAAGCTCGCCAAAGAAGACATGCTGGTACTGCACCCGCTGCCGCGCGTCAACGAGATCTCTGTCGAAGTCGATGACGACCCACGTGCCGTTTACTTTAAACAGGCCCAGTACGGCGTATATGTCCGCATGGCTCTGATTCTCACATTACTGGAGGTGGAAGGATGTTAAACGTAGGAAGACTGAACGAAGGCGTCGTGCTCGATCATATCGAGGCCGGCAAAAGCATGGATCTCTACCGTTACCTGAAGCTCGACCGCATGGACTGCTGCGTCGCGATCATCAAGAACGCGCACAGCAATAAAATGGGCAAAAAAGACATCATCAAGGTCGAATGCCCGATCGACGAGCTCGACCTTAACGTACTCGGCTACATCGACCACACCATCACCGTCAACATCATCCGCGATGGTGAGATCGTTGAGAAAAGGCAGCTGGAGCTGCCGCAGCGGCTGGTCAACATCATCAAATGCCGGAACCCGCGCTGCATTACTTCCATCGAACAGGAGCTGGATCACATCTTCTACCTTGCCGATCCGGAAGAAGAAATCTACCGCTGCCTGTACTGCGAAGAGAAATACCGCACGTCACGCAAAAAACGCAGCTGATCATTTAATTGAATCCCACAAGCTTTTGCGCCGCCTTATATCCCCAGACGGATATTTTCCTGCCGGCTTTGCCCGGCAGGTTCATCCCGATGCCGAGGAGGCCATGGCGAAGCGTCCGGTACACATCCGGATCCTTTTCTTTTAAATACTCCCAGATGGCCTCTTTTTTCGCCAGCGCTTCCTCCGTGCCGGATAAGATCAGCATAATTGAGGTCACCGTCATGATCTTGGACAGATAATTCAGCATATAATCTTTCAATTCTGCCGGTTTCGTCGTAAAATCCTCCGCCGCCATGACGTCGATCATGATCTGATTGACCAGAATCTGCTGGTCGATCCGCCCGATCATTACCTTCTCATTGACCGACTGATCCTCACGCCCGATAAAATAATGATAAAGGTTCACATCCATATAATACAGCTTTTTCACATGAGGCAGCGGCTGGAACGCGAAAATATTGTCCACATAAAACGTGTGCTTTGGAAGCTCCGTACCGCAGTCCCGCAGCATCTGTGTACGGTAGAAAATGTTATGCATCAGGATGTACTGCGTCATGGGCATATGCTTCATATCATCCCACTCAAAGATTTCCTCACACGGGAACACCTTTGTAAAACGCATCAGTCTCTTGTGCTTCGCTCCGACCTTGTCATAGACAAAATTCGCGAGCAGCATATCCACGCCGCCCTTTTCTTCCAGATCCTGCATGGTCTGCACAATTTTTTTCAGACCTTTCGTATTCACCCAGTCGTCGCTGTCCACGACCTTGTAATACACGCCTGTCGCGTTGCGCAGTCCGGCATTCACCGCCTCGCCGTGTCCGCCGTTTTCCTGGTGTACCGCACGGATGATATCCGGATAGCGCGCCGCGTACTCGTCCGCAATCTCTCCCGTCCGGTCCTTTGTCGAACCGTCGTCGACGATCAGAATCTCCACCGCATCCCCCACCGGAAGGATGGACCTGATGCATTTCTCCATATATTCTTCAGAATTGTAGCACGGAATGGCTACGGTCAGAATTTTCTTCATTATAGACTCCCTTGTACCTTTATACCACATTTTCCCAGTTGTCATAAGCATAGCTGTGTTCGTACATATATTCCGGTGCACAGTCAATTTCTTCATTCATCCATGTGACAACACCATGTACGATTTTAAAATTCCGAAATATACGTTCCTCATCAAGTGGAAGAAAAACTTCGCCCTTTAATGTTTCCGCATCAAAAACGCGCTTTTCACCAGATGAAAATGTAAGTAACAGCATTTTCCTCCCAGTTACTTTGGCGTCTTTAATTTTTACCAGTTTTTCAGAAGTCCCGGCATATAAAATTCCATTCACTTCAAACATACCCTTTTTACCCTTGTATCTTCATTTTTCTATAAAGGATTGATATTCCATAAAATCTACTTATTTCAGGCATAACAGTCACCCTTCTCTTTTTCAGTCGAAACAGAATCTGTCAAGCTACCCGTTAATGAACCTTTGATATACCGCAAACGCACTCGGAATCGAATAATCGCGCTGAATCACCTCGGGTTCTATAAAAAATGTATCACATTTATCCTGATCCAAAGTCTTTATCGGATCCTCACAGTCTTCCACCAGCACAAGATACCCGATCATATGCCATTCCACATGGCTGAATATATGCTTTGCCTCCGGAAGCGGCCGGATCCGAATCGGGGAAAATCCGCTCTCCGATACACACAGGAGCGCCTCCTCCTGTGTCAGGTGTCCTTCATGGTTTGGAAGCTCATACAGACCGGCCAGAAGTCCGTGCAGCGGCCGGCGGTGCAGAGCCGCATGACTGCTGTCGCGGATCACAAGCACCGTGCGCTCTTCGATGCGGCGCGGCTTCTTTTTTTGCCTTTACCGGGTATTCCGTCTGATGTCCGTCGCAGGCAGCCCGGCACAGATGACTGACCGGACAGCGTTCACAGGCAGGAAATCCGTTTGGCACGCAGATGAGTGCGCCAAGTTCCATCAGGGACTGATTGAACGTTCCCGGAAGATTCCGGGACAGCCGCTGCGCTCCCGGAAAATTTCCGGACAGCCGCTGCGTCTGCAGATCTTCTGCCTGCTGATTGTCCTGTGCATCCGAACCGTTCCGCGAATTGCACGGCATCACAGCCTTAAGTGCTTCCTCTGCGTCCTTTTTTACAGACTGTTTCGAGATATCTTCCTCATTTTCCACAATACGGCTTAAAACCCGCAGCACATTGCCGTCCACCGCAGGTACTGCCTGTCCATACGCAATGGAAGCGATTGCCCCCGCCGTGTAGCTGCCGATGCCCGGAAGCTTCACCAGCTTCTCAAACTCCTCCGGCAGCCTGCCGTCATACTCCGCCACGACCACATGCGCCGCCTTTTGCATATTCCGGACCCGGCTGTAATAGCCAAGTCCTTCCCACAGCTTTAACAGCCGATCCTCCGGACAGTCTGCCAGAGTACGGATATCCGGCAGTGCTTCCATAAAGCGCGCGTAATACGGCTTCACCGCTTCCACACGGGTCTGCTGCAGCATGATCTCCGATACCCAGACCGCATAGGCGCGGTCCGGCAGATGCTCTCCACCGGCTCCATTGATACAAGAATATTCTCTGCCAGTTCCATCGATACAGGAACGCTCTCCACCGGCTCCATTGATGCAGGGATGCTCCCGCCAGGGAAGCACCCGGGCATTCTCATCAAACCATCTCATCAGAGGCTGCCGTATCTGTTTCAATAATTCTGTGTTTTTTTGAAATACTCCGTCTCTGTCGTTTGCCATGATAAATAGTGTAACACCTTTTGCCGGAAAACGAAAGATATTTTTTCTATCGAGCGGCAGCTCGTTCGCGCCAGGCGCAGACAACGCAAGCTGTCATGGTTCCTTATGCGCCTGTGCGCATATTATGCGCAGGGCCGGGTAGGGTGTTTTGCGGCTAAAGCCGCCCCGGCCCGCGCGGGTGAGCAGGAGCCGACAAGCCGCCTCCTACTCAATCTTCGCTTCCGTGGTAATAAATGTCGAATATCCCGCCCTGCGCAGCGCCGCCTCCATCTTCACCGCATTGTCGAGCTGCGCAAATGCGCCCACCTGCACCTTGTACAGGCCGTCGTCGTAGAGAAGGAACGCCGGATAATTCTGCTGCTGCAGCCGGTAAAGCAGATCTTCCGCATACGAGCGGTTCCGGTAAGCCCCTGTCTGTACCCGATAGAGCTTCGGTGTGCTGCCTCCATTTGCGCCGGAGTCATAGTCTCCTCCCGGATATCCGCCCGATTCCAGCGTACTTAAAATTCCGCCCGCGATGGCTTCGGCAATTGCCGCAAACTGCCCGTCGAACAGCTGATTGTCCGCATCCGTATTCAGAAAGCCGACCTCAACAAGTACGGCCGGCATCTGCGTTCGTTTCAGAACAATCAGATCCGGCCGTTCTTTCACGCCAAGGTCACGGAATCCAACCTCGGCAAGTTCCTCATTGATTGCCTCCGCCAACGCGACCTTCTCTCCCGACAGATCATAGACGAGAGACTCCACACCCGAATATTGATTCGCTTCCGGGCTGGAATTCCGGTGGAACGAAACGAAAAAATCTCCGCCCTCCGCATTCGCGATCTGCGCTTTCTGAAGAGGGGTGTCATACACATCCTCCGTGCGGGTATACACTACCTCAACGCCATTGTCCTCCAGAATTTCCCCCACAGCCAGAGTCAGCCGCAGAGTGTCATCCTTCTCCTGTCTTCCCTCATGCACCGCGCCGGGCTCGACACCGCCGTGTCCGGCATCCAAAACCACTTTTGCCATCCCATACTCCCATGGTATTCTTTTATTCATGGATACTATATGAACATAAGGGCAAAATGGTTCCTGTAACGAGCAAGACTCACTCACACCACATATTTCCCATACCTTCCGGCATCGCTCTTTTTACAGCATAGCTTCAGGAGTGCACCGTCTGCCCCATACTCCAGAGAATGGACGACTGCGTGTTCTTTTAAGTAAGCGACCGCGCCGCCGTCTGTGTAGGGAATGAGCATTTCGCAGTCCACGTAATCCGCGAACAGCTTCTCACGAATGAGCCCAAGCAGTTCGTCCAGGCCAATCTGATTTTTCGCCGACAGGAAAATTTTATCTCCAACGATCTTCGGAAGCTCGCTCTCCTCCATCACCAGATCGGCTTTGTTCATTATATAAAGACACGGTATCTTTTCCGCACCCAGCTCGCGGAGAGTGTCTTCTGTCACCCGCATCTGCTCCCGATGATGCGGATCAGAATAATCGACCACCTGCAAAAGCAGGTCAGCGCCGCAGGCTTCCGATAATGTAGAGCGAAATGCTTTGATCAGCGTATGCGGCAGCCGGTCGATAAAACCTACAGTGTCAGAGAGCAGAAAGTCACGATTGTCCCCCGGCGAGATACGGCGAACGGTAGTATCGAGCGTGGCGAAAAGCATGTCCTTTTCGAGGACTTTCTTCTCTTCCACGCTTTTGCGTTCCAGACCAGAACGGCTGCTTTTTGTAAACCCGGATTCCTGCCTGTTTTTATCTGCGGCCGCATCAGCGGAATTCCTGCCCGTCCCGGAAATGTCCGCACCGGTATCCTCAGAATAACAATAATCCAGCATCGCATTTAATAAAGTAGATTTCCCCGCATTCGTATAGCCGACGAGAGCCACGGAAGGTATCTCGCTTTTCTCCCGCTGCTGCCTCTGAGTCGCACGGTCCTGCTCGATGGCTTCCAGATCCCGGCGCAGCTCGCTGATGCGTTTTTCAATCTTCCGGCGGTCCAGCTCCAGCTTCTGTTCACCGGCGCCGCGGTTCGCAAGGCCGCCGCCCGCACCGGAGCCGCCTCCTGCACCGGCGCCTCCGCCCTGTCTGGAAAGTGCCTCTCTCATGCCGACCAGACGCGGCAGCATATACTGAAGATTCGCGCTCTCCACCTGCAGCTTCGCTTCTTTGGTGCGCGCCCGTTTTTCGAATATCTGCAGGATCAGGTTGGTCCGGTCCATCACGGGCAGATCCAGCTCCTTCTGAAGATTCCGCTGCTGGGACGGTTTTAGAGAATTGTCCACAACGACGCAGTCCGCCTCCACCATCTCAGCCGTCAGCCGGATCTCTTCGACCTTGCCCGAGCCGACATAAAGAGCCGCGTTCGTCCGCGGCAGCTTCTGCGTCACGATTGCGGCCGTCTCCATCCCGCAGGCCTCGGCCAGCCCTCTCAATTCTTCCATATGGTAATCAAAATTTAAGTCGCCGTCGAGTTCGACGCCAATCAGTACCGCCTTCCTCATGATATCCTTACTTTCACTCACACTACAGCCTCCACCAATATTTTATCCCCAAAACAGATTTTATGAATGCCTGGTTCTTTTTTCTTATTAAAATTAAAACTCAGCATATATCCTTTTTTCAAATGATAATGCTCCAAATACTTCGAAAGCTGCTTTTCACCTCTGGTATTATAAGAATTGCCACGCCATATCTTAAGCTCGATCACATATTGTTTTCCACCATAATCCACGATCACATCTGTGCGTTCCTGATTTCGGGTGCGCGATTCAATATAATAATTGCCTGTCCCGTTAATAATCGGGCGCAGATAAAGCAGAAAAAATCTTCTTCCGTCCTCTTCCACAAATTTCTGCGACTGATCTCCATAAAGGTTGTTAAAGCTCACTGCGAACCGTTCCAATATCTTTTCCATATTAAGGATACCATTCTCAATAAACCGAGGCTTGTCCCTGTCTCCCAGCTTATAAATCTCATCACCGTTTTCCCGGTCATTTGAAAGAAACAGATTATACAGACGGGTCTCAAAGATCCGGTTTGCTATCTGGACTCCAGCGTCAGTCGCTTTTACAAAGCCAAACATCATCGCAATGTCAACAGACTCATCATCCGGATCATAAGGAATCGTTTCTCCATTCATCAAAAGCCTGTACAGTATCCTTTTCAGATCCGGGTAACGGTCAATTTTATCTTTCAGAGACTCAAACAATGTATTTTTTTCTAAAAGGATACGCCGGACGGCCTCCAGAACCCCTTCCCGGGTCCATGCGGAAACTTTGTCCGGAAATCTGTCGGTACCGGCAATCTGTTCATCCAGCAGCTTACAGATCCGTGAAACAAGAAAAGGATAGCCGGAGGTGTAATCAAAAATCAGCTGCGCGATTGCTTGAATGTCCATTCCGACTGTGTGATCGTTTTCATACTCAAGCAGCATACCTGCAATATCTTTCGGTGAAAAGCTCATGTCCACCAGAAAATCCGCTGCTATATTCCATGGGGAATTCGTCTGATGTTCCCCGTCTTCCACAAACTTTCTTTTCAGATTTCTGATATTATATACACCTGCCAGAATTACAGATCGAAATGCAGCAAAGCCAGATTTATCCCGCTTAATATAAGCCAGGCGCAGCTGTGCAAGGAAGTCCAGAAACACCTGATTGTTCGAGGCTGCATCCGTCTCATCAATCATCAGAACCAGTGGTTTTTCCGAACGCTCGCACCATTCACTCAGAAGAAGGAACAGCTCGGGCAATCCCATATCCCGTCTTTTCCCCAATCCATATTCTTTTAATCTTGCGGGAATATCTTCCGGAATCCCCTTCATACTTCTTACAGAAAGATAGATTTCTCTGGACAGGGCCCGTGCAAAAGACTGGTTATCCGTAAAATCATCCGTCTCCAACCCCTGAAAGTCCAGGCTGATTACAAGGTAATCTGGCTGAAGATACTTTTCTAATGCGGTAAGTGTCGTCGTCTTCCCATATTGGCGGGCCCGGTTGATGGTAAAATAATCTCCCCGGTCTACCATCTCTTTTATCTGCCGCAGCCGTTCCGTAATATCAACCATATAGTGCCTGTCCGGAATACAGACCGCTGTCACATTGAAGTATTTTCCCATATTTCTTCACCTTCTTACTGTGCATGCTGCCATTTGTATTATCATATCTTATTCTTATGCAAATCGCAAGAAAAGACTTCCGGTTCCACCTTATTTTTTTCGAATCTTGCCAGATTTCTTGACTTTCCATTTTATAAGCATTATAATTCGGTTAAATGTGCGGATAACCAGAAAATTTCATTTCTTTCTGCTGCTTTTATTTCCGGTGTTCCTCTCTATAAGATATCGGAGTTCAGTGCAGAGCCGGTGTCCCCGCATAAAAAAACCGAGGAGGTTTTTACCATGAAGAAACAGATTTTAGCTACTGTTCTTTCCGCAGCAATGGTTGCCAGCTTCTGCGGCGTTAGCGTTAGCGCTGATGAGGCTGAGACCTACAATGTCGGCATTCTGCAGCTGGTAGAGCATGACGCTCTGGACGCAGCGACACAGGGCTTCAAGGACGCCATGACAGACGCACTTGGCGATGCAGTGACCTTTGACGAGCAGAACGCTCAGGGTGATTCCGCTACTTGCGCAACGGTGGCGAACCAGTTCGTGACCAACGAGGTAGACCTGATCCTGGCGAACGCGACTGCATCTCTGCAGGCCTGCGCAGCAGCGACCGATTCAATCCCGATCCTGGGTACTTCCATCACTGATTACGGTTCAGCACTCGACATCGATTTCACCGGTACGGTAGGCGGCAACATCTCCGGTACCTCTGATCTGGCTCCGCTGGACGAGCAGGCAGCGATGCTGAACGAGCTGTTCCCGGATGCTGTCAATGTTGGTATCCTGTACTGTTCCGCTGAGGCGAACTCTCAGTATCAGGCAGACACCATTTCCACTTATCTGGAAGACTATGGCTACACTGTTACCTATTATTCATTCTCAGACTCCAACGATATCCAGGCAGTCGCACAGACCGCTGCCGGCGAGAGTGACGTCATCTATGTTCCGACTGACAATACAGCAGCTTCCAACACCGAGCTGATCAACAACGTATGCCTTGACGCAGGCGTTCCGATCATCGCGGGTGAAGAAGGTATCTGCGAGGGCTGCGGCGTTGCAACGCTTTCCATCAGCTACTATGATATCGGATACATCTCCGGTGAAATGGCTGTACAGATTCTGACCGAAGGCGCTGACATTTCCGAGATGGCGATCGAGTACGCTCCGGAAGTAACGAAGGAGTACAACGCAGAGATCGCTGAGACTCTTGGCGTAGAGATCCCGGACGACTATGTAGCGATCGGTGCGGACGCGGAAGCTGAGACCGAGGCTGAGACTGAGGCAGCTGCCGAGTAATCTCGTTTTATTTACATGAATCTTTTATGAATCTTTTCCGGCAGGGCGGCCGACGGCAGTGTGCCGGCCGTTGTCCCTGCCGGTTGCACACAGACAGCGGGAAAGGCTTCTCCTCTCCCGCTGTCTGTGTGCATAATGTTATATTAATCCTCCACGGCAACATTTCATGCTCCGCAACCATGCATGATTCGCCGCGCAATTATTTCGAATGATATTTGAATAAAAATATATGATAGTAACTGCGACGGGACTGAACAGTTACAGAAAGGGTACTCTCAATGAATTTCTCTACTTTGATCAACGCACTGCCCGGCGCCTGTGCCCAGGGTCTGATCTGGGGCATCATGGCGATCGGCGTGTACATTACATACCGCATTCTGGATATCGCGGATCTGACCGTAGACGGCACGATGGCCACCGGCGGCGCGACCTGCATTATGATGCTGATGAGCGGCCACAACATCTGGGTAGCCATGCTCGCAGCGACCGGAGCCGGAATGCTCGCCGGCCTTGTGACCGGCATACTCCACACAGCGATGGGCATCCCGGCGATCCTTGCCGGTATCCTCACGCAGCTTTCACTGTACTCGATCAACCTGAAGATCATGGGCAAATCCAACCAGGCTGTGAACGTTAACAATTACGATCTGCTGGTTTCCCTGCGCTACATCAAGGGCGTTGCCCCATGGAAAAACACAATCGTGATCGTGATCGTGATCACAATCCTGCTGATCGCCATTCTCTACTGGTTCTTCGGCACGGAGTTCGGAGCCTCGCTCCGGGCGACCGGCTGCAATCCGGGCATGTCCCGCGCACAGGGCATCAACACGAATTTCAATAAAGTCATCGGTCTGATGCTCTCCAACGGGCTTGTCGCGTTTTCCAGCGCTCTGCTCGCCCAGTATCAGGGCTTTGCGGACGTCAACATGGGACGCGGCGCCATTGTCATCGGTCTGGCGGCCGTCATTATCGGCGAAGCGATTTTTGGAAAGATCTTCCGCAACTTCGCTCTCTCGCTGCTGGCGGTATCCTTCGGCGCCATCATTTATTACATCGTCCTCCAGGTTGTCATCTGGCTGGGCATCGACACCGACCTGCTGAAGCTGTTATCCGCTTCCGTCGTCGCCGTCTTCCTGGCAGTACCATACTGGAAAGGCAAATATTTCACAAAGCCGGTTCACAGGGCAGCAAACGCTTCCGGCGAGTCCGCCGGATCCGGTATGAATGGCCGGACAGCCGGTTCTGCGAACGGAGCAAACGCACAGAAGGGAGGCAGCCGCAATGCTTGATATCATCAATATTTCCAAGACATTCAATCCCGGCACGATCAATGAAAAGACCGCGCTGAACGGAGTCTCCCTGAATCTGGAAGACGGCGATTTTGTCACTGTCATCGGCGGCAACGGAGCCGGCAAATCGACTCTTTTAAATGCGGTGGCCGGTACCTGGCTCGTGGACGAGGGACAGATCATCATCGACGGAGTCAACGTGACGAAGCTTCCGGAGCACAAGCGGGCCGCTTATCTCGGACGTGTATTTCAGGATCCGATGACCGGAACGGCTGCCACGATGGAGATTCAGGAAAATCTGGCGCTCGCTGAGCGCCGTGGAAAGTCACGTACCCTTCGCCGCGGCATTACCAAACAGGAGCGTGCGGAATACAAAGAGCTTCTTTCCATGTTAGGTCTGGGACTTGAGGATCGCATGACCGCCAAGGTCGGACTGCTCTCCGGCGGCCAGCGTCAGGCGCTCACGCTTCTGATGGCGACCCTGCAGAAGCCTAAGCTGCTCCTTCTCGACGAGCACACGGCAGCCCTGGATCCCAAGACAGCTGCCAAGGTTCTGGAAATCACCGAGCTGATCGTGAACCGCGACCATCTGACCACCCTGATGATCACCCACAATATGAAAGACGCGATCACACACGGCAACCGCCTGATCATGATGAATGAAGGAAAGATCATCCTCGATATCCGGGGAGAAGAGAAAAAGAAGCTGACCGTAAAAGATCTGCTGGATCAGTTCGAGCAGGTCAGCGGCGAGCAGTTTTCGAATGATTCGGCGTTGCTGGGATAAAATATTGATAGCGCCGCCAAAAAGAGCCAGTATTTCCGCAGGAGACACTGGCTCTTTTTTGAATGAAATGTAAGAAGCAGGGCTATATCTAATTGTCTCACACCAAATTTCTCACCGATCCTCCCTGCACGAATGTGCCTGGTACGATGACATGCTCGATGAGTGTCGTCTTTGGTTTTTCGATCAGACCGATCAGTAAATCCGCTGCTTTGCGGCCAATCTCCGGCATATTCTGGTGAATAGTGGTCACACGCGGATTCATCACACGATTCAGCATGATGCCGTCATAACCAACGACAGAAATGTCTTCCGGTATGCGAAAACCTTTCTCATGGATCACATTGATCCCCCCAACCGCGGCGTAATCGTCCGGATAAAAGATGCAGGTAGGCGGATTCGGCAGTGCAAGCAGTTCTTCCGTGAGTATTTTTGCCAGAGCAGTATCCCGGTATTCCGATGCCCGGATATACTCATCGGGCAGTTCAATGCCGTGTTCGGCTATGGAATGAAAAAAAACCGCCGAGCCGGCTTCTCGTCACGGAAGTATTTTCTCCGTGTATGTACGCAATCTTTCGGTGCCCCATCCTGCAGACATAGCTTACCAGAGACGCCATCCCGTTTACATTGTCCGAAACGACCGCAATCCGGTTGTCAAAGGTATGGTCAATGGTCACGACCGGCACACTGCTCCGGATCAGTGACTGCACATCCGGATTATAAAAATCCGTGCAGGCGATCAGCACACCATCGACTCCGCGGAAACGGCAATATTCATAATAGCTCATCTTTCGGTCTGCGATACGGTTGTTGATAAAAGTGACATCATAGCCATTCTTCTCCGCAACCCGCTTGAAGCTTTCCAGTACCGGCGCAAAATAATCGTGTGTCAGCCCGCTCTGCGCTTCGTCTTCAAACAGGATACCCAGATTCCAGCTGCGTTCTGACTTCAAAGCACGGATGGAAGCATTCTGCAGATAGCCTGCTTCCTCAGCGGCAGCCCGAATCTTTTTCTTCGTCTCTTCCCCGATATCGCTGTAATTATTCAATGCCTTGCTGACTGTCGCTACCGAAACTCCGCACTTTTTTGCAACATCCTTCATGGAAACCATATGCAACCCCCACTGCACAACTAACCGCCCAAAATTATAACTGTTCAGTACTTTCACAGTTACCAAAATTTTACTTAAACGTTTACGTTATCTTTGCTATATTTTACACTTTTTCCCAAAGATTTCAAGGATATTTTTGCTCTTTTACTGCGTTATTTTTCAAATCAGTTTCGTAAGCGTTTTCTTGTGATTTCGGATAAAATTTGATGTTCGCAAAGGAAAATAGTGGTTGATTTTCCGCAAAATATGGGATATACTGAATTTGCTTGAAACAAATTTTTATTTGGGGCTTTACTTAAACGTTTTCACAAAATAATAAAAAGGAGAAGAGAATTATGAAATTCGGCTATTTTGACGACGCCAACCGCGAGTACGTCATCACAACACCAAAGACTCCGCTTCCCTGGATCAACTATCTGGGATGCAATGATTTCTTTTCACTGGTGTCTAACACCTGCGGCGGCTACAGCTTCTACAAGGACGCGAAGCTGCTGCGCATCACGCGCTATCGCTACAATGATCTTCCTTATGATATGAACGGCAAGTACTATTACATCAAGGATGGGGACAGTGTCTGGAACCCGGGCTGGAAGCCGACCCAGACCGATCTCGATTCCTATGAATGCCGTCATGGGATCGGCTACAGCCGTTTCCTTTCTTCAAAGAACGGAGTCAGCGCGGATCTGCTCGCATTTGTGCCGATGGATGCTTCCTGCGAGATCAATTCTCTTACTCTGAAAAATACTTCTGATGAGACGAAATCGCTGAAGGTCTTTTCTTATATTGAATTCTGTCTCTGGAATGCAGTAGACGACATGACCAATTATCAGAGAAACTTAAGCACCGGCGAGGTGGAAATCGTAGATTCTGTAATCTATCACAAGACCGAGTATCGTGAGCGCCGCAATCACTACGCTTATTCCGCGGTGAACGCTCCGGTCGCTTCGTTTGACACCAGCCGTGACAGTTTCATCGGTGCGTACCGTGACGCTTCCAATCCGGCAGCAGTCGAGAATGGTGTATGCGAGAACTCCGTGGCCAGCGGATGGTATCCGATCGCGGCGCATCAGATTGATGTGACGCTTGCTCCGGGCGAGGAGAAGAACCTTGTCTTTGTTCTCGGCTATGCAGAGCTTCCGAACGAGGAGAAATGGGAAGCACCGGGCATCATCAACAAGGCTCCGGCAAAAGCACTTCTGTCCCGTTTTGATACAAAAGAAAAAGTAGATGCTTCCTTTGCAGCATTGAATGAATACTGGGAGGGCCTGCTGGCGAAATATCATGTAGAGTCCAAGGATGAAAAGGTAAACCGCATGGTCAACATCTGGAACCAGTACCAGTGCATGGTGACCTTCAATATGTCCCGCTCCGCTTCCTATTACGAGTCCGGCACCGGCCGCGGCATGGGCTTCCGCGATTCCTGTCAGGATCTGCTCGGCTTTGTACATCTGATCCCGGAGCGTGCGCGTGAGCGTATCATCGATATCGCCTCCACACAGTTTGCGGACGGCAGCGCGTACCATCAGTACCAGCCGCTGACCAAGAAGGGCAACATGGACATCGGCAGCGGTTTCAACGACGACCCGCTCTGGCTGATTGCCGGTACCTCTGCTTACATAAAGGAAAGCGGAGATTTCTCCATCCTCGATGAGATGGTTCCGTTTGACAATGACGAGTCGACCGCAGTACCGCTCTTTGAGCACCTGACCCGCTCGTTTGACTATATTGTGAATCACAAGGGTCCGCACAATCTGCCGCTCATCGGCCGCGCGGACTGGAATGACTGCCTGAACCTGAACTGCTTCTCCGATACGCCGGGTGAATCGTTCCAGACGACCGGACCGTCTGAGGGACCGGTTGCGGAATCCGTTTTCATCGCCGGTATGTTCGTAAAATACGGCCGTGAGTACGCAGAGCTCTGCCGCCGCGCAGGCAAGGAAGATCTGGCAGCTGCTGCGGAGAAAGAAGTACAGGCAATGAACGATGCGGTACTTGACGCCGGCTGGGATGGTGAATGGTTCGTCCGTGCATATGACGCCAACTCCAACAAGGTCGGCTCCAAAGAGTGTGAAGAAGGCCAGATTTACATTGAGCCGCAGGGCTTCTGTGTCATGGCCGGCATCGGCGTAGAAAGCGGCCAGGCGATTCAGGCGCTTGACTCCGTAAAGGATCGTCTGGATACCAAATACGGCATCATGCTTCTGCAGCCTGCCTATACAAAATATTATCTGAACCTTGGTGAGGTCTCCTCCTATCCGCCTGGATATAAGGAGAATGCCGGTATCTTCTGCCACAACAATCCGTGGGTATCGATCGCGGAGACGGTAGTCAGACGCGGCAACCGGGCTTTTGAGATCTACCGTAAGACCTGCCCGGCTTACATTGAGGACATCAGCGAGATCCACCGCACCGAGCCCTATGTGTATTCACAGATGGTAGCGGGCGCGGACGCTGCACGCCACGGCGAGGCGAAGAACAGCTGGCTGACCGGTACGGCAGCATGGACCTTCGTGGATATATCGCAGGCTATCCTCGGTATTCAGCCGCAGTTTGACGGTCTCGGTATTGACCCGTGCGTACCGGAAGGCTTCGGAGATTTCACGATCACGAGAAGCTTCCGCGGCGCAACCTACGACATTCATGTAGAAAACCCGGACAATGTACAGAAGGGTATCGCGAAACTTGTCGTTGACGGGAAAGAGATTTCCGGTAATGTCGTACCGTTCGAGGAAGGCAAGACACACTATGAAGTGACTGCAGTGATGGGCTGACAGCAGATCGGGCAGGAGACGGCTCATCGGCTCCTGCCCGCGCATACCAAAGACACGAGCCGGGCAGGTTAAAACCTTCCCGGCTCTTTTTCATGCGTGGGGAGGCAATCTGCGTCCTGTTCCGCTCCATATTTCCTGTTCAGAACAGCAATCCGCTCTGCCCGATTCGATCGCAGTGCTGACACAATCTCCCCTGCTCAGTTAAATCGCAGAATCCTGATGATTATTTAGTTTGGCGCAGAACGGCGAAGCACACAGCCCTTCCGGCCCGTAAAGCAGAAGTTTCCCCGGAGCGCTGCGAAAGGCATACCGTACACGGCTTGGGTGACTGCACATGCAAATATCCTGATCTGCCGGCTGTTCTACTGATTGCACTGCAGACGTTCCGATCGTACTTCTGGCTGCCGGTTCAATCCCGCGCATAACCACAGGTGTCAGCGTAACATAATTTCCCTGCACGGCAGCGCTTGCAGGATACCAGCAGTCGTCTGTCCCTGCCACCTCAAACAATCCGGTCGGCACCGCTGCAGGATGCAGAGTGTCTCCTTTCACATCCTGTTCCTCTTTGCATGTACAGTCTCTCAGGATTACTTTCCGGTCAAACGTAAGGCAGATCTTCCATTTCACCGGAATATTCCCCGGAAAAGCATCTTCGCTTTCCTCATTTTGCTCTTCCTGTGAAGATAACATTCGCTGAGTGCCGCAAAGGGACTCTTCGACCATAATCCGTGCGTCCGTAAGTACCGGTCCTTCCCATACGATATCGTCTCCATAGGCAATCTTCTGCAGTGCCAGCGCAGCTCTCTCTGCCGCGGCCTTCTTGTTTTGCGGATGCAGATCGTTGTCTTCCCCGATGTCAATGTTCACGGTCACTGCCACATCCGGAATTGTCCGTGCTTTTCGCTGCGCCTCACGGATGACTGCCCATGGTTCCACATCACATTCCATTCCCGCGATATCCACTCCGCAGTTCGGCAGCTGTACCACGACAAATGGCAGTTTCTCCTGCATCCAGCGTTCCCGCCAGTCGGCGATCATATCCTTCAGGAGGCTCTCATAATTCTCCGGCCTGCAGTCATTTGACTCACCCTGGTACCAGACCACGCCTTTCACAGTGTAAGGCAGGCAGGGTGCCACCATCCCGTGAAACAATCCGGTCGGTCCACGGTTCAGGAATATCTGTTCAGGCGCTTTCTCCGTCCTGGCCAGCACACAGTATTCCCATTCTCCCGCAAGGCAAATGGAACCGGAACCGTAGCCTTGCATGTCGTTTTGCATATCAATTCGACTGCCGCTTTGGATGTCGTTTCGGGTGTCATTTCGGTCTGCATTCCACGCCAGCTCCATTTTCTTGCCGGGCGTCACACGGCCTTCGCCGTTTCTGCAGACCAGATGAATCCGGATCTCATTCTCTCCCGCTCTCAAAAGTCCCTTCGGAATCGGATAGATTCTCGGCGGATAACGGTAGCCCGTCTCTCCCACAAGGGTACCGTTTACAAACGTCTGATCCGCATCTGTCATCGTCCCCAGGCGCAAGACGGCACTGCAATTGCCCCAGAAGCTGCCGCCTGATGTATCATTCGCATCTGCTCCGCTCTCACTTCCTGTCGCAGATATCTTTGGCAGCCGGAATGTTTTCCGCAGAAGGATACTGCCGCAAAAACCGTCAAGCCCTGCGTCCTGCAGATAGCCCGGAAGAGAGATTGTTCCGCAGGTCGTTTCTGTATCTGTTTTCTTTTCCGCTTCTCTTAATGCCTTTTGCCAGGCTGCCTCATCGGCGGCATTCTCTTTCGTCAGGCGGCGGCACCAGTCCTCATCCTCCAGCGTTTTACGCTCCTCCAGGTATTCCGGATGATTTCTCAGACCCTGTTCGCTCATCCATGCCTGTATCGGTGTACCGCCAAGACTCAGGTTCAGGATGCCGATCGGCACCTGTTTCTTTTCTGTGAGGGTTTTGGCCAGAAACCAGGAAAATGCGGAAACTTCTTCCAGATGCTCCGGGGTACAGATGTCCCATTTCGCATCCTTATGATCTTTCGCTTCTTCGCGAAAATCATAGTCTTCCTGCACCTTATATATATGTATCAAGGATCCCCCGGCTGCAGTTTCCATCTGATTTCTCGGTTCATCTGTATTCGTCTTCTGTTCGCTCACGCATCCAGCGGCATCTGATGCGTCCTCACCGGTCGGGCTTTGTCCGGCATCCGGCTTATTATCGCCGAATTCCTCCGGAAACATTTCCCGCACTCGCCGCATCGGAAGCTCCATATTGGACTGACCGGAGCAGACGAAGACATCACCCACACAGACATCCCGGCTTACGATCCGCTCTTTTCCGCTGGTAATTTCCAGGATAAAAGGGCCTCCCGCCTCCATGTTCTCAAAATACGCGGTAAATGTGCCATCGTTTTGCACCCTGGTCTGGCAGGTATATGTCAACGTATCCTCTGTCGTTCTCCCCGCGGCAGGCGCACAGGAAAAATCAGCCATAGCCCCGCTCTCCTGCGGGCGAAGTACAGCCTCCACCTTTTCTCCGGGAATGCCCCGGCCCCAGATTCTTGTATGCGCACCGCGCTGAAGGACGCACGCGTCCCCCAGAAGCTTCGGCAATCTTAACTGTTCTTTCATTATCCCGTTTCTCCTCTGTCACGCCATCTGAAAAATTTCCTGCCCGGCTTTGCAATCGAGCATTGTCTGATTGCTCTGCCCTGCAATCGAACAGGCTCCGGCAACAAAGAGGACCGGCACTTGTCCGGTCCCCCCATTCTTATTCTATAACTGTTTTCCGGCTTTATATTTATGCAGCTGCTGCGAAGCGCAGCCGTAAATAGTTGCCCGAACAGCTACATATCTGCAGCTTAAAGCTTATTTGCTTGCCTGATAGTATTCATTGTACAGATTTACAAGGCTGGCTGCGTTCTGTGCCTCAACCTCCGCTACATAGGTATCCCAGTCAGCTTCTACATCTGCCTGACCCATAGCGAACTTCAGCGTCCAGGTATTGATCATATCCTGCAGAGGTGTTGCCCAAAGGTTCGCCATCTCCGCGTCATCCTCGCTCATCGCGATAGACGGATCAATCTCACTCAATTCTCTGTACTCTGCCATTCTGTTGTAGTAATCCTGCAGCTCCGTCGAGAAGTTGCTGGTCAGAAGCTCAAGGCTGCCGCTGTACATAAAGTTGCCGCATGCATAACCATACTCAAGACGCATATCAACCTGATCGTCAGAAGACTGAGCGATGGAAAGTCCGCCGCAGTAGTAACCATCTGTCAGAGAGTAAACGCCATCCTCTACAGTATAGGTGTCGCCCTCAACGCCCCACTTGGTCATGGTCAGACCAGCTTCGGAATACCACAGCCAGTCAACGAAGTGCATCATCTTGATGAACTCATCCTCACCGAGCTCGTTCAGAGCGGTCGTGGAGATGCAGACGCCGCACTCAAGGCGGGAATTCTCTGCCTGATAATTGTTCGTGCCGGTCGGGATCACGACCTCATATACGGAGAAGTTGCCTTCGCCAAGCTGAGATGTCAGGCCGTCAATCTGTGTTGTATAAGAAGAACGGTTTGTGGAAATGAGAGCGGTCTCACCGCGATAGAACTTACCATCCGCCGTATCATCTTCCTGGCTCCAGGTCTCCGGATCAAGGATGCCCTCGCTTACCAGGCGCTGCACAACGCTCATGTACTCTTTGTACGCATCGCTCGTAGCACTTAAAACGAACTCATCGTTGTCCCAGTCAAAATACAGGCCTGCGGAATTGGATGTAATGGACCATCCGCTGTGGATGCCATAGGTAGCCGCAATCAGGTTCAGCAGGCAGCCGCCCTGGCCGTAACCGGACGTAGCGCCGCACCAACGGTCAGACCAGATATAATCAGACTCGCTGATCATGCCCTGCTCTACCATGTAAGCCTTCACGTCAATCAGAATATCTGTAAACTCATCCCAGGTCCAGTCATCCTCAAGAGTGGTCACATCATAACCAGCTGCCTCAAAGATATCAGAACGGATCAGCAGGGAGTAGTCCTGAAGAGCAGTCTCTTTCAGACCCGGCAGACGATAGTAGCTGCCATCCTCCTGCAGAAGTGTGTCAACCTCGCTCTGCAGACCATAGTCCTCGATCATACCGGAGTAGTTCGGCATATAATCTACATAATCCGAAACCGCTACGATACCGCCGCCGGTCACATACGCGGTCTCACTGTACATCTTCGGGATGATGTAAGGAGCTGTACCGCCGGAGATTGCCAGCGTTACCTTATCTGAATAGCTTGCGTTGTTCACGACTGTGATGTCCAGAGTGACATTGGTCATCTTGGTGATCGTATCAAAGATGCCGCCCTCCTCATACCAGCTGTCCTGAATCGGATACGCGTCGTTGTCGTTGAAGAACATCGTATAGGTCACCGGCTCATCCGACCAGAATGTGGAACCGTAGGTGTAGCCCAGCTCTTCATTGTAATAGCTGCCGTCGCCGTTGTCTGTGTCTTCGCTTGCGGAAGCGGTAAAGGATGTCGCCAGGGACGCCACCATCGTTGCCGCAAGGAGGATGCTCATTACTCTTTTCTTCTTCATTTAGAAAGCCTCCTTAGATTGAATTAAAATGTGTCACTACCTATCATAAGCCCTTGCCGGGCACATGAACATTGTAAATACATCAGCCCTTTACGCCGCCGAGCATCATGCCCTGTACGAAATACTTCTGGATGAACGGATACACACAGATGATCGGTGCAGCCGTCAATACCATTGCACAGGATTTGATATTGGACGCGATCGCAATCGTCTCGCCCGCATCCTGCGAAGTCGACGAACCCGCGGTAGAGATCAGGTTTCTCAGGTAGTATGCCACAGGCCATTTGCTCTGGGTATCCAGATACAGGAATGCGTCAAACCAGTCGTTCCAGTACATAACCAGATAGAACAGCACCATGGTTGCGATGATCGGCTTGGACAGCGGAAGCGCAATCCGGAAAAACACACCGTATTTGTTCAGTCCGTCCATCTCGCCAGCCTCTTCGAGTTCTTTCGGAACCGTCTCAAAGAAGGAACGCATCAGGATCACGTAATAAGTAGAGATCAGTGAAGGAAGAAGGAATGCCGCTACGGTATCCTGCAATCCCAGATTGATCATCAGCAGGTAGTTCGGGATCATGCCGCCGCCAAAATACATCGTGAAGATGATGAGCGGAGCGACAACCTTGTTGCCCCAGAGTTCGGATTTTGAAAGCGGATACGCCAGCAGAGCTGAGAAAAACAATGCCAGAAACGTACCGACTGCCGAATAAACGATCGTATTGATGTAGTCCGGAATGAACACACCGTTCGTGATCACGTAGACATAAGTATCAATACTGAAATCCACCGGAAGAATTCCCACTTTACCGGCAACAATCGCTTCATAGGAAGAAAACGACTGTGCGATCAGATACAAAAACGGGTAAAGCATGACCACGCAGATCAATACCATCAGGATCGTATTGCATATCGTAAATATACGGTACCCACGTGAAACCTTAATCGCGGTACCACTGTGTTTTTTTGCCATCGTACTTCCTCCTTCCTTAGTACAGGCCAGTGCCGGCGACCTTCTTGGACACCTTGTTTGCCACAGTCAGGAGTGTCAGGTTGATCAGGCCCTGGAACAGGCCGACTGCCGTCGCGTAGCTGTAATTACCGGATCCGAGACCCATGCGGTATACATAGGTAGCGATGATATCGGCCGTCTCATATGTAGTCGGCTGATACAGAAGGAAGACCTTCTCAAACGCGCCGGAACCGCACAGCTGGCCGATGTTCAGGATCAGCAGCGTCGAAATCGTCGGGAGGATCGACGGCAGTGTCACATAGATGCACTGCTGGAACCTGCTTGCTCCGTCGAGCTCCGCCGCTTCGTACATATCCGGACTGATGCCGGCCATGGCAGCCAGATAGAGGATCGTATTCCAGCCAAGTCCCTGCCATACACCAGTCACCACAAAGATCGTCGGGAACCATTGCGGCAGACTGATAAATGTGATCGCCTGCCCTCCCAGGGAGGTAATGAAGTTGTTGATCGGGCCGCTGGTGGAAAGGATCTCACGCACCATACCGGCTACGATAACCATGGAAATAAAGTGCGGCAGATAGGAAATCGTCTGCACGACTTTCTTAAATCTTGTATTCTTTATCTCATTCAGAAGCAATGCGAAAACAATCGTTATCGGAAAGCTGATGATCAAATACTCAAAGTTCAGAAGCAGAGTATTCCGAAATGCCCTCCAGAAATTCGAATCCCGGACGAACTGCTGGAAATACTTCAGTCCGCTCCATTCATCTCCGAAAATACTGCTGCCTGCACGATACCGCCGGAAAGCAATGATATTGCCTGCCATCGGCACATAGCGGAAAATGATGTAATACACGATCGGTATCAGCATCATCGAATACCACTGCCAGTACTTGCGTATGTGCCTGCCCAAAGACTCTCTCGGCGGTTTCTTCGCGGTCGCTGAGCTGCCGATTGCCTGTTTGCCTGTGTCAGCCATCTTTTTTCTCCTCCTTTATGAATTTTTCGGCCATATTACTAAAGTAAAACGACGCAGACGTTTTACTTTGCGCCAGACGCAAGGCTGCAGCGCAGTCACTCCTCATGCGTCTGTGTGCATTTTTCTAAATTATTGCACAAAACTTTTTTTGTGGCTTACCAGATTTTGCGCAATATGCCGTCAATTATTGCTTTTTTCATTTTTTCACCGTCAAATTGCCGTGTTTACTTTTCCTTTTTTGCCCGGCATTCAATTTTTCCCGCTTATTGCTATTTCATGGCGGTTATGTTATGATAAACCCAAACGGGAGCAAAAGAAAAAACAGAAGATTCAGGCAACTGCCTGTTTTTTCCAATCCTTGTGTTTTTTTGCCTGCGTTCCCTTAAAAATGGCTTATTTATCGGTCGTTTTTGTGAAATGTCACCCGTTCGCCGCGCATGGGACACATTTTTTTTCAAATAATTTATGCAGTTTTCCGGCGCGCAATTTTTGCTTATCAATACGTACCTCGCAGCAAGTGAAAGGCACTATCCTGATTCATTAGATTAATACAGACAATTGGAGGAATTCATATGGATCCGGCAAAACTGACTCTGGACGAAGACCTGCTGAAAATAGGAAAGCAGGACTCGGAACAATACCACCGCAGGATGGAAAGTGAGCGTGAGGTGGTGGACTATCGTCCCGATACAACACTGCGTTTTTTTATTAATTCTCAGGCGGAATCCTATGAAATGCACTGGCATCCCGCCACAGAGCTGATCATGCCGATTGAAAATACATACACTGTGATCGTGGGACAGACCCGCTATGACCTGAATCCCGGTGAGATTCTGCTTATCCCGCCGGGAGAGCTCCATCAGCTGATCGCTCCCCCGTCCGGGCTGCGGCTGATCTATATTTTTGATATGGAAGCTGTCTCAGCGATCAAAGGGTTTTCTTACCTGACGATTTTTATTTCCCATGAGGTACTGATCACGCCGGAGACCTGTCCTACGGTCTACGAGCAGGAGGTTGACCTGATCCTGGAACTCTGCCGGGAGTATTTTTTCGGCGGACATCTCCGAGCGCTGAACTGCTACGCCAGCCTGCTGAAGTTCTTTGCCAATTACGGGGAATCCCGCATTGAGCGGGTTCCTGTCTCACAAAGCGCGGAATCCGCATCAGAGCGGTCAGTCCGGCTGTATGAGAAGCTGAACACGGTTTTTGACTATATGGACAAGCATTACAGCGAGGATCTCTCTCTGGAAACCGTAGCTGATGTAGCCGGCTTTTCCAAGTTTCATTTTTCGCGCCTGTTCAAGGAGTGCTCCGGCTATAATTTTTATGATTACCTCTGTCTGCTGCGCATCAAGGCCGCGGAAAGCCTGCTGATGTCCAAGGAGCATTCCATCACGGAGGTGGCGCTGCTGTCGGGCTTCTCCAGTCTGTCCACGTTTAACAGGATGTTCAAAAAGAAGAAGGGGTGCACACCGTCCGAGTATCGGGCGATGTGCAGTCAGAAGATGTATGATAATTAAAGAAAAGCCCGCAGACAACGGGGTGGCCTCGGACACGCTCGCGCTCATAATTTTTTCAGGATTTCACGCTCGCGGCTCTGGCAGGTGAAGAGTATGACCTGCCGGCCGCTTTTTTTGAGCCAGCGGAGGGTTGCTTCGAGTCTGTGGTCGTCGTACATGGCGAAGGTTTCGTCAAGGAGTACAGGCAGCAGGGATACTCCGGATGTCTCACCGGAAGGCATTCCGTACGAGGCATGGGACATGTGCTGCGCGTCTGCGCGATTCGGAATGGCCCGGCTCTCCGTAAACAGCTCGCCGGCAGCCATGCGAAGCGCGAAATAAATCTGCTGCATGGTCCCGCTGCTGACCTGATTTAAGCTGAGTACGCGCGAGGGTGTGTGAATCCGCACTTCCGCCGCGTCGTCCAGCACAATGCGGTTGTATCGGCCGCAGGTGATCTCTTCCAGAATTTCTGAGGCGATCTCGTTGAGACGGCCGCCGTTTTCCCGGCAGATGCGGTCCGATATGTCACAGATATGGTCGATTGCCAGTGTCAGCGCCTCAACTTCCATGGAGGGCTGCACATGCTGCTGATACAAAAGCTCCAGTTCATCTTTCAATTTCCGATAAGTTTCCTGACGGCCTCTGATTTCCTTTAGAAGTTCAGGGGGCATTCAGCTCCCGGTGCAAAGTCCGGCTCCAGATCAGAAGAATTGCCGCCGGAATGCTCCTCACCATGATCCGCGTGCGATCCCGTATGCGGCGAGAAAAGAGCATGCACACCGATCGCCATCAGCCAGAACAGTGCTGTCATGACTCCCAGAAAAAGGCGCAAAGATGCTCCCTCAATCAGAAACGCACCTCCCATGGTCAGCGCGCCGGCTAATACAAGCATCATGCCAAGCAGCCGGTACATCCAGGGAGAAATGCCCCCATCAGGCTGTTCCTCTTCTTCTTTGAACCCGTTCCATCCGGAATTTTCCTCCATGCCGGTTTCATACCTGTTCTGAGTATTGCGTCCGCCGCGCCCGGCCGTGCTTCCGTTATAGTACGCGGCCTGCTGCTCCAGAAGTTCCAGTTCCCGGCGGATCTGATCCGCCTTTTCCTGCTTCTGCGCGATCTTTTTTTCCAGATCCTCTTCTTCCTTTTTTTGCTGCTGCTCCAGCTGTTTTTTCTTTTTGCGCAGCGACTGCAGCGCCCTCGTCACGTCAATCTCACTGTTCAGGGAGCTGTCGCTGTTGATCATATAACGCCGCAGCTCCTGCGCAAACGCTTCATCCGTCTCACAATGCATCTGGGAGACAAAGACGGAATTGATAAAAGCATTCTCGCTGATCCCGCCCAGCAGCACATCCAGATCCTCCTGCGGATGTTCCGACTCCACGTTCTTCGTCTCACATACCAGGCCGAGCGGTTTTCCGCTGCGGTCGAAGCAGCGGTCAATCCGATAGACATTTCCGTCTTCGCGGATACGCATGCTTCCCAGAAATGCCCCCGGTGAATCCCACGGCTGACGAAGCTGGTACTCATCCATCCTTGCCGCGCGTCCCCTGCCGCGGTTCAGACCGAAAAGCATTGCTTTTATAAAGGAATGGATCGTCGTCTTTCCTGTCTCATTGCCGCCATAGATAATATTGATCCCCGGCTGAAATGTCATATGGTAATCTGAAAATTTCCCATACTTTTTGATTATCAGTTCCTGTATTTCCATAGTCTCCCCCTGTTTGTCCCCTTATTATGCGCAGAGCTGCGTAAAAAATTTGTTATTTCCCCGGATACAGCAACGCCTCCAGTCCATAGGCCAGCGCCTTTTTCTCGGTCAGGTTTCCCGGACCATTCCCGAAGCTCTCAATAAAATCTCCGATCAGCTGGCCATGGTACTGCCTTTTCAATTCTTCCAGATGAAACGCGGGAACCGTCTGATCCTCTATATCCAGTATGCGTCCGCATTTCAGGTATTCCCTGATATCCGGGCGAAACTGCGGATGACGTTCTCCGGTAAGGGTGATCCGGTATGTATCCTGACTGCCTTTTTCCCGTACCAGACGCGCGATCTTTTCCCGCACGGAAAAGACGGTATCCTCCTCCGTCACCATCACCGATTCCTTCCGATACTGCCGCTGTGCTTTTTCCACGAAGGAAAGCTTCACTTTTTTGCGCTGCATTTCCCCGATGATGTAGCCGTGCGGACCGGTATCATTGCAGTCGATCGGCTCCAGCGCTCCCGCATACATGGCGAGGTTCCGGACAAATACCTGCGGCCTGTGGATATGGCCGAGCGCAATGTAGTCGAATCCTGACTCCGAGAGCCTCTCCCGGCTGATGGGAATGTGCTGCGCGTCACCGCCATGAGCGAGCAGGATTTTAAAATAATCGCTTTTCTCCGCCGCGATTCCATCGTACAGCCCGGCTGTGATCTCCTGCTGATAATAGCTGAAGCCGTAAATCTCTGTTTTCAGGTCCGGCAGGCGCACTCTCTCGCACTCCGGCGAGAACAGGCAGACTACATTCTCATTCCACGGGTAGTTCAGATACGGCGACCCCGGCGCCAGATAATCATGATTGCCCGCGATCAGTACCACCACTGTCTTTTCCAATGTAGAAAAAAGATAATTGACCTCTTTTAACTCCCGTTCTTCCGGCTGGCGATGAAACAGATCCCCCGCGATCAGCAGCAGATCCACTTTCTTTTCATTGGCATCCGCGATGCACTGCCGGAAGCTCTCCCAAAGCTCCCGGCCCCTGTCCTTCGACCAGACATAGCCATGATCCGGAGCGGCGCCCAGATGTACATCCGCAATATGCATAAACCGCATAAGCCCTCGTCTCCTCTCCCCTCAAAATTTTTTCAATTTTTTTTAGTATAACATAGCTTTCACAAAAAACTATGTTATACTTCTGTAAAACAGTTTCGGGCGGCCCCGCAGTCTGCTGCAAGACAGGCGGCATGTGTTTTGTTGCTCGAAATTATAAGAAACGAAGTAACTGTGACGGTACTGAACAGTTACAAAACGGAAACTATCACACAGGAGGAAAGGAAAGATGAGTAAGCTCGCAGAAGAATTCAAAGCCTTTATTATGCGCGGCAATGTCATCGACATGGCAGTCGGCGTAATTATCGGCGCAGCATTCAGCAACATCGTTTCATCACTTGTAAACGACATCGTTATGCCTGTAGTCACTCTGGTGACCGGACGGATCAATTTCACCGATCTGATGATCCCGCTCGATGGAAACAGCTATACTACACTGGCTGCAGCTCAGGAAGCCGGCGCGTCTGTCATCGCATACGGCAATTTCATCCAGATGATCGTGGAGTTCCTGCTGACCGCTCTGGTGATCTTCTTTGTCATCAAGGGCATCAATAAGCTGCATAAGCCGGCTCCGGAACCGGAAGTGACCACCAAGATCTGTCCGTTCTGCAAGTCTGAAGTACATAAAGACGCGACCAAGTGCCCGAACTGTACGTCAGCACTGTAAAGCTTTTGACTGATTGGGCGTCCCGCCCATCAAAAACCAGCAGTCCTGCCCTTTTGCAGATTAATCTGCACGGGCTGACTGCTGGTTTTCTGTTTATTTCATTTCACTTAACCCGAACAACAGGTCACAGACCGCCCTGACTGGCTATATGCCGTCTGCGACGTCATATGTCTGCGACTGATTGGGCGTCCCGCCCATCAAAAACCAGCAGTCCTGCCCTTTTGCAGATT
>JAJQHQ010000041.1:0-34656 GCA_021199655.1 Lachnospiraceae bacterium | reverse complement strand
AATCTGCACGGGCTGACTGCTGGTTTTCTGTTGTTCGGTACTTTAGCAACACATAAAATACGGCATCCCCATCCGGCCCCCGCCGCCGCAGCAGCAGCTGCAGACGATCCAGGCCAGACACAGACGTGTACAGTAGCTGTTGGCATGCGTCATGGGATTGCCGTATTCTTCCCCCATGGACTGATACCAGCGGCCGCCGCCTTCCATCTCAGAAAGGAGCTGACGGTACTGCATGTTGTTCGGCTCCATCTGAACCGCTTTCTGTGCGTGATCCAGCGCCAGTACGTTATTGCCCCGGCCGGAATTCGCCAGAGCGCTCAGGTAATACCAGCGCGCCGTGCGGTTCGAAATCCCGTTCAGGACATTGATTGCTTCATCGTAATGATTGCTGCGGATATAATTCTCCGCTGCGCGCAGATGCGGATCGTCGTTCGCAGAAGAACCGGACGAACTGCTCTGACCGCTGCCGCTGTATCTTCCATACCCGCCAAAGCCGCCAAAGCCACCGTAACCGCCATAACCGCTGCTGCCATAGCCGCCCGCTGAAGAAGAGGAGGAAGAAGAACGACCTCCATTCTGTTTCGCCTCGTAGCTGCCGGCACCATGCTCTTTGTCATACATGATCTGCTGGTAAGCCTGCTGGACTTCCTTGAACTTTTCTTCCGCCTGTGCCTTATTCGGGTTGTTGATGTTCGCGTCCGGATGATACTGCCGGCTCAGCTTGCGGTAAGCCTTTTTGATCTCTTCCTCCGAAGCATTTCTCGATACCCCAAGGACCTCATATGGATCTTTCATAATCTCCTCCAGTGCCTGTGCGCTGTTCTTTCTTTCGATCGACCTTTTCCTGCAGTACCGAATACTTACACCATACCCCGGAATACAGGATGTTGCGGATGATCGGAGCATACTCTATCACCGGCAGCCGTTCAAACGCGCGTGAAGCCTCTGCCATCATCCCATTCAGGATCTTCCGTATCTCCTCACGGCGAGGCTCTTCCCAGATATCGGTCAGGCCGGTTCCTGTGTCCCGTCTATCCTCATCCGGCGTCAGTTTTTTCTCATCGAAAGCATTGTTTTTCGCCAGAAATACATTGTAATTGCCATGCTTTCTGTCTTTTTCAATATCTTCCACTGCATCCAGAAGATAAATGAATTTTCCGAGATAAAAGCCGATCTGCCGCAGATCTTCCTGCCAGATGTCCTCTTTCCAGACATACAGTTCTGCCAGAAAATTGCCGGTAAGACCGGCAACATAATCAATATTGACCGGGCTGGCAGCGTACGCATGGCTGCCCTCATCTGCAGCAACATTCCCGTCTTTGCCATCCGGATTCCCGTGCCGTGTCTTTTTCCAGGTTTCTTCCACTTCATGAAGCAGGCAAATGTTTTCTTCCACAGACTTTGCCTGACGCGGGTATTCCTCCCTGATGCGGTCATAACCGGATTTTAACAGAGCCGAGATCGTACGCCCCGTGACCTTGTGCTCATCCTCCCAGTCATCCAGACCTTTCTGGTAAGCAAGCAGTACGCACATATCCGCCGCATAGCCGATCGCATCGTTCTTCGCCATCGGATGCTTATGCACCGGATGCGGCAGACAGCGTTTGTCCTCAAATAAAGTCTCCGGCTCATACAGACCGGTCAGCAGGATCGCCAGGAACGTCATGTCATAATTCAGCACCATCTGCGCTCTCCTGCCGTAGCGGCGGTGCAGCTCCTGACACAGACCGCAGTAGAAGCTGCGATAGGTCGTATACTCCCGCAGCTTCAGTTCCTGTTCATTAACATAAATATATCCAAACATGGGCTTTCGCCTCTTTTCAAAAATCCTTCTTCCGAAACCTTTTCTCAGCTCTTCTTCTGAAATTCATTCCGGCATTTCGGACAGGTGATGCAGATCTTTCCTTTCCCGCGCGGAACACGGATCTTCTGTCCACAGGAAGGACATTTATAAATATGGTAATCCTTCGCTTCCTGCGCACGTCTGCCGGTCTTCTGAAAACGTCCGCGGATACCCTGTGTGATCTCCATATACTTATCATTCTCCGCGCTGCGCTTCACATAGTTTCTGGAAAACATCCGATAATAGCTCAGCACAAGAAGCACCAGGGCAAGAAGATAGATCAGCGACCGCCCTGTAAAAATATTGATCACCAGAAGCACCAGACATACCGCCAGCGTAAATCTGGAAAGCTCATCCGTGCCGTATCTCCCGGACATAAAGTTGGAAAAGAAGTCCGAAATTTTTTGTCTCATTTCATATCCGCCTCTCATTTCAATATATTATGGAAAACTTTAACGCCATTCCGTTGGAATGTCAACGGATGCCGTCTCAATTTCACAGAAATTTTAGATTAGGCGATGGTAAAATACAGACACGCCGTAAACAGATTGTCCTCCGTCTTCAGTTCCAGTCTTCCTTCCAGAAGCTCCGCCAGATTCTGCGCGATCGACAGCCCGAGTCCGCTTCCTTCCGTGCTGCGGCTTGCGTCCCCGCGGACAAACCGTCCGGTCAGTTCATCGGCCTCAATCGTGATCTTTTCACGTGCTTCGTTCTGCAGGGCGATCAGCACTTCAGCGCCGTCCGTTTTTCTTAAGATGACCTGAACTTCCGTATCTTCTTTCGCGTATTTATAAATATTCCCAAGCAGGTTTTCCAGTATGCGCCAGAGCTGCCGTCCGTCGGCCATAATATAGATCGGCTCTTTTTCCATCCGCCAGACGATCGTCAGCCCCCGCTCCATAAGACGCTCTTCAAATTCCCCGCAGGCCTGCATCAGCATGCTTTGCATCTCTACACGTACGATCTCCAGCTCGATATTGCCCGAACTGATCTTGCTTGCCTCCACGAGATCCTCCGTGAGCTGCTTCAGGCGCTGAGATTTCTGCTCAAGCACCTCGACATACTGGCGGGCACGTTCTCCCGGCAGATTCTCCCGTTTCAACAGATCGACATAATTCACGATGGATGTAAGCGGAGTCTTCAGGTCATGCGAAACATTTGTGATCAGTTCTGCTTTCAGGCGCTCATTTTTCACGATTGCTTCCAGGGCTTTGCACAGGCTCTCCCCCATCTCATTGACCGCCTCCGCCATCCTGCGGGAATCCCCTGAAAGAACCGTAGTGTCAATCCGGTACTGGAGATCTCCCTGCGACAGCTGATAGATGCCCTCATAGACATTCTGTTTTCCGGCCATGTCACGCATCAGATACAGGAGCACCGCCATGTCCAGCAGCACGACCAGAACCAGGCCGACGCGGCCCAGAAACAGCATAAACAGGGCATTCAGCACAAAAAAGCCGATATAGAACAACAGCAGCTGACCGGAAGCGGCACGTGACGAATTCACCTTCCTCCAGGTCAGGATCAACGTGTATGTGACCGAATTCGTCCAGAGCGTTTTTGCAAGGAGGCGCCTTACAAATCCCAGACAGGCTGACAGGAAGATCAGCCACGCGGAGGCGGCAAATACCGCCGCCTGAAGATTTTCACTTCCCGGGAAGAGCACAGTTATCTGTCCCCAGCCGGAAGCCAGCAGAGAATATAAGATCGCAATGATCAGATAGATCCCCAGCGCCAGCTCGATCGGTACTGCGTCGATGGAAAGCAGAGCTGCCTGTTCTGACCTGGTTTGCTGATTTCCGGCCTCATCTTCCCCCGATCCGGGCAGTGTCCGCACCCAGCTCCTTCCTGCTCCCATCAGGGAGCACACAAAGCAGAACAGCAGAACGATCAGGCATGTCACCGTGCCAATGATGGAATTGCGGATGATGCCTTCGCGCTGCGCGTAATAATCCGCTCCGGACTGCAGTTCATCGCCCACCGGATAGGAAGTGTTCACCGCCAGATACACTTTTTCATTGGAACCGACAAAGCGCTCATCGAGAAACCATTCTGAGGCCGCGCTGCTCGCCACGCGGTCCGGGTTCGTTACCATGATGTTGTAGCTGCGCTCTCCCTCATAAAGACTGGTATAATTCTCCTCAGCCTCAGCCGCCCTGACCGCCTCATCGTAGGTCGAAGTACCGGTATTCGTATACAAAAGTCCACTCGAAGTGTCCTCTATGCAGTAAAGCAGGTTGGACGGCGCGTCTGCCGACCAGCTTTCGTCCTGCTCGGTCGTATATTCCATATAACGCTCATACAGATCCGCGCAGACCTCATCGAGCTTTGTGTACATTTCTTCCACATACGCGGCCGCGTCGGAATACCAGCGAGAACATTCTGCCAGAGAAATGCCGGTCACCGGCAAAATGGTCTCCAGTGTTCCCGACTGCTCATCCAGCCATTCGCCCGCGTCCCGGGTGCTGTCGCCGTCTGTCGCAGCCTCAATGGCGTCGTGAAGCGCCTGCCACCCGCCGTTCTCATAGAAATCCAGCAAGTCTCCCAAAAGATAGGTCGTGTTCAGATCCTGGATCACATTGCCGGTCTCGTTGTAACTCTGGATATCAATCTGTTTGGAGCGGTCCAGCTCCCCGTCCGTCTCAAGCAGCCGGATATTATCCTGGCCGCGGATCTTGTTGGCAAGGATCGTATCCACCTGACGGAAAAAAAGATCCGACTCCTCATAGCTCTGAGACAATACGTTTAAACTGTTGGAATCCCCCACCCAGAAGCTGATGCTGACCATGCAAAAAGCGATCCCTCCGGCGGCAGCAGCCTGCAGAAGGATCAGGATCGCTTTTATCTGTCTTTTATAGATCCATTTTTTCACGGGATATTCTCCACTCTGTAACCGATCCCCCAGATAACCTTGAGATACTTCGGATTCTTGGGATCGATCTCAATCTTTTCACGGATATGGCGGATGTGCACGGTCACCGTATTGTCCGCGCCGAAAGCCTCTTCCTTCCAGATCTCTTCATAAATCTGATCAATAGAAAACACCTTGCCCTTATTCTTCACCAGGAAGAGAAGTATATTATACTCGATCCGGGTCAGTTTCACCGGCTCGCCGTCCACCGTGACCTCCTTGCGGTCGTCGTTGATCATCAGGCCGCCTGTCCTGTAGACCTGCTCGGAATTCGCAGGCTCAGCCGCCGCCGCGCCAAAATTGGTATAGCGCCGGATCTGGGACTTCACACGCGCGATCAGCTCCAGGGGATTGAATGGCTTGGCCACATAATCGTCCGCGCCGAGATTCAGTCCCAGCACCTTATCCGTATCCTGCGTCTTCGCAGAAAGGATAATGATCGGGATGCTGCTCTCCTCACGGATCTTCATGATCGCGTGAATCCCGTCCATCTTCGGCATCATCATATCCAGGATCAGCAGATGTACTTCCTCCTGCTTCAAAACCTCCAATGCCTGCTCGCCATCGTAAGCCTTCAGCACATGGAACCCTTCCTGTGTCAGATAAAGTTCGATCGCGTCCACGATCTCTTTCTCATCGTCGCATACCAGAATGTTGTACATACCACATCTCCTTCCTGAATCCACCCGCAAACAGCTGTCAAACGGGAACTGTTCCACAACTTTGCCATTACGTTAAATGCACGTAACTGTTCAGTACCTTCACAGTTACAAATGCACAATATATACCTTACTTTATCAAAACTCTCTTAAATTCCCGGCAGGATTTCATTAAGCTTTTCTTAGAATCACGTCCTGCTCGCAGCTGTCATGCAGTATTCATGGTATATACGAAAGCCCGGCACTTTACTTTGCCTCAATGACATGCATCATGTTCGTCATCGCGCCCTTGCCGCTGACCATATTGGTCGCAGGATCGCCCGCGGTAAGTACCACCATGTCGCCGGGCTTTACATAGCCGTCACGTTTCACAATATACATCGCATGGGAAATGATGTGCTCGGTCGTGTCCTCCTCATAGCCCTGAAGCGGCGTTACGCCCCAGTAAATCTGCATTTTCCGCAGCGCCCAAGCATTCGGTGAGATCGCGTAGATCGGAATCGGCGCGCGGAAATTCGACATCAGGCGTGCCGTCTGCCCGGTCATGGTCGGCGTCACGATGCAGTCTGCCTGAACGTTGATCGCCGTCCGGATCGCCGCCAGACCGACCGCGTTGGAGACATTCGCGCCCCCGCGCAGTCCGCGGTATTCCTTCTGCATGTAGCTGTCCTGATTGTAGCCTTCTGTTGTCTCCGCGATCTGTGTCATCATTTTCAGCGCTTCTACCGGATATTTGCCGGCTGCCGTCTCACCGGAAAGCATGATGGCGTCCGCGCCCTCACGGATCGCATTCGCCACGTCCGTCACCTCAGCCCTTGTCGGACGCGGGTTGCGGATCATGGAGTCCAGCATCTGCGTGGCGATGATGACCGGCTTGTATTTTTCGTTGCACTTCTGGACGATCATGCGCTGCACATGCGGCACCTCATAGGCCGGAATCTCCACACCCATGTCGCCGCGCGCCACCATGATGCCGTCCGATGCCTGGATGATGCGGTCGATGTTCGAAATGCCTTCCGCGTTCTCAATCTTGGCGATGACGCTGATGCGCTCGCCGCCATTTTCTTTTAAAATGGATTTGATCTCCTTGATCGCGTCCGCGTCCCGCACAAAGGAAGCCGCGATAAAGTCGATCCCTTCCTGAATGCCAAAAAGGATGTCCTCCCGGTCCTTCTCCGTGATGCCCGGCAGGTTCACCTTTACATTCGGGACATTCACGCCCTTGCGCTGCCCCAGGCTGCCTCCATTCTCGACCTGACAGACAATGTCGCTGCCCTTGATCTCCTGCACCTTCAGGCCGATCAGGCCGTCGTCGATCAGGATCGTATCTCCCGGTTTCACATCTTCCGCCAGCTGCGGGTACGTCTGGCTGACCCTTGAGGCATCTCCTTCTATCGTCTCAGAGGTCAGGGTAAACTGCGCCCCTGTCTCAAGCGTTACCGGACCGCCGTTTTTCAAAAGGCCCGTGCGGATCTCCGGTCCCTTGGTGTCAAGAAGAATGGCGATCGGCTTTTTAATCTCCTGACGGACGCTCTTGAGCTGGTCAAAACGCGCCTTCTGCTCTTCATGTGTGCCATGTGAAAAATTGAAGCGGGCAATATCCATCCCGTTTAACGCCAGTGTCTTCATAACCTCCCGGTCGTCCGACGCCGGTCCCATCGTGCAGATGATCTTTGTCTTTTTCATAAAACCTCTTCGTTCTCCTTTCATTTGATTCAAAAAGAGTATCAAACGATCTGGTCGCCGGACACCCGCAGCAGATCCTCGATCTCCTCGATGGGCATCTCCAGATATGCGGAGACTTCCTCCGCAGAGACTTTATGCCCCAGGTCCCGTTCCAGATTGTGCACTGCCTCGTTTAAATGATTCACGCGGCTTAACAGACCATTGTCCATCTTCCGGCCATCCCGGCTGTCGCTCATCGCTTTCTCCATCGCGCCGCGCACGGTATTGATAATATGGACGCGGCAGGCCGCCGCGCTCTCAAACGTATCAAGAGAATCTATAGCAGTAAGCAGCCCCAGATTTCCCTCCTGAATGAGGTCCTCGGATGCCAGAGTCTCCTCTTCGTATTCCTCTGCCATCGTGCAGATCATCGGGAGATAAAGGCCGATCAGGCGTTCCTTTGCCGCGGAATCACCTTTTCGTACACACTCGAGCAGCCGGATCTCTTCCGCATCGTCCACATCAGCCAGCGACTCCAGCTCTTCCAGATACATGGAAAGGCTGCGGCGGGATTCGTCCGAAGTCTCTTCTGCCGGGTCAGCTTCTTCCAAAGCATCCTCATCTGAAGCCTTCCCATCAGAGGCCGTTTTATCCTGCCTGTCTTTGCTCTTCCGGGAACCGGCCTGTTCTTCTGATTCTAACACACGGATACCCTGTTCCGCAAGGTACTCATTGATCAGCCGGAAATGATCCTCCTCCAGCGGCAGGTCTTTTAAGATATCCCGGATCTTAGTCTGTGTCAGGACGCCGCCCGCCTCATCCGCGGCTGTTTTCAGATCTGTCAGTCTTTCACGAAAAAAAATTCTGTTCTCCATTATTCTGTCACTCCATAATTCTGCATCCCTCGTAACGGTTCCGTACCTTCACTGTCACAGGGGAATAGCCATGATCCGTCATAACTGTTCAGTACCTTCACAGTTACGAGGGAAAATCCATTTAAAATCGCGTCTCCGCTGCCGCTTCGGTCGGCGCTAAGCGAACGTCCACTGGACGTTCAGCGCCGCGATGGGATTTTCCCTTGTGATATCTACGTTTTCATACGTACCTCGCAGCAGGTGCGAGGTACTGTCCTGAATAGCTATGATCCGTCATTTATTCTTCCGATAGTTCTTCGATCGCCCGCGCCAGCACGGGATCGCTCTCTTCTTCCGAATCCGCGTCCGCATCCTCTGTGTCTGCATTCCCGGCGTCTGCATTCTCCGTGTCTGCATTCTCTGCATCCGTATTCTCTGCGCCCGCAACCTCTGCGTCTGCAGCTTCCGCGTCCTCATCCACGACAATGTCCGGCGTAATACCGTTCCCATCGATCTCCTGCCCGTTCGGCGTATAATAATTCTCCACCGTCAGCTTGAACGCGGAGCCATCGGAAAGCGAATAGGTCTTCTGCACCACACCCTTGCCATAGGTCTGCGTACCGATGATCGGACCGATCCCGTAATCCTGGATTGCCCCCGCAAAGATCTCCGAAGCGCTCGCGGAACTGCCGTTCACCAGGACTGCCACTTCACAGGTCACACTGCGCTCATCATCCGCGTTGTATTCCTCGCGGTTTCCGTTTTTGTCCTCTGTATATACGATCAGGCCTTCCGGCAGAATCTCATCAAGAATGTCACAGACTGCGGAGAGCAGACCGCCCGGATTGTCGCGCACATCCACGATCAGCTTCTCCATGCCCTGCTCATTCAGTTCCTCAACGGCGTTCCGGAACTGCTCCACCGCGCTCTCGGTAAACTCCGTCAGCTTCAGATAGCCGATATTGTCATCCAGCATCTCATACGTCACATAAGTCGGCGTCACATCGCCGCATGTGATCGTAAGCTCCAGCTCTTCCTCTGTATCCGGCCGGTAAACGGTCATGGTAAAGGTATCTTTAGACTTGATCAGGGTCACCAGTTCATTCAGCGTCAGGTCCTCAATCGTCTCGCCATCCACCGCGCGCACAATGTCGTCCACCTTCAGTCCGCCCTCCTTAGCCGGGCTGTCCTCATAGACCTCGCCGATGTAAAATTCCCCTGTCTCTGAATCCGTGCCGATCGACGCGCCGATCCCATAATACTCGCCGCGGGTAGAATCCATCACGGAAGACAGCTCCTCCGCCGTATAATAACTCGCGTAGGCATCGTCGAGACCCGCGGCTATGCCTTTAAAAAGATACGATTCCAAAAGCTCTCCGTCCACTTCGTCCAGATAATAATCCTCGATAATCTCCTGCACCTGCGCCAGCTTGGTCAGCGTGCTGCTCGTGGTAAGCACCTTCGCTCCCGGATTGCCTTTTCCGGTCAGGTCACGCACGATCCCCGGCACAAAAACGACCGCAGTCATACAAAGCAGCGCCAGAATCGCTCCCGATAGCATACCACTGATAAAGCGCCGTCTGCCGTGCTTTTTCATGTCCGTCTCAGTGATCAACGGCTGCTCTGCTGCATCTTCCGGCGGTATATCTGCGGGCATCTGCTCTGCTGCATCCTCCGGCGGTATATCTGCGGTCATCTGTTCTGCAACATCCTCCGGCGGCATATCTGCGGGCATCTGCTCTGCAGTATCTTCCGGATGATCTTCATTCTCTCCGGTCTCTTCGTCTTCCGGCAGATCTTCCTTCGCTCTGATCTCTTCGTCTTCAGGCAAAAAAGTCATTGGTAATCTCCCCTTGTGTTGTTCTCAGGTCATTCTAACATGCAAAATATGGAATTACAAGTGGTACTCTTTTCGCAGGCAGTCATCCTTACCGCTTCTGCTCCACGACAAACGGTTTCAGTTCTTTATACAGTCTCTGTTCCGGACCGGCCTGCCGGTATTTCCTGATCAGATCCAGCTTATGCCTTTCCCCTCTTCGCCGCTGTACAATGTATCTGCCCAGCAGGACAAACGGCGCGACCGGCATCAATGCCGCATGCTCCCTGCACGGCGGCCAATGCTCCCTGCAGGCGCTGCCAAGCACCCTGACAAGGCTGGTCATGCGATTGGAGGAATGCGGATCCGTAAATAACCGCTCCCCGTATTTGTCCGTCTTCTGTCCGAAATTTCCATCCTTCAATATCTGCCCGATCACTTTCGCTGCCGTATCTTTCTCATACTGCATCGCCCAGGGCACCTTCTCTTGGGGCAGCCCCAGATACTCCACACAGGCTCTTGTCATCACGCCGGCAAAGGTAAGCAGTCCAAAATCCGAAAGCAGCGGAATCAGGTCCTCAAGGAGCGCCCTTCCCTCCGGATCCGTCGCATCCAGCTTCCGATCCGCAAACACAGCCCAGTCGCACATCTGGCGCAGTCCCAGGCCGCTGGTCATAAAATGCTCCAGCTTGTGCAGGAGCAGAATCACCGCCTGCTGATCATCAGATGGGAAAGGCATACCCTCCACAAACTGGCGTCTTTCTACCGCGTCGCAAAAAAAGCTTCTGATCTTTTTTACGCTCTCCGCATTCTCATTCAGAAACAGCCCATTTGGCTCCTTATGGATCTCCACCCTCACATTGCCTTTTGAAATGGTCATATGGCAGTGGTGCGTATCATCCAGAACATCTCCATAGCCATTTGCCTGCAAAAGCTTCACCGCTTTCATCTGCTGTCCGGGATCTGTCAGCAGGTCGATGTCCCCCATGACCCGAAGCGCCGGACGCGGATAACAGGCTGCCGACGAACTGCCTTTCAGGATCACGCAGGGGATACCGGCATCCTCAAGGAGCCGAATCACCTGCTCCTGTTCGTAAAGGATGCGCTCGTTGTGCATGATCAGGTGAAAAGAATCCTGCTCCCAGCGGGACGCTGTCGTTTCCGGAACCAGTGCCCGCTCCTCATCGGTAAGGATGTCCCAGATCAGAAGCGGTACTGCCTGCCCCGCTGCTTCCTGATAAAGAGCAGTCCAGTCGGATCCGGCCGGATCAAAATCCGTCGGCGCGTCAAAGAGGGCTCTGCCCGTAAGCTGTAAAAGAATCGTTTCTGTTTTGCTCATTTTGTTTCTTTCTGTATCGGCTCCAATATTAATTTTGCTTCTTCCCGTATCGCCTCCGCCATCCGGCACAGATACGTCGGTATCCCGGAATGCTTCCCGGTCTCTGTATAGGCCATGGCCATGCAGCTGTGGCACACACCCGCATCCGGACAGCTGCGGCAGACTCCGGAGAGCCTTATGTCACTCGTCTTTTGTATGATCCCCCTCCAGGCCTCCCCAAACCCCCGGCTAATGATATCCGTCTTCGGTTCCGGGACCATCCCGCAGGGGATCATGTAACCGTCCCAGGTGATCCAGAACGAGCCGCGCCCCGCGGCACAGCGTACCTGCCCGTCGATCGGATCCACACAGCTTTCATCGAGTCCCGGCGCCGGCACAATTCCGGAAGCGGCATTCTCCAGGTATTTCTGATATTCTTCCGGATCCATGCGGAACTTATGGGCCAGAATACTGTAATGTGCCGCTTCCTCAGGCGTAAAACGGCTCTGTCCGTCATCCGCTTCCAGACGCCTGACAGGCGGAAACATATAAGTTCCCACCTCCAGCAACAGCCCCCGCTCTTTCGCAAACCGGCAGATTGCTTCCAGATCTGCCGCGTTATACGGGGTCATGGACGCGTTCAGTTTCACGGCAATCCCCGCCGATAGCAGGCGGTCGATCGTTTCCGTCACTCGATGATAGATGCCTTTTCTTCCGCAAAGCCTCTCATACGTCTCATCACCCGCGCCATAAAGCGTAATGTTGATCCGCACAGGCGGCCGGTCGGCGAGCCAGCGAATCCTCTCTTCTGAGATCAGGCTCCCATTCGAGTTGATCGAGATCAGCAGACCTTTCTTATGCAGATATTCGTATAATTCCGTAAACTGCGGCCAGAAGAACGGCTCCCCTCCGGTCAGTAATAAAAACAGAAGACCGGCGTCAAACGCCTCATCCGCAATCTGTTTCCACTGATCCAGCGTAACGATCGGACGGTCGTGCGCAGCAACCTCCTGCGCTGTCCGGCGCACATAACACATCCGGCAGGATAAATTGCAGACCGGGGATAATTCAAACGTCCCGCTAAGCGGAATGTGATCCCGCCTCGCCTGCATGTTCAGCATTGTTGTCAACGGCCGGGCCGGTCTTGTATGCTCCATAGCCGAAGCACCTCCTGTCGTATATTAAGCTTTCCCGTAACTGTTCAGCATTGCAGCAAGTGCGAAGTACTGTCCTGAATGGTTACGCTTTCTCATTTTCCTTCGCCAGCCGGATCAGGCAGTCCTTCCCCAGAAATGCCGCGCCATAGCAGAGGATGGTGCGATATCCGGCAATCTTCAGACTTTTCGCGTACTGCATCCGCTCAATCTGGTCGAGCGCCTCCTGAGATTCGCTCTCTAAAGTGGCGTCTTTCTTTTTTCCCGGCCATTTCGCCTCAATGACAATCGCGCGCCTGTGCCGACGATCTTTAATTGTGATGTCAGCCCTGCCTTTCCCCTGCTCCGAGTTGGACTTCACCTCATATCCCGCGCCGGAAAACATCCCTGCAATGAACGCATGATAAAAGTCCTCTTTATAATCATAATAACTGATCGTATCGAAAAGAATGTCCGAAACATCCTCCGTCAGCTTTTCATCGTCTCCATTCCACCATTCATGAAACAACCCGCTGCGGTCTCTGGCTTTGACAGACTCTTCAAACCAGGCCTGCACCGTGTCCTTAAAAACAAATTTCACTTCTTCATTCGGAATTCGCAGCGATGTTTTCCCTTCCTGAGGAGTCATTCCCTCCGGCAGCTCCTCCGGCAGCACCTGCGTCAGATATCCGGTCAGGTAAAGAATGCTCCATAAATTATCTTCCGAAGAATGCGCAATATCGTAGGTCAGGTCTTCCCGGATCGGCTCCTGGATCACACCCCCGGAAAGCAGGGTCTCGAATTTATCTTTCACATACATCTCCGGCAGATCAATAAAGCGCCGGATGATGCTGTTGTGGCTCGTATCAATCCAGTGATTGCCGGGCTTTGCTTTTTCATCAAGGCATAAGGCCCTGACGTGGAGCAGCACATCCCAGGGGCAGTAAATCTCTGTTTTTCCAAAACGATAGCCATCGTACCACCGCTTCATCTCAGGCAAAGCCTCCGACAGATCGGCATCCGTCAGAATCTGCGCCACTTCCTTCTCGGTAAATCCAAAGCAGTCCTGATAACTGACATCCGAAATCGAATTTGATATAAAATTGTTCGCGCCAGTAAAAATACTCTCCTTTGCCACCCTCAGGCATCCGGTCACGACCGCAAATTTCAGGTTCGGATTAGACTTCCAGGACATCCCCAGAAGCACCCGAATGACATTCAGCATCTCGTCATAGTAGCCGTTATCGCTCGCTTTTGCGAGAGGGACATCGTATTCGTCCACAAGCAGGATAACTTCTTTCCCATAGTGCGTACACATCATGCGCAGCAGAATCTGTATCGCGTTTTTAACGTCGGAAAGATCGCCTCTGCGCATACATAATCTGGAGAATACCTCTTTATCGGAAGGTGACTGCTTATCATCCTGCATCAGATAGCGATGTTCGTTGCAGATATCTGTCAACACCTGGTGCAGCATACCGTACGCATCCGGAAAATCCATCCCGCTCACATCCTTCAGCGTCACAAAAAGCACCGGCCACTGGTTCATCCACTGCGCACAGAATTCTTTATCCTTTGAGATCTCAAGTCCCTCGAACAGTTCGCGGCTGTCCTTACGGATATCAAAAAAGCTCGCAAGCATGCTCATCGCCAGTGTCTTTCCAAATCGCCTCGGCCGCGTGATCAGATTCACCTTAAAAGGAACGCTCATTAATTCGCTGATCAAATGTGTTTTATCAATATAGTAACAGTGTTCTTTGCGCACCTGTTCAAAAAGATCAATGCCATAAGGCAGACGGATCATTGCCATATCCTATCACTCCTTCCGCAGCCCGGTACATGACACTGCTGGCAAATTCACGCTTCCGCGGCAGCCTGTTCCCGTCCCACTTCATACTCGCCGTCAGGGCGTCCACCACATCTTTGGAAATTTTCACGATGGTCTCCCTTCTTACCAATGTAACTATCTGTCCCCGTTACAGCCGGATCAAAAAACTCATCTTAAAACAGCCGGAATACGCTGCTGCTGTTTGTGTTGCTTGATCTGTATACCGTCAGGACCTTCGTGGCGGTCGAACCGTATTTTACCCTCGAAGAGGTAGATATCAGCACACGGTAACCGTCCGGCACTGCGGCACTGATCTCGCTCGCTGAGAACGTCGCGGTATCGGCGGAGGATGTCTGCACCTTCGTCAGCATCGCCGTTCCGACCGTCGTCGTGCGGAACAGTCCGGAATACATCTGGAAGGTAACCTGCAAAGTCGCCACCTTGCCGATCTGCACAGATATCGAACCACTGCCGCCATAGACTGCCGTCTGATCCGTGATACTGCTCTCATTTACGATCGCATATCCGTCCGGAAGCGAAGCATTTACCGCTTCGAGTATTTCAGATGCAGTGAACGTAGCTGCCGCACCTTCCACGCCCGTCTCAGAGGTCAGAGAGGTACTGGCAACCGTCTTCTTCCTGTAGTCAACCAGCTGAATCTCCAGAGACGCCATGGCCAGCTTATTGACGGATATCGTGACATCCGCACATTCTCCGCAGGCAACTGTCTGTTCCGACACAGTGCTCTCATCGATGGAATAGCCATCCGGAAGTACAGACTCTGCCTGAGCTAAAATCGCATCCGCGCTAAACGTCGCCGTCTCCCCTTCCACGCCATATTCAGATAGTGCAGTGGAAGCTATTGTTTCACCGGAGGCATCCTCCAGATAGATATTCAGTTCCGCATATGCATAGAAAACCTCCGGTTCGGTTTCTCCCGTTTCTTCCTCCGTTTCCTCGGTCTCTTCTTCTGTCTCACCGGAATCTGTAATCGTGCCGGAATCATCAGTCGTACTGGTCAGTGCAGCTACCACTTCCTCTTCCGTCAGCGTGCCAAAAATATCTTCCACGCTGTCTGAAACCTTAATGTCTGTGATGGAGAGGATGCCGACGCTTGCGGCTGGCACAGCAATCGTGTAAGTGATTGTGCCTGTGGCATTCTTAGCTTGAAGATCATAGAACATATCCACGATGGAAGACGTAGTATATGTCTTCGTTGTTGAGCCATTACTGATCGTATAGGTTACGCTTGCTCCGGTCACGGAGCGCAGGCCGATCTGAACCTGACGGGCTGTATTGATCTTAAATACCACGGTAGAACCCGGATATAAATACAGTTCATTCTTCGGGCCTTCATCCAGTAAAGTTTGAGCGACAGATTCAGTTTCGCTTTCAGTTTCAGTTTCGCTTTCGCTTTCAGTTTCAGTCGATTTTAAAAGATTAACATTACTATCGTAGACCACAATGGCAGAAGCAGAGCTGTCTACTTCGCTCGATGCATATACCTGCGCTACTTCATTTGCTATATCATCAGCATAATCACTACTGGAACTATCAATATCTATTCCGCCAAGAACATAATCCCGCAACTCATAATAAGAAGGATCCTCTTCTAAATCGGCAGTATAGATAGCGTAAGCGGTCGTATAGTTTTCGTTGCTCGTACTGTCCAGGGTGCCGTAGACACGGAAGCCATCGAACTCAAATCCGCTGCTTCTAGCGCTTGACAGATAGATCGTCACCGTATGAGAGCCATAGCCCAGACCGCTGATCGACGCGATTGGTGTATTATAGGCAGTAGTATTATCTCCGGTATTATACGTTCCGGTATTGGCCATATCAACGATCAGTAATTTTTCTGTCGATCCACCGCTTGTAACCATAATACATACGATGCCCGAAGTACTGGTACAATTTGCAAAGATGTCCACACCGGTACCCGTAAAGGTAAAGGACAGAGAATCTTTTGCGGTCGTGGTTTCTGCGGAGGTTTCTGCGGAGGTTCCTGTGCCGCCTGCATAGGCTCCATCATAATTGTAGTTATTGGCCGCAGTACCACTGCTGTCTACATACGTTACCACTTTTTCACTTTCATCCGTAGTAACGCCCTCCATCTGCTGTTCCGCGGAATAATTCACTGCGGTTGTGCCGGACCAGGAGCCGCCGCTCGCTACGCTCCAGCCTGTGCCATAAGAAGCAAATCCTTCCTCATAGTAAACTGTAGTAGCCGGATAAACGCTGACGGTATAGGTGGCGTTCATCGTATTCACCAGAGTGATGGTGTCCACATCAGCCAGAACCTTTGTCGGAGTATAAGTCACGATGTTGTCTTTCACAGTAACAGTACCATAATTTGCGGTACCGGAGGCCAGATCATATCTGCCGTGATCCTCACTGTAGTCAATAGTGACAGGCAAACCGAAGTCCACCACGATGTCAATCGGGTCGAGTGCAGTGGAGAGCACGCTCACCTTACATTCCGCGCTGGCAGTACCACCGTAGCTGCCGGTACCGTATGTCGATGAGTAATCATATTCCAAAGCAACGGTGTTCACCAGTCCTACGTCCTGATCGGCATCGGTGACCGTATAGGTCACATCATAAGTCACAGCTGTCTCACTGGCGGCTGTCTGGGTTGTACCATTGCCCAGATAATCCGTCACAGTAAGGCTCGTTACATTCTCGATCGCGTTTGTATCTGTCACTGTAAAGGTGGCGGCAGCTCCGGAGCCTGAGGACATGGTATCCGTCAAAACCGCATTCGAATAGGTAATGTCTACGGTCTCATAATATGTCGTGATGGTAACCGTATAATGAATCACATCGCCGACCTGGATATCCGTCTCGCCATCCACATAGGTAATTGTTGTTTCCGTATTATTGACTGTCCGGGTCAGAGATGAGATCACCTTATCTACCGTCGGCAGCTTGTTGCAGTAATTGGTATAAGAACCGGTATAAGAACCGTTGCCATCAAGGCTAAGGCGCGTATTCCAATAAACCCCTTCGCAGCCCGCGGCGATGGCCTGCGCGATGAGAACATCCCACTCCGCATCTGTCATAATATCCGTGTACCATCCGCCATTATGCGTCACGCCGCTATGAGCCGCCAAAAATGCGGATTTCGTGTAATAATCCTTTACTTCACTTGTTGCATAGAAATTACTGTATGTTTTTCCGGTTTCATCATATACATACGTTAATGTATATCCTTCATCCGGCTTAACAAAATAAAGCAAGCCTGTAACGCTGATATCAGTGGATGTACAGGAAATGGTGTAGGTTCGAATCGTATTCCCATTCTCATCCGTTGTTTCCACATAGTCAGTAGCTTCGATCAGTTCGCCGCCGTCGGTCGAATAATAGAGAGTACCGTTATAGACAACCTCCGTGACCGTCCAGGTGAAATTATAGCTGCCCGATCCATAAGTACTGTTCGCTGTGACCGTCCAGTAATAGGTGGCCGTCAGATTGCCCGATGCGTCATAGACCTTAGCGGTGACGATGGTTTCGCCTTTGGCGCGGGCAATAATGGATGCCGATACGCCGGTGTCGCCTGTCTCATAGATTGCGGCGATGTCCGTGTCCTCCACGTTCCAGACCACGCTGCCGCCAACAGGGACAGAAAAGCTGCTGTCCAGGTCGCTGATATTCAGGGTCGTGGTATATCCGCCTTCCAGTTCTACAGAATTATAAGCAGCTGCGTCCAGCACAGTAATATTATAGAGGGTATCACCCACGACCACAGAGGTCGTACCCGCGGTCACACCGGTAAAGGTCACTGTGGTTTCTGTAACCGAATCAGATCCCAGAACCTTAGCGACATGTGAATAATAGTCGCTGGTGCTGGTTGAGGGATACAGCACATAATAACCGCTGTTACGGTAAGCTGCGATCAGATACTGACTACCGGAGCTGATGTCAGAAAGGCTTGTTACCTGCACATATCCGGGAATCTCTGAGCTACTCTCTTCTCCATCGTCAGCCGCCCTGTACAGCAGGAAACCGCAAGTGGCAGAAGCGTAACCGGTTTGTCGATCAAACCGGTATGTACTATTGGCATTAAAAACAAGGTACCTTTCATTCGAACTGGAATAAATTGAATAAACACCGTCACTCTGAAGTGTCAAAGTAATCGTATCAGAAGCGGTTTTTCCCGGAATACCCGCTGTGCCCAGGTTAAGATAAATACCTGTTGCATCATTGCAGATAACATAGCCGTCTTCACTCTCTGTAAATGTATACAGCGCATTTTCCAGATTCGTATAAGCGCCGCTAAAGCTGGAATCCTCTCCCAGCTGCGCGTCATAAGTGACAGCATCGGAGCCAATCAAAGCGGTCGCAATGCTGCTGTCGATGTCGGTGCTGGTTTCCGCCGCGTATGTCATATAGCCAACTGACTGCCCCACATACAGGGTCACATCTACCGTATCGGTATACTCCGCTTCCTCACCATCGATGGTGATCGTGGAAAAGTGAGGCACGGTGCAGATCAGACAGCCAGCCTTCCGCGTGACATCAAAGTCTGCCGCCTCTCCAGCTTCGCTTGCTTCCACGGAACCGGTAAAGCTGGCGCAATTCGCGGTGGAAAAGGCCTCGTCTACAGGAATCGACAGAGTCGCTTCGCCGGTGTATTCACCGCCATTCAAAAGGATGTCATAGGAAATGCTGACAGAGCCGTCCTCATTGGTGATGACCTCGCCCTTTGATGTGCTGATGGATGTCAGCCCTGCTGCCGTGGCAGTGATTCCGGTCGTTTCATCCGTCACGGTTGCTTCGGCTGTTTCTTCCGTTTCGTCCGTTCCATCGCTGCCAAACGCAGCCCCGCTGGCGATATCCGCAATCGCAATCGTTGTAAATGTGAGGGCCGCGCTCCCGCTCTCATAGAGCAGAGCCACTGTACCGTCACTTAATTCCGCCAGGCAGGAATACTGATAGGTACCGCTGCCGTTTACGCTGCAGGTATAATCCCAGCTGATGGAACCGTCTTCCTGTACCAGGCCCACAAAAATCTTGCCAGTCGAACGGCCATTGGTCGGTGCAGAGAGCAGAATTGCCGTGCAGCCGTCAATCTTCTCCGAATAAACAAAAGCGTTGAGCTGACATGATGTCGTATAGCTGATGCCGGAGACAGTCTGCCGGCTGCTCCAGGTCGTGCCGTTATCGGTCGAATAATAATAGCCGCCGTGGCGTGTGAACATATAGATCGTACCATCCGCCTCAACCATGGTCGCCTCGCTGGACTGCGCGCTCATATCCGCGCTGCGCGCCCAGGTCTTGCCGCCGTCGTCCGAATAGATGACACTGGTGTTGCCATCGGAACCGTTGGAATACGTATAGCATGCGAACATAATTCTTCCGGTAGAAGTCACCAGAGCGTTTCCAGGGCCGACGCCATAGAAGCTGTCTGTACTGTTCTTTACCTGACTGTTCAGCATGGTCGGAACGGACCACGTCGCGCCGCCGTCCGTACTGGTCGTCAGATAGAGATAGCTGGTAGGCAGCACGGTATAAGCGCAGTCACTGTAAAACAGGTTGCTGATCCGTGTGCCCCGCACGTATACATAGAACCACTGATCTACCGTATAGTCTGCTACAGACTCGCCTGTAGAATAGCTGTAAATATATGCAGTACCATCCGAGCCAAAGTCGCCCAGATAGTAATCATAGCTGGAGGAACCGTTTTCCTTCAGCATCAGATGACCGCTGCTGTCATAACCGGTGCCTGCCTGCGCATTACTGATCACAGTCCCGCCCGGGTACAGATCCACCAGCATATACACGGTCTTGCCATCCGTCGCCAGAGACGGATCGATAAAGGCAGTCGAGCTCGTATTAAAGCAGTTCCCGTTGTCGCCCAGATAATTGGCGAATGTGTAATTCCATGTTGCGCCATTATCTGTGGAACGCGAAACAATCGTATCCAGTCCATAGCCATCCTTCGTGGTATCCCAGCGGGCATCCGCAGCCGCCACGATCGTGCCGTCATCTAAGGTTACCATCGCCGGAATGCGGAAATTCGTGCTGCCTCCGGTGCCGCTTGCAAATGGCTGCCCTGTGGTCGTTCCATCATCCGGTTTGTTTTCGGTCATTTCCGTCTCAGATTCTGTCTCGATCTCGGACTCCGTTTCGGTCTCAGACTCCGCTTCGGTCTCGGACTCCGTCCCGGCCTCGGATTCCGTCTCCGATTCTGTCCCGGTCTCATTCCCGATCACAGTCTCTCCGCTCACAGATTCGTCGGCTTCGGCTTGCGTCGCTGGTTCTGTACTTTCCGACGCTGCTTCAGACGAAGATACCGCCGAATCACTCTCCACGGTCAGCTCCGCGGATTCCGCCTGCGTGGAAGCTTTCGTCTGCGCTGCGGTCTCTGTCTGTACTGCTGTCTCCGTCTGTGCAGACGTCTCTTCCGACACGGTCTTCTGCTCCTCGGATACAACCTGCACTTCCGTGGTATCCTCCACGGCAGCCGCCGCTTCCTCCGCCCAGGCAAATCCCGGCAGACTCATCACCATGCAAAGAGTCAGGATAAGAGACACAACCCTTTTGACTTCTCTTTTCATAAAAAACGACACCTCCTGCAACTGTAGCTGCAACTAACAGGCAGCCATTTATTTTTATTCTTTATCTCATGCAAACCTTTATCTGCGAATCCGTCACGAATCCTCATTTCCCTTCGCCAGCCGGATCAGGCAGTCCTTCCCCAGAAATGCCGCGCTTTCCTTTTATTTTTTATATTCTACCATGCAAAATCACAAATTACAAGCCACCCATAGCAGAAAAGCAGCCTTCTGGCTGCTTTTCTGCTTTCTCTCTGATATTTCTCTGTCACTGTTCTTCGTTTTCATAAAGGTGCAAAACACAGCTGTCCCTGAAATCCTGCGCAATCTTCAAAGAATAAATATACATGCTTTTATTCAGTCATTGCAGCGAATTTCTTCTCCAGTTCCACGATTCTAGACTCAGCTTGCTTCTTTTTTGCCAGCATCTCCTCCAGCTGACTTTGCTGCTCTTTGATCCGAGCCTGCTGCTCTTCAATCAATCCTTTCTGCTCCTCAATCTGCCCTTTTTGCTCCTCAATCTGCCCTTTTTGCTCCTCAATCTGCCCTTTTTGCTCCTCAATCTGCCCTTTCTGCTCCTCAATCTGAGCCTGCTGCTCTTCAATCATATACTGTACGGTATTTCTGTCCATTTCCTGCAGTGCTTCTGAAAAATATCCCATAATATCCTCCATGTTCTCGCACAGCTTATAGATTTCGTCATACAGTTCCCGGAAATACGGATATTGCCGAATCAAGAGCTCGATCATTTCCGGGGAATCCTCGCACAAAAATGTCAGCCATGCGTCAAGTTCACTTATGATACCCCTATTGTGCAGAATCCCGCGGAAAATGTCAAGCGGAACATAGACATATTCCTGTGGCATATGAACCGCAAGCCCTGTATTGAAAACAGTCATCCCGCGATGAATATATTGATCCGGTATAGCCCTGCATTCAGCGGGGCTGTTTTCAAAAAGGATGATCGTATAGACATCCTTAATATATCGGTACGAGAACTTTATTTGCCTGGACTGCTTGTCCGTTTTCACACGCTGATACTGGCGAAGCAGCAGATCTGCGGAATAACAGCTGCTCCTCTGGCCCGGAAACGCATAGCCGATCTTTTGCATCTCAACATTGGCGATGCTCCCATCCTCCAGCTTCACTACAATATCCATGGCGAGCAGAGTGTCTTCTGCCGCCATCCGGCTCTCATTCGGCAGAACCTGAAGGATTTTTACGTGCTTCTTAAGTAAAAGAGTAAGAAATTTTTCCAGCCGCTCCGGATGTAAATCCGGATTCATCACTTGCTTGAAGAAAGAGTCATACAGCATCTTGCACCCCTTCACGCCGGTGCAGAAATCCAGAAACTCCTTCTGCTGCTCAGGGTTCCAACTTTTATAAAGCGCGTCTGATGCCGGTTTTTGACTGATCTCCGTCAAAACCTCCTGCTCGGTGCGAATCATCGGAAAATACTTTTTCAGAATACTATTAATCATACACATATCTCCTCTTTGTATTTTTGATATATGTTACGATTTTATGTCCGATGATTGTCAAACGCAAGAAACATTCTTGTAAGAAATAGTTAACTTTTTATTAATATTCTAACTGTGTGTTGCGTATTTTATTTAGAATGTTGTCTTTTGAGTAAATCGCAGACGTCGTCAACTTCCACCCATACCAGAAAAGCAGCCTTCCGGCTGCTTTTCTGCTTTCTCTCTGATATTTCTCTGTCACTGTCCTTCGTTTTTCGTAACTGTTCAGTACCTTCACAGTTACGAGGGAAAATCCATTAAAATCGCTTCGCGATGGGATTTTCCCTTGCAACATTTACGTTTCATACGTACCTCGCAGCAAGTGCGAGGTACTGTAGTGAATAATTACCGTTTTTCTTTATTCACACAGCAGCCCGAAGCCCCTCAGCTTGTCAAGGAACTTCCCGGCATCCGCGGCCGCCTGTTCCCGCCCCACTTCATATTCATCCGTCAGGGCGTTCACCAGATCGTCCGACGTACACTCTTCCTGCAGCTTTCTGACCAGCAGTTCACCGCTTGGGGTCAGGGAGATCAGGCCATTCGCGTTTAGAGCTGCTTTTCCGGTCGGAATTAATAAAATCTTGCCTGCGATCTGCCGCACGACCACATCTTTGGAAATTCTCACGATGGTCTCCCTTCTTATCAATGTCAATACAAACGTCTGTTACCTTCTCAGCTGAGTCAAAAGCCTTGCCCCGGCATCCAGCGCAGCCATGTTGATTTTGGCGGATGCCTGAGGCGGCTTATTGTCCTGCTTAAAACAACCGGAATACGCTGCTGCTGTTTGTGTTACCTGATTTGTATACCGTCAGGGTCTTCGTGGCGGTCGAGCCGTATTTTACCCTCGAAGAGGTAGATATCAGCACACGGTAACCGTCCGGCACCGCGGCACTGATCTCACTCGCTGAAAACGTCGCGGTATCGGCGGAGGATGTCTGCACCTTCGTCAGCGTCGCCGTCCCGACCGTTGTCGTGCGGAACAGTCCGGAATACATCTGGAAGGTAACCTGCAAAGCCGCCACCTTGCCGATCTGCACAGATACCGAACCACTGCCGCCGTAGACTGCCGTCTGATCCGTGATACTGCTCTCATTTACGATCGCATATCCGTCCGGAAGCGAAGCATTTACCGCTTCGAGTATTTCAGATGCAGTGAACGTAGCTGCCGCACCTTCCACGCCCGTCTCAGAGGTCAGAGAGGTACTGGCAACCGTCTTCTTCCTGTAGTCAACCAGCTGAATCTCCAGAGACGCCATGGCCAGCTTATTGACGGATATCGTGACATCCGCACATTCTCCGCAGGCAACTGTCTGTTCCGACACAGTGCTCTCATCGATGGAATAGCCATCCGGAAGTACAGACTCTGCCTGAGCGAGAATCGCATCCGCGCTAAACGTTGCCGTCTCCCCGTCCACGCCATATTCAGACAGTGCAGTGGAAGCTATTGTTTCACCGGAGGCATCTGCCAGGCAGATATCCAGCTCCGCGTAAGCATAAACCACTTCCGGTTCCGTCTCCTCAGTCTCTTCTTCTGTCTCCTCTGCCTCATCGGAATCAGCGGCCGTGCCGGTCAGGGCAGCTACTACTTCCTCCTCCGTAAGTGTGCCGAAGATATCTCCCACACTGTCCGAAACCTTCAGGTCTGTGATGGAAAGGATGCCATCGCCGCTTACAGTAATCTTATAGGTAGTGCCACTTGTGCCACCCTTTGCATGAAGATCATAGAACATATCCACACTGGAAGAAATTGTATAATTTGCTATTACTGTGCCATTACCGTCAGTAATTGTACAGGTCATACTGTCGCCGCTCACCGAACGCAAGCCGATTTGAACCTGACGATCCGTATTGATTTTAAATACCACAGAGGAACCGTCATATAAATACAGTTCATTCTTCGGTCCTTCATCCAAAAGTGTCTGGGCAGAAGTGTTTTCTCCGCTCTCGGAATCTGTAGTAGATTTTATGATATCATCACTATAGCTCACAATAGCAGAAATGCTGTCAGTTTCACTGGTTGCATAAACCTGAGCCACACCCGTAGCAATATCATCAGCATAATCAGAGCTGGAAGCACTTACTGCTTTAAGAACATAGTTCCGCAGCTCGTAATAAGAAGGATCATCTTCGTTATCATACGTATAGATAGCTGCGACATCTGTATTGCTGGCCTCATCTATGGTCCCGTAGACACGGAATCCATCAAACTCAAATCCGCTGGTCCTGGTGCTTGACAGATAGATTGTCACGGTATGAGTCCCAGGAGTCAGTCCACTGATGGAAGCAATCGGTGTATTATAGGCAGTTCCACCGGACTCATACGTCCCGGTATTGGCCATATCAACAATCAATAGCTTTTCTGTCGATCCGCTGCTGTTCTTAACCATGATGCATACAATGCCCGAATCACTCTTGCAATTTGCGAAGATATCCGTACCAGTACCTGTGAAGGTATAGGACAGGGAATCTTTCGCGGCTGTGGTAGACGCAGCGGTTCCATTGCTTCCTGTAGTGTCGTCTGAATAGGCCGAGTCGTAATTGTAGTTAGCACCATTTGCAGTCGTTGTCACCTTACCGCTATCGGAATCTGTAGTGACACTTTCCACCTGTTGACTCGATGCCGCTGTTGTGGTTGTGTTTGACCAGGAACCACCGCTAGTCACGCTCCAGCCGGTTCCATAGGTAGCAAACCCTTCCTCATAGTAAACCGTAGTGGCAGGATAGATGTTGAAACTATATGCAGTTTTCGTATCTGAATTGTACATCGTAACTGTATCGACATCCAGTAACACGGTAGTCGGCGTATAGGTCACAGTCCAACCGTCAGTACTATTACCAGTGACAGTAACATCCCCATAAGTAGCATCGCCTTCTTTTTCAATGGATGTTACGCTGGCGTTCCATGATGGATAAGTGTAAGACACCGGAAGGCCGTAATCTACAACAAGATCCTTACCCTCAAATGAGGGAACCTCCAGTAATGCAATTGCTTCAGCGGAACCACTGTAAGTTCCGCTACTGTACTCAGCTTTGAAACTGCATTCCAATGTCACAGTATTCGTGACATAAGTATTATAATCGTCAGTCGTAATTTCATAAGTTACAGTATAACTAACGGTCGCTTCATCATTCCCTGCCTTATTCAAAAATTCGGTTATATCTTTTGTAGTACTCCCCGAATCCACAAAAGTAGCAGAGGAATTGTCATTGGAAATAGTATCTGTCAAAGTTGCATTCGAATAAGTAATGCCGGATGTCGAAGCATATTTGGTGACCGTAATTGTATAAGTAATTGTATCGCCAACCGCTGCTGCCATACCCTCCGTGTATTCCGTACCATTGATATATGTAATTTCCTTTTCCACAGTGGGCAACTGCTCAGAGCGGAAAGACAAAGTAGATGAAGCATTACCTGTACTACCGGAGGCACGAGTAAAGCCCAAACCACCTTTGCAATTTTCATCAAGTGCCTTCTGCACCAGTTCATAGACCACGGTTGAGCCAAACGCGGTGACCTGATTTGCGCCTGCTGCATTGCTGGTGGTTATAAACTCTGTATCAGCCGGTGCATCTCCTTCAAGAGACAAATAATCGCCTTGACCACTTGGAGCATCCATAAATGTTAAAACATATCCATCCTTAGCTCTTCCAAAGAAATCTACTGCTGTACCGGCATTCGATTCAAAAGCGATATAAATTGCTTCACCTTCTACTACTTCTATCAAATCATCTGCTACTACGTTGCTGTTGCTTGTTCCATAAAGGATACCCATAAAAACCTTCGAATCCGTAATCTCAGTAATGTAAAAATCGTAATATTTAAGGGATGATGAAGTGATGCCATCGTCTCTTACGACTACAGTAATCGTATATGTTTGCGTTTCTCCATTCGCTAAGGTCACCGTAGCCATAATAGTTGTCTCGCCCTCTGAGACGGCGGTTACTGTGCCATCCTCATCCACAGTCGCAATGCTATCATCTACTGAACTCCATTCCACTGTATAGCCAGATTCCAGCACATCCGAATCCAGATCCAGCTCATACTCTAATCCCTTGGAAATATACAGCTTCGTCACCACACTGCCACTTCCGGTTCCTGTCCCAGAAGTAAAATGAAATGAATCTACTGGATCTAAAACCGTGATATTATAAACGGTATTGCCCACAATAACGGTAGTTGTGCCTACAGCCACGCCGGTGATGTCTATGGTGGTTTCATAAGACTCTGCCGGCTCCGTATACTTTATGTATGTCTTCAGAGTAGAAGAAGATGTGCTGGTTGTCCAACCACTGTTACCGTAACTACTACTACTGTAGGTCAGATAATATGTTGTTGTAGTGGTACTTCCTCCCCATCCACCAGAACTAGTTGTTACAGAGCAGGAGAACGCGCCATTGCTGTATGTCCAGCTTGTGCTGGCAGAAGTACTAAGGCTTAAACCATTATTGCTTCTGTTCAGATAATAGGTAGCCCCATTGATTGTCGTATAGATATGCCCATCAGAATCCATATACCACTCGGTGGCAGAATCCTGGCTTGTCGTGCTGTTTATGTTATATGAAGTACTTTGACCCTGAGTTCTGGTTGTGTAGTACAAATAATATGTTCCGTTGCTGATGAGAAATGCTGTTCCTTCAGTCACATCACCTTCTACCCAGCTCGTTTCACCGGAACCGGTCGTGGTCGTACCTGTCACTGTCACAGTAGCAATACTTGTATCCAGATTTGTCGCATCATAAACACCCTCATAGTTACCGGTTGTATCAGTGATTGTGGTGGTATATCCTACATATACCGTTACATCTTCCGAATTCGACGAGGTCGCCGTGAGCCCATTAGAATCACCGCTCGTAGTCCCCGTCACGAGAACCGTAGAGAAATGCGGCACATCCAGGGTCAGCGTAGTCTCGTCATCGCTGATGGTAACATCTACATCGTCTGCATCTTCGGCACTGTCGTTGTAAACCACGGCTGTATAAGAAACGCACCCTGCCTCTGTAAAGGCATCATCCACCGGAATGGTCACGACAGCCGCATCGGTGTACGCACCATCGTTCAGGGTAATGTCATAGTAGATGCTGATGGAGCCGTCATCGTTGGTAACGGTATCGCCCTTCGTGACACTGATCGATGTCAGCCCTACTGCCGTAGCCGTGATTCCGGTTTCCTCGTCTGTCACAGTTGTTTCAGTACCAATCGTCGCCCCACTGGCGATATCGGCAATGTCAATCGTCGTATACGTGATCGTCGCAGAATTGCTCTCATAGAGCAGCGCTATCGTTCCATCGCTTAATTCCGCCAGGCAGGAATACGCGTAATAGCTGCTTCCATTCACGCTGTAAGTGTAATCCCAGCTGATGGAGCCGTCGTTCTGCACCAGACCGACAAAAATCTTGCCGCTGTACCGGCTGGAAGTGTTGCCGGGCGCGGAAAGCAGGATGGCGGTCTTACCATCGATCTTTTTCGAGTAAACCATGGCGTTGATCTGGCAGCTGGTGTTGTAGCTGATGCCGGAAACGGTCTGTTTGCTGCTCCAGGTCGAGCCGTTATCTGTTGAATAATAGTAGCCGCCGTGGCGGGTGAACATGTAGATCGTACCGTCCGCTTCGACCATGGTCGCCTCGCTGGACTGCGCGCTCATATCATCGCTTCGCGTCCAGATCTTGCCGCCGTCATCTGAATAAATGACGCTGGTGTTGCCATCAGAGGTCACATACGTATAGCAGGAGAAAATAATACGTCCGGTCGATGTCACAAGGCCAGTGCCCGGGCCTACTCCATAGAACTCGTCATCACTGTTCTTTACCTGGCTGTTGAGCATGGTCGGAGCGGACCACGTCGCGCCGCCGTCCATACTGGTCGTCAGATAGAGATAACTGGTAGGCAGCACGGTATACGTGCAGTCGCTGTAAAACAGGTTGCTCGTCAGAGTGCCCTGCACGTATACATTGAACCACTGATCTACCGTGTAGCCTCCTACAGCTGTGTCTGTAGAATAGTTGTAAATATATGCGTAGCCGTCCGAGCCGAAGTCGCCCAGATAGTAGTCATAGCCTGAGTCTCCGCTCTTTTTGAGCATCAGATAACCATCGCTGTCATAACCGGTGCCTGCCTGTGCATTGCTGATTACAGTTCCGCCCGGATAGAGATCCACCAGCATATAGACGGTCTCGCCATCCGTCGCCAGAGACGGATCGATAAAGGCTGTGGAACTTGTATTGTAGCAGTTTCCGTTATCGCCCAGATAATTGGCGAACGTATAGTTCCATGTCTCGCCGTTATCTGTAGAATAGGAAACGATCGTATCCAGACCGTAGCCATCTGCGGTATTGTCCCAGCGTGCGTCAGCCGCCGCCACGATCGTGCCGTCGTCTAAGGTTACCATCGCCGGAATACGGAAATTCGTGCTTCCTCCGGTGCCGCTTGTAAACGGCTGCCCTGTGGTCGTTCCATCATCCGGTTTGGTGCCAGTCGTGGACGATGTGGTACTGGCCGTCACCACGACATCCGAAAAATGCGGCACATCCAGACTTAAGATCTCGCCCTCTGCCGGCAGAGTGACTTCTTCTGCTGCTGTCGTTGCTTCATCCGTTATGACAACCGTATCACTGTCTGTCGTCACGACAGTGGATTCCTCGATGACCTGCTCAAAAAAATCTTCCGCGTCTTCCAGACTGACATCAACAGTATCTGCCCCCCGGCAGCCCCGTTTCCGCTCTCATAAACAACCGCCGTAAATTCCGTGTATCCTTCCAGTGATTTATGTAATGGAATCGTCACGTTTGCGGCGCCCGTATATTCTTCTCCGTCCGCATCATAAAGTGTGATGGAATAAACGATCGTGGTAGCGGCTTCCTCCTCACTTTTCTGAGGTTCTCCCACGCTCACAGTCATTCCGGAAAGGACCACATCTGCTGCTGTTGCGGTATAGATGTTCCCATCCGCATCAGAGAAGCTTACGATATTGCCCGGCACGGCCGTCTCTTCTGTCCCGGATTCCGTCTCAGTCTCAGACTCCGATTCCGTCTCAGTCGCGGTTTCCTCCGCATCAGCTTCCGTCGTCGTTTCTGTGTTTTCCGATGTCGTATCCGATGATGCATCGGCAGCGTCATCTTCCACAATCACAACAGCATCTGTCGCCGCTTCCGTCTGTGCGGCAGTTTCCGTCTGCGTTGACGCTTCCGTCTGTGCCTGGGTTTCCGTCTGCGTGGCAGCTTCCGTCTGAACCACAGCTTCGGTCTGCGCGGCCGCCTCCGTCTGTGCCACCGTTTCTGTCTGTACGACAGCTTCCGTCTGCACAGATGTCTCCGCCGATGCCGTCGTCTGCTCTTCTGACACAGCCTGAACTTCCGTGATATCCTCCACGGAGACCGCTGCTTCCTCCGCCCAGGCAAAGCCCGGCAGACTCAGCACCATGCAAAGAGTCAGGATAAGAGACACTGCCCTTTTGATTTCTCTCTTCATAAAAATTGTCACCTCCATATAAACTGGTGCCAGGCACCGTGAACAAAATGTAAACAAGACCATATCGTGAATGATCACTCTATAAACTTAAGGCATCTTCATCCTCCAAAACCGTTTTTAACGTCTCTACCGCCCGCTGATCCGGCGTACAATACAATCTATATATTGGAATCTCCGCGACCAGTTCGGATAGCAGATCACACAGCCGGTTCACCAGATCAGCATCTTCGTGATCCAGTGAAACCTGTAAAAAGAGCTTCGCAAACGCTTCAGATGCGGATACCGCTTCCATCCGATTCTCATCTGCCTGTTCCAGCAAAACAATCGCCCGTATCGGTTCATCCTGCTGCACAAAATAGCGAGAGGAGCCGGCATAGGGAGAACCGTAGGCCCTCCATCCATTCTTCTCTTTCGCTATGATTGTCCGATCGCCGTTAATCACGGTGCTGCCCATATGTTCCTTCCAGAGTTCCGCCTGTGTACTCTTTCCCACACCGCTGTTTCCCGTAAACAACAGGCCTCCCCAGGGGGACGTGATGAACGAAGCATGCAGGAAGAAACGCTGGTGCAAAAGCAGAATGTCTTCCATCGGAATATAAATTATGCAGCCTCTCAAAGCAGTAAAGCGATAAGCAGTATCAGGTGCATAGTGCACAGAAACCTGATGGGCATCTTCTGAGACTGTAATTTTCCAGTTTTGAACAGAAGTATCTGCTTCATATGTGACTATAACCTCTGTCCGGAAGGAACTTCTATTGTCCATTTCATCCGTATCAATCACAAATGGACGAATTTCATCATCAACACGTGGGTCTTTTGAAAGAGATAAAATAAACCTAAGGCCACCAATCAACAAAATTATCTGTTTCATCAGGAAAGGTACACCTTATTCTGTCCATCCCAATAACAATACGTCTCTCCTCCAGATTCATTATAATCATCAGAGCATGCTGTATAGCCACTGGGAACTACACTTAAGAAAAAGCCAACAGAACTCCACGTATTAACAAGATCCTGCCCTTCTTCCGTGCACCCCGCCGCAATACTCTCCGACAGCACAAAACTCTCAAAATACAGGTCCGGAGCCATGTATTCTTTTTTCAATATTACCACCATTTCCTTTCGCGCTCTGCCCGGTTCGGACAGGCCGGTAAACTTTTAATATTCCTGAGAATGATATCACGGATTGCTTCGCACTCTCGCATCTCCGCTGCCGCTCCCAGTCGGCGAATATCCCGCATTTTATGCGGGATGCCACCCGGCGAGGGCTAAACGGACATCCACTGGATGTCCAGCGTCCCTTGTATCATTCTATTGATAAACCCTGACCACCGCGATCTCGCCCAGGAGCGTATCATCCGTCAGCTCCCAGGATTCGCCCGCGGCCAGGCTCTCAATCGTAGTCACATACGATACGCCGCCGAAATACTGACCGGCCATGTCGCAGTGATAGACCACCGTCAGCCCCGTAAGGTCTTCTTCCCCTGTGTTGGTAAGGACTGCCACCGCACCGGACTCTTCTGACGTTATCTCGATCGTATCCGTCATCAGCATATCGCCATCTAAATATTCTTCCGAAATGCATTCAATCGATTCACAGGTCACGCCGGAAGCAAGGCTCTGGTTCGCGGTATCGAAGATCTCGGCTGTCGCACCGGAAGGTAAATCAGACACGACGAACTGTACGGCAGTGCCATCGGACATCTCTGCGGTAAGCGACGCGCTCGCCAGATACTGATCCGATGCGTTCGTCACTTCGAGGCTTGCCACCTCTTCCGCGTATTCGCCGCCGCAATCCGGGTTCAGGATGGACGAGGTATATACGGAGCTTAAGGTCAGGTTGTCGGAATTCGCAATCTCCGGCAGGGATTCCTCCATGGAGGCTTCGGTCTCCGTTCCCGCAGAATCTCCGCTCTCTGCCTCCGCAGCCGTTTCTGTAAGTGCGGCCGCGTCTCCGTCATAGGTCCCATCCTTCGGCCAGATCAGCCACAAAAATAAAATAATAATCACTAACAGTATTAATAGAGGGACAAAAACACAAAAAGGAACCCGTGAACTCCGGTGTTCCTTTTTGTGTTTTAACTGGGATGCTTTCCTGCTCATAAGGTTCGCCCCCCCTAACCATTTTTGACTTTATAATTTGCGGCATTATATATGTCTTAACATTTTTGTAATAAGTCTATAACAAATATCAGACCCCGTCAACCCGCCGGAGGCTTCATCACAGAATTTTCAATAATCTGTAACGATTATTTCCAATTCAGTCTCATACCGCTCCGGCTCCGTTTGGCCGGTCTTCATTATACCAGTTTTTCACCATCCTTCCATGACCATTCGTGAAATAAATCCGACCATTCGTGAAATGAGTTTTTTTCACATTTTACAATTGTCCCGCATCTGTATCTCATAGTAAACCGCATCTGTATTTCTTCCGGCTCGCGCCTTCATACAAGCTCTAAACCGGTTCAAAAATCCATCACCATTTTCGCCGACGCTTCCTCATCCAGCTCCGTGAGGGTGCCGTCTTTGACCTGATATATGCGTTGGCACAGATCGAGCACGCTCGGGCGGTGGGTGGTCACGATGATCGTCTTATTGGGGCGCCTCTGAAGGAGGTTGCGCAGGATCCTGCGCTCTGTCCGGACGTCCAGCGCGCTGGTCGCCTCATCCAGAAGCAGCACCGGCGCGTCCCTTAAGATGGCCCGCGCGATCGCGATCCGCTGCGCCTGTCCTTCGGAAACGCCTTTCCCTCGCTCCCCGAGTTTTCCGTGAATGCCGCCTTCCAGTCCGGATACAAATTCCCATGCACAGGCGGTCTTCAGCGCTTCCACAAGCTCGTCGTCCGTGGCGTCCTCTTTGGCCATCCGCAGGTTCTCAGCCACTGTCCCGGAAAGGATCGTATTTCCCTGGGGCACATACGCGAAATACCTTCGGGTATCCGCATTGATCGGGACTTCGCCGCCATCCGCACCCACCAGTGAGACCATGCCTTCCTCCGGATGGACCAGCCCGAGGATCAGGCGGATCAGGGTGGTCTTTCCTTCCCCGGAGGGGCCGATCAGAGCCACGATCTCATTCGGCTTCGCCGTAAAATCCGAGTTGTTAAGGACCCGCTTTTCTTTTTCGTAGGCAAACCCGACGCGGCTTAAGCGCACCTCGAAACCTTTTTCGGCAGCCTTCGCCATGTTTTCCGACTCTTCCGGGATATGCTTTTCCTGCGGCAGCTCGATCAGTTCCCGGATACGGCGGGCGGATACCGCGCTGTTCAGCATGCCGGGAAGGATGCGGACCAGCGACTGGAACTGATTCGACAGTGTGGCCCGCTGTGTCAGAAAGAGTGTCATCGTTCCGTATGTAATACTGCCGGTCCACAGCCGGAACAGGCAGTAGCCGAATGCCGCAAACGAGACCGCCGCTCCCAGAAGGGAACTGAACACATTGGCCTTTATGGTAAACAGATTGTAATCGAGGTTGTGCTTTTGATAAAGCTCCTGCCATCCGTGCAGGTTCCTGCTGTAATGGTCCATGATGCCGAAGGATTTGATCGTGTCCATATTATAGAAAGCCTCGGTCTCAAAGGACATCATATCGCTGTTTACTTCCAGCACTTTCGTCCGGTATTCCCGGTTCTTCCGTATCAGATAGCGGCTGGCAAACAGCAGAAACGGCGCGGAAGCAAGAGCGATCCACGCCATGGTATGATCATAATAAAAAATCACGCAGAAGGACGCCACAAAGCTGTAGACGGCAATGATGAGATTCGGGATCCAGCTGACGGCGTTGGAAGCTACCGCGCTCACATCGTTGTTGAACCGGTTCAGCAGATCCCCATTCGGGTATCCGCTCAGGCTCATCCAGTCGGCGTCCATGATCCGTTCAAAAATGATTTTCTGGATGTCGTTGTTGACACGGATGGTAAGCTTTGCCGTATAGCGGCTTACCAGACTCGTAAAGATCAGGCTGACAGCCATGCTTGCGACCATGACCACTGCCAACAGCCACAGCATACTGAACTCATGCCCCGTGATAATGTCAATCAGATATTTGCAGGCGACCGAAGAGACGATCGTCAGAGAGCTGCTCAGGATCCCGATGCAGGTATAGCAGACGATCTCTTTCCTGTAGCTTTTGCCAAAAGAAAAAATCCATTTCCAGTCGTCAAGAAATTCCCGGTATGTCCCATCGTCCGCCTTGTCGATCAGAAGCTGCACCGCACCGGATCGTAAAATCCGGTTGAGACCGGAGTAACTGCCGCCGCGGTCTCCGGATTTGCCGTAATCTCCAGAGTTTTCCTGGTCCCCGGATTCGTTCTGATCTCCGGACCTGCCGCTGTATCCGTTATGATTTTCATCGCTGTATCTGTTGTTACGCTTCTGTGTCCGCATTTCGATCCATTTTCCTTCCAAAGCTGCGTACGACCGCGTACAGGCGAACCAGCGGCCTGCGAAGCGGGAATATCCTGAGCCACACCTTTTCAAAAAACTCCCACCAGAAATCTCCCGGAGCAAGTCGTTTTCCTTTTCGCATCACACCGGTGATCAGGCCGAAGATCTGTTCTCTTCTGATCGGCCCTTCGACCTGAATCTGCGCGTCGCCAATCAGATAAAATCCTTCCGGCCGGATCCTGCAGATTCGGTGACAGACAAACTGGCCGTTCATTCGTTCATAAAACACAATATCCCCGCGGCGAAGCTCCCGGTCCGGCTTTTTAAATACAATGCCATCTCTTTGATGGACCAGAAACGGGCTCATGCTGTTCCCGGCTATCATCATACTGACCTCGTGACCCTGCTCCGTCAGCTCCCGGAGCATCGATACGTATTCCCTTGTGTCGACTGTCACTCTTTTTGTCTTTTCCAAAATGGCACCTGCGCCTTTCCTGTGAATTGCCTGTTTTGTTTTCCCGAAATGGCACCTGCGCAGTTCCTGTGAATTACCTGTTTTGTTTTCCCGAAATGGCACCTGCGCAGTTCTCTGCTACACATTCTCCACGATCTCAATCCTGCAATGGTGATCTTTCTTCTTGCGATCATAACTGATCCCGACCAGCAGTACCCGTCCGGCATGGCGCTTCCGCTCCGCCATCT
>JAJQHQ010000034.1 GCA_021199655.1 Lachnospiraceae bacterium | reverse complement strand
GACCTTTATGAGTCTTTGATCTGTTGGTAAAGGTGCATTCGTATACCAGTTCGAATATCGTGTTATAAGTAATGAATGAGACAAGGCGGTCTGATCGTGCGGTCAGTCTGCCTTCTTTTATGAGAAAAAGAAAACAAGGAGGAGAAAACATCATGAAGAAGAAATTATTGTCAGTCGTTCTGGCAGGTATGATGGTTGCTGCTACGCTTAGCGGCTGCGGTTCCACGACTAAGGAGACCGAGGCAGTGACAGAGGCAGCTACCGAAGCGGTAACGGAAGTAGCGACGGAGGCTGAGACCGAGGAAGAGACCGAGGCAGCTGAGACCGAAGAAGTAACAGAGGCAGCTGAGGAGACCGAGGAAGAGACCGAAGCAGCTGAAACCGAAGAGGCTGAGGAAGTCACCGATTACACCCTGAAAGAGGGCGTTCTGATGGTAGGTATGGAGATTGGCTACCCGCCGATGGAGTACTTTGACGAAGACGGCGCGACGCCGATCGGCTTTGATGTAGAAGTAGCTACTGCTCTGGCGGATGTACTGGGTCTGGAACTTGAGCTTGTAGACACTGCCTGGGACGGCATTTTCGCAGGTGTGACGACAGACAAGTATGACTGCATCATTTCCAGCGTTTCCTACACAGAGGACAGAAATGATACTTATCTGCTTTCATCCGCATATGTGGCAAACGCACCGGTGATCGTGGTTCCGAATGATTCTGAGATCGCGGATATCATGGATCTGGAAGGTATGTCTGTTGCAGTACAGATGGAGACCACCGCGGATTATCTGATACAGGAATACGTTGCAGATGGTCTGGATACCGATCTGAGACAGTATGAGAAGGTTATCAACGCATTTGACGAGATCAAGGCCGGCCGTGTTGACGCAGTCTGCACAGACTCTGTAGTAGCTTCTTATTATCTGGGCGATGATGCCAGCGATTACAAGACCGTATGGCAGTCTGAGGAGAAAGAACCGATCGTTATCTGCATGAAGCAGGGCAACGATGCTCTGGCTGAGATGATCAACGAGGGCATGGCGGAGCTGTTTGAGAACGGCACCATGGCTGAACTGGCTGTGAAGTACTTCGGTACCGAGGATGTTATCGAAGGCCTTGCAGAGGGCTTCGGCGTAGAGTAAGCAATATAACGCGGAGAAAACTGCGCGGAAGAAGACGCCGCGCGTGTGCGTGAAGAGTGCCTTATTTTGATGGCACTGAACAGTTAAAGATCGCGCAACGATGAAGGTTGTGTGTAACTGTGCCGATATGAGACAGTTACGATTGCGCGTGATTATAGCACGGACGCATGCGGGCACGGGAAGTATTGCCAAAAGCAATTCCCGCGCCCGTGTGCATAAAACTAAATTCAGGTGACAGTTCAGAAAAGCTGACCGCCGTGTTGGCTGAGGTCTGTTGTTCTGAATTGTCATCAATCGAAATGGCGCTTCATGAGGAAGCCGTTTTTTAGGAATCCGGATGAAAGAATCTATCATACGATAACAAATTATAAGGATGGTTTGGATATGTTAAATCGAATCATACTGTGGATGCCGCAGCTGTTAAAAGGAGCCCGGACCACGATCATCATCACACTGATTTCCGTCAGCATCGGGCTGGTGCTGGCCGTCTTTCTTGCTCTGGGCAAGATGTCAAAACACAAAATTTTAAGTGCGCCGTGCAGCGCGTACATCTTTTTCTTCCGCGGGACCCCGCTGCTGATGCAGATTTACTTTATTTATTTTGGTCTGCCGCAGCTCAGCCCGGCGCTGACGATTCAGAGCGCTTTTGTAGCGGCACTGATCGCCTACGTGCTGAATACGGCGGCGTATCTGGCGGAAAATATCCGCGCGGGTATCGAGTCCATCGACAAAGGACAGTTTGAAGCGTCAAAAGCACTGGGGCTTACCTATGGGCAGACGATGCGGCTGGTCATCATCCCGCAGACCGTACGGCGGCTGATCCCGCCGGTGGGCAATGAGTTCATCATGGTACTCAAAGACGTTTCGCTGGTAGCGATCATCGGACTGACCGACCTGACGAAGGTGACGAGAGCCATCTCTTCCTCCTCCGCGACCGCGCTGGTGTACATACCGGCCATGATCCTGTACCTGATCATTACAGCGTTCTTCACCTTTATTTTCAATAAGCTGGAGAATAAATACTCGGTATATCAATAAAGGGGGAACAAACTCATGTCAATGATTCGTACGGAAAATGTCTGCAAGAATTTCGGAGATCTGAAGGTTCTGAAAAACGTCAACCTTACCGTGGAACCGGGCGAGGTGGTGGTCATCATCGGTCCCTCCGGAGCCGGAAAATCCACATTCCTGCGTTCTCTGAACACGCTGGAAAAGATCACCAGCGGCAAGATTTATATTGAAGATGAACTGTTTTACCATCGTGAAAACGACGCCACGGTCAGCAAGATGGAAAAAGAAAAGTTTGCAAATATGCTGCTGGAGATGGGCATGGTATTCCAGCAGTTCAATCTCTTCCCGCATCTGACGGTATTGGAAAACGTCATGCTCGCACCTGTCAACGTGCGCAAGCGTGATAAGGCAGAGGCGGAGAAGACCGCCCGGGATCTTCTGGAAAAAGTCGGCTTAAGCAGCAAAGCGGACGTATACCCGTCTAAGCTTTCCGGCGGACAGCAGCAGCGTGTGGCGATCGCGCGGGCGCTTGCCATGGAGCCGAAGGTGATGCTTTTTGACGAGCCGACATCGGCTCTCGACCCGGAGCTGGTCGGCGAAGTGCTGAATGTAATGAAGGACCTGGCCAATCAGGGCATGACCATGCTCTGCGTCACCCATGAGATGGGCTTCACCAGAGAAGTTGCCGACAAGGTCATCTTCATGGCGGACGGACAGATCCTGGAAGAAGGAACTCCGGAGGAGGTCTTCTCGAATCCGAAGTCTCCGCAGGCGCAGCAGTTCTTAAGGAGCGTGCTGTAGGATTAAAAAAGACTTTCAGAAATCCCGAAATCCTGTTGCAGCCCTGTTGCTATTTGAATATAATAAAAATGAATGAGACTATATCTGATCTGTCAGGTGAAACGGGCAAGATGGGGAGGTGCAGGAAATGGGATACTATCTGAACAGCGTACAGGTTTTTTCTTTATACAAAAGTGAAGTGGACAGTCCTTATTTTGTTGATAAATCTTTGTTATTGAAGGAACTTTTCCCACTTGTGGAAGCTGGCAATAAACATCTTTGCATCACCCGGCCGAGACGTTTCGGCAAGTCAGTGATGGCAGCGATGGTCGGGGCTTTTTTCAGCAAGGGCATTGACAGCAGCAGTATTTTTGATTCTTTGAAAATCGCGCAGGTTTCTGAGAATGGTTCAACTGTGGAATCAACCGTTGATGAACGGTTTGACTATCGCGAGTATATGAATCAATATAATGTGATTTATATTAATTTTATTAAACCTGCTAATACAAGTAAAAACTATGATGAATTTATAAACAGTATAGAGACATTTTTGATTCGGGATCTGAGAAAAAGCTTTCCGGATACCGATTACTGGGAAGGCCTTTCTCTTGCTGATTTTCTGGGGCTGATTTATGCGGATAAGCAGGAAAAGTTTATCCTGATATTTGACGAATGGGACTGTATCTTCCACAAGTCTTATACATCGAATGAGGAGAGGAAAAGCTTTATCAACTGGCTTGCGGCCATGACAAAGGATACGGGTTATGTCGCGCTAAGCTATATGACGGGAGTGCTTCCGATCGCGAAGTACTCCAGCGGCTCTACGATCAATAACTTTGATGAGTATACGATGGCAGTGCAGCCGAAATTCAGTGAATATTTTGGCTTCACGGAAAGCGAAGTTGATATGCTGTATGACCGGTATCTGCAACGGACTGCTTCTCCGGCTGTTACAAGGGAAGAACTGAGGATCTGGTATGACGGCTATCATACAGCGGGCGGAGCGAGATTGTATAATCCCCGCTCAGTTGTAAAAGCCCTTTCTAATAATTGTCTGGCGAGCTACTGGACATCATCGGGGCAGTATATGGAAATATCCACGTACATCATGAATGACCGTGCCGATGTAAAAAAAGACGTGGCGCTTATGGTAGCCGGGGAAGCGGTGCCGGCAAGAGTGGAAGAATTTGCGGCCACATCGATGAACCTGACCACGCGCAACGAGATTCTTTCCGCAATGGTGGTCTATGGGTTTCTGAATTATGAGGACGGCAGGGTTCATATCCCGAACCGGGAGCTGATGGATGAGTTTGCAAAAACGATTCGGGAACGGGAAAATCTTGGCTATATCAATCGTCTGGCGATGGAATCTGACCGTATGCTGGGCGCTACGCTGAAAGGCGATACAAAGACGATGGAGGAGATTTTAGCTTTTGCTCATGATACAGAAACGCCTCTTTTGGACTACAACGATGAGACCGAGCTGACCGCGATCGTAAATCTTGTCTATCTGGCGGCGCGCGACACTTATTATGTAGAGCGGGAAGATAAGGCAGGAGAAGGATATGCTGATTTCATTTTCTACCCGGAGCGGGCAGGAGACGATGGGATTATTCTTGAGCTAAAAGTAGACGATACACCGGAGAGAGCGATTGCCCAGATCAGGGACCGAAAGTATATGCTGAAATTTCAGGGAAAGATGGCGGAGCGGAAACGTCATACGGGAAGGGTACTACTGGTCGGGATCAGCTACGACAGGAAGAAAAAGGTTCATCACTGCAGGATGGAGGTCGTACAGATTGCATAGTTACGTTGTCATGATTTTACAGGAATTGACGTAATTCGTCAATTCTTTTTTTGCTTTTATAAATGGCATGTTTGTTGCTTTCATATGAAATATTGTTTCTGCATTTGATGAAATAATAAATGCAATAAAATTGGTTTTTCTGTTTATGATTTTTGGGGAAAAGGCTCCATATCGTTTTTGATTCATTAGTCGGAACAATATTTAGTAATGACGGGAATGGAAAACCATGGTATAATGTCCGATGCTATAAAAGGCTTTTTCGTGACATAAAGAGTAGCGGAATGTAGTTGCGATGCAAAGAGTGCTTTACGTTTCGGGACCGTTAAGGAGGGAGACAAAAGACGATGGCGATTGAGATCGTAAGAGAGTATCTGAAAAAATGGGATGCGCAGGATCGGATTCTGGAATTTCCGGTGTCAAGCGCGACCGTGGAGCTGGCAGCACAGGCTGTGGGCTGTGAACCCGCGCGGATCGCGAAGACGCTGTCATTTCTGGTGCCGGACGCTGCCGGAGATAAGGATTTGGCGGCGCAGGGTAATTTAGTAGCGCAGGGCGGTGCTCATGCGGTCCTGATCGTTGCCGCAGGAGACGCGAAGGTCGACAACAGCAAATACAAACAGTACTTTCATACGAAGGCAAAGATGCTCCATGGGGAGCAGGTGACCGAGCTGATCGGGCATGCCATCGGCGGCGTCTGCCCGTTTGGAGTGAAGGATGGGGTGGAAATCTTTCTGGATGTGTCTTTGAAACGGTTTGAAACGGTATTTCCGGCTGCGGGAAGCAGCAACAGCGCCATTGAGGTGACGATGGAAGAACTGGAACGTTTTTCAGGGAGCAGCGCATGGATCGACGTCTGCAAGGGATGGCAGGAAGATGTAGAGCAATAATCAATTGATAAAATCTGCCGGCGGGCTGGCAATGGAAGACGGCAGGGGACTGAGGGAGATGTGAACGATGTGGAAACTGTTAAAATATCTGAAGGCTTATCGGAAGGAAGCTGTCTGTGCGCCTCTTTTTAAGCTGCTGGAGGCCTCTTTCGAGCTTCTGGTGCCGCTGGTGATGGCGAGGATCATCGACGTGGGTATCCAGAACCAGGACACGGCGTATATTCTGCGCATGTGTGCCCTGATGGTCGCTCTCGGTGTGATCGGGCTGGCCTGCTCGGTCACGGCGCAGTATTTTTCTGCAAAAGCGGCGGTCGGATTCTCAGAGAAGCTGCGAGAGGTGCTGTTTGCGCACGTGCAGGCGCTTTCATTTACGGAAATGGATGAGATCGGGACTTCGACGCTGATCACGCGGATGACGAGCGATATCAACCAGGTGCAGTCCGGGGTCAATCTGTTTTTGCGCCTGTTTATGCGCTCTCCGTTTATCGTATTCGGCGCGATGATCATGGCGTTCACGATTGATGCGAAAGCGGCTTTTGTTTTCGTGGTGGTAATTCCTGTACTCTGCGTGATCGTGTTCGGCATCATGCTGATCAGCATCCCGCTGTACCGCCGCGTGCAGGAACGGCTGGACAGGGTCGTGCGCCTGACACGGGAAAATCTGCTCGGTGTGCGTGTGATCCGTGCGTTCTGCCGGGAGCCGCAGGAGATCAAAGACTTTGATGAAAGCAATGACGTGCTGGTGAAAGTACAGCTTTTGTCCGGACGCATTTCGGCGCTGATGAATCCGATGACTTATGTGGTGGTCAATTTCGGACTGGTCGCGCTTTTGTATGTCGGCGCGCAGCGGGTAGATTCCGGGGCGATCACACAGGGCAGCGTGGTCGCGCTCGTCAACTATATGTCGCAGATCCTGGTCGAGCTGGTGAAGCTGGCGAACCTGATCATTACCGTGACCAAGGCGATTGCCTGCGGAAACCGCATCCAGACGGTGCTGGAGGTGCCGACCGGATGCGTGCCGCCAATTGCGGAGCAATTATCAAATGCGGCACGCGACCTGGCAGGTGCGGCAAATGCCGCGCGTGCCGATTCCGCTCTTGGGATGGGAACTGCAGTATCGTCGGGAGATAATATGGAGAACTCGGATCCAGAAAGGTATGGCTTCAAGCAGTCTGGTTCGGACGCAAAACCCGCCGTCTCCTTTGACCATGTCACATTCCGCTACCGCAGCGCGGGAGACGACGCGCTGGAAGATCTGACTTTTACGGCAAAACGCGGCCAGACGATCGGCATCATCGGCGGCACCGGTTCCGGAAAGACTTCGCTGGTCAGTCTGATTCCGCGTTTTTACGATGTGAGCAGCGGCAGTGTGTCGGTCAATGGACGCGATGTGCGTGACTATGAGCCCGACGAGCTGCGGCACAAGGTCGGCATTGTGATGCAGAAACCGGTCTTATTTAAAGGAACGATACGCAGCAATCTGCTGTGGGGGAATGAGGACGCGACGGATGAGGATATGCTCGAAGCTATCCGCGCGGCACAGGCTGAGGATGTAGTGCTGGCGCATGCAGACGAGGTGAAAGCAGCGGACGGGGCGACACTGCTCGCGGGGCTGGACGCGCCGGTGGAACAGGAGGGACGCAATTTCTCCGGCGGCCAGAAGCAGCGGCTGACGATCGCGCGTGCTCTGGTGCGGCATCCGGAAATCCTGATCCTGGACGACAGCGCTTCCGCGCTGGATTTTGCGACCGATGCGCGGCTGCGCAAGGCCATCCGGGAACTGAATATGAAATCGTCTAAGCCATCCGCGCAGAAAGAAGCCAGGCAGGGATTGAAATCTCAGGCTGGAAATGCTGCGGCTGCGAATGATTCTGCGATGACAGTCTTTATCGTATCGCAGCGGACATCCTCCATTGCGCACGCGGATCAGATCATCGTGCTGGAGGACGGCCGGGTGGCCGGTATCGGCACACACGAAGAGCTGCTGAAGACCTGTGAGGTCTATCAGGAGACACATTACGCACAGTTCCCGAAGACGGAAGCGGCTGAGATATCAGAACCGGCTGCAAAGCGAAACTCCGGGAAAACCGTGCGATCGGGACAGAACGCCGGAAAGGAGGTGCTGGCATGAAAAAGAAAAACGGACAGTCAGACATCCTGAAACGGGTGCTTGTGTGCATCCGGCCGCATGGCGTACTGGTGCTTCTCTCCCTTGTCATGGCGGTGGTTTCTGTCATATTGACCCTGTATCTGCCGGTGCTGACCGGGCAGGTGGTCGACCTGGTGATCGGCCCGGGCAACGTGGACTTTGCGGCGATTTTTGCCATTATGAAAAAAATGGCCGTTGCGATTATCATTACAGCGCTGGCACAGTGGCTGATGAATCTTTTCAACAACCGGATCGTCTACCGCGTTTCCAGCGAGGTGCGCGAGCAGGCGTTCCGTAAAATAGAAATTTTGCCGCTGCAGTATCTGGATACACATTCGTCCGGCGAGACGGTCAGCCGTGTGATTGCGGACGTCGATCAGTTCTCCGACGGACTGCTGATGGGCTTCACGCAGCTGTTTACCGGCGTGGTGACGATTCTGGGAACGCTGGTCTTCATGCTTTCGGTGAACGCGGGCATCACGCTGGTCGTGGTGATCCTGACGCCGGTCTCTCTGCTGGTGGCGAATTTTATCGCAAAACGGACATATTCCATGTTCCGCAAACAGTCAGAGACGCGCGGCGAGCAGACGGCGCTGATCGATGAGATGATCGGCAACCAGAAGGTCGTGCAGGCATATGGGCAGGAGGCGCATGTGCAGGAACAGTTTGACGAGATCAATAAACGCCTGTCGAAATATTCTCTGCGGGCGATCTTTTTCTCCTCGCTGACGAATCCGTGCACACGTTTTGTCAACAGTCTGGTATACACCGCGGTCGGTTTGACCGGTGCGTTTTCGGCGGTGAGAGGACTGATGACGGTCGGGCAGCTTTCGGCGTTTTTGTCCTATGCGAACCAGTATACCAAGCCGTTCAACGAGATTTCCGGCGTGGTGACGGAGCTGCAGAACGCGCTCGCGTGCGCGGGCCGGGTGTTTGAACTGATCGATGCGGAAGCAGAGGTCCCTGACCCGGAGACTTCGGATTCTGAAAGCATTGCGTCTGATAAAATATCTGTTTCAGAAGCATCCGGGAAATTCCCGCTTGAAATGCTCCCTGCGAATCCCGGTGCGGTCACGCTCTCCCATGTAAGTTTTTCTTATACAAAGGAGCGTCCGCTGATCGAGGACTTTAACCTTTCCGTCCGCCCGGGACAGCGTATTGCGATCGTTGGCCCGACCGGATGCGGAAAGACGACCATGATCAATCTGCTGATGCGTTTTTACGATGTGGACGGCGGCAGCATTTCAATAGAAGGAAAGGACATCCGCAGCCTGAAACGAAAAGACCTGCGGAGCGCGTACGGCATGGTGCTGCAGGATACCTGGCTGCGCGCCGGGACCATCCGGGAAAATATTTCCATGGGGCGTCCGGATGCGACGGAGGAGGAGATCATACTGGCGGCGAAGGAGTCGCATGCACACAGCTTTATCCGGCGCCTTCCGCAGGGCTATGACACCATGATCGGGGAAAACGGCGGCAATCTCTCTCAAGGGCAGAAGCAGCTGCTCTGCATCGCGCGTGTGATGCTCACCCTGCCGCCGATGCTGATCCTTGATGAGGCGACGTCGTCCATCGATACGCGTACGGAGATCCGCATCCAGCAGGCCTTCCAGACCATGATGCAGGGACGTACCAGCTTTATCGTGGCGCACCGCCTCTCCACGATCCAGAACGCGGACGTCATTCTGGTGATGAAGGACGGGCATATCATCGAGCAGGGTACGCACCGGGAGCTGCTGGAAAAGGGCGGCTTTTACGCGGAGCTCTACAACAGCCAGTTTGTAATGCCGGCATAAGTATTGCTCCGATTCGGCAGCATACAGCGGAATTTCAGAATAAGTTAAGGTTTTTCGGAGCTTTTCTCCTTGAAATTTTGCAGCAAATCTATTACCATGTAGGGAAGAAAACTGGTAACTGTGAAAGTACTGAACAGTTACGGAACCTGATAATCAGGCCGATTCACATGGATTGGCTGCAAAATGGGAGGAGCGATATATGGCGATTGGAATGCTGGCTGTAGGAATGCAGGCTTTCGTCTGGCTGGCTCTGCTGGTAGTGCTGCTGGCTATTGAGGCCATCACGCTGGGACTTACGACCATCTGGTTCGCCGGAGGCGCTTTGGTGGCGTTCATTCTTGCGATTCTGCAGATGGATCTGCTGGTACAGATCGCGGCATTCTGTGTGGTGTCGGTGCTGCTTCTGATCTTTACGCGGCCGGCGGCGGCCCGCTGGCTGAACCGGGATCGGACGAAGACGAATGCGCAGAGCCTGATTGGGGAGACGGCAGTCGTCACAGAGAAGGTAGACAATCTGGCTGCGGCCGGACAGGTGCAGGTGCAAGGGCAATACTGGACGGCCAGAGCAGAGGAACCATCGGAAACCATTGAAAAAGGGAAAAATGTAGAAATCAGACAGATCAGCGGCGTAAAGCTGATCGTGAAGGAGGTATGAGTTATGATAGCAATTATTATTGTAGTGATTCTGGCTTTACTGGTGATCGCGTCCTGCGTCAAGATCGTGCCGCAGGCGCAGGCATTTGTAGTGGAACGTCTGGGCGGCTATCAGGCGACCTGGGACGTCGGGCTGCATTTTAAGCTGCCGTTCGTGGATCGTGTGGCAAGACGTGTGAATTTAAAAGAGCAGGTCGTGGATTTCGATCCGCAGCCGGTGATTACCAAGGATAATGTTACCATGCAGATCGATACGGTCGTATTTTTCCAGATCACGGATCCAAAGCTGTTCGCTTACGGCGTGGAGAATCCGATCATGGCAATTGAGAACCTGACTGCGACGACGCTGCGTAACATCATCGGTGACATGGAACTTGACCAGACGCTCACCTCGCGTGAGGTCATCAATACCAAGATGCGCGCGACGCTGGACGTGGCGACCGACCCGTGGGGCATCAAGGTGAACCGTGTCGAGTTGAAAAATATCCTGCCGCCGTCGCAGATCATTGACGCGATGGAGAAGCAGATGAAGGCGGAGCGTGAGCGCCGTGAGGCCATCTTAAGAGCAGAGGGCGAGAAGAAGTCGTCCATCCTCGTGGCGGAAGGTAATAAACAGTCCGCAATCCTCGACGCGGAGGCGGAGAAGCAGGCGGCCATCCTTCATGCGGAAGCGCAGAAGGAAAAGATGATCCGCGAGGCCGAAGGTGAGGCGGAAGCAATCCTGAAGGTAAATCAGGCGAAGGCCGAGGGCATTAAGCTGATCCGTGACGCGGAGGCCGATCAGGCAGTTCTGACGCTGAAGAGCTTCGAGACGCTGGAAAAGGTGGCGGACGGCCAGTCGACGAAGATTATCATCCCGTCCGAGCTGCAGAATGTCGCGGGGCTGGTAAAGGCTGTGGCGGAAGTAGCGAAGGACGACTGAGGAAGAACTGTTCATGAAATAAATTAGTATCTGTTCAGAGCAGCAGGCCACAGACCGCCTGCTTTGCAGGCTATATGCCGCTTGCGCGCCATATGTCTGAGGCTCGATGGGCGTCCCGCCCATCCCGAAAAGAAAATACAGCCTTTAGCAGATAAATCTGCACAGTCTGTCTTTTCTTTTCGATGCTGTTCTGAACTTTTGTTACGGAAATGGAGAATGACAGCAATGAATTTAAAAGGAAGAAGTTTTTTGACCCTGAAGGATTTTACACCGGATGAGATCACATATCTTTTAGATCTCGCGGCGGACTTAAAGGCAGAGAAAAAGGCGGGGGTGCTGGAACAGCCCCTCGCCGGGAAAAATATCGCGCTGATCTTTGAAAAGACGAGCACACGTACCCGCTGTTCCTTTGAGGTGGCGTCCCATGATCTGGGCGCACATGTGACCTATCTGGATCCGTCCGGGTCACAGATCGGCAAAAAAGAGAGTATCCGCGACACCGCACGTGTACTCGGCCGCATGTATGACGGCATTGAGTACCGCGGATTCGGACAGTCCATCGTGGAGGAGCTGGCGAAATACGCGGGCGTTCCGGTCTGGAATGGCCTGACGAATGAGTATCATCCGACGCAGATGCTGGCGGATCTGCTGACGATCCGCGAACATCTGGGAGACCTGAAGGGCAAAAAACTCGCATACTTTGGCGACGCGCGCTACAATATGGGGAATTCCCTGATGATCGCCTGCACGAAGATGGGCATGCACTTTACCGCCTGCACGGCAAAAGCCTATTTCCCGAATGAGGCGCTTGTGGCACAGTGCGAGGAGTACGCGAAAGCAAGTGGCGCCTCCATCACACTGACTGATTCGGTGGAGCAGGGCGCGAAGGATGCTGACGTGATCTACACAGACGTATGGGTATCGATGGGTGAGCCGGACGAGGTCTGGGCAGAACGCATCGACGCGCTGCTGCCGTATCAGGTGAATGATAAGGTGATGTCCTGTGCGAAAAAGGACGCAATTTTCATGCACTGCCTGCCGGCATTCCACGATCTGGAGACCGGGATCGGCCGTCAGGTGTATGAGAAATTCGGGCTGACCGCGATGGAAGTAACGGACGAGGTGTTTGAATCACCGCAGTCTGTGGTGTTTGATGAGGCGGAGAACCGTATGCATACGATCAAGGCTGTAATCGCGGCGACGATGATCGGATGATGCTGGGACCGGGCGCACGGAGCGCGGAGTAATTTTAAAGGGGCTTTTCTCTGGTAACTGTGAAGGTACTGGACAGTTACCAGGCAGCAGGATGTGCGGTTTATGATAATGGAGGCAACTATGAGCAGGAGCCAAAAGCGCGCGGGCACAAACGTAAAGGAATCGGATATCCGCAAAGCCGAACTTTTCGGCAGCATTACCGCGCTGATCGTGATTGTGCTCTGTGTACTGTTTGTAAGCGGCCTTCTGCAGAAATTCTGGGTGCTGAATTTCATACAGATGTTCGGAATACTGATGAATCTGTTTTTGCTCCTCATATCTGTTGTGCGGAAAAAGCCCGTACCCGGGGTGCTCTGCCTGCTGCTGCTGATCGTGCAGGGCGCTGCACTGGTGTATTTTCTTATTTAATATACGGAATATACAGGTTTAATATACGGAATATACAGGTGATGATGTGAAAACAGAGATTTTGACCATGTTGACCCAAAGCGACGGGTATGTTTCCGGGCAGGCACTCTGCGACCGGCTTGGCGTATCCCGCACGGCGGTGTGGAAGGTGATCAATCAGCTGAAGGAAGAAGGCTACGAGATCGAATCCGTAACGGGCAAAGGTTATCGAATCACCGGACGGCCGGACCGGATCACGGCGGAAGAGATTGCAAGCCGGTTAAATACGGACTGGGCGGCCCGCTCTGTCCGCTATTTTGATTCCATTGATTCTACCAATAATGAAGCGAAACGTCTGGCGGAGCAGGGTGCGCCGCATGGAACACTGGTTGTCGCGGAGGAGCAGACACAGGGGAAAGGACGCCGCGGACGCACCTGGGTGACCCCGGCGGGCACCGCGATTGCGATGAGCCTGATCCTGCGGCCGGAGGAAGCTTCTTCACCGGATAATACTGTCGGCAGCGCATCTGATCGGTGCAAAACTGCAGGTGAACCATTGCACCCGGACCGTGCCCCGATGCTGACTCTCGTGATGGGTATGGCAGTGGCTTCGGCCTGCCGCGAGGTCTGCGGCTTTACCTCGACCGTTTCGACGCACTGTGAGCAGGATGAATCGCCCATTCTGACAGGGACCGCGCTGGATGGGGCTGCGCCTTCGATCGGGATCAAGTGGCCGAACGATGTGGTCGCGAAGGGGCGGAAGATCTGCGGCATTCTCACCGAGATGAGCTGCGAAGTGGATTTTATCAATTATGTCGTGATCGGTATCGGCATCAATACCGCAATCGACGAATTTCCGCCGGAATTGCAGGAGACGGCTGTCTCCCTGCATACATTGATGGGAAGTAAGCCCGACCGTGCGAAGCTGATCGCTGCCTGCATGAAAGCGTTTGAGCGGTATTACACTCTTTTCATGAAGACGCAGGACTATTCGCTTTTGATGGCAGAATATAATGAACTTCTGGTCGGAAAGGGCGGGAGGGTTCGCGTACTTTCCCCGGGAAATGAATTCGAGGGAATATCAGAAGGCATTGATCCGATGGGCGAGCTGCTGGTTCGCCGTGAAGATGGAACGACAGAGGCAATATTTGCAGGAGAGGTATCTGTGAGAGGAATATATGGATATGTGTAGTTATGTAATACAAGAGATTCAAAGTCAGGAATGGAAGCGAAGAAAATGAGTACAGATACAAAGGAAGGCAGCGGCGCCTCGCCTGTTGTTCTCTGTGGGGCGAGCGCCTACGAACAGAAATATTATTTAAATGAAGCATTTCAGACCCTGCCGGAGCAGATCAAAGAAGAACTGCAGGTGATGTGTGTCCTTTATACAGAGGATGTGGGAGGCGTCTTCCTGCTTGAATTTGATGAAAATGGGACACTGGAGTTTCGTACCGAAGCAATGGAGAACGATTTCTCCTACGACGAGATCGGGAGCGTTCTGAAGATCAAGGAGCTGCAGCGGGAAAAGGAAGATCTGCTGCGGTCTCTGGAACTGTATTATAAGGTGCTGACCGGCAGGATCGACCCGAAGAGCCTGTGACAGATGCCTGACGACAGCAGAGAAGCGCATATTGTCTGATGAGACAGGATTGACAACCGGCTGTATAATCAGTTGCCTGATCTGAGAATTGTGCAGGAGATTCCGCAGGGAGACAGAAAAATCAGAGATGAAGATCGGAAATGTAACGCTGGATAACAATATCATACTTGCACCGATGGCAGGGGTATCTGACCTGCCTTTTCGTTTGCTTTGTCATGAGCAGGGGGCGGGGCTTGTCTGCACCGAGATGGTGAGCGCGAAGGCCATTTATTATAAGAACAAAAACACCGATACCCTGATGGCGACGCTGCCGGAGGAGCGGCCGGTGTCGCTGCAGCTGTTCGGATCGGATCCGGACATCATCAGTGAGATGGCAGCGGCGATAGAGGACCGACCGTTTGACATACTGGATTTCAATCTCGGATGTCCGGTGCCGAAGGTGACAAGAAACGGTGAGGGCTCCGCGCTGATGCGCGAGCCGAAGCTTGTGGAAGAGATCATCACGAAGACTGTGCGCACAATCCGCAAGCCGATGACCGTGAAGATCCGCAAGGGCTTTTCCGACGATGAAGCTAACGCAGTGGAGATCGCGCGGATCGCGGAAAGCGCAGGAGCAGCAGCAATCGCGGTGCACGGCCGCACCAGAGAGCAGTTTTATACAGGGAAAGCGGACTGGGATATCATCCGTCAGGTAAAAGAGGCGGTGCAGATTCCCGTGATCGGAAACGGCGACGTCGATTCCCCGCAGGCGGCAAAACGCATGCTGGACGAGACCGGCTGCGACGGTGTGATGATCGGCCGGGCGGCAAAGGGAAACCCGTGGCTGTTTGCACAGATACAGGCATATCTGGAAGATGGAACACTGCTTCCGCCGCCGTCACCCGGCGAAGTGAGAGACATGATGCTGCGGCACACGCGTATGCAGGTAGAATACAAAGGCGAATACACCGGCATCCGTGAGATGCGCGCGCACATCTCCTGGTATACGGCCGGATTTCCCGGCTCAAGCAGGCTGCGCGCGGCGGTCAACCAGATAGAGACATTTTCGGAGCTCGAAGCCCTGATCATGGAAAAATTTCCGGTTTGACCCGGTTGCTGCTTTGCCTGCAGACTGATGATACCGCGAATCATTATGTCTTATGAACTCTTATAAACTCTTATAATTTCACTGATAATTTTACCTGCGGAAGTCTTATATTTCCTTGACAAACCGCATACAATCCGTTAGAATACAGTAATTGTCAAGCGCAGGCATTCCCGGTGAGTGCCCGCGCTTGTCATAATGAAACCGAATCATAAAACAGCTGTTATGAACTGTTACGGAAATGAATTGACAGAAATGTAAGTAACTGTGAAGGTACTGAACAGTTACGAATGTAAGAGAACGGTAACGATTTCGAACAGCTGCAGAAAACTGACCGATAAGACGACTGACAACAGAAATCAGGTGTGGATAGGAGTGAAATTCAAATGGAAGAAAAAAAGAATCTTATGACGTATGCAGGGCTGCAGAAGCTTGAGGATGAGCTGCATGAGCTCAAGGTGGTCCGCAGAAAAGCGGTGGCTGAGAAGATCAAGGAAGCCAGAGAACAGGGCGACATTTCCGAGAATGCCGAGTATGACGCAGCGATGGATGAGCAGCGCGACATCGAGGCGAGGATCGAAGAAATCGGCAAGCTTTTGAAAAACGCGGAAGTAGTCGTAGACGACGACATCGATTCAGGAAAGATCAATGTCGGCTGCACGGTCCGCCTTTATGATGAAGAGTTCGAGGAGGAAGTGGAATACAGCATCGTAGGTTCTTCCGAGGCGGACAGTCTTCATGGGAAGATTTCCAACGAGTCGCCGGTCGGCAAGGCTCTGATCGGACACAGCGTGGGCGATGAGATTTCGGTGGAGACACAGGCCGGTACGGTGGAATACAAGATCCTCGGTATCGAGCGCACGGCGTAAGGAACAACGAATAAAGAACGCACAGCGTAAAAAGCCGTGAAGTAAAGCAGGGCATATGATCACAGGAAAGAACTGACAGGCGACAGTCCGATGTCTGATGAAGGAAGACTGCAGACAGGAAATTGACAGGATGAGGAGTGAGAGAGTTGGCAGAAGAGCAGGTACAGCAGAATCAGCAGGGAAAGCAGAATAAGAAGAACGAGCAGCCGGTGGACACAAAGCAGCTTTTAAAGGTACGCCGGGACAAATTGCAGGAGCTGCGCGAGAGCGGGAATGACCCGTTCCTGATCACGAAATACGATGTGACGAATCACAGCATGGAGATCAAAGACAACTTTGAACAGTTCGAGTCAAAGGCAGTCAGCGTGGCCGGCCGCATGATGTCAAAGCGTGTTATGGGTAAGGCATCGTTCTGCAACGTGCAGGATCTTCAGGGCAGCATTCAGGCGTATGTGGCACGCGATGCCGTCGGCGAAGAAGAATACAAAGCGTTTAAAAAGATGGACATCGGCGACCTGGTCGGCGTCGAAGGCACCGTATTCCGCACGAAGACCGGCGAGACTTCGATCCACGCGACGAAGATTGTGCTGCTCTCCAAGAGCCTTCAGATCCTTCCGGAAAAATATCACGGCCTGACGAATACTGACATGCGCTATCGCCAGCGTTACGTGGATTTGATCATGAATCAGGACGTGAAAGATACCTTCGTAAAGCGCTCAAAGATCATCAGCGCCATCCGCCGTTATCTCGACGGAGAAGGCTTCCTGGAAGTGGAGACGCCGATGCTGGTGGCGAACGCGGGCGGCGCGGCCGCGCGTCCGTTCTCGACACATTACAATGCTCTCGATGAGGACGTCAAGCTTCGCATTTCCCTGGAGCTGTACTTAAAGCGCCTGATCGTCGGCGGCATGGAGCGTGTTTATGAGATTGGCCGTGTATTCCGTAACGAGGGTCTGGACACCCGCCACAATCCGGAATTTACTCTGATGGAGCTCTATCAGGCTTACACCGATTATCACGGTATGATGGACCTGACAGAAAACCTGTACCGCCATGTGGCACAGGAAGTGCTCGGTACGACCACGATCACCTACAACGGCATTGAGATGGATCTCGGAAAGCCGTTTGAGCGGATCACCATGGTCGATGCGGTAAAGAAATATTCCGGTGTGGATTTCAACGGGATCCACAGCGTAGAAGAGGCGCGGGCCGCCGCGGATGAACATCACATCGCATACGAAAAGCACCACAAGAAGGGCGACATCCTGAACCTTTTCTTCGAAGAATTTGTCGAAGAACATCTGATACAGCCGACCTTCGTGATGGATCATCCGATCGAGATCTCACCGCTCACCAAGAAAAAGCCGGAGAACCCGGACTACGTGGAGCGCTTCGAGTTCTTCATGAATGGCTGGGAGATGGCGAATGCCTACTCCGAGCTGAATGATCCGATCGATCAGCGGGAACGTTTTAAGGCGCAGGAAGAACTGCTTGCCCTCGGCAACGAGGAGGCAAACACGACTGACGAGGACTTCATGTATGCTCTCGAACTCGGTATGCCCCCGACAGGCGGCATCGGCTTTGGTATCGACCGTATGGTGATGCTGCTGACAGATTCACCGGCAATAAGAGATGTTCTGCTGTTTCCGACGATGCGGCACATTGAGCAGTAATACACCAGATATGCCCTGAAAATGCAGGAAAATACACAAAATCTTGTGGCTTTGAAGCTTTGTAACTTTTTAGGACAGTACTTCGCACTTGCTGCGAAGTACGTATGAAAACGTATATTTTACAGG
>JAJQHQ010000031.1 GCA_021199655.1 Lachnospiraceae bacterium | reverse complement strand
TGCTGACTGCCCAGCTCCGCCAGATGGAAGAAAGCGGGCTGGTGATCCGGACCGTTTTCCCGGAAGTCCCGCCTCATGTAGAATATACCCTGACCGATTTGGGCTACAGTCTGAAACCGATTCTGGATGCCATGTGGGACTGGGGCGAGAACTACAAAGCACAAAATGGACAGTGAGATATTTTTCATAAATACCATCCTTATTCTGCGCCTTTTCATTTATGTTTTTTCCTGCCAGTCAGCGCATTCATGATCAGAAGCGTCGTCGTGGTAATCAGAACACAGAGAACCGCCATCGCCATCCCAAGAGATACACTGCCCTGCTCAAATTCACGGTTGATATAGGTGGAAACCACAAGCACATTCGGAGGCGCGATCAGACTTGCGGTCACCAGTTCCCGGAAGGAAATAATGAAAATCATCATCCAGCCGGTCGCGATTCCCTTTGAAATCATGGGAAAAGTGATTCGTCCAAACACATAAGCCGGACTTCCTCCGAATGTACGGCCTGCCTGTATCAGGCTGTCATTGATCTGTGTAAAGGAAGAAGTGACATACTGCACCGTATAAGGCAGATAGAGAACCACATAAGCCAACACCATAATGCCAAGTGTATTATAGAGCGGAATGATTTTATAAATCGCATTCCAGAAAAGCATCAGCCCGATCACAAGCACAATACCCGGAAGCATTTCCGGCAAAAGACTGACTGCCTCTACAATTTTTTTCAGTTTCCCTTTTCCTCTTTTGACTGCCATCACAACGGCTGTTCCGATTACGGAGCAAATGGTTGCGGAAGACACCGCCAGAAACAGGCTGGTCCGAATCGCAGCCATACTCTTTTTCGTTGTGAACAATTCCTTATAGTGCTCTAATGTGAAATTCCCGGCTGCAAGTCCATATCCTCTCAGTTTAATCAGGGATGTCGCAATTACAGAAAAATAGGGAACACCAACAGCGATCAGGAGCACCAATACAATCCAGAGCCATGCTGCGAAATGCCGGATTCCTTTTAATTCCGTGCGGTAAGGGCGGCTGCCCTTTCCGCTTACCAGCTGATAGCTTGTGCGCTCCGTGATATGGTTTTGCAGCATCCAGAGTAACATACAAACGCACACCAGTATGGAAGACAGACTCGCCGCGCTTCCAAAATCCACAGGTGCCGTCGTCGCATAACGATGAATGTCCGTAGTGAACACATAAAACCCGATCCTGCGGCCAAATGTATAGGGTGTACCGTATTCCGCCAGGGTCTTTACAAACACCAACAGCGCGGCAATCGCATAATTTCCGGTCAGAAGCGGGGCAAAAATCTTCCGCATCCGCAGCCCGAATCCGGCTCCAAATACCGCTCCGCTTTCTTCCAGGCTTGCCGGAATATTGGTCATGGCGTTCTTCAGCATCGTCATCATAAACGGAAAAACATGGAGACTCATCACAAGCACCAGCCCGCCAAAGCAAAAGAAGTTTTCAGAAAGAGAGCCGGTAAAGGGAAACAATTGCTGGAACAGTCCGCGTTTCTGCATAAACAAAATCCAGCCCATCGACGCGATGTAAGGCGGCGTCATGAACGGAATCATAAAAACGATATCAAGCCATCCATGGGACGCCAACTGTGTCCTCGAAAGCAGCCATGCGGTCGGAGCCGCAATCACGGTAGAGCAAAGCACCACGCAGACTCCCAGCAGGAGCGAATTCAGGATCGTCTCCACGTTATCCGCGTCCGCAATCACCGCCCATGCCTGTCCCGGATGGAAAGTGCCGTCTTCAAAAACTGCTCTCGCAAAAATCATGACCAGAGGGCAGACGATCAGGACGGTCAATAGAATCAGAAGGATTGCCAGACCAATATTTTCTTTTATCCATGTTCGTATTTTCACAGCCATTCTCCCCTAAAACGAGATATCAGCACATACGCGATCATATACACAACAATGAAAAAAACAGCATCTAATATCTGATCCCGGCCAAAAACGCCATTTTTCAGATAACCATACGCTTTCAGAATCGCCTGCGCCACGACAATAACAGCAAGATTCTCAATTAATTTTTTCTTTCCTTCTTTTACATTCATGCATTTCTCCCTGTTCCGGTTTCATTTATTCTGAAAAACACACCCACCAGTGCGCCGCCCAGGTCAGCGGGTGAAACAATCTGCATCAGTTCCCATCCTTTGGCAGTATACTGATTTACGATTTCCTGAGCCTGCTCCAAATCTTTTTCCCGCGATAATTTCATTTTTTTGTTTAAGTAAACCAGCTTATAATCTTTCATATCAAGCTCTTTCTCAAAACAGTTTTTGATGCGCAGGGCTGCGAGAGGTATTTTCCAGCTATCGCCGGACGCAGCCCACGCGGACGAGTACGAGTAGGAGACATTTTCGTCTCCTACTCGATCGCAATCCGCTTATTTAATTCTCTTATTGACAGATCTCATTCAGATTTGCTGCCGTCTCATCCGCTACTTCGATCATCGCGTCCCAGTCGGTCGGAAGCTGCGGAATCTCATCCAGCGTCGTGCGGCCTACGCACTCTACGTCACTGCGGCCCGGAATCAGATAGGCTTCTGCTACCAGTTGCTGTGCCTCATCGCTGAACAGGAAATCAATGAATGCCTGTGCGTTTTCTACATTCGGTGCGGTATTCATGATCATGGCCGGTCTCGGGTTTGCCACAGTTCCGCTTTCCGGATAGTAAATTGCCAGCGGCTCGCCGTCGTCAATCGAAGAATACGCATTGTAATCTACGCCCGCGATCAGGATGCCCTTCTCGCCAGTCGTCACTGCTTCCAGTGCTGCCTTGTTTGCGCCCGGAACGGTCAGACCATTATCTGCCCAGGACTGGATAATATCCTCTCCATCTTCCAGGCCGGTCACAAGTCCTGCCAGAAAGTCTTTGCAGGCACCGGATTTTTCCGGATCCGGAATTGCAATGTCATCGGTATATTCTTCTCCGGCCAGCTCCGCCCAGTCCGCGGAAAGCTCGGAATAGATGGTTGTGTTATAAATCACGCCTACCGCCGATGCACTGTAGCCAAACAGCATGCTGTCTTCGTCGATCCAGCCGTCGACGATCAGATCCGCGTTCTCCGGCGTGTAGCTCATGATCTTTCCTTCTTCTTTCATGCTCAGGCCATCTGACCATGAGGCAAGGATCACGACGTCCGCTACCGGATTTGCTTCCTCCGCTTCCAGTCTGGCAAGAATTTCACCGGTCGTTCCCTGGAACTGCTCTACCTCAATCCCGGTCGCTTCGGTAAATGCTTCCGCCAGCTTATCAGCCAGTCCGGACGGGCTCGGCATATAAACCGTCACCTTGTTGCTCTCCTCTGCCTGTGCGCAAAGTCCCATCGTCATGCACATCGCACCTGCAAGTACAACTGTTACTAATCTCTTTTTCATGTGTTTGCTCCTTTCAGCCTTCCTTAACAGTTACTATTTTTTCGGGATCAACGTATACACAATACAATTCTCCCGGTGTTGCCTTTCTGCTGCTGTGTATCATCCATGTACGGCTTTCCATATTTTCCACATCATATCGAAGAAAAATCTCATAAGAATCTCCAAGGTACTGCACGCTTTCCACGGGAAGATAAAATCCCCTGCAGCCCTGCTTTTTCTCCTCAGAACTGTTTTCCGGCCGGAACAGCTGCGTTTCATTCAGCCAGTTTGATTTTCCTACAAAATGAGCAACAAACTGCGTTTGCGGGTGCGCGTAAATCTCTTCCGGAGCATCATACTGGTCAACCACACCGGCATTCAGCACTGCAATCTTATCACTCATACTCATTGCTTCCGTCTGGTCATGTGTGACAAAAACCGAAGTAATATTTCTCTCCGACACAAGTCTCTTCAGTTCATAGCGCATTTCTTCCCTTAAGAGCGCATCTAACGCAGAAAGCGGTTCATCAAACAAAATACAGGACGGCTCAATCACGATTGCCCGTGCAAAAGCCACCCTCTGCTGCTGTCCTCCGGAAAGCTGGTGGGGATACCGTCCCGCAAAGTCTTCAAGCTGTACCGCTGCCAGTGCACGCTCCACACGCTCCTTTAGCCCATCCGTCTGCCGTCTTGCCCGAAGCCCAAACGCAACATTTTCAAAAACCGTCATATGCGGTCAAAGAGCGAAATCCTGAAAAACAAAGCCGAGCCCCCGCTTTTCCGGCGGCAGATCAATTCCCTCTTTTTTCGAAAAAACACAGGTCTCATCAAACCAGATCTCTCCGGCATCCGGTCTCTCCAGCCCCGCGATCATACGCAACAGCGTGGTCTTGCCGCAACCAGACGGTCCCAGCAGCGTAGTGAAGCTGCCGCTTTCGATCGTAATAGAAACCGGTCGGATCACCTGCTTTCCCGCAAATGATTTTTCGATATCATTCAAACGTATCTTCATTTATGTGAAACACCTCTCGCGTAACTGTAACTGTGCCGGACAGTTGCTTTCTTCACGTTATTTTCTCAGTTTATTTTTCCACAGCAGACACGGTCTTCCCGTCCCTGCCAGTCACAATTCATCGTATCCACAATAGCAGTAAAAGAGATTCCGGAATATCATGTTGGAATAAAAATCAGGAAAAATTCATGTAATTTTTTTGAGCAGAAGCTGCCGCCTCTGTTTTTTTACAAAAAGAAATGCTATACTTTTGTCAGTCAAAGAAAAATAAAGGGGAATCCGGTCTTTCAGTCGCCGGAATGTAATGATTATGAATATCACAATGCTCGGAACCGGCAACGCAATGGCGACCGAATGCTACAATACCTGTTTTGTACTAAATGATAATGGAAAATGTTTTATGGTGGACGGCGGCGGCGGAAATACCGTCATTCGCCAGCTGAAACATGCAGGGCTAGACTGGATGGATATGCGGGAAATCTTTATCACACACCGGCACTCGGATCATCTGTTTGGCATCCTCTGGATGGTGCGTATGATCTGCCAGTCCATGAAGAACGGAACTTATGAGGGGGATGCCAATATCTATGGCCATGACAAAGTAATCTCTGTCATCAGAAATGTTTCTATGGAACTGCTCTCGAAAAAAGAATCCCTGTTTTTGGATAACCGGCTTCATCTGATACCGGTCTGTGACGGCGAAATGCGCCGGATCAATGAAAGAAATGTTACTTTTTTTGATATCCGGTCAACCAAGGCAAAGCAATTTGGCTTCTGTATGGAGCTGGACGGCGGCGAAAAGCTGACCTGCTGCGGAGACGAACCCTGCAGCCCCTGCTGTGAAAAATACGTAAAAAACAGTAAATGGCTCCTGCACGAGGCATACTGTCTGTATTCAGAAGCTGCTGTTTTCTCACCTTACGAGAAACATCATTCCACGGTAAAGGATGCCTGTGAGAGAGCGGAACGCCTCGGCGTCAAAAATCTCCTGCTCTACCACACAGAAGATAAAAATATTCTCAACCGGAAAGCATTGTATATAGAAGAAGGCAGGAAATATTACTCCGGTAACCTTTATGTCCCGGATGATCTGGAAACAATTGAACTATAAAGGCAATTCCTGCTTACGCAAAAAAACCAAAACTGCCATACAGTATTTCATCCACCGGCAGTTTTTCGGCGGCAAGCCGCCTGCCAAGTTCAATCGCCTGTGTATGGCCCAGATTCGTCAATGCGATGTCCGTGGCGCCACAAATTTTGTTTTCGACATTCCAGACTGTCTGCCCGTGTCTGGTGAAATAAAGTGTACCCAATTACGTCTCCTCCCATATAATCACGGCTCAATCACTATAGCATTCCAAAGAGGCTTTGCTGCTCGTATTCCTGTGTCCGTTGTAATGACACAGGTATTTTCTGCAAAAAAGCCTGTGTCTGTTCACCGTCACAAATCCAGTCCTCAACATTCTCTTTCTCCAGAATCAAAGGCATCCGATCATGCACTGGCGATACGGATGGATTTGCCTGTGTGGTCAATATCATAAAGCGAATTTCATCCTCTATCAGATTATAAAATCCTGCCATGTACAGCGTAGAACCACTCTCACGCAGGAAAGTGACTTTATTCTTAGATGTATCCCACTCATAAAAATGCCGCGCCGGTATCACACAGCGGCGGTGGAGAACGCTCTCACTGAAAGTTTTCTTCTGCAGAGTAGTTTCAGCCCGCGCATTTATGAATAAGCCTTTTCCACTGTATTGCGGAAAGCCCCATTTCATTTCATCAAGCCATATACCCGTATTTCTCTTCATTATAATCGGAGCTGTTTCACCCGGATGCACATCCCCTGCAGTCCATTTCAATATGGGACTTTTCCGACCCGTAAGCAGACCGGAGATTTCATCCAGAGTGTCATCATCAATATAATATCTGCTGCACATATGCGCACACCTCCTGCATGAATTCTATAAAATTGCCCGCACAATCAGCCAGATAATCAATAACCACATCAGAATGACAGGAAGAGCGTGTCACGTGGTCCTTAGCCTTCAAAACGGGCTTTTTCAATCGGCAGATATCTCAGTTTACCGTCTATCCGACCACTTTGGAACAATGTAATTTCACTCACACGGAATACATCATCCTTATCTGGCCAGTTTTTTAATGCTTCCGCTTCAATGCTGCCCTTTCAAAGCAACATTCATAGCTCTTTTAATGCCTGTGACGTCATTCTGATCTGTTTCCCCGATAAACACCATTGTAATATGATAATTATCTTTCGCAATATACCTGCCTGGAATAGATTTACACAGCTTTTTCTGCATCATCGGCCAGAGTGCGGCGGATGTTGTCCGGAAGAGCAATACCGATAAATACTCTCATTTTGCTACCGTCTTTCACGATTAATATAAATTCCCATTGGGCGATGATACTCGTAATTTCTTTGTATTATAGCAATCAAAGCGTCGCCAGTGTTGTTTTATATTTTTATATATTTTCTGTTTTTTGTTGCAGCAGTGGCCTGAATCAGTCCCAGCGAAATTAACTCATTAAGTAACTGTCTGGTTCGCGGCAGCTTTACACCCAATACATCTGCGATTTCCTGTGAACTGTATGGCTTACTTTTTTCCATAAATTCGAGGATCTCCCGTTGCCTTGCTGAAAGAGAACTCAACAGCTCCGAGTTCATGGATTCCGCTGATTTTTTCGCTCGGACCGGATTTGCTCTTGTCTTCTTCTACGCCGAGCACGATGTCGCCACCTTTTGAATTTGCAAACGAGCAGTAAGTTTCATAAACTGACTGTGGAATTACTTTTTCGGCCAGTTTGCATTTCATATCTACTTTTTCACACATATAAATCTTTTTCAAAAGGTTATCCCATGTCAACATCATATCACCAGCCTTCCAATTACAATCAAAGAAGTCCCTTGCATTTCAAGACCTGCCCTGAATGTATATTTATATGCACAAACGAGGCTTGATATTCTGACAACATATTTCCCTGTCTGAATATCATGCTTATAGTTTACTCATTTCATCAGCGGTAATCAACAACAAGTTCAAAAAAATCCCTGAAAATCGACTCGGAGAGCAGTTTTCTGCAGATCGATCAGAAAAGCCGGACAGCTTTCACTCAAACCAGAGTAAAAAAGAATGCTTGGTACCAGCTAGTCGTGGATGATTTTAATGTGTTCATCTAAATTCAGCTCAACAGGAGGCGACACTTCGATCTCCCTGGCAAGCTGTGCGTTCTTTCTAGTCTCGAAAAACTCGACAGAATTCCAGAGGATAGCGCGGTCTTTGAATGCCTCCGACGCGTTGTCCGGCAGCATGATCTCCTTTCTGTGATTTGAAAAATGGGCAAAAAAAGACCGACTACCTGTTACAGCAATCGGTCTATGTAGAACGTAAAGGCGCTTAGCCTATCGGTTGAACGCCTTTACAAGTCCTTTAGAAATTTTATTTTGCAAAGATTACTTTGTCATTCATAATCTTTAACGCTTCCTGCTCTAAGCAGTATGCTTCATAGCGTTTTTTATTCGCAGTCAATGCGAGGTCATTAATTTCTTTCTGTGCATCATGATTTTTGAGCAAAGGAATTGCAATCTGGCGTACATGATTATCGTCAATCTCGTCAACAACGGAGCCATATGTAAATCGCGTTATCAGCTGATGTCCATATTCAGACGCAAGGAAAATATTAAGGTAACCAGCTATATCATCACTTGCAGGAACAACACGGATGATATGCTCACTGGCAACCCAATTTTCCCAATGCCTTGGGACTAACGCTACTTTTCCTATAGTTCCACTTCTCGTAATTAAAGTTGTTCCTTCTTTTATAAATAATTCACGGTTAATTCGTTTATCGTGCTTTGCAATGGACAAATATTTTTTCCCAGATGGATCTAATTCATTAACTTGTTTTCCACCTATGAGAACTCTCCCATATCCTTCATCAACATAAACACGTTTAAATCGTCCTGGAAGGATAACCTCCTTACTTATACGTGAATCACCAACGATTGTTACTTCTTCAGCATTTCTTTGAAATTGTTCTATGATGGCATTTACCACTGGCACATGGTAAGAAGCATCTACACGGCAATCAAGATTACTCAACCTTACGGAAAATGTATTTGCTATAGATGCGTTTTTCTTCAACTCAGATATTGGGGGCAAATGAAGTTCTGCAATCATAATTCGAGTGGCTTCGTCAACCAGTGCATTCGATTCGTCTCTTAAAGCATAGGATTGTACAACCAACTCATTAATTTTTTCCCTGATGGTAAAGGGTGCAACAGGAATAGGAACCATCTGCAAGTGTTCCGCTTCAATATGGGAAATGACTGCGCCATACATATTTGTAGTTAAAATTTTATTGCCTACTTCAGTTTTAAAATACGCATACAAATAACCTGCATCAACGGGGTCTTTACAATCTATTCGTAATAAATCATGGCTAAAAATAAGATTGTCCAAAGTGTCTGAAACATATGCAACCTTCCCAATTGTTCCGGAACAAGTCATTAGGATTTGACCCTTTGATACTCTCAAACTATCTATATTAACTTTTGTCCGACTTGATATATATCCGTCTGGAGTGGGTTTAATATCAAGGATTGTAGATGGTTGATAAATTGGAAAGTCTGATTTTTCAACCCATATGCGCTTAAAACGCCCCCTTGTGTATGCAGAGGCAAGGCCAGATTCTCCACAAACCATGGTTGCAGGATATTTCCCATCTTCAACTATTCTTCTGGCCTGCCTTGCGTCCACATCAAAGACACTTGCTTCTAATCTTTTTCCCCTTGAGATAACATCTGACAACGAAACAGAACACCATTTTACTGGTGATTCTTGGACTGTTATTTCAACGGGAGGATTGTACTCCGGCAATAAAGCTAAATTGCTATTTACCATGACAAGCCCTCCTGCTTTTTCCAGTCACTAAAAATCAATGGCACTTCCGGCGTTTGATCATCTTCTACTTTTTTCTTCTGCTGATGAGATACAGTTGTGTTTCCTTCACCAGTTTTATCCATCACCAATACGTTATCATTATCTGGTACAAGGATTTCATTGCCTTCTTTATCGCGCATAAAGATGGGATTTCCTCTCTTATCATGTCCAACCTTTTCAACCATAGCCATAAAAATATTGTAATCTGCCATAGTGCCAGATATTACTTCTTTATTTTTCTGTTCCGGTGTCTTTTTCTGAAGAAATAGGACTGACGTTTGAGTTCCATTGCGAGGCTGGAATGTATCTACATGTAAATCTATGCTCGCAATAATTCTATGGTTTTTAATTAGCCACTCACGAATATAACCGAGTCCTGGTGATCCAAGGATAGAATCAGGTAAAACAATCCCCATTCTTCCGCCAGGAACCAACAATTGCGTGCATCTTTCAATAAAAAGTATTTCAGGGGGCACCGATGATTGCAAGCGATCCGTCATACTCCATGTCCCATTCGCCTTGTTGTTTTCCCATATGTGAGCCAACTCATATTGCTCAAGGATAGCTTTATCCTTTATCGGAATTTTGCTTCCAAAAGGCGGATTTGTGACAATGACATCAAAGAAAGCAATCGTATTATGATTCCTAATCTCTCCTTTTTTAATGCCTAATGCATCCGCCAGCCTTGTTCTAAAATCATCTGACCATTCATGGGGCGGCAGAAGGCTGTTTGTTTGCAGAATATTGCCACTTCCATCATTGTTCATGACCATATTCATTTTCGTGGCCTTAACTAAATCCGGATTAATATCAAATCCAAAAAAGTTGGTTGCTGCCATTTCGGAAATTCTGTCCTGAAATACTCTAATGGTATCAGCGTCCCATTGTTCTTTCGGCAAACCAATTTGCTCAGAGAATTGGCTTTCCAATTGATTGATAACATGTGTCATAGCCGTAACAAGAAAACCGCCTGTCCCGCATGAACTATCTAATACCCGTTCATCCATTTTGGGGTTAATCATCTCGACGACCATTTTCATGACATTTCGAGGAGTAAAGAATTCTCCTCGATCTCCACGCAAATTCGCACCTACTATCTCCTCATAAGCCTTACCCTTTATGTCAATATTGGTATTAAGCAGACTATAAGACTGCAATTCACTTACAATATAAGCTAAACTACGAGGTGTCAATTTAATTTCATCGTTAGCATCAAAAATTTTACCTTGCCTTTTTTTGACCTTTTCAAAAATTTTTGAAATACGCTTCTTCACTGTCAACTGACCATCAGGATTAGAACGTTCTTCCGACGTAGTGTAAAACTGAAGGGGATTTGGAATATTGCGTTCATCTTCAATTTTGCAAAAAATAACCTTAAGCAACTCAAAAAAAGCTGCTTGCTTTTGCAGGCCATCATTCACATAGATGTGATTATGGCACGTTTTAAACACAAACAGAAGATTATCGTCACACGCATTTTTAAGGCTTTTTCTGCTCGGCCTATTGACATCATCAAGATTACCATCTGCTGACGGAATATCGTTGTATTCCATAAAACAGATGGTTCCAGACTCATCCAAATATTTGCGAAACACAAACTTTTGGATGCTATTCGTCCACATTCCCCACTCGCAATTCGGACAAACTGACATATACGATTGTAATTGGGCAATGCCGTCTTTTGCGTTTCTCGCATCAACAGTTTCCTTCTTACACTCTATAATCAGTTTAATCGTGGCCTGTGTTTTCTCTGTAACATCCTTATCCCAGATTACAATATCAGCACGAGGCTTATTAGAACCAACTTGCAATATATATTCAATACTGATTTGAGCGGGGCTATACTTATGCTCATTTACAAGTCGTTTTTCGATGGTTTGACGTACATATTCCTCAGGAGTGTCGTTCCTGAATTTTCCATCTATATAATCGCATATCTTCCCATCAGGAATAACAATCACTTTTGTTTCAGCCATTGTCGCCATCTCCATTTCTATTGCCAGGGCTGGTATACCGAATTATGTCTGTCAAATCACAGCCAAGGGCATGACAGATACGGGCTAAGACATCTAAATCCGGTCTTTTAATATTGTTTTTGCAATACGAATTTAGTTGCGTCCGCTGCAAATTTGCCTTTGCGGCAAGTTGATTTTTACTAACCTTGTTTGCTATAAGGTATTCTTCCAGGACAATATCAAAACGTCCGTAATCCGGTAATTCATTCATAGCAGGCCCTCCTTGCTTTATTATAACAGATACAATTGAAGTGTACAGCTGTAATTATTTGCACCCCTGATTATCTTGGTGCAACCGCATTTAGCCCTTTCTCTTTTGCCCATTCGCTTTGTTTCCTTAGGCGTTCCTCGGAGTAGGGTCTTGTCACATGAATACTGATCCGGCGCTTATCTACATCAAAATAGGAGCCGCATATTTCATCTTCCTCAACGAGCTTGCACAATTCCGGATATTCCTTGCTCAATCCTTTCAGTCTCCGAATGAGCTTCGGGTCGTTGGTGCGTATCTTCATGGGATCGTTGGACTGATTGTAATAAATCTCTGTGTCTCTATCTCTTTTCGTAAGCTTGTACATTTAAGATGTACGGCGGGCCGAAGCAGACCATCGTGCTGGAATTTGACAGCAAACTGATTGGAGCCGTCTATGACCGTTTCGGCGAAAAGGTTGCGATGATGCCATCCGGAGGAGACCGGGTGGTTGCTACAGTAGACGTGCAGCTCTCCCCCACCTTCTGGGGCTGGCTGTTCCAGTTCGGAAGGCAGATGCGGGTGATATCGCCGGAAACTGTAGTAAAGGAGTAAAGAAAAAGGGCAGAGGAATTACTGACCTGATAACAGCATAAACTCTGTTATCCATTCATGAGAATACCAGAAACTCAACAAGAAACTGACACTATTATTAATGACCAGTTAGAAGGAAGGTGGGCGTAATGGCAGAGAGCCAAAATATAGAATGGAAAGAATCCTGGCGGGATGAATATTTGAAATGGATCTGTGGTTTTGCCAATGCGCAGGGCGGCAGGATTTATAATGGCACAAGGGATGACGGAACCGTAATCGGTGTAGAGGAAAGCAAAAAACTGTTGGAGGATATCCCGAATAAAATACAAAATACATTGGGGATCATAGCGGATGTAAATCTGCTATCAGCGAACGGTCTGGATTATATTGAAATTGTCGTAAACCCAAGCTCCTACCCTGTCAATTATAAGGGAGAATATCATTACCGCAGCGGCAGCACAAAGCAGCAGCTTCGAGGCGCGGCGCTTACTCAATTTATCGGGGAAAAGACGGGCTTAAGCTCGTTATGCGATTTTGACCACCTCATTAACAGTAAAAAATGGGGACTTCTACTGATCCCGCTTCTCTTCTTCTTCAATATAATCTCTAATCGCTTCACAAAAGCTGACTGCTCTCTGGTTCTGCTCCTCTGCATCCTGCTTTGAAACGATATAAAAATCATCATAATCGGAATGGTTTCTTATTCGAAATGCTTCTGATAAATACTTTGAAAATTCCACGCCGAATTTTCCAGTCTTGATATATTCTTTTTGAAAATACGAAATCACACCAGCGTGTTTGGAGAAATCCACCCCATCCAAAGCAAGCAACGCCCTTGTAGCCGCGAACATCGCATAGTAAGAACGCCCAATCGAATCTTTCAAAAAGCCACCATCCAATAAATATCGAGAAGCGTTTAAATGTTCCGTGGCCATCTTCATCCGATAGTCAGACATTTCCTTTTTGATCTTCTCATCTATTGAGCAGAATCCCCTCTTTTTCAATATTACTGTAATACGGAACATCCTTCTTGTAGCGTTCATATTCATCCAGAGGAATGACCGTTGGAGATACTAATGTTTCATATTCCAATTCCAAATCATTGGCCCGTTCCCAAACCTGCTTTAATTTATCCTGCAAATCCTGACGAGATCCTCTGACAATCGCCGCTATATCTATATCAGAATCATCGCAGAAATCTCCTCTGGCATAAGAGCCATAAAGAAGAATCTTAAACAAATCATCTCCATATGCTGCTCGATAAGACTTCGCAATTTCATCCAGGATTGTACCTAATTCATTTCGTGTACACATCCACCAATCACCCCATTTCAGAATGAACATATGTATTCTGCCTACTGAAAGAATACCATAGTCTCCAGAGGTTATCAATCCGCATTTTGAAAAATACCTGATTAAATTTTCAAACCCCTGCTATTCCCATATAAAAAGAACGCCTCCGGCACATCCCTCTGTCCCAAGGCGTTCTCATCTGTCTTTTCGTCTAACCTACAATCCACCATTTCTATGATTTACGCTGATTAAAGGCATCATTCACAACACCCAGCAGCTTTTCCGGTTTGTTGTATTTGACCTTTGCATAAATATCCATCGTTGTCTTACTGTTCTCATGCCCTGCCAGATACTGCACTGTTTTCGGATCAACTCCAGCATAAAGCAGGTTTGTGATATATGTGTGCCGAAGAATGTGCGGCGTGACCCTAAAGTCTATGATCAGGCCTTTCTTCACCAGACTTTTGCAGATCCGGGAGGTTGTTTCCCTGGGCGCTCCCAGAAAATCAGCCAGAAATGTAATGCTTAAATTTACATCAATGCGAACAGGCTGAGTAGGATCTTTCATTCATTAAAAACTTTGTTGAAAAACGGAGGACTAGCATCATGAATCAAAAAATGTTTTGCTTTCAATGTGAACAGACTGCAGGCTGTACCGGTTGTACAGGAAATGCCGGTGTCTGTGGGAAAAAGGCAGATACAGCAAAATTGCAGGACGAACTGACAGGTGTACTCATCGGCCTTGCCCGCGCCGCCGAAGGAAACGAACACCTTATAAATATAAAACGAATTTAAAATGATCAGATTAGGACAAATTCAGACAAATCCGACAGACGGTTCTGAAGAACAAAAAACCCGGGAAGCCGCATAAATACTGGGTTTCTCGGGTTTTTGAGGTCTTGTTTTTGAGTCGACTATCACCGATAAGGATTACTGCGAATGCAAGAAAACCTCGATTCCACTTCGTTCCATCTCGGTCGTTTCTTGCATTCCAATGAATGCAAAAGCATAAAGAAAAGCCCTTGTACGCAAGCGTCCAGGGCTTTCCACATGCTTTTGTATTCGCAGTAATCCTTATCTCTTCGAAAACTGCGGAGCGCGACGAGCCGCTTTGAGGCCGTATTTCTTACGCTCTTTCATTCTCGGATCACGGGTGAGGTAACCAGCGGACTTCAGAGTCGGACGATAGTCATTGTCTGCCTGAAGCAGGGCTCTGGAGATACCATGACGGATTGCGCCTGCCTGACCGGTGGTGCCGCCGCCATATACATTCACCTGCACATCGAACTTGCCGAGGGTCTCAGTCGCTACAAGCGGCTGGCGAACGATCACTTTCAGGGTCTCAAGACCGAAGTAATCATCAATGTCTCTTTTATTGATTGTAATCTTGCCGGTACCCGGAATCAGATATACTCTGGCAACTGATTTTTTTCTTCTTCCTGTTCCGTAGAATTTTTCCTTAGCCAATGTTCTTTACCTCCCTCTTAGAATGTCAGCACTTCAGGCTTCTGTGCCTGCTGCTTGTGATCCGGACCTGCGTAAACGTAAAGCTTTCTGTACATCTGTCTGCCCAGCGGTCCCTTCGGGAGCATTCCCTTCACCGCAAGCTCGATCACTCTCTCCGGCTTCTTTGCCAGCATGTCGCGCAGCGTGGTTTCTTTCATGCCGCCCACATAATCAGAATGATGATAATAAACCTTCTGATCCAGCTTCTTACCGGTTACTTTTACTTTCTCTGCGTTTACAACGATCACATAGTCACCCATATCCAGATGAGGTGTAAAGATCGGCTTCTTCTTTCCTCTTAAAATGCTTGCGATCTCCGATGCCAGACGGCCCAGAGTCTTATCCGTAGCGTCCACGACATACCATTTTCTTTCAATCGTAGCCGGATTCACCATCTCGGTTTTCATTCGTCTTCCTCCTTCTCTAGCACCATCCTCCCCACATCAGAATGAAATGAGAAGAATGTCATCGTCCGCCATATGTTCGACGGCTCTTCAGGTCAGTTTTCAGGTTGTGGGCTGGCAGAGGCTTATTTCCGTCCTCCCGATGTCCCGCGTCAGTTCCTGATAAAATACCGCACGGGCTTCTATGAAGAAAATGTTCTACCGGGGCTTTGGTTCAAACATTTATCTATTGATGTAATTTCATAACGCCCATTGTCTGTCCGCATTGGAAAGTGCTGCGGAAAACGAATCCGAAAAGAGTCATTAAGCGTCATAAAATACAGTGTGCCTTTGGAGCACACTGCATCATTATAGTAAGAATCCGGTTTTGTGTCAATCCTTTTTTGAAATTTTTCCGTAACTGTTCCGTACTAGTGAACTACCCATTATCTAAAGCCAATGGGATTGCGCTCGACCTGTTTCCATATTTTCACAGTTACCTTTTTCCTTCTCCTGTTTGTATCATTTCCTTCTGTGTTTTTTCCTTCTCCATCAGCATCTCAAGCGCCTCATCGCTTTCGCTGATCCATACATCCTCTTCCTCCGCCGTCAGTCCGAGGTATTCCCGGAGTGTGCATTCCTCATCGCTTAAGCTCCACTCATCCGTCAGGTCAAAGATTTCATCAAATTCCGCCTCGCCATTTAAGAATCGTTCCCGAAATTTCATCGTATCATTCGTCCTCCGCTTTTTCCAGAATCTGAGCAATCGTCTCCTCCGAATATCCCTCCGGCTCGCTCATGCCCGTATCAAGGGCACTCGATGTGAAGCTGTAAACAAAGCCGTAATCTTTATAGCCCTGCGCAAGATTGGAAAAATACTCAGTCAGGACATTGCTGCTCTTCGCGGCGTCCGTCACGCCGGGAACAATGAGCGCGATCACGATCACGACCAGCACCGCACCGGAGATCCGATGGGTTTTCCCCTGATATTTCGGGCCTCTTACCCAGAGAATTGCAAGTCCCACACACACCGCCGCCACAAGAGCGATCGCGATAGCCGCCTGCCAGTCTGTAAAATAACTGCTCTTCATGGTCAGCAGATCGGTGACCATCGTCAGGTCAGTCCAGCCAAACGGAGAGACACGGTTCGCAAGGATAATGCCGTTAACTACTCCCAGGAACAGCCAGAATACACTGATAAACACTCTGGCTGCCATACGGCGTTTTACTATGTATGTGAGCATCAGTGTCGCCCAGACGAGAAAGGCATTGTACAGAAACACCAGATTACGGTCCACCACAAACGCGCACGCCTCGACAAACGAGTGTCTCGACACCCACTCGATCAGAAAGCAGATGCCACAGGCTAAAAGCGCGTGAAATAAAATAGAATACCGGTTCAGAAAAGCAATAATCTCTTTCTTATGCTGCCTTATCCTGCCCATTTTTATCCTTGTATGATGTTTGTAGAGATACAAACACCATGTTTCCTTTCTTTTATGTTGGTATCGTGGTTCAATACATTCAGATACTGTGGACTTTTGATTTTTACCTGTAGCCTGACTACTCGACAGGAGTGTATTGCCGCTACCTTTATCTGAATTGTTTATTGGCTGGATGTTGCCGGGAGCCCCTCCCGAGTACTTATTTCAATCAAGTCTACGATGATAATCGCTGGTGGATATCACGGTATCAGACTTTCAGAAAGGGAGGTACAACCTCATGATTTACGTAGGCATTGATATTGCCAAACTCAACCATTTCGCCTCAGCCCTATCTTCTGATGGTGAAATACTCATGGAGCCGTTCAAATTTACGAATGACGGTGATGGTTTCCAACTGTTGGTTTCTAAGCTCGAGGCTCTTTCCCTCGGTGGCGACAACATCATCATCGGTCTTGAATCAACGGCACACTATGGCGACAACCTTGTACGATACCTTGTTGCCAGTAACTTTAAAGTGTGTGTGCTCAACCCTATCAAAACGTCTTCCATGCGGAAAAACAACATCCGTAAGACGAAGACGGACAAAGTCGACACGTACATTATTGCTAAAACCCTGATGCTGCAGGATTCCTTCAGGTTTGTCTCTTTCTATGATCTTGACCTGATGGACCTCAAAACACTTGGCCGCTTCCGTCAGAAGACGATCAAGCAGCGGACACGGTTAAAAATCCAGCTGACTTCCTATGTTGACCAGGTGTTCCCGGAACTGCAGTATTTCTTCAAATCCGGGCTGCATCAGAAATCTGTCTATGCACTTTTAAAAGAGGCTCCGACGCCCCAGGACATCGCTTCCATGCATATGACCCATCTTGCCCACCTTCTTGAAGTCTCCTCCCATGGTCACTTCAAGAAGGAACAGGCAAAAGAATTAAGGGTTCTCGCACAGAAGTCTGTCGGTGCCAACGACAGTGCTCTATCTATTCAGATAACTCATACGATCGCACAGATCGAGTTACTGGATAGCCAGTTAGACCAGGTTGAAGCTGAGATGACCGAGATCATGAAGTTTAACGATTCGGTTATCATGACCATTCCCGGTATCGGATACATCAACGGGGGAATGATCCTCGGTGAAATCGGTGATATCCACCGTTTCTCCAGCCCTGGTAAGCTGCTTGCGTATGCCGGACTGGATCCGTCTGTGTATCAGTCAGGCAACTTTCAGGCCAGACGAACCCGCATGTCTAAACGTGGTTCCAGAGTCCTGAGATACGCGCTTATGAACGCAGCTCATAATGTTGTAAAGAACAATGCCATCTTTAAAGATTACTATGATAAGAAGATGGCGGAAGGCCGGACTCACTACAATGCCCTCGGGCATTGTGCCGGCAAGCTCGTCAGGGTCATCTGGAAGATGCTCACTGACGATGTTGAATTCAACCTCGAATAGGAGGTCTGTATACCAATATCGATAGATTTTGAAAAAGCACCCTTAGGGAGCCTTGTTAAAGTTACCCTTTTTTACCATCGATACCCAAAAAGAATTTTTTGCTAATTTATGCTTGACTTTTCATAGCTGGTCTCCT
>JAJQHQ010000037.1 GCA_021199655.1 Lachnospiraceae bacterium | reverse complement strand
AGCCAATGACATTTTTAAAAACGAAGAGCCTGTGGCCATTATCCATCCTGCTGCCGGAAATCGAATCAGGAAGCATCGGGTTTGCGTTTGGGGTGTCTGTGCTGACCTTCCTTCCTGCCCTGCTGATATTTTTAAATGGGCAGGAGTATCTGGAAAAGGGAATTACAGCTTCACAGGTGAAGCAGTGAAACAAAGTAAAACGGCTTACATCGTTTATTATAAAAAGAAAGTGGGACATAAACATGAAGAAATGGCTCAGGAATATCAGTATCGGCTTTCTGGCTGTAATGGTCAGCTTTACCTTTCTTTCACAGGCGGCGGCGAGCGTGACAACTGCGGTGATACAGACCCAGAAAGCGGTTTCCGGAAGGATCAGCCATTCGGTGAGTGCGTTCGGAAAAATTGAATCAACGCAGGAAATATCCATAACGGTCCCGGCACAGAGAACGGTTGAGACTGTTTATGTGCAGGAAGGTGACTTTGTAGAGGCTGGTGACGCCCTTTTTCTGCTCTCCGAAAACCAGGAGCTGGCAGAGGCACAGGAAGCGTTTTATACATGGGAGACAAGGGAACGGATGAATCTGGAAAATGCGGCGGACACTTACCTTAATGCATATGAGAGCTGGCAGAAATACCTGACAAAAACAGATGGCTGGTATTGGAAATCGGAGGCGGATCATGAAGAAGACGATTTTGAGGAAACCATGCGGGAGACCCAGTATGAGTATTTTGAAAAATATAAGACTTATCTGGAAACCTATGTCAAATGGCAGGAGGATGCGATTGAAAATTCTGACACTGTGGAAACGCCCCCTCGCTCCGCTTCGGCGGCAGATCGCGCCAGCGATGCAGAAAACGCTTCGCGTTTCGCTGGCGCTGATAATTCTGATGTAGAAAATACCCGCAATGAAGTTTTCAGCGCCAGGGAGGCAGTCATGACTGCAAGGTCAGCTTATTATGAATATCAGCGCAGCAGGGATAAGACCTACCAGTATTCCCGTACAAATGAAGAAACAGAACTGCGGGAAGCGCTGGAAGATGCGATTGCGGACTATGAGGAGGCACTGGACACTTTTGAAAGCAGGCTGGCGGAAAAGGTGAAAGAAATTGCGGACGCGGAAGATGGGCTTTCCGATGACTGTATTGTGTATGCGGAAACGGCGGGAACCGTAAAGGATGTAAATGTCCTAACGGGTGACACGACTACCACATCAGCGGCTGCGGTGCTGGCGGTGGATTCCGAAAACAAGAAGGTTACAGTCACCGTGTCTGCTGAATATGAAGAGTACATTGAGGCGGGAGACAGTGTAACCGTAACAAAATATGGGGAGACGGAATCAATCGCAGGTGCAACCATATCTGATATCCAGTATGATGAGGATGATACGAGCTTATTGAAAGTGACTGTTTTACTGGCATTAACGAATGTCTCAGGAAAAGATTCATCCAGTAGTGAAGATGTTTCTGCTGAAGGAACGGAAGTTGTAATCGCAGAAAATACCAGTGAGGGACTATCCCTTGGTGAAGAGGAAACGCCCCCTAGCTCTGCTTCGGCGGCAGATCGCGCCAACGATGCAGAAAAAGCTTCGCTTTGCGTTGGCGCTCAGGTAACGGTGACATTCGATAAACAATCAGAGCAGTACAGTATGCTGGTTCCGGTAAATGCAATTTATACCGACAATGATGAGACTTATGTACTGATCGTGCAGGAAACAGAAGGGATTCTGGGTACGGTGCTTGAAGCACAGAAGGTTACAGTGACGGTACTGGATAAAAACAGCAGTTATGCGGCTATTTCAGCTACGGGAGCAGTTGACCAGGATATTATCACCCAGTCAGACCGCGAGGTAAAAGATGGAAACAGGGTCAGAAAGCAGGTCTCATGAGCATGAGAAAAATAAGAAAACAGGATGCAAAATGTCAGCAAAAAGAATATTTATATCCATGTGAATCGACGGAACCAACAGCTATGGCTGCCCGGATATCTGACTGGGTGAGAATTATCATTTGCATGGTGTTATTGGTAATTTGTGTTGCTATGGGATTCTGGGAACTGCGAGGTTTTCAAAGCCAGGATGGCAGATGGAACTATGTGAGTAATGGTGGTATTTCCCTGCAAACGGCAGAGGAAATACTGGAAGCAGCCGCCTCAGATCAGAATTTGACAGACATGGTATTCTGGACGCAGAAAAGTGACCAGGTAATATCCATTACAGAAACGGTGGAAAGGGAGACGGGAGCAAATGTGATCTTGATTCGCGGTGATCCGCGTCTTCTGGTTTGTAATTATAACGTGCCGCAAAGCGGGGATACAAGCGGATGCCTGATCGACAAATCTATTGCCTTGAAACTCTTCGGCAATACAGATGTAATTGGTCTGTCAGTATGCTATGATAGCCGGGAATATCAGATACTTGGTTTGCTGGACATCTCTGAACCAGCAATGATTATCCAGATGTCTCTGGGGAGCGGGGAAGTATTTACAAGAGTTACTGCGGGGAAAAATGGAGTTACCACAAGCTGGAACCTGAAAAATACCATTCAAAACAAATATCAGGTTTCGTTAAGTGAGATTCGGTGGGGCTTCCTGCGTGGAATTGTAAAAACTCTGTTCTGCTTAAGTATATTGGCGGTTTATATCCGGGTAGCTCATTTCCTGATGCGTATAGCGAAAAAAAGATGGCGTATTGACAGTATTTATCCGCGTTTCGTTGGTGCTATGGGATTCTTCACAGGTGTTTTATTACTGGCATTCTTATTGAAATTAACAGGAATGACCCAGGTTCCAGCCGAATTTATTCCGGCAAAATGGTCTGATTTCAGCTTTTATGGGGAACTCCTTGATACGTGGACAGATGGAATGACCGGTTTTCTGGAACTTCCGTTCTATGCACTGGAAATTTATTGGTTTATAAATTGCCTGAGTCTTGGCTTTTGGGTTGCTTTAGGCGGTGCAGCTTCCTGCTATGCAATCCATTATACGAGAAAACTGACCGAGGAAAGGATAAAAGATATGTAACTATTCAGAACAGCAGGCCACAGACTGCCTTCTTCGAAGGCTATATGCCGCTTGCGCGTCATATTCTCCGCTGCCGCTCCGGTCGGTGCTAAACGAGCGCCACTGGCGCTCAGCACCTGAGGCTTGATAGGCGTCTACGCTACCGCTTCGGTCGGTGCTAAACGCGTGCCACTGGCACGCAGCACCCGCCCATCCCGAAATGAAAATACAGTCCTTAGCAGATAAACCTGCACAGCCTGTTTTTTCATTTCGATGCTGTTCTGAACTGGTACACAATATATGGAGGTTTGAAATGAAAGAGAACATTAAAAAAATGTGTTTCGTGTTAACTATGGTGCTTGCCCTGACCGGCTGTGGAAGTGCTACGAATACAGGCACTTCATCGGGAACGGATGATGCGGTGCAGATTGAAAGCACCACAGAAGGAACGGCTGCGGATTCACAGGGTGATTCGACCGCTGATGCAGTTTCTAACTCTCAGAATTCAGAGGATTATGCTGTGACTGATACGGCAGACAGCAGTGAGTCTACGTACAGGGAGGAGGATCTGGAACTGCCGGATGACAGCACGCAGATATTTGCTATGCGGGAAATTGATGGAACCCTCTGGCTGATCACGGAAAATGGTGTATATACATCGACAGACAAGGGAGACAGCTGGGCAAGGCAGGAAGAACAGAGCGGATGGCTGCCGGAAGAAATTTCAGGGGGAGATGGCTACGCGTCAATCAGCGATTCCGGAAAGCTGGCATTTTATACGGAATCAGCAGGGATTCTTGTATATAGCACAGATGGGGCATCAACGGGGCTGAGTATTACATTTGATGATGGCAGACGGTGCTATGGAATCAATTTTGCAGATGATGATACGCTGACGGTAAGAGACACCAGTTCAACTATCTATATCCTTTCGGTTTCGGATGGCAGCATTGTGGGTACGATTCCTTACAGTAATGAGATGCACTACTCTTATGCGCCGGTTAATGGGGAAATCCTGACCATTACAAATGACGGCGTGAAGATTTATAACTACAAGGGCGAATTACAGGAGGGAAACGAGATTATAAGCAGCCTTGTATCGGCTGACTATGAAGCATGGTCGACGACATCCAGCGGCGGGGGAATTGTGGACGATACGGAAGGCACCGGGATCTTTTATGCGAGCAAAAGCGGACTCTATCATTATAAATGGGGTGGAGGTGTTGCGGAAAAACTGTTTGAGGGAAATGCTACAAAGCTGGGGGACTCTGATTATACGGTCTGGTCGGTTGCCGCACTTAGTGACTCCTGCGTTTTGCGTCATTACTTAACAGCGAGTGGCGATTCCCTGCTGGTACGCTATTCTTTTTCAGGGAACAGCCCGACGACACAAAAGCTGACACTCTATACGTTATATGAAAATGAACTGCTGACCGATGAGGTGAATACGTTCAATCAGAACCACACAGATATTCAGGTGACAATAGAAGTGGGGCTGTCCGGGGATAGTGGCCTTACGGTTGATGATGCGATCAAAACATTGAATACGGAAATTTTAGCGGGAAACGGGCCTGACATTATTCTTCTGGATGGAATGAGTGTGGATTCCTATTCCGAGAGCGGGATGCTGGTGGACCTGTCCGGCGTTTTATCTGAAGTGGCAGAAAGTGAAGGACTTTATGAGAACATCGCCTATACTTACCAGATGGAAAGCGGGGCAGTTTATGCGGTGCCGGCGAGATTCCGGATTATGATGATGGTAGGGACACAGGATAGTCTGGATCAGATTACAGACCTTGATTCCCTATGCCAGAGTGTGCAGGAGTGGAAAGAAGCGAATCCGGAAATGACAAGCATCCTTGGACTTTATGATGAAGAACTGCTGGAAATGATGACTGCCATTTGCTCACCTGCATGGATGACAGAGGACGGTTCACTGGATGAAACTGCACTTCGGAAATTTCTGGAAGCAGTAAAATCCATCAATGATACACAGAAGGAAAATGTGAGCCAGGCAGATATAGATGAATTTGCCGCGTCTGACGATTCTGATGATTGGGGTGAGATAAATACTGTACAGAATATCACAATTTTCCAGTCACAGATCATTGGGTTGTTTGAATCCAGGGCACTCAATACGACAGCAGCCATTGCGAAATATCTGGGCACGGATCTGGTCTATGAAAGTGCAGTGGCACAGAACAGCAACGTGTTTATTCCGGCACAGATCATAGGCATAAATGCGAAAAGCACCAACCAGGAAGCGGCTCTGGAATTTGTAAAAGAATTCCTGTCGTCGGAATGCCAGAGCGAGCTTAGTGTCTCAGACCGTGGCTATCCGATCAATAAGACTGCTTTCCAGATCATGGAAGAGGATGTCCTGGGTGCGGATGATACCGGAGAAACAAGCTGGGGAGTAAGTGCGGAAGATCTTCGCAACCTGTTTGACCAGATAGAAGCTATGATACCGGAGCTTTCCAACCGCAGCGTTACAGATGCAGTTATTACAGACAGTGTGAAAGAAGAGGGTCTGAAATATCTCTCAGGCGAGGCTGACTTGGATACTGTAGTGAGCAGTATTATGCAGACGGTGACCCTGCACCTGGCGGAATAAAAGAGGGAGGATTCCCTTATATGCTGTTTTTGATAAAGCGTTGTTTTAAAATTGTATTTCTCTTTTAGGACTTCCCATGGACTCGATTTCATGATATGATTCGGGTTGTGAAAGCGATGCTGCTGTGCAGTTATTTCAGCGCGGCATACTTCCGCAAAACAGATTTGGGCACAGTTGGAAAAGCACTTCCGGGCGATTTTGTTCATAGAATAAAGAAAAACCGCTTAGAGGTGCTTTTTTGAAAACATTTAAAAAGCCGCTGTCCCCGGAAGAAGAGAAAGAGTGTCTTGCACGATACCAGAAAGGGGACATGGCAGCCAGGAATCTGTTGATAGAGCACAATCTAAGGCTGGTAGCGCACGTGGCAAAAAAATATCAGTCGCCTGAGCTGGATCCGGACGATCTGGTCTCGATCGGGATCATCGGGCTCATCAAAGCCGTGACGACGTTTGACTGCGAGAAGAATTCCAGACTGGGGACGTATGCGGCACGCTGCATTGAGAACGAGCTTTTGATGATGCTGCGGGCAAGGAAAAAATTGTCGCATGAGGTTTCCATGTACGAGAAGATCGGGACAGATCAGGACGGCAGGGAGCTGCGCCTGATGGATATCCTGGAGAGTGAGCCGGTCGATGTGGTCGGGAATCTGGAGACGCAGAAAAATATCAGGCAGGTGCGGGCAAATATTGAGCGTGTGCTGAATGAGCGGGAGCGGCAGGTGATCACGGAACGCTATGGACTGGATGGCAAAAAGGAGCGGACACAGCGTGAAATTGCGGCGGATCTGGGAATCAGCCGCTCGTATGTATCCAGACTGGAAAAACGGGCGCTGGAGAAGCTGCGGGATGGGCTGAATATTCCAGAATGATTTTGCGCAGAATAGAAGCAAATATCGGAAGAAAACACGAGGAGGTACGACATGAAACTTTTATTTTTCGGTACAAAGAGCTATGACAAAAAGTATCTGCTTCCGTACATGGAGCAGGAAAAATACGCAGATATTAAGGTGAAATTCATCGAGGCGGAGCTGACGCCGAACACGGCAATGCTTGCCAGAGGCTATGACGCGGTGTGCGCGTTTGTCAACATGGACGTTGGCACACAGACGGTCGAGCTGCTGAACGAGTGCGGCGTGCGTCTGATCCTGATGCGCTGCGCTGGTTACAATAATGTGGATCTGGAAGCGGCGAAGAAATATGGAATCCGCGTGGCTCACGTGCCGGGGTATTCTCCGGAATCAGTGGCCGAGCACGCGATGGCACTGGCTTTGACTGCGAATCGTCATCTGCACAAGGCATACATCAAGGTACGCGAGAATAATTACAGCCTTACGGGCCTTCTGGGTGTCTCCTTTTACGGCCGCACGGCCGGTATTGTCGGCACCGGCCGTATCGGAGCCGCAATGGCGCGCATCTGCCAGGGCTTTGGTATGCATGTGATCGCATATGATATGTATCCGAATAAGAGTCTGGATTTCGTGGAATATGTTTCTCTCGAAGAGCTGCTTCGCGGATCGGACCTGATCTCTCTGCACTGCCCGCTTACGCCGGAGACCCATCATATGATCAACATTGACACGATCGGGCAGATGAAAGACGGCGTGATCCTGGTCAACACCTCCCGCGGCGGACTGATCAAGACGGAGGATCTGGTGCGCGGTATCCGTGAAAACAAATTCTTTGCGGTCGGCCTGGACGTTTACGAGGAGGAGAACGGCACGGTTTATGAGGATATGTCGGATGAGATCATGCAGCATTCGACTGTAGCGCGTCTGCTGTCTTTCCCGAATGTTATCGTGACCTCCCATCAGGGATTCTTTACAGAGGAAGCGATGCAGGCCATCAGCGAGACGACGATGGAAAACGCGCTGGCGTTTGAAAAAGGCGAGAAGGGTCCGAACGAGCTGTTCTAAAACTGTTTTGAAAGAGAAGGTTTTAAGCAGGTGCCGGAATCTATAGAAGCATCATGATTCGGAAAAGCAGGAATACCAGAATAAACTATTCCGAAAACAAGATGGTAAAACAGACTGTCAGGACAGACGGATAAGCATGAAAAAGGCACGGATAAGCTTTGCTGCGCGGCATTGCTTCCGTGCCCTTTTTACATTGATCTGACATCGCAGCAGGTACGCGATCCGCTCATGAATGTAAGCACACGAACCTGCCCTGACCGGTATTACTCTCTGAACTCAAATAATTTGGCAATCGGGATCTCCAGCACGTCCGAGATATCGAACAGAAGCTCAAGTGAGACGGAAGTCGGCATGTTGGGAGCCTCAATGTTGCTCAGGTGCGTGCGGCTCACATTGATCGCCTCAGCGAGCTGCAACTGCGTCATTCCATTCATTTTCCGATAATAAGCGATGGTAAGGCCGAGCTGGCGGTACTGCTTTTTTCTCTTTTCTGATACTGCTGCCATGAAAATTTCCTCCTTTGTTTGGCGGCATATGCTTTCAGACAGTCACTGCTGAAAGATACCGCATTGACTTCATAACTATCCTGCACCATCACAGCAATGAGGCACTGTACGGAATCGTTATTTGACTTTCTATAGTTTAATTCCGAATACAAGAAACATAAACAATTATACCTCATGCACAGGCAAAATAAAAGAGTGCTTCAAAAATAATCAGTATTATTGAGTCAAATCGCGGCTGGATTTTTGTGTATTCCATACTTGCAGGAGTAAGCTTTAGAATAATCATTCGGGACAGTAGTTCACTTTTACGCTTGAAAAAAGTACTTGCAATTTGGATATATATGCGTTATCATGTCGTCAGTTTAAGAGTGGTTCTTCGGGGCGGGGTGTGATTCCCCACCGGCGGTATAGTCCGCGACCCGCGCAAGCGGCTGATCCGGTGACGTTTCTGACTGAGCGAATTCCGGAACCGACAGTATAGTCTGGATGAGAGAAGAATACAAAGCGATATTATATATCGTGCGATTCTGCCGCGGAGATTTAAGAAAGAATCTTCCCGGCTATTTTTATGCGCAGAACCGGGCAAGGAAGCTTTGCGGCTAAAGCCGCACCCGGTTGGCGCGGGCGAGAAGGAGCCGACAAGTCGCCGCCTTCTCGATTGCAGATGTGCAGAGCTGCGCATAAGATTTAGAAGAACCTTTTTCTTAAATAAGAATATTTACAGAAAAGGAGATCAAAGAGATGGGTAACGGATTATTACAGACAATTGCGGAAAATCTGCGGTTTGTGGCGGTTTGCGCCGTGGTGATCGCGGCAATCATTGGTGTATCGTGGGCACTGGAGGCTACGGTGCTGAAAAAGAACATCGCTCAGATCAGCCGGACGCGTTATATCACGATCTGCGGAATGCTTGGTGCTGTCGCCATGATTCTGCACATCCTGGACTTTCCGCTGATCGCGATTGCACCGAGCTTTTACAAGCTGGACTTCAGCGAGATTCCGGTGATGATCGGCGCGTTCTGCTTAGGACCGATGGGCGGCGTGATCATTGAGCTGGTAAAGATTCTGCTCAAACTGATCATTAAGGGCACTTCTACCGCATTTGTCGGGGATCTGGCGAATTTTGTGGTTGGCTGCTCGTTTGTCGTTCCGGCCGCGGTGGTGTATCATCTGAAAAAGACACGCGCAACAGCAGTGATCGGCCTTGTGACAGGTACTGTGGTGCTGGTTGTATTCGGCACCATGTTCAATGCGGTTTACCTGCTTCCGGCATTTGCCAGTCTTTACGGGATGCCGCTTGACTCTATCATTGCCATGGGCAGCGCGGTGAACGGCGCCGTGACCAATGTGACCACATTTGTGATTTTCTGCGTGGCTCCGCTGAACCTGATCAAGGGTATCTGCATTTCGGTTCCGACCATGATTTTGTACAAGCGGATAAGCGTAGTGCTGCGCACCGCTACGCAGGATTCGTATGCGGAAAGCAAGAGGCATCAGCCGCAGGGCTGAAAAACAACCCGGTTCAAAGCTTCCTGTTGGAGCGCTCTGAACCGGGCTTTTTTATACTAATAAGGTAACTATTCAGAACAGCAGGCCGCAGACCGCCTGCTATGCAGGCTATATGCCGCTAACGCGTCATATTCTCCGCTACCGCTCCGGTCGGTGCTAAACGAGCGCCACTGGCGCTCAGCACCTGTGGTTGATGGGCGTCTTCGTTCCACTTCGGTCGGCGCTAAACGATCGTCCACTGGACGATCAGCGCCCGCCATCCCAAAATGAAAATACAGCCTTTAGCAGATAAATCTGCACAGCCTGTCTTTTCATTTTGATGCTGTTCTGAATTGTTACCAAATAAGCAAATTATTTGCACACATTCACAGGCTCGCCTGCGAGATACGCGTACACATTTCCGAATACAATCTCCGCGCGGCGAAGCATTGCTTCCTCCGAGATAAACGCCTGATGCGGGGTGAGAAGTGTGTTCTTCGCGTGAAGCAGCGGATAGTCTGCCGGAAGCGGCGGTTCCATATCATACACATCCACGCAGGCAAAACCGAGACGGCCTTCGTTCAGAGCGTCAGCCAGTGCGGCATTGTCGACGATCGGACCGCGAGCACAGTTGATAAAGACAGTGTCCGGACGCATGAGAGCAATCCGTTCTTTGGAGAGAAAACCGCGTGTCTGTGCGTTCAGCGGCAGGTTCAGCGATACGATATCGCTTGTAGAAAGAACCTCTTCCAGAGACTTATATTCAATGCCGAGTGCCTTTGCTTCTTCGTTTTCACTGCGGTTGTATGCGATTACTCTGGCACCGAAAGCAAGAAACAGCTTCGCGGTCATCAGGCCAATGCGCCCCAGACCGATGATGCCGACCGTGCGGCCGCCAATCTCACGCCCGCCGATTCCGGCGCTGGTTCCGCCTGCCCGCACGATGCCGTCTGCTTTTACAACCTTTCGCATCGCGTCGACCGCCATACCGATGATCAGTTCTGCCACCGTCTGGTTCGAATATCCGGCCGCATTACAGATCATAACACCGCGTTCGCGGCAGGTGTCCACTGCCACATGGTCAATCCCGGTAAAGGCAACCGAAAGCATTTTCAGGGAATCCGTACTTTCTACGACTTCTGCCGGATAGGGATTGTTCGCAACCATGACAATCTCGCAGCCGGCGCTTCTCGCAGCCAGCTCCTTCGGGTCGGTAGTCTTTGTATCGTAGCTGACAAATTCATGTCCCATCTCCGCCAGCTTTTTTGCGTGTCCTTCAATTACATCAGCCGGTACTCCGATCGGCTCCAATAAAGCAATTTTCATCTTGCACCTCGTATTTTTTGATTTTTGCCGCGATTTCTGCTGCGGCGTTTCTCCACAGAATTATACACTACGTGCCGGAAAATGTCACGCTCATCTATTGTTTAATCTCCTGAAATCTGATATATTGTTAACTGTTCAAAGCAAGTTTCTGTTTTGATACATATGCAGGAAATAATACGCAGCAGGTTAAAACCCTATAAAACAAAGAGGAGCATGAGAAAGTATGGAAAAAGGAAAAAATTTTTACGGAAACGGCTTCCGTACACTTGTTGTGGATCTGCTTTTGATTGTTTTGATCGTAATTTTTGCCTCATCCTTTTTTTCACAGAAGATGGTTGTGAAAGCAGAAACTGAACAAACTGTCCAGACAGAACAGACGCCGGAGACAGAAGCTGTATATACTGGTTGGAAGACTGTAGACGGCAGTAAATATTACTATGTAAAGGGAAAGAAGACGACAGGTTGGAAGAAGATTTCCGGCAAATATTATTACTTCAGCAGCTCCGGGAAGCTTCAGACAAATAAGATTGTCGGAAGCAAAAAGAAAGGATATTATTACGTAGATAAGACGGGGGTTCGCGTGACGACTTCACAGATTAAGTATGCGGTCGCCTTTGTGGTAGCAAATTCCAAGAGCAGCCAGACGCGGCAGCAGCGCTTGAAGTCCTGCTTTAAGGCATTGTGTAAATATCCGTATACGCGCCTCTATGATGGTGCGCCCACGGCAAAAACTGCTGCATCCTATGCGTCTTATATGTTTAAAAACAAGACAGGCAATTGCTATCGTTACGCGGCAGCCATGGTGTATATAGCAAGAGTTCTGGGCTATGACAGCCGTCTGGCTGTGGGCGGAGTTACTTCCTCATCGACCCGGTCGCTGAGTGCGCATGGTTGGTGTGAAGTAAAGATCGGTTCGACCTGGAAAATGATTGACTGCAGTATGCAGAGAGCTTACACGAATAAAAACCTGTTTCTGGTAAAACGTTCATCTTATCCGTTCCGCTTGCGCTGTGATAAGACGTATACGATGTCTGTCAGTAACGGAAAGGTGAAGTGGAAGTAAATAAATAGAATAATATGAAAAATCAGCAGCGGGAGGCGTAAAACACAGGATGGGTAAAATCAAAAAGATTGAGAAGATTACTTCGAACCCCTATGTCAATCTTTATGACATGGATGTGGAAAACAGCAAGGGGCATGCGGGAAAATATTACATTGCGTCCAGAGCAAAAACAATAGATACTCTGGAATTGAATACAAAGCAGCAGTCGCCTGATGGCGTGGTGATTTACAGTCTGTACGGGGAGCGGCACGACCGGGTGGTTCTGATTCGACAGTACCGGTATGCGATTGATAACTATATTTATGAATTCCCTGCCGGACTGGTCGAGCCGGGTGAAGAATATCACAGTGCTGCCGTGCGTGAACTGCGCGAGGAGACCGGTCTTATGCTGCATCCGATTCCGGTTGACACGATTTATCAGAAGCCGTATTATACAACCATCGGCATGACGGATGAGTGCTGCGCTACCGTATATGGTTACGCGGATGGCGAGATCAGTGCGGATATGCAGGAAACATCAGAAGAAATCGAGGTGGTTCTGGCTGACCGCAATGAGGTCCGCCGAATCTTACGCGAGGAACGTGTTTCTATCATGTGCTCCTATATGCTCATGCATTTCATCGAGGATGAAGAGCCATTCCGGTTTTTACATTGCTGATTTCTGAGAGGTATAAGATGACAATAGAAACAAATTCAGAACAGGAGACCTTTGAGCTGGGCCGCCGGCTTGGGGAACAGGCGGTTCCGGGTCAGGTGTTTGCGCTGGAAGGAGACCTTGGCGTTGGAAAAACCGTGCTGACGAAAGGCCTTGCGGAAGGGCTGGGTATTACGGAGCCGGTTAACAGTCCTACGTTTACGATCATGCAGATCTATGAGGAAGGACGGCTTCCGCTTTATCATTTTGATGTTTACCGGATCGGTGATCCGGAAGAAATGGATGAGATTGGCTATGAGGATTATTTTTATGGCGAGGGGGTCTGCCTGATCGAGTGGGCGAATCTGATCTCAGAGCTTTTGCCTCCGCAGACGGTGCATATTCGGATTGAAAAAGATCCCGCGCGGGGATTTGATTATCGGAGGATTACTATACTATGAAAATTTTAGCGCTGGACAGCTCCGGGCTGGTTGCATCCGTGGCGGTCGCTGAGGATGATGTGCTGCTGGCCGAGTATACGGTGAATTATAAAAAAACACATTCCCAGACCCTTCTTCCGATGCTGGATGAAGTGGCAAAAATGATCGAACTGGATCTGAATTCTGTGGACGCGATCGCTGTGGCCGGCGGGCCCGGTTCTTTTACCGGTCTGCGCATCGGTTCAGCGACGGCGAAAGGACTTGGACTGGCATTGGACAAGCCGCTGGTCTCGGTGCCGACCGTGGACGCGCTTGCATGGAATCTGTACGGCTGCCGGGACAATATCTGCCCGATCATGGATGCGCGCAGAAGTCAGGTATATACGGGCATTTACACTTTTGACGGGGATGATTTTATTACGAAACACGCACAGGAGCCGATGGCTGTTGCTGATGTTGCCGGGGCTCTCAATGATCTTGGCAATGACGTGGTGTTTCTCGGCGACGGCGTGCCGGTCTACCGGGAACTGTTAGATTCTCTGATGAAAGTGCCGTATCGGTTCGCACCGGCGCATCTGAACCGGCAGCGTGCTTCTGCTGTGGCGGTGCTTGCCATGAAATACTACAGAGAAGGCAAAATACAGACGGCAGCGGAGCATCGTCCGGAGTACCTGCGGCTTTCCCAGGCAGAGCGGGAACGAGCGGAGAAAACCAGATGAGACCGGACCGGATCGAGCTTGATGTGATGCAGCTTACTGATATTCCGGAGGTGGCCGCGATTGAACGCAGGACTTTTTCACAGCCATGGACGGAAAAAGGATTTCGTGACGCACTTGAACAGGGGGCTTCCCTTTATCTGGTGGCAAGACTGGGAGACCGGCATGAGATCGTAGGATACTGCGGATTCCAGCAGGGACTGGATGAGGCGGAACTGCTGAATGTTGCCGTGCGGGAGGATGCCAAAGAAAATGGAGTTGGTTACGCCATGCTGCGGCTCCTTTTGAAGCTGGGGCGTGAGCGCGGCGTTCGCCGTTTTGTACTTGAGGTACGCGAAAGCAATGCCGCGGCACTTCACCTTTATGAAAAACTTGGATTTGTGGTCGAAGGCGTTCGCAAAAATTTTTATCAGCAGCCGACAGAGAACGCGGTGATCATGAGCCGATAGGTTTGGAAAAAACTTAAATGAGTATTTCCTCATCCTGCAAAATGACAGTCAGAAATCTGGCGTACTTTTGTAACTGGAAAAATCAGGAATCTGACTGACAGCAATTTCCGATAGCCGAAACGGACTGTATGAGCTATACTGTCGCTGTCCGGTCAGACGGACGGCACAGGATATGCGTTCGTATACAGAAAAGAATGTCGCCGGAAACAGCGGCTCCGTGTGAAAACGCATGCGGAAGATACTGCAGCTGTGAAGGTACGGAACTGTTCGTATACGGGCAGATATGCGGGAGGAGGAGTTCAGATGAAAGAACAAAAGCTGATACGCTGCAACGGCTGCGGAAAGACGATTGCAGTTAAAGATGATATGTACCGGGAAGGCGTGCTGCTGGTGCGGCAGGAATGGGGGTATTTTTCCGAAAAAGACGGGGAACGCCATTCCTTTTGCCTCTGTGAAGCCTGCTATGACAAAATAATTCAGAATTTTGCCATCCCGGTGGAGATTGAGGAATATCTGTAACTGTTAAGGAACTGCATAGTTACGAATATCTGTGAGGAAAAACCATGCTGGATGTATGTTTGCTGGGAAGCGGCGGAATGATGCCGCTTCCCTATCGCTGGCTGACGTCTTTGATGACGCGGTTTAACGGAAGCAGTCTTTTGATTGACTGCGGGGAAGGAACGCAGATTGCGCTTCGCGAAAAAGGCTGGAGCTTCAAACCAATTGATACGATTTGTTTTACCCATTATCACGGGGATCACATCAGCGGACTTCCCGGCCTGCTGCTGACCATGGGAAACGCGGAACGCACCGAGCCGGTGACCATGATCGGTCCCAGGGGTCTGGAGCGGGTCGTGAATGCACTGCGCGTCGTCGCGCCGGAACTCCCATTTCCTATTATATATAAAGAGATACAGGGAACAGAGCAGGTCTTTGAACAGAACGGGTACCGGATCACGGCATTTCGTGTGAACCATAATGTCCTTTGCTATGGCTATACTCTGGAGATTGACCGTGCGGGGCGCTTTGATGTAGAACGTGCAAAGAAAGCGGAGATTCCGATGAAGTTCTGGAGCCGCCTGCAAAAGGGAGAGGTGATCGAGGAAGACGGACGTATTTTCCGGCCGGAGGACGTCTTAGGACCCGCGCGCCGCGGCATTAAAGTGACCTACACGACTGATACCCGTCCGACCGAATCCATCACGCAGCACGCAAAGGATGCGGATCTGTTTATCTGTGAGGGCATGTACGGCGAGACGGATAAAGACGCGAAAGCAGTGGAGCATAAACATATGACATTTGCTGAAGCGGCTCGTCTGGCACGCCGTGCTCAGCCGAAAGAAATGTGGCTGACCCATTACAGTCCATCGCTCACCAGACCGGAAGAATATCTGGAGCAGGTACGGAAAATTTTCCCGAATACATATCCGGGGAAGGATGGCAAAAGCGTGGAACTGGATTTTCCGGATGAGTGAAACGGGCGGCTATAATCCTGTTGATTTGAGATAATATGAATTCACATAAGCCGATCATCATTTTGGCATAATTGGATAAAACACAATCCGCGGAAAACAGTAATGCTGGAAATACAATGTAAGAACAAGCCGGAAAATAAGCAGGAGACTTACAGGGAAAATCAGAATGGAGAGAAAAAATGAGCAGCGAAAAAGACATTTATATACTTGCAATCGAGAGCTCATGCGACGAAACCGCAGCGTCAGTAGTGAAAAACGGCAGGGAAGTCCTGTCAAATGTCATTTCGTCACAGATTGACCTGCATAAGCTGTACGGTGGTGTAGTGCCGGAGATTGCCTCGCGCAAGCACATCGAGCGGATCAATCAGGTGATCGAGGAGGCGCTGACCGTGGCAAAGATGGGGCTGGACGATCTGGATGCAGTGGCTGTGACCTATGGCCCGGGGCTCGTAGGTGCATTACTGGTCGGTGTAGCGGAAGCGAAAGCCATCAGCTATGCACGGAACCTGCCGCTGGTAGGCGTTCATCACATAGAGGGACATATTTCCGCAAACTATATAGAAAATAAAGACCTGGAACCACCGTTTATCTGCCTGGTAGTTTCCGGCGGACATACACATCTGGTCCGCGTAAAGGATTACGGGGAATATGAGATCCTCGGCCGCACTAGAGACGACGCGGCGGGGGAGGCTTTCGACAAGGTGGCCCGTGCCATCGGACTTGGCTACCCGGGCGGACCGAAAATTGACCGTCTGGCGAAAGAAGGGAATCCGAACGCAATCGCGTTTCCCAAAGCGAAGGTTGCTGACGCACCCTATGATTTCAGCTTCAGCGGCCTGAAATCAGCGGTGCTGAATTACCTGAACGGCTGTAAAATGAAAGGGGAACCAATCGTAGAAGCGGATGTGGCAGCCTCCTTTCAGAAAGCAGTAGTCGATGTGCTGATTGAGCATGCCATGCTCGCCGTGCGGGAATCCGGTCTTGATAAATTCGCCCTTGCGGGCGGTGTGGCTTCCAACAGCGCTTTGCGCGCAGCAGCAGAGGAGGCCTGCAGAACGAACGGCATCCGATTTTATCGTCCATCACCCATTTTCTGTACGGATAATGCGGCAATGATCGGTGCTGCAGCGTATTATGAGTATATTAAGGGCGTCCGTCATGGCCTGGATCTGAATGCGGTGCCCGCCCTGAAGCTGGGAGAACGCTGAAACTTTTTGGCTTTCGCTCCTGCGCAATCATAAAAAATATTTTATGATTCAAATGACAAAAGAACAGGATACTATGGATTTCTTCGCACTTCATGCTCCCGAAATTCATTTTATATATTGAGGAAAATAATGAAGAACGTGGCAATCGTGCTTGCCGGCGGAAGCGGCAGCCGGATGAAATCAGATATCAAAAAACAATACCTGCAGATCGGAGATTACCCTGTGCTCTGGTATTCACTGCGCGTCTTTCAGGACTGCACGCGGATTCATGAGATTGTGCTCGTCTGCGGTGCGGAAGAGATTGAAAAATGCCGGCAGCAGTTTGCGGAGCAATACGGCTTTTCCAAAATAAAGAAGATCGTCGCGGGAGGAAAGGAACGCTATCATTCCGTCTATGAGGGCCTCAAAGCAATCGGAGACTGCGACTATGTTCTGATACATGACGGAGCCCGCCCATTCATCAGTGCGGATATTCTGGAACATATTTTTGCTGCGCTGGAACAGTGCCCGGCCTGCGTTGTGGGAATGCCGGTAAAAGATACGATAAAGATCAGTGATCCGGATGGCTATGTCGAGCAGACGCTTCCCCGTGAAAAGCTCTGGATGATTCAGACACCGCAGTCTTTTTCTTATTCTCTGATACGGCGTGCTTATGATGAATTGATTTTACAGGAAGAAACAGAAGATATAGAAGATACGGATTACTGTGAGCAGCTCCACAGTAAATTTTTCCGGAGTGATGGAGGCTGCAGCAATACTGATCAGAGCGGCAGATTGCGAAACCGCGCGAGAAAAAAGATCACGGACGATGCCATGGTAGCGGAGACAATTCTGCATATTCCGGTGAAACTGATAGAAGGTTCGTACGACAATATAAAAATCACAACACCGGAAGATCTTGTTCTGGCAGAAGTACTGGCCGGAAAATATCAGAAGAAGACTGACCGTTAGCCGGAAACATATGGGCTGAAGATCAGAGATTTGTATGAATTGCGTGTAAAGTGAAGAAAGATATGGATTGCCGGCTGAGGAATTCGTGAATGTGGATAAGATGTGGAAAAAATCTGGAAAAAGAAAGTGAAAAAGCGGTTGACACAGGAGCAAAAAACTGTTAGTATATCACTTGCGCTGATTCCGGCGGCTGTAAACGACAGCAGGAAATGTTCAGGCATTCGGGCATGGCCGACACCGTTGATTTTTGGTATCAAATGGAAAAGAAGACGGTACATGACAGCGATATATATGGAGAGGTATCGAAGTGGTCATAACGAGGCGGTCTTGAAAACCGTTTGTCCGAAAGGGCGCGTGGGTTCGAATCCCACCCTCTCCGTGAGAATCAAATATAGAACCTAAGGAATTAGGCGCTATGGAGAAGTACCCAAGCGGCTGAAGGGGCTCCCCTGGAAAGGGAGTAGATCGTTAATAGCGGTGCGTGGGTTCAAATCCCACCTTCTCCGTTTTGCATGGTTCGATTTTTGAGAATCACAGAAAAATCTCAGAAATGGAAGAATGCAAAAGAAAAAAAGTTGAAAAAGTTGTTGACAAAAAGCAAAACACATGATATATTATCAGAGTTGCGCTTCGAAAGAAAAACAACAAGAAAACAAGAAGCACCTTGATAACTGAACAGTGAGACAACCTTGAAAAGATTCTAA
>JAJQHQ010000008.1 GCA_021199655.1 Lachnospiraceae bacterium | reverse complement strand
GCTGGGAGAATATAAGTATTACGATATGGATCAGGTGATCGCCGCGGCGTTGGATGTGTGTGATAAAGAATTGAACTGATTTTGCAGGAGTAGATTGAGTATATGAGAACAACACTTTTAATCATGGCTGCCGGTCTCGGCAGCCGATATCAAAAAGATAAAAATACATCCTCGATTAAACAGTTGGAGCCGGTTGGGCTTCATGGCGAATTGATAATCGACTATTCCATTCATGATGCAATCGAAGCGGGATTTAACCGGATTATTTTTGTTATTCGCCCGGACATTGAAGCGGATTTTAAAGAACGAATTGGAGTAAGAATTGAGGAGATTGGCAGACAGCATGGTGTGGATGTTGTCTATTGCTTTCAGAAAGCGGATGATTTACCGCTCCTGGATGGCTGTCCGGCAAAATTTCCTGCTGGAAGAGAGAAACCATGGGGAACCGGACAGGCTGTTCTCGCTGCAAGAGACCTGATTCATGAGCCATTTGCCGTAATTAACGCGGATGATTATTATGGAAAAGAAGCCTTTTGCAAAATACATGACTGGTTAGTGCTGTCTCACGCTGAGAATGCCATTGCTATGGCGGGTTTTGTCCTTAAAAATACGTTGTCAGATCATGGCAGTGTTACAAGAGGATTATGTAAGGTGGCTGCCGGTCATTCTCATGTGCTTGATGTTGTTGAGACAGGTGATATTATAAAGACAGAGGATGGCGGTGCTTCGGCGAATGGAATTGTGTTGAATCCAGACAGCTCTGTTTCGATGAACTTCTGGGGATTTGCCGCGAAGGAGAACTACAAACCATGGTATATGGAAGCGCTGGAAAGAGGATTTGCTGATTTTTTTAAAACGGAAGTTCCAACGAATCCTCTTAAGGCCGAATATCTTCTTCCTACCCATATCGGTGCTTTACTTCGTACCGGTAAAGTTACGGTTAAACTGCTGGAGACAACGGATAAGTGGTTTGGAGTTACCTATCCGGAGGATAAGGCCGCTGTGGTCGAGAGTATTCGTGGACTGATTGACAGTGGTGTATACGAAGAAGAATTATATTCAGATTTGTGATGAAAAATACATTGTGGTCAGGCATCATTACGAAAATGTTAAATACTGCATCGGAGTTGTGAATTTTTGCATTTTTTCTTCTTGCACTATGCGCGCTTTTCGTCTATAATAAAATCATAAAAGCAGTTATGAAAACGCCGCGTAGCTGCATCATACCCAAGAGAAACGATGGAACACATCGGAGAGAAATTGATGTACGGAATTTTTCGAACTACAGAATTCCTAGGTTTCATTTACGGAGGTGGTATGATGCAGCAGAATACGAGAGTGGTGAAGTACACAGCAAAGGACAGTGTATTCTCAGACCTGTTCCGGGACAAAAAGTATTTACTTCAGCTTTATCAGGCGCTTCATCCGGAGGACAAAGAGGCGACGGAGGATTCGCTGTCGGACATCACGATCAATAATGTACTGGTTGATGGTCAGTATAATGACCTCGGATTTATGGTACGTGGAAAGCTGATGATTCTGACTGAGGCACAGTCCACATGGACGATGAACATTATTGTAAGGGCACTGCTGTATTTCGCTCAGTCCTTGCAGGAGCATCTGGACAGGGAAGGCGCGGATCTGTATGGCAGCCGGAAAGTAGATCTGCCGGAGTCGGAACTGTATGTGATCTACACTGGCGACAGGAAATCGCATCCGGCAGAGGTTTCTCTCATAGAAGAGTTTTTTAAGAACAAAAAGTCCGCGGTTGAAGTAAAAGTAAAGATGCTGTACGGCACTGTGAATCCGAAGCAGACGGACGGCGAGGATATCATCGGGCAGTATGTACTTTTTACGAAAGTGTTTAATGAACAGCTGCGTATATATGGGAGGACCCCGGAAGCGATAGAAGAGACCATTCGGATCTGTATGGATCAGGATATCCTGAGAGAGTACCTCGCATCGAAAAGGAAGGAGGTTGTCACGATGATGATGGATTTGTATGACCAGGATCGCATTATGGAGATTCATATCGCGAGCGAGAGGAAGATCGCGGCGGAGGAAGCGGCAGAGACAGAAAAGATTAAAACGATTGAGCGGATGCTTCGGGACGGGACTCTTTCGATTGATAAGATTGCATTATTTGTTGGAGTATCTGTTGAAGAAGTGCGCGAGATTGAATCCGGAATGCTGCAGGAAGCATAGGGAAACTCGAAATGGCAGAAGCAATTTGAAATTGAAAAAAGATATTTGGCAAGGGGACTGTTTCAGCCCCCGACGAATCTCTTGGGGCAGGCCCTGGAAAAAAAGAGAAATTAAAAAAATATAAACTGTGAAAAGGTTATGATAATCAGTGAGGTGCTTGATGTCACAAAACACGCAGTGAAAGAGGCCTTGGAAATACCGTATTTCCGGGCTTTTTTATGTAGCGCCATGTCAAATGCATATAAAATTAATGCTAAAATATGTTTGAAAATATAGTATGCAATAAAATGATTGACAAAATAAAGATGATGAATTATACTGGCAATGGCAAAACGATATACATAGATAGAGTCAGGATGGTTTGAAACGCGTTGAGGTAGAATCCTGCCGATTGGGGGGGACGATATGGGAACATTTGCAAATAGTTTTTACGCCAAAGGATTACATATACCGGAGGAAAAATTGCCGGAATTTCAGGAACGTCAGGAAAAACTTTTTCAGGCCGGGGGAATGATGGAAATGGAACGAATTTCATGTTTGGAATTAAGGTGGATGTTCTTCGAAAAGCACAGATGCATGAGTGAGGAATGGATTTTTTTCTATAATTATTTTGAAGAGGATTCGTGGGAGAACGCCGGGTATAATTTGGAGGGAAAGTATGTCTGGAGCGAAAAGTGTTGTTGCTAAACTCAAATGACCAGAAATAGATTTGCTTGACTGTCCCTGATTT
>JAJQHQ010000097.1 GCA_021199655.1 Lachnospiraceae bacterium | reverse complement strand
TTGAGACAATACCCGTTCAGCGCCATCTTGCGGAGATAGGCGCTCATACTGCGAACGCCGCCGTCCTCCATCTTTTTGCGGATGATCTCCAGCTCGGACGGGCTGACCCGAAAGTGCAGCATCACGTCCCGGTTTTCGATTTCTGCCATCACAGCACCTCCTCGGTGCGCCGGGTGGTATCCCGGCGGGGCGGCGGCACCTGACTGGACTTCTGTTTCAGGTTAGCCAGCACGGAGGGGCGCCCCTCAGAAGGTTCGTCAGCGTCCCGTTCGACAGCGCCGCCTCCCTCCATGTTGAGGGCGGCATCCAGTTCGGCCAGCCGTGCGGACTTCTCCGCCAGCTCCGCCTCCTGGGGGAAGGGCTTACCCACCTCGGCCTGCGCCGCTTCCCGCTGCTGCTCCAGCGTTTCCAGCCGGGTCTGCGCCTGCTCCAGCCTTGCGGGGATGTTGTTCAGCGCATTGTCCAGCCGGATCAGGTTGCCTCTCGCATCTGTGCCAAGGGCTACCCGGTGGGTCATACTGCCTTTCAGGGCAATCACGAACTCCTTATTGAAGCTGTCAAAGGACAGCTCCATCTGGAATCCACGATAACTGCCCAAGGGGTAGCCCTCCACAGCATTGGCAGTTTTACAGACAGCGAGGATTGCCTCGCCAGCGTCCGCCTTTTCCGTATAGGCTCTCCCGGCAACGGTCATACCGGCGAAGCCGTCTTTGGGGTGCGGGTGTGCCGCAACCGTGGCGATGTCCTGCCGGAAACCCTCGATATTGCTGTGCTGCTGTTCGATCTCCCTGGGGAAGTATTTCAGGAGCTGGTCTTCCAGACGGTACTGCTTACTGCGGAAATCCGCTTTCAGCACCTTCAGCCTGGCCACGTCGATGTCCAAATCCATCTTTTCCTTGATGAGCGGCGACCCTGCACACAGCGCCTTGATTTCCGCATAGGAGAGAGCCTGCTCATCCACATCATCACAGCTTCTCACCGGGCTTTTGCTTGTCATAATCTGCGAAATAAACTTCTGCTTGTTCTCAAGAGTCTGGTAGAGGTAGGCATCGAAGGTTCCCTCGGTAACATAGCTGTATACATGAACTTCCTTGTTTTTATTGCCTTGTCTGATGATACGCCCGTTGCGCTGGGTCATGTCGGCCGGACGCCAGCCCACATCCAGGTGGTGAACGGCCACAAGCCTGTCCTGGACGTTGGTGCCTGCGCCCATCTTTTGGGTAGAGCCGAGTAACACCCGCACCTGGCCGGAGCGCACCTTTGCAAACAGCTCCTTCTTTTTCGCCTCCGTGTCGGCGTCGTGGATAAAGGCGATCTCCTCATGTGGAACGCCCCTTGCCTCCAGCTTTTTACGAATATCATCATAGACATTGAAGCTGCCATCGCTTTTGGGGGTAGACATATCGCAGAACAGGAGCTGGGTCAGTTGCCCTGGCGTCCCTTCCTGCCAGATGCGGAACACATTGTTCACGCAGGCGTTCAGCTTGCTGTTGGGGTCATCGGGTAGCAACGGGTTCATGAGCCTCTGGTCGAGGCCGATTTTCCTGCCGTCCGACGTGATGCAGAGCATATTATCCTCTGAGGCATCTACAGCCCCAGCGTGGACTTTCGACGCCCGTTCCGATAGTGCAGCTACCATCTCTTTCTGAATCTCCGAGGGCTGCACCACCACCGTCTCAAAGTGAGCCTCCGGCACCGGCAAATCCAACTGGTCGCTGGTTTTAATGTCCGCCACTTCCTTGAACATAGCCATCAATTCGGGTAAATTGAAGAAGCGGGCGAACCGGGTTCGCGCTCTATATCCTGTGCCTTCTGGCGCAAGTTCTATAGCCGTCTGGGTTTCACCAAAGGTTGACGCCCATGCATCGAAGTGTGTCAACCCCTTCTGCTGGAGGGTGCTGTACTGGAGATAGCGCATGACGGTGTACAGCTCGGTCATACTGTTGCTGACGGGGGTGCCGGTGGCAAACACCACGCCCCGCCCGCCGGTGATTTCATCCATATAGCGGCATTTCATATACATATCCGACGACTTTTGCGCCTCAGAAGTAGACAATCCCGCCACATTTCTCATTTTGGTGTACAGGAACAAGTTCTTAAAGGCGTGTGACTCGTCTACAAAAAGTCTGTCAACGCCCAACTGTTCAAACGTGACCACATCGTCCTTCCGTTCCGTACTGGTCAGCTTGTCCAGCCTGGCCTGAAGGGATCGCCGGGTTTTCTCCATCTGCTTGATGGTAAAGTTCTCGCCACGCTGGTACTTTGCAATGGCGATGGCCTGCTCAATGTCGTCGATCTGCTCCTGCAACAAACGCTCCTGACGCTCTGCGGAGACCGGGATTTTTTCAAACTGAGAATGTCCGATAATGACCGCATCATAGTCGCCGGTGGCGATTCGGGCGCAGAACTTCTTCCGCCGTGCGGTCTCAAAGTCCTTCCGGGTCGCCACCAAAATCTTTGCGCTGGGATAAAGCCGCAGGAACTCGTTGGCCCACTGGGTAGTCAGGTGGTTGGGAACCACAAAGAGCGATTTCTGACATAGCCCCAACCGTTTGCTCTCCATTGCCGCCGCAGCCATCTCGAACGTCTTGCCTGCCCCCACTTCGTGGGCCAACAGGGTGTTGCCGCCGTAAAGGACGTGTGCAATGGCGTTCCGCTGATGATCCCGCAGAGTGATCTCCGGGTTCATACCCACAAAATGAATATGACTTCCATCATACTCACGGGGGCGGGTGCTGTTGAACAGCTCATTATACTTCTGGCAGAGCGCCTCCCGGCGGCGTGGGTCTTTCCACACCCAATCCTGGAAAGCGTCCTTGATGGCCTGCTGTTTCTGCTGGGCGAGGGTAGTCTCCTTCTTGTTCAGGACACGCTTCTGCTTGCCGTCCGCATCCTCCACCGTGTCATAGATACGGATGTCCTTCAGGTTCAGTGTCTCCTCCAAAATACGATAGGCGTTCGCCCGGTCTGTGCCGTAGGTCACATAGGCCGCAACATCGTGGCGGTTGGGTACGGTCTTGCCCGTGATCTGCCACTCTGCGGTCAAGGGCGAAAACTTCACCTCGATACTACGGCGCATATAAAATGGCGTCTCAAAGGTCTCCTGCATGAACTGCTGGATATACTCCCTGTCCACCCAGGTGGCACCCAGGCGAACATCGATCTCCGAGGCATCCAGGTCTTTGGGCTGTGCCTTTTCCAGCGCAGTCACATTGACCTGATAGCTGGGGTCAGACTTTACAGCCAGCCGTGCCGTCTGGAGCTTTGCCCGGACGTTGCCGGACAGGTAATCGTCGGCGGTGTGCCAGCCCCTCGTTCTATCCTCTGCATCTGCCTCCAATGGGTCAAGGAAGATGACGCCGGACAGCTCCTCGATGATACGGTCAAAGTCGCCCGGCGTTCCCAGCAGCTCCGACATGAAGGGCAGGTCAACGTCGCCATGTTCCCCGATGGAAACAGCCAGTGCCTCCACCGGTGTGTCCACGCTGCTCACGCTCCGATCAGGCCGGATGGTGCGCTTCGTGAACATATCCGCCTTGCCGATGAGCTTGCCGTCCTCGTCCACGTTCTCCAGAGAGCAAAGCAGATAGTAGGAGGAATCGTCCCCGAAGACTCTCGCATTGGGGCGGGAGTTCAGCAAGCCATACTTCGCTGTAAAGGCGTCGTAGGCCAGCTCCAGCTCGTGCTGTTTTGCCTGAATTGCCTCGTCCGGGTAGTCCTCCAACTGATACTCGATCAGCTCGTTTACCGTCTGGCGCAAGCTAATCATGCCCAGCGCCCGCTGTCGGGCCGTGTCACTGAGCGCCACATGGCGCATAATAGAATCCTCCCGGAAATACACCTCGCCATTCACCGCCGCAAAGGAGAAGTTCTTCACATTGGGGTCAGCGGGGATGGTATCGGTGCTGGCTATCAAACTGTCCTCCGTGGAAAGCTCCACCGCCTGATAGCTGCCCTGAATGTGAGAAACAGCCTCATGGAGCTGCTCTGCCAGGTCAGCGCTGGGGATTGGGATAACAGTACATTCTTCCCTCCCGTATTGAGTGCTTTGGGATGTCAGCTCACCCAGCACCATTTCCGGGTGGTCTACAAAGTAGCTGTTGATAGCGAACCCATCCGGGGTCTGCCCCAGATGCACCCAGTCAGGGTCAATGTCGATGGGGGTCTCCCGCTTTTGCAGGAAGATAATATCCGAGACGACATCCGTTCCGGCGTTGGCGCGAAAGGCGTTGTTGGGGAGCCGAATGGCACCCAGCAGCTCCGCCCGCTGCGCCAGATACTTGCGTACCTCTGGGGATTTTGCGTCCATCGTATAGCGGGAGGTGACAAAGGCCACCACGCCGCCGGGACGCACCTGGTCTAAGGCTTTCGCAAAGAAATAGTTGTGGATACTGAATCCCAGCTTGTTGTAGGGTCTGTCGTTGACCTTATAATCGCCAAATGGCACGTTGCCAACCGCCAGGTCATAGAAATCCCGCCGGTCAGTAGTCTCGAAACCAGCCACCTTGATGTCCGCATGGGGATAGAGCTGCCGGGCAATGCGGCCTGTGATGCTGTCCAGCTCCACGCCGTAGAGCTTACTGCCCTGCATGGCCTCCGGCAGAAGCCCGAAAAAGTTGCCGACACCCATTGACGGCTCCAGAATATTGCCGGTCTGGAAGCCCATGTTGCCGACGGCCTCATAAATGGCCTTGATAACAGTGGGGCTTGTATAGTGGGCGTTCAGGGTAGAAGCACGGGCGGCGACGTATTCGTCCTCGGTGAGCAGGCTTTTCAGTTCCTGATATTCCTGCGCCCATGCGGGCTTATTAGGGTCAAAAGCGTCTGCCAGACTGCCCCAGCCCACATAACGGGACAACACCTCCTGCTGTTCCAGGCTGGCCTGCAATCCCTCGGCCTCCAGATGCTGCAACAGCCGAATGGCCGCTACATTGGCCTGATACTTGGCCTTGGGGCCGCCCTCGCCCAGCGCATCGTCCGTGATGTGGAAGTTCTGAGCGTTCCGGTGGGTCTGCTCTTTATAATCGGCGTACAGGGCTTCTTCCGCAGCCTCCCGGTCAGGGAAGGTGCGCCATTCGCCGCCGATCTGGACGGAGATGGGGTTTCTGTCTATGGCATCCTCTGGGGTCAACTCCGGTTCCGCCACAGGTTCAGCTGCCGTTTCCTGTGCCGGGGCAGGCTCCTGTGCGGGCGCAGCCTGTTCAGGTTCGCCAAAGTGCAACGTCCTGATCTCCACATCGAAAGGCAGGCCATTCTGTTCGCCGGGGTAAAATGCCACCGGCTCCTCGGTCACTGTGGGTTGCTGGGGCGACTGTTCCGCCTGCTGCTCCTGGGGATAGTGTTCCATGAGCCGCAGAAAGTTTTCCCGGCTCTCTGCCCGGAGGACAGGGAACCGAAGCGATGGGTCAAGCAGGTGAACATCGGATGTCCCGATGCTGTCGATGACAAAAGGCTTGCCGTCCTCCAGATAGACGGTATCGCCTACAGAGTAAGGAAAAGCCTCCTCCGAAATCGCCGCCTGCACCTGCTCCACAATGGGAACGTCAGCCTGTTCCTCTTCATGCGCCAATACGGCGGCGATCTGCTCGTCCGAGGCATAGGTCAGGTCATCGAAGCTCAATCCCTCCAATTCCCCCGCAATCAGGGCCTCCAGAGAATCATACTGCCGGACATCGATCAGGGTTTCGCCCAAGTAGCGCTCCAGCTTGAATCCCACCAGGTCAACTGTTGCCTGAATGGGGATTTCATCATCGGTGATGGTAGTGAAAGCAAGGCCGACATTGGTCAGGTCGTCGAAATCGGCACTCTCCGAAAATTCCTCCAGACAATACTCGTCAATTAGCTTCTTGGCTCTGTCAAGGGGAGAAAGCGTCGTCTCTCTCTGTACCGATTCTACCAGCTCATTCCGGTATTCCTCCGCCTGCCAGCGGCTGACGAAATCAACGGTGAGACCGTCCTTATTCTCATAGTAGTTATCAGTTTGGTCATCCCAGATAGAGTACGCTATACGGCCCGGATACCAGTCCACTTCAATCACATGGAAACGGTCTTCGGAGGTATCTTCGGGCGTAACGGGTGTTTCTTCCTCTGCCGCCTCCTCCGCAGCGATACGCTCCACATCGGCCTCCACCTGCTGGATGAAGGGGCTTTGTGCCAGCTTATCCGGGTCAACCACTTCGCCGTTGACGATACCGTGTTCCGCCAGCCGCTGCCGGACTGCCTCCGGGTCAATATCGGAGAAATCGTCCTCCTCCAGCTCTGCTTCTGCCGCAGGCGGCACATTCTCTGCAAGCTGTGGTTCTTCCGCAGACGTCTCCGACACCGGCTCGGCAGGCTCCTGTGCCTGTTGAAGCTGTGCCTTTTCTTCCTCCGTCAGATAGCGGTCAGCTTTTACCAGAGCGGCGACCCGCTTGGCGACGGCGTTCCACGTCAGCGTGACCGTTGCACAGCCGTCCTTTTCCAGCTTAATTCCCTTACTATCGTGCTGTTCAGAGCTGTGGCGCTTATTGGAGAACGGCCCGCTGTGACCACCGATGCCGTACTCCTCCCGGAGAAATGCCGTCTGTTCTCTTGTGGTATGCGTCTCGGAGAAAAAGGTGTAGATTCGCTCTTTACCGCCAGCCATCAAGCTGCCATAGGAAACTGCCTCGTCCAGCTCATCCTCCGTGATGAACTGCCCGGCTCCCGGCACCGCTGCCATCTCCGAGACATATTCCTTCCAGGGAGCAACCAGGTCATGCAGACCGTTCACCATTGCCGGGACATTGAGATGATGGAAGCGGAGAATACCTCGTTCCTGCTCGTAGACCTGTGCAAATGCCTCCATGTCCTGCGTGATAGCTGCGAGAGTCTCCGGGTCAGCCAGCGCATTTGCCAGCCGTGCCGTATCCTCCGGGAAGCCATCGCTACGGTAGCTGTCCAGCGAAGACATCAGCGACATATCCTTGGCCATCTCCGAGAAATCTTGCCGCAGATACCACAGGGACTGCGCCAGTTGGGTACGGTAATAGCCCTGACTCTCGGCCAGCTCCACGTTGGTGGCAAACTGACCGGCATCCATCAGCTCCCCGATACGCTCGGCGGCGTTCAGCCAGGGGATATACATCCCCGGTGCCGCATCCCGTGCGTGGTCGCCACTGGCCAGCCAAATGCCCTGCTCTCCGAACCATGCGGACATTCTGCCGTTGTCGGTGAGCAGACCCAGACCGCCACGGTATTCCCGGCTCAAAAAGTTTGCTATCTCTATGGGGGACTTGCCGGTCATAAACAGCGCCGCCACTTCCATCCGGGTCTGTTCCGTTCTGCCGCCAAGCCGAAGCACATGGTCGATGTCCTCCTGGGGCAAGGAGAAAGCGGAGGGCATTTCGCTCTCCGCTTCGTGGTCTATGGCTTCAATCTGTTCTGTTTCTGAGGGGAACAGCAGGGTCATCTGCTCGTATTGGGCTGGCTCCTGCTCAAAGGGATTTAGCTGTACACCAGCTCCGTCAGCACGATCTCCTCCGCCTGGGCCTTCAGGCTGTTCATGTGCTGCACCCAGGCCATCTGCTGTGTCCGCTTGTCCGGGGCGGGGTTCTTCTCCAGCAGCTCCTGCATCAACTGCTCCATCCGGTTGTGCGCCGTCTCGTCGATCTCCCTGAGATGGGGGAACAACTGCTCCGTCAGGGACAGGTCGTTGTACAGAATCGGGCGATGCTCCTGCAAGAACGTCCGGCGCATCCGTCCGTACTTGCCCAGGGGTGCCTTGCTGGTCTCCTTGAGGGTGAGGTTGGGAATCAGGTAATCCCCGTTCTGCGTGTAGGTCAGTTCCATAATCGTGACTCCTTTCCATGCGCTTGCTGCGCTCATAGTTGCGGATGGTGACTTCAATCTCCCGGAACACCTGACCGGAGATTTCACTGACTGCCGTTCCCAGGGCATTGGTGGCCTTGCGGGTGTTGTAGTCAAAGACAGGGGTAAATTCGTCCGGTTCAAAGTAGTCATCGGGGTTCTCCACGCACCGGCTCAGAATCTCGTACTTGATGCTGACCGTTGCGGCGTTCAGGAAGGACATCCTTCTGCTGTCCTCATCATACTCCTCCAGGAAGCTGTCCGCAACGATGTCGGCCAGCTCATATTCATGCTCCATCCAGTAGTCGATGGCCAGCCAGTTTGCGATGTTCTCCACCTGTACGTCCAGAGGGTCACGGGCGGAGACCTCAAAGACCGCCGCCAACGCCTCCTGCACCGGGCGTTCGTATTCCTCCCGCATCTGCCACAGGTTCACCGGGCGGGAATTGCGCCTTGCACCGGTGTCGGCCACGTCAAAGACGTACCGCAGGCGGGGGTAATCGCCGCTGTTGTCGATGAGGGCGATGCCCTTGGAGCCACGTTTCACATACCGCCGCATGGTGTTGTTCCACAGGTCGTACTCGGCGCAGGCAGTGGCCTCCGGGCGCTGGGCAAAAATCATAAGCTGGTCGCCATAGGCGTACTTGCTCACCCGGCCAGCCGTCCGCAGAAAAGCCGTCCACTGTTCCCGACTCTGGGTCAGACCGTCAGCAGTATCCTCCGCCATGCGGCTGTAGTATTCCAGTTTCGATGCCATGTTTGCCTCCTTTCTCAGAGTTCCAGGTCGGGATAGAGGGGGAGCCGGTCAAACTCCTCGTCGGAGATCTGTGCCAGCTTACCCAGCACAGAATCGGTGAGAGAGCGGAGCCTGCGCTCCGATTTTGTCAGCTCCTGCCGCATCCCTTCCAGCGTGGTGATGAGGCCCCGGCGGGTGCCGGGGCTGTAAATCATCATCAGGGTCAATTCTTCTCTGGTAAAATTCATTCAAGTCCTCTTTCTTCCCTGTGTTTCGTCTGCTTCGGCGGCCACTCCGGTTCAGGGGCGCTTTTCAGCTTCTCCAGCACGGAGGGGCGTTCGTCCCGGATGGGTTCCTTGGGGCCGTTGTTCAGTACGTCGTCGATCATGCCGTAATCATCCTCCATCGCCATCTCCACATTCCGCAGATAGTTCTCCGGGTGGAAGTTGGGCAGTTCCCGGAACCCGACGGAATCCACATAGTGACAGCTTATCACACCATTTTGGCGCAGAGCCACGATGTCACTGACCGAAAGAGAATGGCCGGTATAATCTTTCGGGTGGTCGATGTTGAACTTCACATAGAGGTCTTCGAGACCGGTGCCGGAGGGCAGGCTCCCCGTGTAAACCACATCGTAGTGATCCACCTCCGGCTCCCTGTCGTGGCTCTCCAGCCAACTGTAGTTCATGAAGCGATCCTGGGCAGTCTCGTCCGTCCGCTTCAACTGCAAAATCGCATAGCTGTCCGTCTGGCTGTCCAGGAATGCCTGCAAGGTCTCCTGACTTTTCGCCCCGTGTACATCATCCCATGCCTGAATATCCATCACAAAACCTCCTCTCGGCGTTTGACAGGTGCTGACTTGGCCTTCTGTTGGCTGTCCTTGCCCGCTTTTAACTGCTCCAGTGCGGAGGGGCGTTTCCCGTCCGCAGATGTTTCCCTGTCCTGCGTCTGCGTGAACTCTTTGCGGGCCAGCTTGATAAACCCGTCCAGCACCGCAGGGTGGCTCTCCACCACATACTCTGTGCTTCTGTCCATGCCCAGCGAGTCGGTGTCCTGCACGAATGGGACGGTCTGTGCCCACGCCTTGTTGTCACGGGAGAACCTGCCGTCCCAATCGAGGTACCGGACTGTCGCCGCCAGCACATGGGCGACACACTCAGCGCCGAACTGCTCTACAACGGGCTTTGCGGCATCGTGGTTCAGATACATCCCGTCAAAATTCTCCCGAACGGCGCTCTCAATCGCCCTTTTGCAGTCAATGTTGGTTTTCCGGGAACGGTGGTACTGCTCGATCTCACCGTTGGCACGGGCATAGGCGGCGTCATGGAGATATACAGTTTTGTTTTCTGCCATCATTCACCCCTCCTTACATTCCTTTTTCCATCCGGTATTGGACTTTACCGGTCTCGTCGAAGTCCAGGAAAATGGTGGAATCAAAATACCTGTCCAATCTTCTGGAGTAGCAGTCCTTCATGCGGACACAGCCGGTTTTCAGAAGCCGTTTTGCCACGCTCTCGGTCATCTTTTTGCCGATGGCCTCGAAGTATCTGTTGCTTTTCCACAGGGCAAAATTGCACTGGCGGTTGGAGCAGGCGTAGGACTTGGGACGCTCCACCACATCGGCACCGCAGACCGGGCATTTGCCCAGGGATTTGCGGGCATCCGGCATGATGACCGCCGCATCCTTCACCACCTGATAGTCGTCCACCATGTTCGTCACCATCTCAACGATCTCATTCATGAACGCCGCCGAAGAATACTCCCCATGCTCGATTTTCAGCAGTTTTTCCTCCCAATCTGCGGTCATGGAGGCGGACTGAAGCTGTTCCGGCAGGACAGTGATGAGGGCATTGCCCTTTTCCGTGGGGATCAGGTTTTTGGCTTTCTTGCCGCCTTTGCGTTCCAAAAAGCCCCGTGTCACCAGTCGTTCGATGATACCGGCACGGGTGGCCGGAGTGCCAATACCCTTGCGTTCCGCTTCATCCGGCATCTCATCCGCACCGGCTCGCTCCATCGAGGCGAGAAGGGTGTCCTCCGTGTAATGGGGCCGTGGTTTCGTCTGGCCCTCCTTGACCTCGGCAGATACCACCGGGAAGCTGTCACCAACCTGCATCATGGGAAGGGGTGCATCCGCTTTCTCGGCCTTTCCGGGCTTCTCAACGGCTTTCCAGCCTGTATCCAGCACCGTTTTTCCTTTGGCTGTGAATATCTCCTTACCGCATCGGAACTCCGCAACGGTCTCCGCATAGCGATAGGGTGGGGCGACGGAGGCCAGCAGGCGGGTGGCGATCATGCGCAGAATTTCCCGTTCCCCAGAGGGGAGAGCGGACAGGTCTGCCCGTTCTGCGCTCATGGTGGGAATAATAGCGTGGTGGTCAGTGACCTTTTTGCTGTTGATGATGGGCTTCACCAGCTTCTCAGAGGATGCTGCTTTACCGGTCAGCGTTGCGGCCACAGCTACCAGAGCAGGCACCTTTTCCGCCATGTCATCAGTCAAAAAGCGGCTGTCCGTTCTGGGATAAGTGGTCAGCTTCTTCTCATAGAGAGCCTGTAAATAATCGAGCGTCTGCTGTGCTGTGAACCCCAACAGCCGGTTGGCATCCCGCTGGAGAGAGGTCAGGTCGTACAGTGCCGGGGCCTTTTCACTCTTTTCCCTGCGCTCACATTTTGTTACGACAGCGGTGCCGTTGATACATGAGTGAGCAAGCTGTTCTGCGTCTGCTTTTTCCTTCATCCGCCCGCTGGTGGCTTTCCCGTCCAAGAGAGCCAGATTGACCGTGTAGAAGGTCTCAGGTTGAAAGGCATTGATTTCCGCCTCCCGCAGCACCGCCATCGCCAGCGTGGGGGACACCACCCGCCCCACATGGAGCGTCCGGCCATAGAGGACGGAAAAAAGCCGGGTGGCGTTTATCCCGACGATCCAGTCGGCACGCTCCCGGCAGAGGGCCGCTTCATACAAAGCATCATATTCGGTTCCCGGTCTCAGGTTTTCAAACCCTTCCCGGATGGCGCTGTCCTCCATGCTGGAGATCCAGAGCCGTTCAAAGGGCTTGGTGCATCCGCACTGGTGGTAAACCAGACGAAAGATCAGCTCGCCCTCTCGTCCGGCATCTGTGGCGCAGACGAGGCTGGCTACATCATCCCGGTGCATGAGTTTCTTGAGGATGTCGAACTGCTTTTTGGTGGATGGCGAGACATTGTATTTCCACTCCACCGGCACGATGGGCAGGTCTTCCTTCGACCATTTCTTATAATGGGGGTCATAGGCGTCTGGCTCTGCCAGCTCCACAAGATGACCGACGCACCAGCTCACAATATAGCCGTTCCCCTCCAGATAACCATCGCATCGTTTGTTTGCCCCCAGCACCTTGGCGATGGATTGCGCCACCGAGGGCTTTTCTGCGATAACTAGCTTTTGATTCAAATAATCGCTCCTTTCCTTGCTGTGTCCGCATTTAGAAACACAAAAACCGGCCTCCGGGATAAACTACCCACGAACGTCGGTTATGCCTCTGATTTTTCTTGAAATATCGGGCTTTTTCAGCCCCTAAATGCGGACAGTGTGCCTTGTTTTCTGCTTGCGTTCCCGGTCTTTCTGCCGCCGCCGCTCTGCGGCACAGGCAGGACAAAACCGGCTCCGGTTCGATCCTGGGGCGTACCTTGCACCGCAGCTCACACACCGCCGCAGGGACATGTCTTTGAAAATGTCCGCCTCCAGTTCCGGGAACGCTGGTAACACCGCATTCCGAAACCAGCGGCAACAGACGGAATAAGAGACCCGCTGCGGGCAGACACACCCGTCCCCATCATCCAACAGGATGCAGTTGCCCTTGTCGCAGTTGCAGCAATGCTTCTTGATGAGTTTTGCCGCCTGCTTCTGCTGGCTGGGGGACATCTGATATAGCGTTCCGTCCGGGTGCCGCTCAATGGGCGGGCCGTACCGTGAACTTTGTTCCACGTTTTTCACCTCCTGCATAAAAATAAGCTCACACGAGGTTTTAAGTCGTGTGAGCTATGTATATCTGCATAGGGAAGTGCGTCCGCTTGTGTCACAGGCACCCTTCTCCTAAACGATGTTCATTTTTTCTGCTTTTTCATAGTGTTCTGAAAACTCTTATCCAGCAAATCAAGAATCGTATCGTCAGGAGCAGTGCCGTCCAGCAGGATGCTGACCCAATTTGATTTGTTCATGTGATAGCCGGGGAGGAAACCGGGAGATTGCCGCAGAAGGTCAATCATCAGCGGTTCACACTTCACGTCCAAAATATCTACTATCTCTACACCTGTCAGCCCCAACTTGTTTTTGGGAACATCCATCACGAGACCATACCATTTCTGGTTATCCTGGTGGCGCAGGACAGCGTAGGAAGGATATTGCAACCACAAATACTCCGGCTCCGTCCCATATTTCTTTTTCGCATAATCAAAAATTGCTTGCCTGTCCATTAGTGCCTCCATCCATTTTCTGTTCAAAACATAGCAACTTAGTCACACAGGAACACCGCAGTTCCCATATCATAGATTTTAACTGGCCCCCCAAACTTTTCGCCTGATTGATAGGGCGCTTCTCCTGCCAGGATTTGATCCATGCAAACCATGAGTTCAGGAATGATGTCCGGTTTCAGTGGTAAGTCTGCATGGGATGGGAATATCAGGTCGTACTCTGCCCGGTGTGCCCACACTTTGTCCAGGCTCTGCCGATAGCCGATCAGGTTACGCATGGGGCCGAACAGAAAGATTTCCCCGTTCTGGATGGAGTCACCGCTGAATAACGCCCTTCGATTGATGTCCAAAAGAGCAATGCTGCCGGGGGTATGACCAGGCTGTGTGATTATCTGCAATGGCCGGTTTCCCAGGTCAATGACATCTCCGTCCCACACCGGAGTCGGTGTCGGATGGGACGCTCCCCGCTGAAAATAGTTGATGTACTCAGCCGGATTCATAAATGCCGTATCAAAGGCGTCATTTCCGGCAATGTGATCTATATCAGCGTGGGTATTCAGTAGTTGCAAAGGCAAATCGGTGAGGGTCTCGGCAATCTCTCTCGCATTCTTCGTTGTAATGCCGCTGTCAATGAGCAGCCCTTTTTCCGTGCCGGTCAAAAGGAAAAAGCGAACACCCTCATCTTCAATAGACCAAGTCTGGTCATCTATCCTGTTAATTTTAATGTTCATTTCGATACTCTCCATACTCGCAGCCGATATTATAAGCCGCTATGTCGTCAATCAATGTCCTGCTGTCTTTGCCTTTCCGGTAAAGTCTGATTCGCCCGACGCCGTTTCCACCGTTCCAGAGGCGGTTATGCCGTTTTGTCCCATCCGGGGCCTCGTAGTTCACGAGAAGCATATCGGATTTTTTACAGTGTACATCGGTCTCCATGATGACCTGTTGGTTTTCCTGGCAGACGTGCCACAGTATTTCGTCCTCCGTCTCCTGACAGGAGAAGTCCGTTTTACACCCTGTCCAGAATTTTGAGAAATTGAACTCATAGGATGCGCCCTCATAATAAAACGCACCCAATAAGATACGATTCAGCGGAACGAAATAGATTTTCGGCCTGCCCCCGCCGATGTCAAAAACGCTGTTATGCAGTTCTTTTCCGGTCAGATTGCTTACCAGATGGTTGGAGGAAAGCCAGACCCACGGGGAGGTGAAGTTTCTGCCCCAGTTCTTGTCTGCATATCCATAGCTTTTCTCTGGTATGACACGATAGGCAGCTCCATTCAGTGTAATGGTGCCGCTATAGGCGCTTTTCATCCCTTCAGCGTGCCAATACATCTCGAACGCTTTCAGGAAACGCAACAGCTTGCTGGTGCCGTATCCCACATTGAAAGCAATTTGCTTCTCGATTTTCAAGTCCCAGGAAAGTTCACCACTGTCACACATCCACTCAGGATGAGCGGCGGCCTCCTCTGCGCTGATGGAGACGCTGCCTGTCAGCCGCTCATCCGAGGCAAAGCAGTCTCCGGCCTCGACAGAGTAAGGCGCTTTCCCGTGAATTCTCACATCCTTCCACGGGAAAAAGCGATGAAGCTGGCAATGATCGTTGCCCCAACAGCCAGCCTTAACCATCAAATAGGAAGGGCGCACACCCTTTTCTCTGTTCTCTGGAAGCTGTCCAAGTGTTGGCTCCTCCTGTGCCAGCGCCGGATTGCAGGTGAAGAATTCAATAAAGAACGATTTCTCCTCGCCGGTCTCCTCATTAACGGCGGTGAAGGAGTGCCACCACCAGTCATAGCCCTTCTTCCGAAAAGGGCCAGTCAGCATAAATTCATTTTTTGCCGGGTCTTTCCGTTCAAATCCCATTTATATTCACCTCAGTCGCTCTGCCTGAAACATCGCTTGTATAAGCGCTCAGCCTCCCGTCATTTTGAACAGACCACGCTGACCGTGGCTGCGCCCATCATCACGGCGACCAGGAGCAGCGGTATCATCCCATCCACATATCCCTTCACACTGTCCAGGTTTCCAGCATCATATTCGCCCTTTTATTATAGCAATCTGGTTATGCCTATTCAAGACGCAACCTCACCAATTCGTTATGTAAAGCAGCCCGAAGGCTGCTCCAGGCAAACGCCTGTCATGCCGGTTTACACCGGCTCGTCATCCTCAAAGGTGCTGTCATCTTCGTCGGGATAATCGCTGTCATCGTAGGCGTCCGGGAGGTCATAATCTTCGCCATCGTCTTCATCCGTGTAATCGGCGTCTGGGTCTGGCTTAGTCTCCTCCTTCTTCTTGTCCTTCATTTTGGTGTAGGCGTAGAAGCCGCCAACGGCAGCGAGAATCACCACAATCAGAATGGCAGGCAGGACATTCATGCCGCTACCTTCGGTATCGTCCTCCGTGGCCTCAATGACTTCCGTCTCAGATGTCTCCGCTTCCTCTGTGTTCGTATCGGTGGACACATCCCCATTGACAGTATCTTCGGTATCCGTATCGGTGCCGGAGAGAGAGGCTTCGTACTCTGCCGCATCCTCCTCATCCATCAGGGCCAACAGGTCGGCCTCGTCCACCTGATTCAGAAAGTGGACGGTCTCCTCGCCCTCATCATCCCTGTCGATGATGATATAAAAATAATTGCCGCTCTTAGTGACCACCGTGATGAACTGTTTGCCGGTGTCCTCGTCTGTGGCGGTATCAATATCGTCAATCAGGCTCAGATTGCCGTCCGGGGTCAGCGCCAGGGAGGTATCATCGGCGTCGGTGCTGCTCTGAGCCAGCAGGCTGAACATCATCAGCAGGATGCTCTCATCCAGGTCAGAAAGCTCGCTGTCCTCCTCAGTTTCTTCTGTGGCCGTCTCTGTAACCTCCAGATACTCGCTGTACACATACCCGGTCTGGCCATCCACCGTCACCTGATACCATCCGTTTTCCTCACCCATGACCTCCACCTCGGTGCCGTTGGTCAGCTTACCGATTACGCTGTAGTCCATGCCAGCGCCGGAGCGCAGGTTCAGATAGCTGGTGATACCGACCACCGTGCCGGTCAGAATGGTGTCCTCTGCTTCCTCGTCTTCGGTTTCCTCCTCGCTGTCCACCGTCCACGACCAGTCTCCGTAGGTGTAGGTGGTGCCGTCCTCGGAGACAGTCACTTCCAGAGTTGGCTCCGAATCGTCGTCGGCTTCCTCATCGGTCTCCACCGTGTCCGTAGTGACTGCGGCCTCGGTGGTCTCCTCCGCATTGGCGTCGCCCTCCACATAGGCAAAGGCCGTGGTGGAGAACATCCCCACGCAGAGCAGCAGGGCAGTCATAACGGAAATTATTTTAGTTCTCATGTGCTTCATCCTCCTCATAATCGAAAGATTTCGTAGTTTCCTGTGCCTTGGGTGTCTCCGGCATGGTCTCCTTCACCATGCGGAGCAGTTCAGCCAGTTGGTCAGGGGTCAGGTTGTAGGAGTGGGTGATGTCGCAGATCTCCGTGTTTTCCTGCTCCCGATAGCGGGCCTCCAGTTCTTTCGTTTTTGCCTCCCACTCCCGCCATTTGGCACGGGCTTTCTCCAAGTCCGCACCGATCTTGTTCAGTTTTGCGCTCATAAATGCCTCCTTCTCATTATTGGAAAGCTCCCCGATTACATTCCGGGAAGCCTCCCAAAGCAGTAGAAATGCTGCTGCCAGTACGATGTGTTGATGCTGCTAATCTTACAGGGGTTGCCGCAATGGATCATTTGACCATTGCCCAGGTAGATACCCACATGGCTTGCGCCGCTGGTGGAGTACGTCCCCTGGAAGAAAATCAGGTCTCCAGGTTGAGCCTCCGATGCCGATATTCTTGTGCAGATGCCCAGCAATCCGTTGGCTCCGAGCCGCCCCACGTTCCATCCTGCACCACAGTTGTTGATGCAATAGGACACGAAGCCGGAGCAGTCAAACCCGCTGGGACTGTAGCCGCCCCACACATAGGGAACACCCAGGTACTGATATGCCTTGGCGATCAGCAGCGCCGCCTTGCCGGTGGCGTCACCCACGTCCACATCTCCGAACAGACTGCCTTCTCCCACATCCAGATAGAAATAGGGGTTGAAGCTGGTGCCGTTGTAGGTGAAGGAGATGGTCAGCACCCCGGAACTGCCCACCTTGCCGATGGTCTGCCCGTTGGTCACTTCCTCGCCTGTGGACACGCTGATATTTTTCAACCCGCCCAGCTTGATGATATAACCGCTGTCGTTTTTCAGAGCGACAGTGCCGCCAGACACGGATTTCACGGTGCCATCCATAACGGAAAGCACCTCTGTCCCGGTGGGGACGGTCACATCCAGGCTGTCAGAGGACACCACGCTGGTGCCGCTGCACCGGTAGCCATACTCGCCGGTGATATACAGGTGCCAGTTGAAGTCCAGGGGAGTGCCGAAGATGACTCGGTTACCCTTGGTCTCCTGGTAGATGTCGTACAGCTCGGTCTGCTCCTCATCCAAACGGCCAGTCAGGATGCTCTCAAAATCCGTGGTAGTCAGCGTCACATAGCAAACCTTCACGGTCTCTGTGGTAGTCACTTCAATGGATTCCCCTTCGCCGCCAGCGTAGTATGCGTCCCAGGTCTTATGACCATGAGCAAGTGCCGTGGAGTGGTCATCATAATAAACATCGAAGTCTACGCCGTACCGGGCAAAGTTGCCGGTGTCCTCCACCGTGTAGAGAACGCCGTTCATGATGATTTGTGTGCCGATTGGCACGATGGGGTTGGTTGCGTCAACAGCTATCGTGTGGTTGGCTGTGGGATACACCCCGGATGCCGTTGGCCCACCTGCCCACTGCCCACAGCAGATGGAACAGGAGCAGTAGCCGCTGGTCACGACTTCACCGATATACTCACCGGCCTGCACGGTCTTTGTCACTGTCCGGGTCTCGTTGGCGGTCTCCACATCCAGGTCATACTGCAAGGCAAAAATAGTATCCAGCTCGGATTTCACCTCGCTGAACGTGAAGTCGCCATATTTGGCACTCAGATAGCTGATGAGCGCTGTGGAATCGTGACCGATCTCCCCGATGCTGTAATTGAACTCATCACAGTTGGGGTGGGTGGATTCCATATTGTTGATCTTTTTCTGTAACTGCGCCTCCAGCTTTGTGTAGTAGGCGTCCGCCTTTGTGATCTCAATGTCCTCCGCAGGCCAGGATGTGGCTGTCACCGAGGTGAGCATACCGCCCGCCAGCATGGAACAGGACTGGAGCTGGGTGATAAGCAGGACAACCACCAGGCACAGGAGCAATGCGACCTTCACGCCGCTGCTGTTCTTGGTAAAGAAGCCCTTGATGGATGATAATATCGCCTCACCTTTTTCCTTTGCGGATTCCACCGTTTTGGCCGTTCCTGCTGCGGAGGTGGTGGTCTTGCCGGTCTGCGCCGCCGCCCGTGCCGCCGCATACTCCTTTTTGATTTTCTGTTTCTGCATCCACCGGGATAACGGGTTGGTAGTAGCCTCCGGATTTTCCTTCAAGTACTTCTGGTAGAGCGCCTCCACGTTGGCATTGTCCGATTTCCGAACCAGCTTTTCCGCTTTTTCGTACTTTCTCAGCTTGCTGGAGTAGACCGCCTGCTCCGTCACATGGGCAGCACCCTCCACGGCTTCCTCGGACTGATGCGCCGCCTGTATGCCCACATTGTCATCCTCATACCGGCTGATCTCCTTATGGGCGGTGCCGGAGACGGTATTAAGCGGTGCCTTTGTAGCGGTGTGTTTCCCCCTGGCCTTTGGCTTGGGTGCTTCCACCTCCTCGATTTTCAGCTTGCCGAACCGCAGCTTTTCTTTGCTCTTAGCGGCAGCGGTGGATT
>JAJQHQ010000092.1 GCA_021199655.1 Lachnospiraceae bacterium | reverse complement strand
AGGAGTCCATGGTAAAAGGTTTCTTTCGCCTCATCTGTATTACCGCCATCCATAACCTGTCCTGATTCTCGAAGAGAATCGTGGACGTAGGCCCGCCCTTCGCCGTAGGCGAATTTTAATGGCGGGCTCTCCCTGAACATGATGGAATCGGTCATGCAGGCATTAATGCATTTTTCAATCTCTTCAATATTTTGAGAATCGAATGCTTTATACAGGGGTTCCATCCCGCCCTCAATATGAGTAAAGAACCAGGTCTTGATCTGCCGCTCAAAAAGATCATGAATCTTACGGTTCGGGATGGCCAGCTGCCAAGAACCATCTTCGTTACGTTCACGATAAGTCAGGTAGAGCAAAAAAAGATAAATCGGGGGGAAGCAAGACTACTATTACGCCAAAGGATATTGTAAAGGTTGCGCAGAAGCTGGCGAATGAAAGCAATGGAAAAATGTGGCCTCTGATCAGCTATCAGAATGCTTCCAGACATTGGGTTTCCGCCAGAAGTGATGCCAATGAGAAGCGAAGGAAGCTGCTTCATGACAGAAGATGTGGCTATTTAGGATGTCTGGATAGACCAGAACGCGCAGTGTATCCTGCGGGATATCTTTCTCTCCGGCGTGATACTCTTTTAAGGCATCGCTTAACATATGCCAGGAGCGCGGTGTAGAATAGGGCTCTTCCGTTTTTGGCGGCTCAGAGAAAAGATGATCCGGACGCTGGGAAATATAATCAGTGACCCATGGATGAATACTGGCACCGTAAGCCCAGACAAGCCATTGGCGGGAGTCTGCCTTCAGCTGTACGTGGAACATACGGTTGATCAGCGCAGAAGACATGGTCTTGACGATGGCGGAATCCTGAGTGCGGTTCCCGGCACCGATCACGATGCTCCCTTCCGGCAGATGATATTCGCCAATTTCTCTGCGGTGCAGCCCTTGCACTTCTCCTGAAAAAAATCAGAGAGCTACGTTTATTTTCTTTCCGAAATATTACACAGGGCAGCCAGATCCTGAATATAATACCCCTGTGCTGTTTTTTTCAGGATTCCTCTCTTTACAAAATCAGCGAGAACATAAAGCAGATGACGATATGTTACTCCCAGAAATTCAGCTGCTTCTGTATGCTTCTCTCTGTATAGTCCATTGCAGGCAGTCAGTAGAATAAAATTCGCCAGCCGCACTTCTAATGGCCAGGATTGATTCCTGGAATAATTATATGTGTTTCCTATTGCCTTCCTGCTTAGAAACAGGCAGAGGTGACGCAGAAATTTCACGTCGTTTAAAATGCTGTCCCTGCAATCGTTGATATGCACAGCATAACAGGTACAGGGAGTAATGGCGGTTACACCATTAGCAGCTTCCTGTGCGCCAAGCAGTTCCATTTCCCCTATAAAACAAGGGGCGTTCAGAAAATTGATCAGAGAAATGCGCCCGTTTTCGTGTGAAAGGAATAGTTTTGCGCGTCCATATATCAAGTAATACAGATAGTTTGGTTTTTCACCTTCCTGCAGAATGGCTTCTTCATTATCAAATTTTACAATTGAAGTATACGGGCGTATATCAAAATCAAAGTAGTCTGATAGTGGGAAATGATTGTAGTAATCTTCTATTGTCTTCAGGTTATTTATTTTGATCATCGTATTGCTCCTTTGCATATATGTGTGAGATTTCTCATATCATTTTATATTATTCTCTGCTAAAATTCAACGCATAGGGAGGGAATAATATGAATCGAATCGGAGATGTTTTCCATCGTTTTCCGATGGGAGAGATGGCATATATATTTGGTATGCTGTTGAACGCTATGGGAATTGCTTTGCAGACAAAAGCGGGTTTAGGTTTATCCATGGTTGCCGCTCCTGCATATCTGTTATCTATGAGAGTGCCATGGCTCTCCTTCGGCATGGGAGAATGTATCGTGCAGGGTTCGCTGTTTCTGCTTTGTTGTGTATGGACAGGCCGTTTTCTCAAAAAACAGCTTTGGTCTTTTGTGGTGGCAATTCCCTATGGATGGATTTTAGATCAAATGCTTCAGGTCTTCGCAGACATCTATCCGATATTTTTATGGGAGAAGATGATTATTTATTTACTGGGATCATTGACTTTAGCGGCTGGCATTTCTCTGTTCTTCCAGAGTTATTTACCATGCCAGGTATATGAAATGTTTGTAAAATGCATTGCTCAACACACTGGAAAACCTTTTAGTAGTGTCAAGCAGATCTATGATTGGAGCAGCCTTGGAGCTTCTTTTGTCCTTTCGCTGCTATTTTTTCACCGCATAATTGGTATAGGAATCGGAACAGTTTTATGTACACTGATTAACGCACCTCTGATTCGTATATTTGAGAAAATGTTTTGCCGAATTTTTAATTTTCGGCCAGCATTTCCTGCATTTATAAAAATTTTTAACTGAACAGCAGAAAGGAGAATTTCAGCGATGGAACAAAAGGTATATTGGGACAGTGTTTCAGAACAAAAAGAATTTACGACACCGTTTCATGCAGACAGCTTCTCTAAATATGTGGGGATGGAAGAAAAAGTTCTGGATGTAGGTTGCGGCTATGGAAGAACGCTTGATGAATTATATCACAACGGTTATCGCAATCTGATCGGAATTGATTTTTCAAAAGGCATGATAGACAGAGGAAAAGAGCAATTTCCTTACATTGATCTGCGTGTAAAGGAAACGGATACAATTGATCTGCCGGATTCGAGTGTTGACGCCGTGATTCTGTTCGCAGTTTTAACCTGTATCCGCACAGATGCGGAACAGATACAGTTACTTCGTGAAATTCAGCGTGTTCTGAAACAGGACGGTATTTTATATGTAAATGACTTCCTGCTAAATACAGATGAGAGAAATGTTAAGCGTTATGAAAAATATCAGGCTACTTTTGGCACATATGGAGTATTTGAACTGCCAGAAGGTGCGGTATGCCGACACCATGACGAAAAATGGATAAAAGCATTGTTGTGTGATTTTACTGAATTGGAATATCAGCATTTAACATTTACGACGATGAATGGGCATAAATCAAACGGCTTTTATTTTATTGGAAAACTGAACGATGGATTATTATAGAAGTGAAAAATCTATAAGGAGGGGAAAGACAGCTTCCAGTTTATCGAACTGAAAATTGAATATATAATAACAGCCAGGAGACCCAGACACTCAGCAACGAGTGCTTGGGTTTCCTATTATTACAAGCCAGGTATCCGATTAAGATTCTTCGTGTGGAAGGTGCAGTAAAGAGGCCACGATTGGAAATATGATAGGAACCGTGACCAACATTATTCTTGATCCGATTTTTATTTCTGTATTCGGTATGCCTGGTCACACCATCTGCTGAACAGAGATCTTCACATTTGACATTCCCCCATCCCAATCTGCCGCGCTTTGCTGATGACGACATTTGGCGTTCTGGCGTTTTTGCACATTTAGATGATATTTGACATTTGTCTCGTTTGGCATTATATTGTTTTGAAATGAAATGTGCAAGGAACATTATTTTGAGCCTTGTGCGATAATGCACAAAAGCGGCAAAAATGCTTCGTAAATTTCCCTGTGGAGAAGATCTGCCATGGACAAGAATCTGGATTTGCGCATCAGAAAGACATATATGTGTCTCATGAATGCATTGCTGGAGCTTTTGAAAGAAAAAAGTTTTGAGGAAATCACTGTCAATGAGCTATGTGACAGGGCTCTGGTTGGGCGTGGGACCTTCTACAAGCATTTCGCGGATAAATACGCCTTCCTTTCCTTCGTGCTTAACGAGATGCTGAATCATTACATCGAGAAAGCTGAGGAAGAAAGCAACTCGCCTGATCCGCGTTCCTATTACGTTGCCTTTTTTAAGGCATTCCTGCAATTCGTGGAAGAAAATACGGAATCTTTTGGTCCGCTTACCAGCAGCTCAATGACAGTCGTAATGCTGTTTTCTACATCTGACACAATATCTGACAAACTGGAGGAGCATCTCAGGAGAGATGCTGCCGCAGGGTAAGTCCTTTCTGTTCGCCCTGTTTATGCTGCCCGATTTCTGACCGGCGCCATGACGCAGTCAGCCAGATACCTTGTCGAACATCCGACTAAAGCAAAAAGGGATGAGATTGTAGAAAACATGAGCATTCTGATAGGGAAACTGTATGCTGCGGACGATGCATACAAAAATCCGATCGGAAAGGAATAGAATATCAGCGGATACCAACTAAAGCAAAATACGAACTGGAAAATTATTTCCGGTACATCATGAAAAAATACGGGCTGGATAACTGGGACGCCATGGACGACCGGGACAGGGAACCGATGAAGACCTATATTCAGCCTAAAGGTCGTATAACCTACATTTAAAATCTGTTTCAGGCTCCCGGAAGGGAGCTTTTTCTTTGTATGACGGGCATGCCCGTGTTCTGTGGTGAAAGTCCACATAGGCGTAGCTACCGACGAACTGGATTCCGATTTTGCAGGATTATCTGCGAAACATGGGATATGGGAAGTTGGCGAAGAAAATCACGCACTCAGCCTGCCCGCTGCGACAGAAATTATAAAAGCACAAATAATCAGACAATTTACAAATTTTTCACACAAAATTAGCACTCACCTCTTGACGCTGCTAATAATCGGTGTTATAACTTTCGTAGAACAAAGGAAAGAGATGGATAACAAAAGCAGATTCCATTTTGATCTGGTTCCAATGTAGATAAAAACAAAATTGTTGTGAATGATAAAAGGAGAGATGAGATATGTTAAGACCGAGTATTTACAGAGAAAATTTATGGGATGAGTTTTTTGATGATTTCTTTAATGAGCCGTTTTACCGTACAAGCGCATCCAGAGGGCAGACAGACCTGATGAGAACGGATGTGAAAGAAAGCGACAGCGATTATGAGCTGACAATGAATCTTCCGGGTATCAAGAAGGAGGATGTGAAGGCCGAGCTGAAAGATGGGTATCTGACAATTCAGGCATCCACGAATACAAACAATGACCAGAAGGACAGCAACGGTAAGTACGTTCGTCGTGAACGTTATGCCGGATCTTTCAGCAGATCGTTCTATGTGGGAGAAGATGTGAAACAGGAAGACATCAAGGCAAAGTTTGAGAACGGCACCCTGATTCTTACCGTGCCGAAGAAAGTCCAGCAGCCGGTAGTTGAAGAAAATAAGTATATTGCTATTGAGTAACACCAACATAGAAAATGCGGCGGATAAACCGCTGCAAATGAGGTCATTTTTCTCCGCGGTGCAGCTTTAAACAGCTGCACCGTTTTTTTGAGTAGGATAAGTGTTGCCTGTTGTAATGCTTTTGAAATGGTATTATAATATTTTTCATTACGCAGGGAATGGATTAGGGAAAAGATGGAAGAATAAAATGATTTATAAACAGCTGATATAAACAAAGGAGTACAAAGGGGGTAAATGATATGAGCAAAATAGTATTTTTGGCTGAAAATGGCAGCAACCGGGAGTTTCTGACATCTGTTTTGGAGAAACAGTATGAGATACAGGCTGTAGCAGACAAAACAGAAGTATTGAGTATTCTGAGGAACTCTCATAAAGATATATCTCTGATTCTGCTTTTACTTAAAGAACAGGCAGAAGATGAACTTGCTCTTATAGATACCCTGCAGACTGTTCCGGCATTCGCTTCTATTCCAATCATTGTAGCGGCACAGGATGACAGGAATGAGGTGGCAGCTTTGACACACGGGGCAGTAGACTTTGTGACGTTGCCCTGCAATCCTCAGGCAATCCTTTGCCGTATTGGAAATATTATACAGAGGAAGGAACTGGCGGTGCTTCCGGATCAGTACCAGTATGACCGCCTGACCGGGCTGCACAGCAAAGAGTATTTTTATCAGTGCGCCAGGGAAATCCTGTGGCATGACTCTGAGGGAGAATATGACATTGTCTGTTCAAATTTTGATAATTTTAAGCTGATAAATGAAATATATGGACGGCAGACGGGTGACCGGATTCTGTGTGCGACTGCGGATATGCTGAAGAAGGCAATGAGTGGAAGAGGCATATGCGCGCATTTTTCCGCGGATTGGTTTGTCTGCATGATAAAGCATTATGACTCGTATTCTGATGAAATGTTCGAACCAATTACAGACGCAGTCAACCAGCTTACTGCTGCTAAAAACATTGTGATCAAATGGGGCGTTTATGTGATCGGAAGCCGGGACATTCCTGTTGAACAGATGTGTGACTGGGCATTGGAGACAGCGCGGAGCATCAAAGGACAGTATGGGAAATGTTTCGCTTATTATAATGATGAGCTTCGAAACCGTCTGGTGCGGGAACAGGAGATCACCGCATGTATGGAAACTGCTCTGGAAGAAGGTCAGTTTCACGTCTGGCTGCAGCCGAAATACAGGATGGATGGGCGCCTTTGCATGATGCGGAGGCGCTGGTACGCTGGTTCCACCCGGAATGGGGAATACAGCAGCCGGGGGTGTTCATTTCGCTTTTTGAGCGGAATGGGTTTATAACAAAGCTGGATCTGTATATCTGGGAGGAAGTATGCAGGATGCTCCGTGACTGGGATACTCCCCAAACAGAGCCGTTAAATATTTCTGTCAATGTTTCCCGTGCGGATATCTACAAAGTGGATCTGTGTGACACACTGGTCAGGCTGACCAATAAATATGGTATTTCGCGCAGTCGTCTTCATCTGGAAATCACGGAGTCTATGTTTACGGAGCACCCTGAACAGATCGTGAAAACGATCAGGAAACTCCGTAAAAAGGGGTTTGTGATCGAGATGGATGATTTTGGCAACGGCTATTCGTCTTTAAATATGCTCAATCAGGTGCCGATGGATATCCTGAAGCTGGACATGCAGTTTGTACGCAGCGAGATGTCCAGACCAGAAAAACAGGGAATCCTGAAGTATATTATCGGGATGGCGCACTGGCAGAACCTGGAGGTGGTTGCGGAAGGCGTAGAGACAGGCAGACAGATGGAACGCCTCAAAGATATGGGATGCGATTATGTGCAGGGTTATTACATGGCAAAACCCATGCCGCCCGAAGATTTTGAAAAACTGCTGTACCACCGGTCAGATAAAATGCAGAATATGCGGGATGAAAAAGCTTCCGTGAAAATAGATACGGAAAACAAGGAAGTCCTTTTTGTGATCCATGAAGATCCGTCTGTCCGCACTCAAATGTTTGAAGTATTTCAGAATCAGTTTCAGGTGAAGGAAGCGGCAGATGAAGAAGCAGTTCTGTCCGGGTTGGGCAGATTTGGGAACCGCATCCGGGTTATTCTGCTTGACACAGAACTCGCAGGGCGAAGCCAGTCTGCCCTTTGGAATACACTGAAAAATGAGAAAAAACTGTGGAACGTGCCTGTGATTCTGTTGGGAAATGCAGATGCCGAAACGGAAGCAGAAGCATTAAAAATGGGTGCGGATGATTTTGAAGGGATGCCTTGCAGAAGTGAGAGTATCCTGATGCGCGTCAATAACGCACTGGGAAGAAAAGAATATCTGCGGCAGCAGATGCTGAATGACAGCCTGCCAGGCGGAATGTTTGGCTGCTATTGGGAAGATGGTCTTCCGGTTTACTTTATTAATGGAATGATGCTCGATGCCTTGGGATACGATGGTGAGACAGATTTCATATCGAATGTTGACGGGCTAATGGCGAACTGTATCCACCCAGATGACAGGGCTGCTGTACTCGAAGACCTCGACAGACAGCTTCTTGGGAATTTTCAGTATTCTCTGGAGTACCGTATCAGAAAGAAGAATAAAAGCTACATCTGGGTGCGGGACATCGGACGTCTCGTAAAGGCGGAAAATGGACGTGATGCCCTTGTATCTGTATGCATTGATATTACAGATGAGAAAAAGCGTCTGAAAATGGAACGCGAATTATATGACAGGGAGATGGCGTATTTTTCCGAAAATTCCATTGAAATTCAGGGCCGGATTAACGTGACCAGAGGCCGGGTGGAACGGTATTTCCACACGGCGGATGTTTCTATTTCACATGACGGCGATTCTTTTAAACAGATGGTCACGAAACTGGCGGATACGGCTGTTGAACCGTCTTACCGGGAGAAGCTGCTTTCTGAGTTATCACGGAAAAATCTTTTAAACAATTTCCAAAACGGGAAGCAGGAGTATCAATTTGAATTTTTGCGGAAAAAGAACAATGGTATGTTCTGGGCCAATATGGAATTCCGGTTATACCTGAACCCGGACACGCAGGATGTCATGATGTTTTTCTATACAAAAGATGTGACAGAACAGAAAATCCGGGACTATACGTTCGACTTCATAGCAAAGATGGATTATGACCTGATCTGTGATGTGGATATGGTGAGAGGAAAATATCAGATGCTCTCCCGCAGGGCAGAAAACGGCACAACTCTGCCGGATTCGGGAGTATTTCAGGATGAGATCCGTCAGAAAACCTGCCGTCTGATGGACGAAGAGACCAGCCGGAGGTATCTGGAGTGCATGGACTTTGACAATATCCGGAAACAGCTGGGAATCCGGAGGATCTACAGCTTTGTTCTTAAAATGAACGATACAAACGGCGAACTCAGAACGAAGAAATATCAGATCTTCTATATAAATGAACCATTGCTGAGGGTTGGAATTACACGGACGGACGTGACGGATGTTGCACAGGAAAGGATAGCCGGGCTTTGAACATAAAGAGAAGAAATCCAGGCTATAGCAGCATAGAAAATGCGGCGGATTAACCGCCGCAGATGAGGTCATTCCTCTTCTTTCATCGTGTTACAAATCTTTTTGATATATTTCCATACGATCGCTGCCGCTGCAACGATAAGGAGAGTTGTACCTACTGCAATGAATGTGCTGTGTTCTTTTTTGAACTTTTTAATATCCATGACTGTTCCTCCTTTCCGAATACACATCATAGTTATGATTTGGCAGATTAGTGCTTTAGGGGTTTCGATTGCCTTATACTAACACCAAACCAGTTCAAGTACAACACGGCCAAAATCTGAAATTTTAATTAAATGGGATTTTATTGAGAACAGCTTCAATGCCAACTTTACGGTATTGCAGCCATACCAACGCAACCCCGCAGGCCGAAAGCAACAGCCCAACCCAGAGCAATACCTTATTCGCCGCACCATCTGCATAACACAGATTCAGGCAAAATCCCTTTTTTACCGGATACAGGAGACGCAACGGTTTTTTATTCAGGCAGTCCAGCAGCAGATGTGACAGGCATCCGATACAGAATCCGGGCAGGAATGCCGGATAGATCTGGTAAACGGCTCCGCCCATAAGAACGAAGAACAGGAATGAATGGGAAAAACTTCTGTGTCCGCTGATTCGTCCGGCCACACAGAGGATGGACATCAGCAGGAATCCCATGAGGATGGTTTGGTTGCCGTGTGCGGATGTAAGAGAAGCAGAGTGGTTCCGATCCCATGGTTATGTGTGTTTTGCTCATCATTTGATGTCATTCCCCCAGATGTATGGATGTATATGATTACAGCGCGGAAGCAGCGGTTATTTGTGAGGGATAAAATCCACTCCGGCTGCAGCTTGTACTCCTTCTGGCGGTTTTTACGCAGAGGCAGGTCAAAAGAAGCGGTCTTATGGACTACGGAAGCATCGCGTCCAAATTCCGCATCCCGCCTGTAGACATAACAATGTGCACATCCTGCACCGGTCTTCGTGCAGCCATGCCATGGATTCCATGTTGCCACAAGCATCCATCCCTTCTGTAGCTGCAGTAATTTACTGGTTCTGGGAAATTATGCTGAACTGCAGGTATTGTATCATACCGATAATGATAAGACTACAACCACTTCTAAGAAAATTTAGAAAATTTTTATCCAACAAACATGACAAAACATCCTCTCCAGCCTGTGATATACAGGAGGGTGATGCAGATGAATATTTCTATCCAGAGCCGGGCAGAAGAAATCGTTCTGTCCGAGATCGTATATGAATAAGGAGACGAAGAAAATGATCATGGAATTACTTTATGACGGGCGTATCTATCCCAGAGAAGAAATCAATTGTAAAGATGAACGGTACAAGCAGGCAGAGAAAGAAAAGAAGATCCTGTACGATTCTCTATATGACCGGCTGGGCGATGAGGACAAACAGCTGCTTGAAAAAACCCGGGACGCGATGTATAACAGCCAGAGCTACGCACAGGAAGAACATTTTTACTATGGACTTTCTATGGGGATGATGCTTACACAGGAAGTCTATGAGAGGTACGGCAAAAGATACTTTAAAACGGATAAGTAAGGAGGCGAGGTCATGGCCCTGTTAAAACTATCTTTGAAGCTTCTGGTTCTGCCGATGGCGGTGATTGTGACTGTAGTGGAGAGCCGCGCATGCAGAATCGCCTGTGGGCGATGGCGCGGCCTGCGTCCGGCGTAAAGGGCAATGCCGGACAGGAAACAGTGGTTTGCCATTTTTCTGACCAGCTTTATCGGTGGGTTTCTCTATATGTTCTCCGGTGTCTGTTTTCTGGCTGCGGTTCTTGGCTTCCTGATGAACATCGGCACGGGCCGGAGGCAGCAAAGATGTTGGCGACAGGGTTCGTGGCCTTTGTGCTCCCATTTGCCTCCAGGTGGTTGATCGAGAAAATTGCGGTGCTGAAAGTCATTCTGTGGAATCTTATTAAATCCTGATGCGGATAAGCAAAGAGACTTCGAACTTGCTCAAAATTGAGCGAGTTCGAAGTGCCTTTATGTGAGCGCTGACGGATGAGGATGCTGATATCCTGACTATTGGAAAAATGGAAGAAAATAGAGCAGAAAAAGAACTAATGCTGTCGTAATTTAGCACTTTATGCTATACTATAATAATCACCGAAGTAATATTTAGGAGGGGAAATTAATGGCAGCAGAAAAAATGAAATTATTACAAATGATAAAACAGAGATTGCTGTTGCCAAACCGGTGCAGAGCGATATACGTAGTCTGATTTATGTTGTCCGTGGTCAGCAGGTGATGTTAGATAGTGATCTGGCAATGCTGTATCAGCGGGACAAGGGCATGGACAAAATCCGTTCCCATGCCTGCGATTTTATCAGCAAGAGACTGGCTCCTGCAGAACCGGTTAATGATGGAAAGCAGACACCGATGATTCATGTCCGTGATTTGCCTCGGCAAATCATGGACGAAGGCCACGCCATCGCGCAAATGCGCGATTCGGAATGGCGTGGCTCACTGTCGGGTCATCTTGTCTTTATTGCGCAGCACGCGACCGGATGCTGCTGCAGAGGCTGTCTGGAAAAATGGCATCGGATTCCAAAAGGGACAGAACTGACGGACGAGCAGCAGAAATATGTAGTCGACGTTTTGATGGCCTGGATCGAGAGACTGATGAAAACAGACGAATCAAACACTGGCAGAGAGGACAGATGACAAGCAAGAGTTATTCTTTGCCGGATTATAGGGAGATAGAGAGCAGGATAGTATGGCGAATGAAAACGGAGAATGGATCATGTACGGAATGGACTGGAACGACCCAATGCGTATCCGCAGCTGGCGGGATCTGATCAGCTGGATCAATGAGATTGGATTTCTTCCCCTGTTCAAAAACGAAATCGAAGGATTTTCAGTGGAAGAACATACATCAAATCTGTTTTGGTGGACGGGTGATCCGGAGCAGGACCCATGGGAATGGCGGGAACTGATTGCCGGAAGCCACGAAGTGGCATATGGGAAGTTTTTCGGGAAAAAGTCAGCCTTTATCAGTCTGGAATGGTTCCCGGTGTTTGCAAATTATCGCAGGGACGGTTATGATTTCGACGCCAGATGGGACGATGAGCTGGCGAATATCCGCAGTAAAAAGATCATGGACTGCTTTGAGGAAAAGGACGAGTATATTGGCCTGGAACTGAAAAGACAGGCAGGTTTCGGCAAAGGCGGAGAGAAGAATTTCAACGGAATCCTGACTGACCTGCAGATGCAGACTTATCTGGTGATCAAAGATTTTCGGCGCAAGGTAAATAAGCGCGGCGGGGAATATGGAATGCCGGTGTGCGTTTATACGAAGCCGGAAGATTTATGGGGCTATGACATGGTGAGTGCAAATTATAAGGACGAACCGGAAGAGAGCCGACAAAAGATTTATGAGCATTTAAGTCGCAACTATCCGTTTGCTTCCGGGGAGCAGTTGAGTAAACTTTTGAAATAATGACTACTGGTCATTCAAAATGTGCTGAAAAAAGGAGGGCCGAGGTCATGTCCTGTGACCTCGGCGAGTATGAAAAAGAAAGATTTTATAATCACTTGTTGTTTGCTTCTGGTAAAGAGAATACTATAGCTCTGTGAAGAAAAATTGATTGTATTGTGGAAAAATCGTAAACAGATTGTGGATGTTCTGTGTTCAAAACAGACCTGTCTATTGCTATGTGATCTGTCAAGACGATAAAATCTACCGGAGGAACAGGAACTAACGAATGGACGTTGAACAGGCAAAACATATCCTTGGTATCACGGATATGGATGATGGACGAACCGCAAAAATCAAATACCGGAGACTGATTGGGCAATATCATCCGGATGCAATAGGCTCCGCCTCAGAAAAGCAGCAGGAGCTTGCACAGAAAATAAACGCTGCGTATTCACTGCTTAAAAGCGAAGAATTCTTCCTGAAAAAGGCTGCTTCGGAAACACTTTGGAGAGCAACGATCAACGAAGCTGCCTTTGCGGAGCGGAATATTTACGCACCGTACCATATGGATATTGACGCTGATGATCTGTACCGGACAATGACGCGGGGAAAATATATGTGGAATCCGGATGAGGAGGAGTTCCATCTGTTCCTGCGGAGCATCTATCATGAAGCGCGTGATATGCTGGACGCGATAGAAACAGAGTGCGGAGTCCCGGCAAACACGGATTCTCTTAGGCTCTCCAGTCAGGAACAGCTGTTTCACTGTTTGGCAATGCAATTTGTGGAACCAGCGGAGTGCCTTAGCAAAATAGCGCGGCCGGACATGGTTGACAGCAAAGGAAGAAGTATCTATCGTTTCCGGGCGTATATCGGAGAAAAACAGAATCTGGAAATGATCAAAAGGATAGCATCTCTGCAGGTTGGGGAAACAGTTTATCCGGCATCTTTGCGGAACTCACGCCTGATGATTGCGAATAAAAACGGAGAGACTCTTGGGCACCTTTCCCTTGCTGAGGATGAATTGTATTACTGTCTGTATCCGTTTATGAGTGCGCATCTTGCTCAGATTAAGCTGACAGTTCGTAACGTGCAGGCGAGTAAGGGGAGATACAGCCGTCATGCAAAAGCCGGAATCGAATTCCTGATCCGACTGGAAAAGGCGGCCGATAGTTACAGAAATCCGGATATGAACAGCAGGATTAAAGAAATCGTGACTAAATACAGAAACCTGCTGCACGGGATGAATTAAAAACAAGACTTTTGCGACAACGTAGATTGTGGCAAAGGTCTTTTTCTTTATCCTGAAATGACTGGTGCCACCTGCATGCTGTACACTGATTCTGGCACCGGTCGGAACGGCGCTGATGCGTGCGGCGGGTAGAGTTGTTTATCCATTTTAACTGAAAACAGGATAGTAGAAACAGAACGGGAATAATTAGAGAGAATAAAAAGCAAACAATGTAGCTGCGAACAGAGAATGTATGTTCTTTTACAAAGCCTGTTTTTTGGACTCGCAATTTCTTATACTGTATTCATGAAGAACCTTAAATGAACTTTAAATGAATACGAGTCAGAGCTGAGGAGGTGGTACCGTTGCGGTTTTTGTTTTGGATTCGTAAAACGCTGCACGGTGACAGGCATTGCAGCAAATGCTGCCTGATGTGTGAATACTTTGATACGTGTAAAAATGATGTTGAATAAAATCGGATGTATGGCAATCCATTACTATTTGTTCTGTAATTAGAATCGGAGCAAAAAACGGATGCCGGTATGAAAAAACGAGAGGAGAATCACTATGAGAAAAAAAGAAGGATACAGCAGAGAAGGAGCTTTTGGTACGATCAACCATTACGATGCAAAGGGCAAGAAGATCGGCGAGAGCAGACCGGGCCTGTTTGGCAGCATGAACAATTATGATGCCAAAGGGCATAAGGTAGGCTACAGCACGCAGAATCTGACCGGTGGATTGACACACCATGACAACCACGGACATAAGACGGGCAGAAGTGATCCGGGGGTGTTCAGTGAAATTGATCATTATGATGCGAAAGGTCATAAGACGGGACACAGCGACTGGGGACTGTTCGGGAATATGAATCATTATAAGAAATAATAGTGGATAAATACGGCTGTCACAGAAATACATACGGGAGCGAGGAATACAGGCGGCTGTCGTATTGTTGAGAAAAATCATTTTATCAACTGACGAGGATAAAACCTATAGCTGTAAACTGTAAGGACGGATGAAAAAATAATCAATGAAAATTTTGAATTTTAGATACAAAATTTGTTGAATTGTGACGATTCGAGGCTTATACTACAGTATATGTTTTTTACTGAATCTTCGATTTGTGGATAAGGAAAGCCGCGTAATAGAGAATTGCTTCGCGTTTAGCGCGGTCTTCGTTCATATTTGTTGCGCGAATACAAACTTGCAATGGATCAAAATGAATTATTCGAGGGAAACTTTGGATGATAATTTGAGAAGATAAGGAAAGGAATGTTCCTGATGAATAGTACAACAACTACTCCAACACTCGAATACTATAACAAAAATGCTGCCGCCTTTACTTCTTCCACTCAGACATTGGAGTTTTGTGAAACACAGGATAGTTTCCTTAAATACCTTTCGCCTCAGGCATCCATTCTCGATTTTGGCTGTGGTGCCGGACGGGATACGAAGTATTTTCTGGAGAAAGGGTATCAGGTCACAGCCATTGATGGTTCTGAAGAACTTTGCCGAATGGCATCCGAATACACCGGCATCCCGGTAAAGCAGATGCTTTTTCAGGATCTGGACTGTCATAGTTGCTATGATGGAATATGGGCGTGCTCTTCAATTTTGCATCTTTCATCGGAAGACTTAAAAGCAGTCTTTATCAAAATGGCTGCGGCGCTAAAACCCGACGGAATTGTATATGCTTCATTTAAATATGGTTCATATGAAGGTATGAGAAACGGACGGTATTTTATTGATATGAATGAACAGCGGACAGACGAGCTGATGAATGAGTTGAATGTATATACGATTTGCAGGATGTGGATTACTTCAGATATTCGCCCAGGCAGAGGAGAAGAAAAATGGCTGAACCTGATTTTGCAGAAAAAATAATATCGGAAGCACCGGTTGAGCGTACCAATGTAATTACAGGAGACCGTTATGCGGAACGTTTTTTGTATTATCAGCTCAAAATCAGTATCGCTCACGCGGAGCAGATCGATATTATTGTTTCTTTTTTGATGGAATCGGGTGTGAGGATGATCCTGCGTGATCTGGAGGGCGCTTTGAATCGGGGAGCGAGGATACGTGTGCTCACGGGAAATTATCTCGGAATCACGCAGCCTGCAGCCCTGTATTTGTTAAAGGGTGAACTGGGGGAGCGGATTGATCTGCGTTTTTATAATGAAAAGAAGCGTTCCTTTCACCCGAAAGCGTATATTTTTCATGGGAAGGGGCAGGACGAGATATACATTGGTTCCTCAAATCTGTCGAGGAGTGCACTGACTTCCGGGATTGAGTGGAATTACAGATTCAGCAGCAGTGAGAATGAAGCGGGCTTTTATAAATTTTGCGCTACATTTGAGGAACTGTTTTATCGTCATTCGATTATTATAGATGACGCGGAACTAAAAAGGTATGCTCGGTCATGGAGGCGTCCTGCAGTTGCGAAGGATCTGGAACGGTATGAAGAAGAGGAAAGCGATAAAAATAACGATAACGATCATGATCTCAATTCTGATCTTGATCTGGACCGCGATCAGAACTTCAATCGTGATGCCGGGTCTGTTTCTTCTGTTTTTCAGCCCAGAGGAGCGCAGATTGAAGCCTTGTATGCTTTAAAGACCAGCCGTGCGGAGGGCGCACGGAAAGCGCTGATCCATGTGGCTACTGGCGGAGGCAAGACCTATCTGGCGGCTTTTGATTCAAAACCATATCAGCATGTACTGTTTGTTGCGCACAGACAGGAAATCCTGCTGCAGGCAGCGCAGTCATTTCGGAATGTACGCCAGTCAGACGATTACGGCTTTTTTAACGGAGACTGCAAAGATACAGATAAACCGGTTATATTTGCTTCGGTGGCGACGCTTGGCCGCTCTCAATACCTGAATAAGAACTATTTTGCACCGGAGTATTTTGACTACCTGGTGATTGACGAATTTCACCACGCAGCAAATGATTGCTACAAGAGGATCATAAATTATTTTCACCCGCAGTTTCTGCTGGGACTGACCGCAACCCCTGACCGGATGGATGGACGCGATATTTATGAGCTTTGTGATTATAATGTTCCGTATGAATTACCGTTGAAGAATGCGGTAAACAGAGGTGTGCTGGTTCCATTTCATTATTATGGTGTCTATGATGAGACGAACTACAGCGGTCTTCGTCCTGTACGGGGGCATTATGTGGACTCGGAACTGGAAAATATTTATCTGCATAATAAGGCGCGTTATCAACTGATTTACCAGTATTACATGAAATACCATTCCCGGAGAGCATTGGGATTTTGTTGTTCCAGACTTCATGCGGAAGCAATGGCAAAAGATTTCTCGGAACGCGGAATACCTTCTGCGGCAGTTTACAGCAATGCTGCCGGTGCTTATTCGATGGACAGACGGGAAGCTGTGAAAAAATTAAGGGACGGGCAGTTGCGAGTCATTTTTTCAGTAGACATGTTTAATGAGGGAGTTGATATTCCGGAAATTGATATGGTGATGTTTTTGCGCCCTACTGAATCTCCGGTAGTGTTTTTGCAGCAGCTGGGCCGTGGATTGCGAAAATCCAGAAAGAAGCAGTATCTGAATGTGCTGGACTTCATCGGAAATTATCAAAAAGCGGGGAATACGATTTACCTGCTCAGCGAACAGGGAAGCGAACCGGACTGGTCTGGGAACAAATCCGGGAAACAGGCTGTCTCAGGCGAAAGGGGAAATGCAGGAGAAAATAAGAACCCGATTGATTTCGAATTCCCCGAAGAATGTATTGTCGATTTTGACATGAGGCTGATTCAGCTGTTTCAGGAAATGGAGAGAAAGGGAAAAACCCTCAAAGAACGGATACGATCTGAATATTTTGCAGTAAAAGAATCGCTGGATGGAAAAGTGCCAACGCGGATGGAACTGTTCCGCGGCATGGATGATGGAATTTATCGGATGTGCATCAGCCATGCGAAAGAAAATCCTTTTAGAGGATATCTCACTTACCTGAAGGAAACAGGCGATTTGGACGAGGAAGAACAGGAAATCTACGATGGGATTGGAAGAGAATTTCTGTTTTTGCTGGAGACTACCAATATGCAGAAATCTTATAAGATGCCCATTCTGATGGCTTTTTATAATAATGGTGATGTAAAAATGGAAGTTTCGGAGGAAGATGTCCTGAACGCATGGAAGGCATTCTTTCAGACAGGGACCAACTGGAAGGATTTGCGTCAGAACATTACATACGATGAATTTCTGGGTATTACGGGCAAACAACATCTGTATAACGCAAAGAGCAATCCGATTCATTTCCTGCAAAAATCCGGAAACGGTTTTTTTATAGAACGACAGGGCTGCGCACTGGCTTTACGCAGTGATCTGAAAGAAATTGTCAGAAAACCGGCGTTTGTACGGCACATGAAGGATATTATTGATTACAGGACGATGGATTATTACAGAAGAAGATATAAAGGCGGGGATGACTTTAAAGAGATGTGAAACGTATATATCCGCCTTTGAGAAAGAGCGGCAGTTCTCTTAACAAGTATTTACCTCAGGCGGGAATCGTGTTTGAATATCGCTCTTCGGAAGCATCTGGGCCAGCCAATCAGAGGGAAGAATTTCGGACAGGGTTCTTTTCATGTTATGATCGTATATGGGAACTTATTAATCTTCGTAATGATAAACAGCATTATCAGGAGGGGTTCTTTTTAGGATAGCAAACAATAAGACGACAATGTATGTGTTTGACATTACTTTTACTGCGATTTACCATTTCCCTTGCTGTGTTTCACTTTAAATAATTGCTTGAAATTGCAATATAATTGCAACTTCGTTGCAATTATATTGTAAATGAAATTTGGTTTTTACTAAGGATATACACCATTACGGAACAGCTTTATAAGGGAATTCTGTAAGATGATCCGCATGAAAAAGAAACTGCTCAAGGGAAGCATTTATTTGCATTGTATTTATTTGCTGCACACCTGTATTATATCTGAGAGTATTTGTAGATCCAAAATAGGAAAACGGTGATTGCTATGAAGAAAATTGTAAAAAGAAGCATACTTATTTCTCTGGCGCTGCTGCTTGTGGCCGGGATCGCAGCAGACAGGTATAACGCTCATCAGAATATGTTAGAAGTAAAGGCCACGTATCAGGAAGCAGTAGAACTGGCAGAGCAGAACTCCTATGGGGAAGCCTATGAACTACTCGAACAGATCAGCGAAGAACGATATGCGGATCTGGATATAGACGGAATGATTTCCCTGTGTCAGGCGCACATGAGTTATGACGAGGATGATATTGAATCCGCTTATTCTGGGGTAAAGTCTTTGAATCTGGAAAATGTCAGCGATGAGATTCTGACGGATTTGGATACTTTCAAAGAACAAGTAACTGCAGATTACGAGGTTTATCTGGAGAAAAAGGCAATCGCAGAGTCTGAAGCAGCGGAACAGCGGGCAAAAGAAAAAGCGGAGAGGGAAGCAGCGCAGGAAAAATCATTTTTGGAGCGTCTCAGCAAGCAGGTACCTTATGTGGGACTTTCCGAGGAGTATATCGGTAAAACCGCGCTCGGTGCGCCATCATCCACCGTCCGGCACAACACGGAAATGATGAATGGCAAAGCTTATACTGCGAATCTGTATGATTTCAAGAGCGGCAATACGACGATATTTACTGCACGATGTGTGCAGGGCGAGGTGATACAGGTTTGGGATAAGCGCGATAAGGTGTCATCCGGGAGCTCTTCGTCTTCATCCAGTTCGGGCAGCAGCTCGAAAAGCAGCTCATCGAGTAGTTCAAAGAGCAGCAGTTCGGGCAACTCCAGTAAGGATCAGTACAATGCGTCTGATTATGATGATCCGGAAGAATTCTATTATGATCATTATGATGATTTTGATGGATATGAGGACGCGGAGGTTTATTGGGAAGATGCACAATGAAGAAGCAAAAAATGCCTTGAGACAGGAAAATGTCGATTTCATGTGATTTGAGGGGACAGATGTGATGAATAATGAGAAGATTAGGAAACGTTTAAAGGAAGGTAACGAGCGTTACCTGCATACCCAAAACGAGATTGGAGATATTTCTGAAGGAATCCGGCTTGACACTGCTGAAAACGGACAGCATCCGTTTGCCATCATCATTTCCTGCTCAGATTCGCGTGTGATACCGGAAGCAATTTTTTCTTGCGGGATTGGAGAACTGTTTGTTATCCGGACGGCGGGGAATGTGGTGGATGACAGCACTCTTGGAAGTGTTGAATATGCTGTAGAACACCTCGGCTGCACATTGGTAGTTGTTCTTGGCCATACCTGTTGTGGCGCTGTCGGGGCGGCGATTGCCGGAAATGCCAGCGGGTATGTAAAGAGTATTACAGATAAAATTGCAGCAGTCATACATTCAGAAGCAGATTCCTGTAAAGCCAGTATCCTGAACATCAGAAACACGGTATCAAGCATACGAACTGCTTTTGATGGAAATGAAGAAATGGCAGAAGCAGAGATTGTCGGAGCACTTTACGACCTGAAAAGCGGGAAAGTGACTTTTTTGAAATGATCAGCAAAATTATAAATTGTTTAAGACTATGGGAGGATGGGACAATATGACTCATGAAGAATACCAAACTGCAGCAAACCATTGGCTGGAAAAGGATGCCGATTCTAAAAAGATGCCGACAGATCAGTTGTGGACGGCCATTGATGAATATATTCGATCCAATAATACCTGTGCCCTCGCTACCGGAAGCGGCAGCTTTATCCGATGTACACCCATCGAATATGCCTGGCACGACGGAGCTTTTTGGATGTTTTCAGAAGGCGGGCAGAAATTTGTTGGCCTGGAGGATAACAAAAATGTTTGCCTTGCCATATATGACCGATATGATGGCTTTGGGAAATTAAAGGGGCTGCAGGTTACAGGCAGAGCAGACATCATCGAGCCGTTTTCTAAAGAATATATTCATGCGGCAGAGTGGAAGAAAATTCCCGTTGATGCGCTTAAAAAGCTGCCTTTTATCATGAACCTTATCAAAATCTGCCCGAAAGAAATTGAATTTTTAAACTCTGATTTCAAAGAAGCAGGCTATGACAGCCGCCAGCATTATGACTGCGGCAGGGAGGCAAAATAAAATGAATGAAATGCTTCAGACCATTATGGAACGCCGTTCCATACGGAAATACAATGAAAAACCGGTTACAGAGGAACAACTGTCCGACATACTGGAGGCATTGCCGGGTATTACAGGGATTGGTCTGCAGCTGCCCGTGCGGCGATATGAGGCGCTGGCCAAAATGCAGGTGGAATATGAGGAAGATGTAGAAATCGCCGGGAGATAAAGGGGGCTTCCTATGAGAATCAGACTGCTGGCAATTGATATGGATGGGACCTGTCTTAATCCGCGCAGCAAAATATTAGAACAGACTATGGAGGCGTTGTAATGTTTGCAGGTTTTGAGGTTCAGACCAGAAAAATGCTGACCGGGAATATTCTGATGATCCTGTGCTGCATTTTCTATCTTGCATGGTGGCTTGTGGCTTTTAAACCGACAGGTGCGATCAAAGGCATGAAAAGTGGATGGCTGCTGATTCCGGCGCTCGTCTTTGGCGTGGCATCTGTTTATCAGATTGCAGGCGGAAGCGGTTCCGTTGATAATCAGCTGAAGCTGTTTTCCGGCAATGCTGTTATCATAGGCGGCGTGGCGGCGTATGTTATTTTATTCGCGGGGACGGCTGTGCTTTTGAAGCGTCAGGTGACGACAGAACTTTTCCTTATCGTTGGATGGACAGCCTTGATGTTTCTGGAACTGAATGCGCTCTATGGGATGGGGCATTACACAAGAACGGTGACGATTTTGCTCCTTGTCATAACGGTGGTGGCCGCAGTCGTCAGTCTGGTCTGTTACCTGCTTTACTATAACCTGGACAAGGTAAAAGGCTATGTGGATGGAATGATTCCATTGCTGCTAGTCGCGGTAATGATGGCTGTGGTTACAGTAAGCGTGGCTGTTTCAGGATGTCAATCATGATGGCGTGCATAGAGTAACAGGATGCTTATTCTTATACAAAGATATAAGAGAGAAGATTAAAAACTCTTTTACAATGGAAAGACCTGACTCGGAGAAAAATTGGGAAGGAGAACATTCTTTCATGCCGGATAAAATTATAATACGAGGTGCACGGGTTCACAATCTGAAAGACGTGAATGTTGATGTGCCGCTTGGAAAAATAGTCGGAATCTGCGGCGTTTCCGGATCAGGGAAATCGTCTCTTGCTCTGGGTGTGTTGTATGCGGAAGGTTCGCGGAGATATCTGGAATCTCTGTCAACGTATACACGCAGACGTATGACATTTGCGTCGAAAGCGGATGTTGATGAGGTGCTGTATGTACCGGCGACTCTTGCACTGAGACAGAGACCGGCCGTTCCGGGAATACGCAGTACATTCGGTACAGGTACAGAACTTTTGAACAGCCTTCGGCTGATGTATTCACGTCTGGCGAGCCATCGGTGCCCGAATGGGCATTATGTTCCGCCTTCTCTGGCTGTAGCAGCAGGACAGGAACTCATCTGTCCGGAATGCGGGGAGCATTTTTTTGCCCCTTCGGCAGAAGAACTTGCATTTAACTCACAGGGCGCCTGCGAATGTTGTGACGGTACTGGTACCGTCCGGATTGTGGATGAATCCACCATTGTCCCGGACGATACGCTTTCCATCGATGAAGGCGCCGTACTCCCATGGCAGACCCTCATGTGGTCGATCATGAAAGATGTTGCACGGGAAATGGGAGTTCGCACGGACGTGCCGTTTCGGGATTTAACTGAGAAAGAAAAGGATATTGTATTCCACGGACCGGCTGAAAAGCATCATCTCATTTACCAGAATAAAACGAATGGTGCTGCTGGAGAGATGGATTTTACGTACTTTAATGCAATCTATACCGTGGAAAATGCGCTTTCAAAGGTTAAGGATGAGAAAGGCATGAAGCGGGTTGAGAAATTCCTTCGGCAGGATATATGCCCCAAATGTCATGGGACTCGTCTGTCGGATGCAGCCAGAGCGCCGCTTCTTCGCGGGATTACCCTGGCGGATGCCTGCAAAATGACCCTTGAGAGCCTGACCGAATGGGTAAAAGGCGTTCCGGAGTCCCTGCCGGAAGAAATGAGACCGATGGCAGAAAGCATCTGTGAGTCTTATTTTGTCATTGCGAAGCGCCTGATGGAACTCGGCCTTGGCTATCTGACTCTGGATCGGGCAGCTTCTACGCTCTCTACCGGTGAACGGCAGAGAATGCAGCTTGCCCGGGCAGTCCGGAACCGGACCACAGGAGTCATGTATATTCTGGATGAACCATCCATCGGCCTGCATCCCCATAATATTATTGGCCTCAATTCCGTTATGCATGACCTGATCGCCGACGGAAACTCCGTTATTTTAGTTGACCATGACACGCAGATCCTGTCGGAGGCAGACTGGCTGATTGAAATGGGGCCGGACGCGGGCGCAAAAGGCGGAACTGTCATAGCCGAAGGAACGTTGGATATGATCAGAGAGTCGGGTAATTCCCGGATTGCGCCGTTCTTTTCACGAAAAAAGACACTCAACCGGAAATTTGAGGACAACGAGAAACTGTTTGTAAACGGCGAAATCCATATGGTTACCAATGCAATTCATACGGTCAGACCTCTCGATGTCCGCATTCCAAAAGGCAGGTTCACTGCTGTAACCGGCGTCTCGGGTTCCGGCAAAACGACCATGGTTCTGGAAAGCCTTGTCCCGGGACTGCAGTCGCTCATTGACGGCAGGAGCTATCCGGAGAGTGTTTCTTTTCTGAAAGCGGACGGCATAAGTCATGTCAAGCTGATCGATGCAACGCCCATCGGCATCAATGTCCGTTCTACCGTTGCGACCTATGCGGATGTGCATGACGATCTGAGAAAGCTGTTTGCACGGCAGCCGGAAGCAAAAGAAAAAGGATACAAAGCGGGAGATTTCTCATACAATACAGGCAGGCTGCGCTGCCCGGTTTGTGATGGGACGGGCGAGATTGATCTGGATGTCCAGTTCCTGCCTGATGTGACCGTGACCTGTACGGCCTGCCGGGGAAGCCGCTACAGCAGGGCGGCAGATCAGGTGCAATGGAAGAGCCATGATGGAAACGGTTATTCCCTTCCTCAGTTGATGGATATGGACATTAACATGGCACTGGAAGTATGCAGCGATATAAAACCGGTTGCTCAAAAACTCAAAACCCTGCAGGATCTTGGCCTTGGCTACCTTACTCTTGGCGAGGAAACGCCTGGGCTTTCCGGCGGCGAAGCACAGCGTCTGAAGCTGGCCAGCGAACTTGGAAAGAGACAGTCGGATTCGGTTTTTGTTTTTGATGAGCCGACAATCGGCCTGCATCCGCTGGATATACAGACTTTGCTTAAAGTCTTTGACAGTCTTATTGCGAACGGTGCAACCGTTGTTGTGATTGAGCATGATCTGGATGTCATTCGGTCGGCGGATTATGTCATTGACATGGGCCCCGGCGGCGGGGAAGCGGGCGGCAGAATTGTTGCGAGCGGGACACCCGTGGATATAAAGGATAACCCGGACAGTATGACCGGGAAATATATATAAACAGAAAACAACCTTTATGCGGGAGGAGCTGGTCATGACAATAAGCAGAATGAGGGATTATTTTGAGCGGCATAAGAGCCATACAGAATGGATTGTATGCCCTTTTGGGTGGAAAGTTTACCGGAACAATGCAGGCAACCGCATCCGCCAGGTCGCCGGTTTTGTATCAGGCGTGTGGTGTTGCATCGCAACTCTTATATGGAATAGGTGATTCGGTCATTGTTTTCTTCATGGATAAATATCTGATTATGAAAAAAACGGATTGAACACAAATGGAAGGGAAAGAGGTGAACCGCTTGTCAGAACGTTTTTATATCGCCATTGACTTAAAATCCTTTTACGCCTCGGTGGAATGCGCGGAGCGCGGTCTGGACCCGCTGACTACCAATCTGGTGGTCGCGGATTTAAGCCGTACAGAGAAAACAATCTGCCTTGCGGTTTCCCCTTCTTTGAAAACCTATGGTATCCCCGGAAGGGCAAGATTATTTGAGGTCGTTCAGCGTGTGAAAGAAGTCAATAATGAACGGCAGAGGCGTGCACCGGGGCGGAGCTTTACCGACTCCTCCTGTGATATCAATGAACTGAATGCAGACCCATCGTTATCTTTGGACTACATTGTGGCGACACCGCAGATGGCACATTATATGCAGCGCAGCACAGAGATTTATCAGATCTATCTGCGCTACATCGCACCGGAAGATATCCATGTTTACAGCATCGACGAGGTGTTCATGGATGTGACGGATTATCTGCAGACATATGGGTGTACCCCTCATGAGCTGGCAATGAAAATGATCCAGGAAGTCCTGAAGGAAACCGGAATCACGGCCACGGCTGGCATCGGCACCAACCTGTATCTTTGTAAAATTGCGATGGATGTGGAAGCAAAACATATTCCGGCGGATAAAGACGGAGTGCGTATTGCGGAACTGGATGAGATGAGCTACCGCCAGAAGCTGTGGACACACCAGCCTATCACGGATTTCTGGCGTGTAGGCCGTGGCTATGCCAGACGGCTGGAAAAAATGGGCCTTTATACGATGGGAGACATTGCCAGATGCTCTTTAAGCAGCTATGGTGAGGATCAGCTTTATAAGGAATTTGGCATCAACGCGGAACTTTTGATCGACCATGCATGGGGATGGGAACCCTGCCGCATTTCTGATATTAAAAGTTATAAGCCGGAAAATAACAGCATCAGCTCCGGGCAGGTACTGCAGTCTCCTTATGAATTTGACAAGGCAAAACTTGTCGTCAGGGAAATGGCGGATTCCCTTTCACTTGACCTTGTGGACAAAGGACTGGTGGCTGACCAGATCGTCCTAACAGTAGGGTATGATACAGAAAATCTGGCAGATCCTGCACGTCGGAAATCATATAAAGGCGAAGTCACCACCGACCACTATGGAAGAAACATTCCAAAACAGGCGCATGGTTCCATCAATCTTGGCAGGCAGACAGCATCTACAGTGCTGATTACCAATGCGGCTATGGAATTGTTTGACCGTATCGTTGACCACAATCTGCTGGTGCGTCGGATGTACGTTGTCGCTAATCACGTTGTAAGTGAAGAAATGGTAAAGCCCCCGGAGCCTGAACAGTTGGATTTATTTACGGATTATGCCGCTCTTGAAAAACAGCGTGAAAAGGAACAGGAAGAACTTGATAAGGAAAAACGCAGGCAGAAAGCGGTTCTGGAGATTCAGAAGAAATTTGGGAAGAACGCACTGTTGAAAGGGATGAATCTGGAAGAAGGAGCCACCGGCCGTGACCGCAATGCGCAGATCGGCGGGCATAGAAGGTAGCGAAGGAGATACAGGAACAATGGCTGACAGAAAGATAGAAGAATATCAGGACATTATCAACCTGCCCCATCATGTCTCCCCAAAACGTCAACATATGTCCATGTCAGACCGGGCAGCGCAGTTTTCGCCGTTTGCAGCACTTACCGGCTACGACGCTGCAGTAAAGGAAACCGCACGGCTGACAGATCAGCGTATGGAACTGAACGAGGAGGAGCAGCAGAAAATCTCGGAACGCATCAACTTGCTCAAGTCCCATCTGAATGAGTCACCAGTGGTCGAAATTACGTATTTCATCCCGGATGAAAGAAAGGGCGGTGGCGAGTATCGTACTGTGACAGGTGTAGTGAAGAAGCTGAATGAATTCCACCGGACTCTTGTTATGACAGACGGTACAAGGATTTCTGTTGAAGAGATAGTGGAGTTGGGCGGCGCGATGTTTCAATTTATAGATGATTTGTTTGCGTGACAAAATATCCGGGTATCTGCCGACGCCGATGCCCGGCTGATAAAAGGAATCCAGTGGCTTTTGCAGGCACAGAAGCAGTAAGGAGAATACGACATATGAAACAAAAATCAGCAGTAAGCGAGGAGTTATATCAGATCATGCTGGATAAAGGATATTCAGAACGGTTCTGTGACCTGATCACGCAGAGCCTCAATACGGATTTTACAGCGCGGAGGATGATCGGTTATTTGTCCCATTACAGTGAACTTCCGGAAGGGGAGGTTGTGGATGAGATGCTGGCGATTTTAAGTGACCGGGAACGGATCATGCAGAAGAAACAGCTGGAACACAGCAACGCAGTTTATAACGAGTATCTGAACAGCAGAGAGGGGTGATTGCCTTATGCCTTTTACAATCGTTAGACAGGACATTACAAAAATGAATGTTGACGCAGTTGTCAACGCCGCTAACACAGACCTTCGGATGGGTGGCGGTGTATGCGGAGCAATCTTTCACGAAGCAGGGGCGGAAGACATGCAGAAAGCCTGTGATAAGCTTTCACCTGTTGAGACCGGTCAGGCTGTGATTACGCCGGGATTTCAGCTCCCGGCAAAATATGTGATTCATGCGGTCGGTCCTGTCTATCATCAGAACGTGGCTTTACGATGCGAAGAACAGCTCCGCTCTGCTTACATGGAATCTCTGAAGCAGGCATTACAGCATGATTGTAAGAGCATTGCGTTCCCTTTGATCTCTTCCGGAATTTATGGTTATCCGAAAAAAGAAGCTCTGCAGGTGGCGGTATCTGCGATACAGGATTTTCTGAAGCTGTATGAGATGGATGTCTATCTTGCTGTTTTTGATAAAGATGCTCTTTCTGTAGGAAAACAACTGCAGGGAGCGATAAAACAATACATAGACGAATATTACGTGGAGGCACACACACATTCCTGCAGGGAACTCCTCGATGCTGAGGAACGTGTGTTGCGGGAGCCGGAACTTTCTGCATACCCGTGTCCATCGGAAGTTGCTCCGCTAGAGCCAGCTGCCAGATCGTCCGGCTCAGTTGGCCGGACAAAAATATCTGCAGCACAGCAGCCAAAGACGGATGATATGGAAGCTCCGATCTGTTTTTCACAGCAGCCGCCAGCCGGTGATCTGAATGATTGGATGGATCATCTGGATGAGCCATTTACGGATACACTGCTGCGTCTGATTGATACAAAGGAATCAGGAAAAGATATCCGGGTTAGAAGCACAGAAAGATGAAATTCAGGCTGAGATTGATGCATTAGATACTGCTGCAGCAAAAGCGGCAGAGGAAGAAGCAATAAAGGAAGTCCTTGCTATTATGAAAGAAAAAGGACTTTCGGCTGCTGATCTGAAAACTGCTATCGAGAGTAAGGAATGATCGGCAGTACTTCTCTTCCTGGCAGGGAGCCGTTCAGAATAAAAAGGCACCTCATGTATGCGAGGTGCCAACGTCTAAGGAATTGTTTTTCCGGAAAGTTCTGTGTTATCTCTCCGATATAGCACGGATCTGCTCATATCCCTGAAAAGAGTTTACGTTCATATTTACCGCATACAGTGCCAGCGCGATTTCTACCTGATTCTTTTTAAAATATTCTACGAATTTTCTCATAATCCTGTCCTCACTTTCGTAAATTCAATATCTCACAGAATTTTTCCCGATTCAGATATATTTCTGCGCTCTGTCCGGGTCTGCTATTCTGTATGTCTTTTTTGTTTTGCTTTGTTACGTCCATGAGCATACCGCGCTTTTGTCCCGGACAAAAGGCGGAATATTGATTTGTTTTAAGTCGATATTGACATATTCCTGTTTCAATCCTATAATGAGCGATACTGAAAGGAGACTGCAAAAATGTCCACACCTTATTATGAATCCTTCCGAACGCCGCTAACATCCGGTTTTCGTATCACCTATGTGACAGCGCCGGGCGGTTATCATCCGCCGCACTGGCACGAGGAACTGGAGATTCTCTTTCATTTAAACGGGGAAAGTGACATCACCATCGACGGGAAAAAGCATCAGCTCCATCCCAAGCATATGATCGTGGTAGACGCGCGTCAGGTACACAGTACCTTTTCTCATGATCTGACTTCCATGTTTGTCTCTATCCATATTTCCAAGTCTTATATGGAGAAATATATTCCGGGGCTGGATCTCTATCAGTTCCGGTGTACGCCGGAGGACATTACGGATGATAATTTTCAGGAATATCTCGATATCTGCATGCTTCTTCAGGATCTGACAAAAGCTTATATCCGGAATCCGGTGACGCTTCCCATGGAGACCGAAGGATATGTGCTGCAGATTTTTGCGCGGCTGATCCAGTATTTTTCTCATCCACAGAGTGCTCTGCCGGAAAACGCCAGCCTTTTAAACTCGGAACGGATTCGCACTGTCATCAGCTTTGTGATCACACATTATAAAGAGCCGATCAGCCTGCAGGATGCAGCCGATCAGCTCGGTTTCAGCAAAGAATATTTCTGTCGTTTTTTCAAAAAGATAATGGGGATGTCTTTTTTACAGTATCTGAATGAGGTACGCGCAGCCCATATCTATCAGGATCTGGAAAACACAGACTTGTCGGTCGCGGAAATCATGGAGCAAAACGGTTTCACCAACCAGAAGCTGTTTAACCGCACGTTCAAGGCTATTTATGGTTGCACACCGTCCGCTGTCAGGAAAGGTTCCTCAGGAGACAATAATGATTTACCTGTCAAGATTATTTAACGTTTACGTATTTATCAAACAGTCCGGGCCATTCATTGGAATCCTGTTTGTGAATATGAATTGCATGCAGTCTGTGGGACACGCATTTCCGGCCACGGTACTTTCGGTACTTCGTCAGGGCGTTTTGCTCATTCCGCTTCTGTTTTTGCTTAGTGCGGCTTTAGGCCTGAATGGAGTCATTTCCGGCCAGAGCATTTCGGATTGCGTAACAGTTGTATTGTCAGTTATTTTGTGGCATAAAGTAAAATCCTCTGTTATGACTGAATCCGGAGACACCAGATGATAGTTGTAGTCCCCCATTTTATGTGATAAGATGATTTCGATTTACGGATTCAGAAAAAAAGGACTGCAGGTATTTTCCTGCGATGGAAGAAAGTGAGGACAATATTCATTTCTAAGCAAAATCATTAGGGCAGGGTGGCGGCTTCTGTGGAAGCTCCGGTACTGGAAATGACGCTCGATGAGATGATCCGTACATCCGATGTCATAAAGGACGAGGATGCGATTTATTTCCCGCCTTTTATTTTTCGGAGACCGGCTGTGCGAAACGCCTGATGCAGGGCGAGCGGCGTGTGTCGATGGATGTGGAAAAGGCTATTGCTTACGCCGTACATAATGAAACGACGACATCCAGAAACACGAAGCTTGCCGAGCGGATTGCAAGTGGGTGGAAAGATGCAGTAAAGAATGCGCAAAAGGATTCAGGATCAGGAATTCTGTATACATATGAACAGGACGTGGCCGAACTGCCAAAGATAGCGGAGAAGAAAATGATTTATGGGACCAGGCAGAGATTATTCAGCACGAGGTAGATCATCTGCATGGAATTGTTATCTGATTCGGTGGATTTCCGATATAGAAAAGGACGGTGAATCATGGAAATCGCGGAGATGTTGGACGAAATCAAAGCAAAAGCGCAAAAGAATGAGAAACTTCGGGAAGAATTTTTACTGACAAGAGAGCAGAAAAACCCTCTTTCAGCTTTCTGCGCAAAATGCAGGGAACTGGGGTATCCCGTGTATGAGATTGATGTCATCGCTGCAGGTGAGGAATCCTATGCGGCGATGAAGCGCAGCACGAATGGCGGCGGTGAGAATTCTCCGATGCTGGAAGCAGAAGATGATTTTTACGAATTGTTTTTTGCAGGATTGTAGAAAAAGCATTCTTCATCGAATTTTTCACGATCAATCCCGGGCTGAACCAGGGACAGCCTGTTTTTGGACAACTTGAGGAAAACAGGAAAAACGGAATACGGCCATCGTATCTGATGGTCAAGGCAGGATGCTGGGGTGCTCCGCGCAGGGGCAGCTCCGCGGAAAATGAAAATAATCCCTGTCAACTTCATAGATTCTTCTCATGGGATGATGTGAGTATTCATGGCAAAGCACCATATTCGGTACAGGCGGATGACAGTTACGCTTCGGATACGAAACTTGTCGGCAGCATATCCGTGAGCGAAGAAGATGCTGCGGCGCATCCGGAGTGGATGAGCGACAGCGGAGAGATGTCCTGGAATCTTGAAATAGAGAAACAGATTGCTTTCAATGTCGGTTACGGAACCAGTAAGCTGTTCCGTTTCCTGAAAGCGTTTGAGATGTACTGGCACGCGGAAGGAATGAAAAGCGTCTACAGCGGAACCGTGACATTAAACGGAGTCTCATACAGAGTCATTCCGGAAAAGAGCTATGGTTACGCAGATAAAAACTGGGGGAGTAACTTTACATCACCGTGGGTATGGCTTTCATCCAATCATTGAAAGGCTATATCTTTGTGGTGGTTGGCGACCTTAAGCTTCCGGTTCAACTTCTCTCAAATTATAATCCCCGTATGAAGCTGAAGGAGTTGATTGAAAAACCGCTATGGACAGCTACTGGGAATACAGCGGATGAAATATTTAATTTTGCATTAGCGTAGACACAAGCTTGACGGATAATCCGCCGTGCCAGGTTATGTCAGATTATTGCTGCAGCAGTGTTTTTGCTGGTGGATGGGGCTTGCAAACATGGCAGAATCTGAATTTGTCAGACTGAAATATGAACATTTAAGCGGCAGAAATCATCATGCTACGCATCGTAGCATGCAGGAAAACGGGCGTTTCTTGTGATTTGCTGTACCGGGCCGTATAGTGAAAGCAACAGCGAGAGCTGATTCGATGCACACGATCGCATATGGAATGGCAGCTTCGCTGCCTTGTGGTCTGTGCAAAAGAAAACGACTAGAGCCGTTTTCTATATTACTATTACGGAGGTATTTTTCTATGGAAACAAAGAGCAGAGGCGAATCATTAACGCTTGGAGAAAAAATTGCACAGGCAAGAAAAAGTGCGGGATTAACACAGCAGCAGCTGGCAGAAAAGATTTTGGTATCCAGGCAGGCTATTACAAAATGGGAATCTGACAAGGGTATATGGAAGTTTTCCAGCTGGTGTTGGATGCGCCCTGCGCGGCGAGTAGGGGAAATCACCCTGCTCGATTGCATGGAAGGCGGCGCTTGCGTCCGGGGCGGCGGACACTGCATCATCAGGGAATGTGGTGTATGTCGGCGCGTTGACGGCGGCAGGTGCTTCCGAAAGTGCAGAGACGGAAAACTTCCAGGTGAAGGTGAGCATCAGCAACCTGAATATCCGCACGGGTCCTGGGACGGGGTTTGCGAAGACCGGGAAGTATACCGGGAAGGGCGTGTTCACGATTGTGGAGACTTCCGAAGGGACGGGATCGGCTTCCGGATGGGGGCTGCTGAAAGCGTACCAGAGCGGACGGAATGGATGGATCAGTCTGGATTTATGCGAAAGGCTATAACTTGAATTATTAAAGCATGGAATGCCTTTTTCTCATAGTCTCGATTTTTTCTTTTTATATTCCCGATGCAGGATGAAAACTGTTATTAATATAAATCCGATAACGGTCGTAAGCGCACAGTCAAATCCATAATCCCCGCCGGTCAGCAACTGATTTCTACTATTTAAGACGAATACGACCGGCCAGTCGTTTGTGCTTGTGATATCCACTGGAACAAGTGTTCCGATGCCATTATATAACGCATGAACAGTAATACTTGCCCAAATGGAACCGGTTGACAAATAAATACAGCTGAACATGATACCTACAAGAGCTCCGCTGATAATAAGCTGAAAGGCGCTGATAAGACTTAAGCTTCCATTCATGAGATGTACAGCTCCAAAAATAAGAGAAGATACGATAACTCCTGCGTATCGGTTATAATTTTTTGAAATAATACCCTGAATAAGTCCTCTGAAAACCAGTTCCTCAATGATTGGAGCAACTAAAAATGTCCCGAGAAAACTTGCCGCATTTTGCGCGAACAGGTAATTGTCCATTTCGGGGAAAATAAAGTGTCCTCCAATAATCATAGCGCCTGCATAGAATAAAATTAATTCACTTATACCGTATAGCAGATAGCTCCTGTGTATCTTCACTTCATTCAGCCCATAAATTTCAATATCCTTGAAAAAACGATTCCTGATATATTTAAATCCAAGGAAAAACAGTAGAAAATATACGATTGAGGCAACAAGGTAGTGCAGCGGAAGAGCAATCTTATTTATTTCCCATGAGTCCATCCAAATGCCGCCTGGTAATTGACAAAGTATCACAAATAATAGAATTGCCAAAATCTGCAGCGCTATTTTAAAAATTCGTTTCATGCCTGTTCCTCGTCTTTCTTATATTCCAAAATATCTCCTGGCTGGCAGTCTAACGCATCACAAATAGCTTCTAATGTTGAGAAGCGTATTGCGCTTATTTTGCCTGTTTTTATCTTAGATAAATTCACATTCGATACGCCAACGATAGATGATAATTCTTTTAGTGACATTTTTCTGTCTGCCATAACGCGATCCAGCCGCAATATTATTTTTCCCATGTGTAAATCATCTCCTTATAATGTTTCATCTGATTCCTGCTGCAAAAGCATTCCATAATGAAATACATATGAGAGAAACAGGCATAGCACAGCAATAATAAGTCCAAAGATTTCTCCATTGAGTACTCCAAGAATTGCTATCCAAAGAGCCGCTTTGCGAAACCCTTTAACAGTGCAATCCTCAAAGGGTCTGCCGTTTGCTATTGATTGAAATACACTTCTCAGAGCATGTACCAATGCGTTAACCATGATACATGTTATAACCAGCATTGCGATCAGTAATAAACTTACTATAATTTGCAAAGGAAGTGAAAGCTCCTGATAATGAATGGTATTGCCAAAGCTGGTCAGGTCTACAGTTAGCCCCATAGTATTAAAAATGCCGAACATATTTACTAAAATCAGTACTCCGGCAAGGAGGCTAAACATATACACGATCTTACCTATGATTAGAGATGCTTTCTCCAACGCATGTCCCCATTTCCTCATTTTTTCCAGTTCATTATTTGTGTTCATGATATAGCTCCTTTTCATTAAAAAATTAATGTTTATCGTTAATTCGTGCTGTAGTATATACTTGAAAATAATGTTTGTCAATGTTTTTTTAATGTTTATCATTAATTTTTTTCGATTCGTAGCTGTATTTAAAAGAAATTCTGGATGAATTTTATGGGGACAAAATGAAAGTATTTTGCGTAATGCAGTCGCATATGGTAAGTAAAAAAGGAATTGATGAGCAGAAGTTTGGAGAACAATGGATGGTTTCGAAAAGCGCTTTGATCAGAGAACATGGTGAGCGTGTCGAGTCCGAATAGTTTCCTTAAAGGATAAGAAAAAGCAGCCTGCAAATGACTTGCAGACTGCTCCTATCATAGAATTTAAAATACAGTAACGGTTATAAATATCCGTTTCCAAATACATCTTCTCGGTTTTTGCATATCGTACTACTGCAGCGGTACAATATACAGATTCTCATCAGTGAGCACCGCTTCCCCTTCTTCTGATTCTTCCGGATAAGATTTCAGAAACAGCAGGCTTTCGATTTCATCCACATCGATGACACGTCCATAGCCCTGTATTACACGGTAAATGAGCATTTCACCGTTATCAATATCATTCCAGTCGTTATCATAGCCGTTGGAGCCTCCGCCAGTCAGATAACGAATATCTGTGCCGTCTTTCATGCGGAAACCGAGAAATGTCGGCGCTTCTTCAAAAGAAGTGGTGATCCGCGTCATTCCGTTTTCATCTTCCGCTTCGACTGTGTATTCGGAATAAGGAAATTCATAGTATATCGTTGCGGATAGCGGAGAGAGAACAGCCTGAATTACGGTCGCGCCGCTGTCTCCAAGCACCGTATCCAGATCAAAGGTTGTCGTGTTTGGCGAACCGGACAGAGCCAGATCAAAGTTCCAGGTACCGTCAATGCCTGTTCGGATTTCCTCTTCGGAATCTTCTATATATGAACCCAGCCCCTGAAATTCGATGTGTAAGTTCCTTCCGATAAATGCGCCCTCTGTTGTGGAATAAAGGGTGATACAGTATTCCAGACTTCCGTCGTCCTGCACATACTGCAGAAGCCAGTTACCATCCTCATCCTCTTTTATTTCGCTTCCATCCGCGTTTACAGCCCTTCCGTTTTCGCCGACGATCAGACCGTTATAGAAGTTGCAGGAGGTAGCTCCACTTCCTTCCAGATAGAGATCTTCTCCATCAGAAGCACTCACATCCACATTTGTAAATTCCGGCTGTGCTCCTTCTTCCAGCGTATAGCCTTCTACTTTGAATACGAGATAGGCATAATGGCTGTCGACAATGGCTTCTTCGGAGGTGATCGTCACACCCTGGTCTGTCACGGATGCTCCGGATACGGACAGCATTTGCTCGGCTTCAAGGTCGGCGAGTTGCTCTTCGTCCGCCTGCATTCCCTTCTCTACGGAGCGGCTCCACTGCCGATACGCGGCCATCACGCCTACGCTGCAGATCATCACCGCGCATGCCGCCGCGATTCCGACTGCCAGTGCGTGTTTGTGGGTGCGAGAGCTTCTTTTTCCTGCTCCGGAGTGTTTGCTGTTTCCTTGCATTTGGCTGCCTGCCTCTTTGGCGGCTATGTTTCTGTTTGATGTGTTCCCTGCCAAAGAGACTCCATCTTTTTCGTGATTTTCACGCATGTGAGCTTTCTCATACACAGTTTTTTTCTTATATACAACTTCTTTCTCCGGGATCTCGGAATGTGCAGTTGCTTTCGCTTCCCGATGTATTTTGGAAAACGCCTCATTTGCAGTTGCTTCCTTTTCCTGATTTATTTTGGAAAAGGCTTCATTCGCTTTCTGTTTTACAGCTTCCGGAATTTCAATATCTTCCCGCAGTACTTCAATCACTTCTCCAGGATCCCATTCCTTCCTGATGGCTTTATTCGAATCATTTTGACTCTCAGCCGTCTGCCAATGCTCTGTCTTAATTTCTTTCATAAGCGCATTTGCCTCCTTTATTTGTCCTGCATTGAGTTCGCAGGCTGCGCCTCTCTGCCGGGCGATTTTTCATGCGCGGCTTTTCACTTTTTCCCTGTAACAGCCTGTGCCAGCTTTTCACGTCCTCTTGCCAGCTGTGTGCGTACCGTACTTTCGGTTACTTCCAGAATTGTACTGATCTCACTGGTTTTATAGCCTTCCACATAATACAGCATCAGCACCAGACGGTATTTTTCATCCAGCATGCCAAGCGCCTCGTTCCATTCGGCATTTGTAAATCCGGAATCCGCCGCGGATATCTCAGGCACCTCCCCCGGCATGCATAGATTTTTTCCCTGCCGGATCACGTCATTGCATTTGTTGACCAGAATCCGTGTCATCCATGTGCGAAACCAGGCCGGGTCGCTCAGCTGATCCAGCTTTTCCCAACAGGTGAGAATAGTCTCGGAAATCGCATCAGCTATGTCGGATTCATTCGCCAGGATCGCGCGTGCTGTTTTATACATATTCTGCATCTGCGATTGCATCAGTGCTGTAAAGGCGTCGGCATCATGTCCGGCTGCCTTTTCAGCCAGTTCAGCAAATTCTTCCATGCTCATTTCCCCCTTTCATATATTAGACGGATGAGAGCGCAAAAACGTCCCAATAATTTTTGATTATTTTATTTGCGGAAATAATTTGAAAAATCATAACTGTGAAGGACTGAACAGTTACGAGAAATCCTGTAATTCATCCTGATGCTAATATAATAAAGCAGCCGGATTCATGTTCTGATAAGTGTAACTGAGCAGATGATAATGGAACAGGAATCATCCGGAAAACAATAACATATTTTGCAAACAAGGAACGACGGAAGAGATTGTATACAAAATTAAATAGCTGGTGTATCTTGAAATGAGTATATTAATAATATATAATATATACTAAATGCCGTGTAAAAAAGGAGGGGCAGACGGATGAACGAAAATCTCTTTGTAGCAGGACGGGAAAGAACGCCGGAAAAAGAAGATTGAGACTCTTTTTGCGGATACGGAATATGAAGATGAGGTCGCGAAGATTTTTGAACTGACAGAAGCGGAAAAAAAGCCGAAGGATCTGTATCTTGGCTCGCTGAAGCGGTTCGGGAGAGCGGATGGGACAAAGATTTATCGCTTCCTGAAGCAGGCGAAGGCGGCGTGAAATATAAGGGAAGGCGATAAATGTATTGCAGGCGACTGGAAAAGAAAGGAGACTATTCTGACCGCTAAATGTGAGCTTTACTTGCATCTGGAAGAAATTGCAGCTATAATCAGAGGAAATGAGAGACGAACAGCGGAAAAAGTATTAATTGGAAATGTTTGCGGGGTGAGGACATGATAAAACCAAGAGAAGTGAAATTTCAATCAAAGAAAAAAGAAAATGAAAATCTGGCATTTCGTACATTCTTAAAGATTCATGCGGATGAGGAGAAGCTGGATGAGCAGTTTCAGAGATTACATAATGAATTGTTTCAAAATTATGATTGCAGCAGATGCCGTAATTGCTGCAAATTATATGCTGGAAGCATACCGGAAGAGGACCTGGAGCAGGATGCGGATAAGTTGGGAATGAGTGTGGACGTTTTTAAAGAGCAGTATTTAAAAGCCGAGCTTGACGTAGAGGGAAACTATGCCACGCTCCACATGCCATGCGATTTTATGAACGAGTCAGGAGAATGCATTTTGGGGGACTGCAAGCCTGATAGCTGCAAAAAATACCCCTATACAAATCAACCGGAAAGATTACAAAGCCTGTTCAGCGTTCTGGATGCCGTAGGCGTCTGTCCAGTCGCATTTGAAATTTGGGAAAGGTTAAAAATAGAATATGGATTCCGCTACCGGCGGTAAGGTTCTATGAAACGCAGATGAAAAAGACAGATATATTTAACTCTAACTCGACTTTAATTCAATCGGTAATCGAGTTAAAATTGAGTTAGAGTTGAGTTAGAGTTGAGTTAGAATTGAGTTAAAACGTGTTATGAATGGCGGATTTATGAAGAATGCTGAAAAGAAGATGCTGGCGATCATTGACGATTTAGATAGAGTAACAGGAAAAGAAGCATTTTTGATTCGTGAGGAGGTCTGATTAATAAACAGATGATAAATGAAACATTAACACAAGGAAGGTAAGACAAAAAGTGTTGTTATTTATTTCAGTGACGTTATAATAACGAATGGATATATCAGGAGGAACGTATATGTTTCTGGATAACACGTTTTTTTTGATGAATAAAGACCGAAAACTTCTGACCTTTCAGGTGCATCGTTCAGAACTTGGAACGCTGAAGTTTGAGGAAATCTCCCGTGAAAGCGGCGCCCTCCTGCCGATTGGATTTTCTGATATTCAGTCGTGGATTGCTCAACGTCAGGCACCTAAACACCGGGCGCATATTGAGAAACTTCTCCGTTTGTGCGGGTGCTATGATTTGGAAGGCTATATTCGCGTGACCTACGCGTTGAACTTGAATGACACATTCTGGATTCGTCCTGCGGCGTCTGATCTGACATGGGATCGGGTTTCTCTCTTTCGGAACGATTTTGATGAGACGATTGCGCATTTGGCTTTTGAAGGTGGGTTGTATGGAGAAAGCTTTTCCACTACTTCCCCTGAATTTGGTACAAGCGGTTCATTTGCAAAATGCTGGATAAGGGAGAATGGTAAGATTTACCTGATGAAGCAGGGATCTGAAGGGGCGCGAAATGCAGGATTGGAGCCCTATTCCGAGATGTATGCAAGTGAGGTGGCGGCGGCGTTTTGCCGGTCTTATGTGCCTTATCAGATTGAAATGTTTCGGGGAAAACTGGTTTCCCGATGCCCGCTTTTTACAGATGAACAGTCTGGATTTGTGACGATTCACGCTGCGGCCAGGAATATTCTGGATCCGGAAGGTATTCTCTCCTACATGGAGAAATATGGTGCGGACGATGATTTCCGACGAATGGTCGTGCTGGATGCGTTGATTATTAATACAGATCGACATCGTGGAAATTATGGGATGTTGTTTGACACGGATACGCTGGTAATTACCGGAATGGCGCCAGTGTTCGACCATAATCAGGCGTTGCTGCCCTATGCGGAAGAAGATGATTTTCGGAATATGAATGCTTATCTGGCGGAACGGCCGACCAAAATTGGGGAAGATTTCAATGAAATCGCGCATGGCCTGCTTACACCGCAGATTCGTTCGGATCTGCAAAACCTGACCGGGTTTCAATTTAACAGAAATCGGGAATACGGCCTGCCTGAAGAACGCCTTTCTGTATTAGACCATCTGGTTAATACGCAGATTGACAGAATTCTGCATCGGAAACGTTTATATATCAGGCTGTAGGTTAAATGAATAATATTATTTAACCTGGCTTTAAATATGTTCCACTAAAAGAAGCGGAAGGCGGACACACCAGAAGAAGGGCTGATAAACAATATGGCATCATCCAATTATGACATTACAAGAGACAATGCGGAGCGGCGGTTTCTGAACTATGATCAGGAGAATATGATCGACAAATTTCATCTGAAACATGATGGGCAGTACCTGTACATAGAATTTGTGGGGCGGGATTACCGCATTGACCGCAGTTCCGGCCGAACCGAATGGACAGCGGACGGATTCACACATGTGGAGCATGCAGGCTTTAATGAAGTGCTTGCCATTTGTGATGTGCTCTGCGACTCGAAGGAAGACTGCCGTCTGTCCGGACAATTTGTGAAGGTCAATGATCTGAAAGGCACGGTTCGGTCCTCCGGCCTGGGCAATGACCTTTATGGAAAATATGCGGATTATTTCGACGGAAGGCTGCCGGAACTTAGAAAGGCCTGCGAGACTCTGGGCGGGGAAAAGCAGAAGATTGGGGACGTGTCATATCTGTTGCATCCGTTTCCGTTTCTTCCGCTGATGCTGCAGTTCTGGGAGTCAGACGATGAATTTCCGGCGAGCCTGAAATTCATGTGGGATGAAAATACGCTGGATTTTCTGCGCTATGAGACGACCTATTATGTGCTGGGGCATGTGCTGGAGAGGCTGAAAGAACTGATGGAAGCGGATGCCGGGTGAACTGCTGAAGTTGTACAGAGTATAAAAGTGAGAAAGAAATGAAAATCGTAAAAGTAGTGGCCGCCGTGATCCGGCACGAAAACAAAATATTTGCCACCCAGCGAGGCTATGGCGAATTTAAGGATGGCTGGGAATTTCCGGGCGGAAAGGTGGAGCCGGGGGAGACGGAGCAGGAAGCGCTAATGCGTGAAATCCGCGAGGAACTGGATACAGTGATAGCAGTAGGAGAGCAGATCACACGGGTCGAGTATGACTATCCGACATTTCATCTGTCGATGAACTGCTTCTGGGCTGAGGTTGTCTCGGGCGATCTGGTGCTGAAGGAACATGAGGCTGCAAGATGGCTTTCGAAGGAGGAATTGTACAGTGTGGAATGGCTGCCGGCAGACCTCGAACTGATTGGAATGATAGAGAAAGATTTGTAGAAAAGGAGACACAAAACGATGAAATACATGATTATCGGTGCCGGCGGGACCGGCGGCATCCTGGGGTATAAGCTTACGGAAGGCGGAAAGGATGTGACGCTCATTGCCCGGGGCGAGCATCTGAAAGCCATGAAAGCACAGGGGCTTACCGTTCATCAGGTGTGGAATGGACAGACGGTGGTTCTGCCTGTGAAGGCAGTCTCTGAGGAAGAATATGACGAACAGCCGGATGTGATTCTGGTTTGCGTAAAAGGATATTCGCTGGACAGTGTTTATCCTCTGATTCGAAGAGTGGCCGGACCGGACACGGTCGTGATCCCGATTTTGAATATCTATGGAACCGGCGGGAAAATGCAGGAAGAGCTTCCCGGCATTCTGGTGACAGACGGATGTATTTATGTTTCTGCGAATGTGGAGGCTCCCGGCATTCTGAAGCAGCATGGAGCGATCTGCCGCGTCGTATTCGGAGTTCGCAGTGTGGAAGAATACAGACCGGTTCTGAAGGAGATTGCCCGGGACTTTGAAGAAAGCGGAATCCGCGGCATTCTTTCTGATAATATTCGGCGGGATGCGCTGCAGAAGTTTTCCTATGTGTCTCCTATCGGCGCGGTTGGCCTTTATTACAATTGCGCGGCGAGAGCTGTGCAGGCGGAAGGGGAGCCGCGGGAGATGTTCAAGGCGATGATCCTGGAGATCGTCGCACTCGCGGAGGCCATGGGAATTGATTTTGGACAGGATATGGTAGATACCAATTTAAAGATTCTGGCGGATCTGGCTCCGGAAGCGACGACTTCCATGCAGCGTGATATTATGGCAGGAAAACAGTCGGAGATTGACGGCCTGATCTATCAGGTTGTCCGGATGGGTAAGGAATATGGGGTGCCCATGCCGGAGTATGAGAAAGTCGCTGCAAAATTAGCGGGGTAAGGGAGGTTCCCTATGCAGGTATCGGATAAGCTCATCCGCCCTTTGACGGAGACAAAATATTTAAATGCGGATAATGTGGACCGCTATCGGAGCATTATGCGGATCTTCTTTGAGAATTATGAAAAGCTGCGGTACTGGATGTATCAGGAGGATGTTTATGCCCAGATGAAGCAGGATCCGTACTTCGCAGACTACCGCATGGAACAGTGCCAGCAGGATCTGGCGGCACTGACGGAATGGAAGAATCTGGTGACGATTCAGGATACGCGCAAGGTGGCCTCCATTGAGGAATTCCGGAACAAAAAGTTTCGCTATCAGATGTCAGAGTACAGTGTGGAGATTGAGCGGCTTGTGCTGCGGCTGGAAAACCTTCTGGTCGAGGGTGCGTCGCTGGAGCCGACATTGCTGGAGCGGATACGGCTGGCGCTGGAACGCTTCGGAGAGATGGAAAAGGAAAGCGCGGATACCGTTTATACCTGGTGGAATGATCTGAATAATGATTTTGTCCGGCTGAACCAGAACTATCAGGATTACATTCGCGATCTGAGCAGCGTCAAAGCGGAAGAAATGATGCGGACCAGAGAATTTCTGGTGTTTAAGGATAAACTGGTGGAATATCTGCGAAGCTTTATCCGCGGACTCCAGCGGAATGTAGGTGTGATTGAGGAATGTCTGCGAATGCTGGATCCGTCAGTGGTGGAAAAAGTGCTCGGCAAGGCAGTGGAATATGAGCTTTCGATTCCCCGGATGGATACGGAGGTATCCGCTGAGCTTCTGAAGGAAAGGGATTACGGACGTTATCAGAGCATCCGGGACTGGTTTGTGTCGGAGGAAGGAAGAGAAAATGAGGCGGGAAAGCTGTTTGACGCGACAAATGATATCATCCGTCGCATTACCCGTTATGCGGCGCAGCTGAGTGAAAAGAATGCCCTGAGTGCCAACCGGAAAGAGGAATACCGCCATGTGGCGGAGATTTTTATGAAATGCCGGGATGTGCAGGAAGCGCATCGGATGTCTGCCATGGTGTTTGGGCTGGAACGGCCGTTTCATCTGAAAGGGGATTTTGAGCGGGACACGGACAGTATGAATGTCGGCGTTTATGAAGAAGAGCCGACTGAATTTCTGCTGAAACCGCGGATCCGTTCTTATAAGGAAAAGACGAACCGCAGTGCGATCCGGGATACCCGGGAAGAAAAAGCGAGAGAAAGAGAACGGCTGCTGCAGGAAATGCAAAAGGACAGGCAGGAAGTAGAACGTCTGGAACAGGATGGCGCAATTGATTTTGCGGCGCTGCCGGTCATTCAGCCGAGAGTCCGGGAGATTTTGCTGAAGTGGCTCTCGGATGCACTGGAGGACGATGGATATACGGCCAGAACAGAAGACGGACGGTTGTTTACGCTGGATCTGGAACATGCGGATGAACGCTGTGTGGTGCGATGCTCTGATGGGATTTTTACAATGCCGCGCCTGCGGATTCTCTTTTCTTTATAGCAGTTACGCTGCGGAACTGTTACGAAAATGTAATCTGGCGGCAGAGATTCCGCCGGATAATCATCCGTGCCGAGGAGGAATGACACTTGCGGGAAGAATTGGAGCTGCTGCTGAATCGGCGGTGGATATTGAAATCAGAGGATAAGGAAGCGTACTATCGTGTGCGGGATTCCATCGGGGAACTGCGCCCTTTTGCGACGGAAAAGCTGGGGTGTTCGATTGTTGAGAATTCTCTGCTTGTGAAAATGGAAAAGATTCCGGCGGATCCGGAAAGCTTTATGGGCATCGGAGAATTTACTTCGAAAGAGGAATACGCGTTTTTCTGTATTTTGCTGATGTTTCTGGAGGATCGGGACGCGGAGGAACAGTTTATCCTGTCTCAGCTGACAGATTATCTGGCGGCGAATATGCCGGAACTGGGCGGCGCTGTTGACTGGACGGTTTACACCACACGCCGCCGCCTGATCCGCGTGCTGCGCTATGCTGTGGCGCAGGGAATTTTAAAAATTACAGACGGAAGCGACGATGTGTTCATGGACGGACAGTCCGGGGAAGTGCTTTATGAAAACACGGGCGCTTCCCGTTATTTCATGAGAAATTTTTCCCGCGATATTATGGACTACGGGACACCGGAAGATTTTGAAAAGAGCGACTGGTTTGAGATGGACGAAGACCGCGGCATAGCAAGGAGGCATCGTGTTTACAAACGCCTGCTTTTTACACCGGGAATGTACCGGGAAAACTGCCCGGAGGAGGACTTTGAATATCTGAAATATTATGGAAGACGTCTTGCGGATGACCTGGAGCAGACGTTTGACTGCAGAGTTCATATTCACAAAAGTAGCGCGTATCTGTTGATGGGAGAGGAATGCCGGATGGGAAGGGTCTTTCCGGGGAACAATGCCCTTTCTGATATTTTGCTCTTGTGTTTTGGAAAAATTCAGGAGCTGGTTCAGCACCCGGAGGGAATCAGAGCCTGGGAATTATCGGTGACGGAGACCGTTCGCGTTGATCAGACGGAGTTTGAGCGGATGCTGAAATCTGTAAAAGCAGAATATGGAGCCGGGTTTCCGAAGAATTACCGGGAGCTTCCGGAGGGAGAGTTTGTTCGGGAAGTCATGGATGCGATGGAGCTGTGGACTTTTATTTCCCGTGAGAGGAGGACGCACCAGGTGGTGATCTGGCCTTTGACAGGAAAAATGCTGGGGCGGTATCCGGAGGATTTTGAGTTATAGTAACGGTTGATGTACTATAAAAGCCAATCGCTCTGTGCTTCGCACTCCCGCTTTTATAGTAAATTTCCATGCAGCGGTTATCGCTGCACTACTACATGTAAAAGCTGATTGCTCCGTTCCTTCGGAACTCTCGCAATCACCACCGGTATCTCCGCTTCCGCTTCGGTCGGTGCTAAACGCGTGCCACTGGCACGCAGGACCGTCTAATGTCCAGTCTCTTAGCCATGCAAGCAAGGCTCGAGACTAGCCATTGACGACGCTTTTACAGTAGATTACGCAGAACACAAAGGAGGAAACACAGTGGGCAGCAGGTGGCAGGCAAATAAAATTGGCTTTCTCAATTTCTGGTATTATGACGAGCAGGAGTTTTCCTTTGCGAACGGACGTATGCTGCTGCGAGGCTCCAACGGCTCCGGAAAATCGGTGACCATGCAGAGCGTGGTGCCGCTGCTTCTTGACGGCAATATGAGTCCGGAACGTCTGGATCCTTTTGGTTCCAGGGACCGAAAGATGAGCGGTTATCTGCTGGAGGAAGACGACGACCGGGAAGAACGGACCGGCTACCTGTATCTGGAGTTTAAACGCAAAGAGAGTGAGACATATCTGACGATAGGGATGGGGATCCGTGCCCGCAAGGGGAAGCCGCTGGACAAATGGTATTTTGGCCTGACGGACGGCAGGCGGGTCGGTCAGGATTTTTATCTTTACAAAGAGACGGATGAGCGGGTGCCTTTATCCAAAAAGGAGCTGGAGAACCGTCTGCTGGGAGGCGGCGTACTTTTTGACCGGCAGATGGATTACATGGAGTATGTAAATCGCCAGATTTTCGGATTTGAGACGGTGGATGAGTACAAGGAGATGCTGGATCTTCTGATCCAGCTGCGTACGCCGAAGCTGTCAAAGGATTTCAAACCATCGGTGATCAACGATATTTTGAGTGATTCCCTGCAGCCTCTTTCGGATGAGGATTTACGTCCCATGTCTGAGGCCATTGAGAACATGGACACAATGAATCTGAATCTGAAAAGCCGCCAGGAGGGGAAACAGGCCGCGGAAAAGATCTGCCGTGTGCTGGATCGGTATGACCGGCTGATTTTGTTTGAAAAAGCGGAGCGCCTAGAGGAGAATCAAAAACAGCAGGCGGCTCTGGAACGGGAAAGAAAAACGCAGGAAGCGGAGCGGAAAGCCTGTGAGGCACGGGTCGAAGAGCTTAAGGAGGAGCGGATTGGTCTGGACGCGGAGCGCGAGGCGATGGAGAAGGAGAAAGAATCCTTAAGCCGGAGTGACGCCGTGGCCCTGAAGTCCAGAGAGATGGAGCTGGATACGCTGATCCTGGAGAGAGAAAAGCAGATTGACGAACAGAAAGCCCGTCTCGCAGGGAAACAGGAACAGCGTCTTGATCTGGAAAAACGGCAGAGCGAGGAGCAGGACCGTCAATATGAAAAAGAGAAGGAACTTCTGGGATTTCTGGATGAGATGGACGCAGAAGCGGAGGAGATGGCGTTCGAGGAGCATGGGTATTTTTGCGGAGAGTTAAAGGAACACTTCGGGGAAGCTTATGGGTTCACTTCTCATGAAACGCAGATGAACCGTACCGTACAGGGAATCAGTCAGGGGCTGGAGATCCTGCGCAGAGAGGATCTTTGCCGGCGCCAGGTGGAGGAACAGCTGCAGAATCTGGAACGACATCATAAGAAGACCGATGCAGCGCAGCGGGAAGTGACAAAGTATGAGACGCTGATGACGCAGGTTCAGAATGAATGGAAAGAGAAGCTTTATGCCTGGAATGGTTCCAATCAGGAGATGAAACTGGAGAGGGATTCTTTAAAATGGCTCTCTGATTTTGTGGAAGCATATAATGAAAATACGGATTTTGCTGCTGCCAGACAATTGGCGGCGGACCGGAGAATGGCCTACAAAGGAGCCCTCGATGACAGCCTGCAGCAGAATCTCCGGCAGGCAAGGGAAACTCAGGGGCAGCTGGAAGAGCAGAAAAAAGAACTGGAGGAGTGGGAAAACCACAGAGAACCGGAGCCGGAGCGTTCGGAAGCGGTTCTGAAGAACCGGGAACGCCTGAAGCGTATGGGGATTTCCTGTCAGGAATTTTACAAGGTGATCGAGTTCGGGCAGAAGCTGGATGAGACGGCATGCGACCGGCTGGAGGAAGCACTCCTCCATATGGGAATTCTCGATGCACTGGTGGTTGATGAGGAGGATCGGGAACAGGTACTTGCTATGGATCCCGGCTGCGCGGACCGCTACCTGTTCGTGAAAAAAGAACGGCCGGACAGAAGTATTCTGGATGTGCTGGATCTGAATGATGAGGTAAATGATATTTTCTTTAACCAGAGGATCACCGGCATCCTGGCAAATATTGCTTACGACAGCGAGGGAACCACAGCGATTTCGCAGGATGGCACCTGGCAGATCGGTGTGCTGACCGGTACCGTGACAGGAGAGCATAAGGCAGGATTTCTGGGAACCAGAGCCAGAGAACAGAACCGGCAGGCGAAGATCGCCGCGTGCCGGGAAGCGATTGCGATTCTGGAAGCAGAACTGCAGACAATCAATCAGGAGGCGGATGTGCTCCGGGGAAGAATTTCACAGCTTGCCTGTGAATATGAAGCTTTTCCGGGGGACGAGGACCTGCATCAGTCGGCCCGGCTTCTTTCCGATGCCGTTCGGGAAAGCGAACGTATGGAAAAAGAAACGCTCCGGCTGGAGGAAGAACTGCGTGAAACAAAAGAAAAGCAGCAGACGTTGTATAAAGAAGCGCTCCAGATTGCGGAGAAGCTCTATCTGACGTGTAATTATGAGACCTTTTTGCGGGCAAATGAGGCGGCAGGAACCTACCGGCAGCATTTTTATCAGCTGAAATCCGGGCATGAGCTTTATCTGCGGATCCTTTCCCATGTCGAAGAACTGAAAGAACGGATGGAAAGTCTGGACGCGGATATGGATCAGATCCGTTATGATATGGGAAGCGCCGAGCGCGGCAGAAAACGTGAGGCGGCGGAGCGGGATTCCATCCGGGAACAGCTGAAGCTGACGGATTATGAGGAGATCCGGGAACGTCTGGACGCATGCGTAAAGTGGCTGAATGAATATCCGGCAAAAATGCAGTCCTGTGTGGAGGAGCAGACGAGCCGGAGTGAGCGGATGAAGCTTTTGACGGAGCAGCTGACAGCGGGAGAAGAAAAGCTGACCGAATGTGCCCGAAAGGGCGCGCATCTGGAACGATGCTTCGAGGAGGAACTGGCGCTTGGCTATGTGCGCCTTCCGGAGGAATTCCCTGTGGAGAAATCAGCCCGGAAAGATTCCGGTGAAACCGGCGGCACTCACAGAAAAAGCACTTCGGCGCCAAAAGTCAGGGCTTATCTGGAACCGGATACGAAAGATCTCCAGAAAGAAAAAGTGATCTCAGACCTGAATCAGGTCTTTTTTGAAAACAAAGCTCTGCTGAACGATTATCAGCCGACCCAGACGAGTTTGTTTGAGGAGCTGGATAAGGAAGCAGTCAAAGGAGATCCGCCTGCGAAAAGGCAGGATTTCCAGGCCAGATATCAGGGGATCCGGATTCCGTTTCGGAAGCTTCTGGAGCATCTCGAGGAGGATATTGCGGAGCTGCAGGATCTCATCCGGGACGGCGACCGGGAACTGTTTGAGGATATTTTGTCCAACACGGTCAGCCGTAAGATACGCGGAAAGATCAACGGCTCCATGGCGTGGGTGGAGAAAATGAACACGCTGATGGGAGGCATGAACACGTCAAGCGGCCTGAAGCTGAACCTGCGCTGGAGAAGCCGTACCGCAGAGAGGGAAGATCAGCTGGATACCAGAGAACTGGTCGAGCTTTTGAAAAAGGATTACCGCCTGATGCGTGAGGATGAAGCGGCGAAGCTTTCCGGACATTTTCGTTCCAAGGTGGACGACGCGAGACGGCGGGCCAGAGAAAGCGGCGGAACGATGTCCTTTTATCAGGTGATGAAGGACGCGCTGGATTACCGAAAATGGTTCGAATTTCAGCTTTATTCGCAGAAAACAGGAGAGAAGCAAAAGGAACTGACAAACAGTGTGTTTGGCACATTCAGCGGCGGTGAGAAGGCCATGTCCATGTATGTGCCGCTGTTCTCGGCGGTGGTGGCCAAATATCAGGGCGGACGAAATGATGCGCCGCGGATTATTTCTCTGGACGAGGCGTTTGCCGGTGTCGATAACCGCAACATCCGGGATATGTTCCGCCTGATGTCCGAATTTGAATTTGATTTTATCATCAATTCCCAGGTGCTCTGGGGCGACTGCGACACGCTGGATGCGCTGGCAATTTATCAGCTGCACCGTCCTGAAAACGCGAAATTTGTGACGGTCATGGCCTACCTGTGGAACGGAACATCCAGGGAGATGGTGGAAGATGAAAAACAGATCGGGAAGTGAAAACGCGTTTGTCGGCGTTGTTGCAGCCGATACAGATAAGCGCGGTCTGTCGGAAAAGAAATGTGAACCATGTATTCGATACTTTCGGGAGCATCCAGTGCTGGACCGGCTGCTTAACGGTTTTCGGGAGAAATATCTTTCTTACGGGAGTTTCTCGGGTTCGGTTGTACTTCGCAATCTGAAAGAACAGGATCGGGAAGATCTGGAAGGCTTTCTGCGGAAAAACTATCACGGGAAAAAATCTGCAACTGTCCGGGCAGATCATTTCAGAAAAGCGCTGTCTGAAAGCCGGTTTGGAGAGATTGCGCCAGACGAACTGCTTCGCCTCTATTTTGGAGAAGAACTGATCGGGAAAAAGGAACGGAAGCTCGCTCAAAAACAGGCGGTGGCGGCTGTTTTTGAGCGGATGGAAGAAAAGTACGCCGGGACACCGGCCAGAGAGTGGCTCTGGGATTTGAGAGGCGGCAATGCACCAGCCGGAAAATGTGAATGGGAAGAGGATTCGTTTGGGGATAGCTGCGCGGATGAGGATGTTTCGAGAAAGACACGCGCCTGGTTTATGAAGCAGTACCGTGAGAGTGGCAATGTACCGGAAGTGTTGACACAGAATCTGGATATGGGAGCCACGATAGTGAACGCACTCCCGGCTCGTGTCGGCAAGCAGGAATATCTGGCGGTATTTGCGGCACATCTGACAGGAAATCCGCATGCCTTTGACGACGGTACAGAAGGAGGTCAGATCCTTGCAATGACTGTCTCCTGGGAGACGGGACGAAGACGGCACGGAGCGGGGGAGGCAACGGGGGCGCCTGATGAGTCAACGGCCGAAAAAGTTCCTGTTTTTCCGGCTTTGCAGAGACAGAAACAATATCTGGCAGCAGGTATCCTGCGGGATGATATGTCGAACTATGCCATGCTTTCCGGCATCCACGTATTCAAAAAAGACGGCAGCCCTCATGCCGGAATAGAGGGGTTTCTGCTGGAAGGAGAACCGGTGCAGGTGCCTCTGTCCGTGATTGCGGGATGGGAACGGATCGAGTGTCCGCAGGATACGATGTATATTGTGGAGAATCCTTCGGTCTATGCCCTGTTGTGCCATCACTGGCGTGGAGGACGGGCCTGTATGTGCATGAATGGTCAGCCGAGATTGAGTGCAGTCCTGCTACTGGATCTGTTGGCGAAAGCCGGGGTGACGGCATATTATGCAGGAGATTTTGATCCGGAAGGACTGCTGATTGCGCAGAAAGTAAAACAGTATTATTTGGAAAAACGGAAAGCTGATGCTCGTGCAGTGCAGGAATCCGTCCTGGATGAAGGGGATGCGACAAAGACGAAAACGGAAAAGATGTCTGAGAACAGAAAATTCTTTTTCTGGCACATGTCAGAGGAAGACGCTCTTGCCAGCCTCTCTGATGAACGGGTTTCGGATAAAAGAATGAAAATGCTGGCTCGGATCACGGATCCGGAGCTGCGAAAAGCGGCAGATGTGATCAGAGTAGGTGGCGTTGCCGGATATCAGGAAAATATTTATGAACGGTATTTGAGCGAGTGACACCGTGTACCACCTTTTCAACAAATGAAAAAGCCCTGACTTTGCAGTAAAATCAAGGCTTTCCAAGCGATTAGAAGAGCTGATGACGAGAATCGAACTCGTGACCTCCTCACTACCAATGAGGTGCGCTACCGACTGTGCCACATCAGCAGGTATTGAACCGCTACGGTTAGTCATTCTAGCATACCTTTTCGGTCTTGTCAAATAGAATGTGAGGGATTTTTTAAAATTTTTTTATATTTCGAAATTTTCAGAAAATATGATACAACTGGAACGTTATTGTTCCATCTGGCGCCCCATAAAACCGGCTGCACATTTGGCCAGTACCTGTTCAGCTTCACCCATCCGGCGGCTGCCGTCACGCCCGCGCAGGATGACGGAACCGATCACGTCGCCCTCACAGAGTATGGGGCTGATGATTTGCGGGAGGGAATCTCCGGCGTCCTCACTGGTAATCTTAACGTGCTTTTTGGAATTCTGGTCCGTGTTGACGTATTCACGTCCGCTCATGACTTCTTCGAGCTGGCCGGTGACAGGGGCGCCGATGCTGTCCTTGCGGATACCGCCGGCCGCCGCAATGACCTGATCACGGTCGGTGATGCAGACGCTGTGTCCGGAAGCAGAAGCGAGCGCTTCGGCGTATTCTTTCGCAAAGCTTCCGAGTTCTCCGATCGGAGAATATTTTTTTAAAATGATTTCACCTTCGCGGTCTGTAAAGATCTCCAGCGGGTCGCCACCACAAATAACATTGACACCGAAAGCCTTGTCCTTTTGATTCCTTACACTCTGGACTATTGTGGCTGATGAGTTACTCCCGATGTCCCAATTAAAATTTACGGTTTTGTCTCTGTATCCTGCTTCTTCAAGAGTTTCGTTGGTAAGTGTTCCTGATTCTAACAGCATTTGAATATCTGGTTTAAGTTCTATTTCTATGAAATTCTTTTTGCTTTCATACACGGTTATCTTATCAACGATTATGCTTAAATCGCCTTTATCAAGTGTTTTCTTATCAAGAATATCCTGAAAAATATCCAGTGCAGTTTTTGTTATACGGTTTACTTCAACAACTTGATTTCTGCGGTCTGTAGTAAGGGTTATTTGTTTTTCGATACCCTCAATTTTATTGAGCAGTTCTTGTTCCATTTCCTCATATGTTTCCTCTATGATAGAAGCGTTTTCTCCATCCGCTTTCATCATGGCACGAATTTTTTGTTTTTGAGTAGCCTTAAATTCCTCTCTTGCTCTTTCCAAGTCTGCCTCTAAACTTGCCAACGTATCAGCTGATTTTTTCATCTTATTTGGTTCGTCTTTAATTGCTTTTTCAAGTTCAGCAATCATTGAATCCGAGATTTTCATAATACGTTCCACATAGTTTTTTAACATCATATCCAGTGTATCAATGCGAGTATGATGTGAGGTACAGCCTTTTTTTCCTCTTTTATGGTATGTGCCACAGATATAAGCAGGCGCCAAATCAGGGCGGCTCATAGAAAACATTGGACTGCCGCAGTCTCCGCAAAATAAGAAGCCAGAATAATTTGTATCATATTTTTTAACACCACGGTAATTTGACCTGGTTCTTTTTTCCCGTTGTTCTTTGGCTTTCAAAAATTCACGTTCGTCTACGATAGGCGTATGGTGGTTTAAAAATTGAATATTTTCATTTTCATCTAACTTTTTATCATTGCCATGAACTATAGGACGTACATATTTTCGTTCACGAAGAGTACCAATATAAAAATCATTAGAAAGAATCCCGTAAATTGTAGCAACTGACCATTCAGGTCTTGCCTTTATCTTGATATCGCGTTTGATTTTTAGTAACTCCATCTCATGTTCTTTCCGTTCTTTTTCCACCATGCGGGGTGTGGGGATTTTTTCATCTGTCAGATGATTTGCTATTTTTTTGTATCCCCACCCACTATTATACAAGCGGAAAATTTCACGAACGACTTCGGCTGACTTTTCGTCTACTTCAAATGTCATGTTTTTGGTATCTACCATATAATATCCGTAAGGCACACTACAAATCCAGTTACCGTTTTTCTGTCTCATTTCGATAACCTTTTTTACCTTCTTGGATGCGTCTGTGACAGGCATTTCGTTCAAAAGAAAACGTACCTGAATATTATTCCAGTCATCATAGGTTGGATAATCCACACCGTCTCCAATAGCAATTATGCGGACACCTGCATCACGCAAATCCTCTAATTCTACAAGTCCACGACTATTACGACGAGAAAAACGGGATAAATCTTTTACAATGAGAATGTTATAATATCCGTTCATCAATAACGGACGCATTTGTTGATACTGTTCTCTTTGTCCAAACGTATATCCGCTTCTGTCTCGGTCTTCGTAATAGTCAACTTCAGAATTAGGAAAATTTTGTTTAACATAAGCAGTGATAATTTTCCTTTGGTTTTCGATAGATGTGTTATCTCTGTCTTTTTCTATATCGACAGAAATACGCATATAAGCTGCAATTCTTGGTTCACTCATTATTTTTCCTCCAATGTTATTTTTTTTGCTTGGCATGTTACAAACAACATTGTAACATGCCGATTTTCTTGTATCCAATGGTATGTTTTGGAAATCATCGTTTGTATGTACCTATGGCAGTATTTCTGCCATAGTAGAGAGTTTTAGGATACCGCCGTTTGACTACATTCCAAATTTTTTGTTGCAAGAACTTTTTTATTATGGACAAGCAAATCCTTTGTTGTTTCTACAAGGTTGCTGTTTCCAGAAAGGAATACACATACTGAATATCCCTTTTGTTCCCATTCATAATATTGGGAACGCAGACAGCAACGTAATTCGGAATCCTCTTTCTCTTCTTTCGACAGCCAATAATAGACCGTCTTTTGCTTTTCAGAGATTTCCATATACAATTCTGACGTTACCTCCCGTTTATTCCATATTCTTCCACTTAATTGAAACTTATATACAAGTAACGCTTTCAGGTATTCAATTACTAACTTGAAAGATGCTTGTCATAAGCCCACTTGTTAAAAGACAAGAATCAGCGAAAAAGATTATGTGCGATTACATACATATTGAGTTGTCAAGGTTCAAAAGTGATGAAAAATAATCATGCTTGAATTGCCGATTTAATAAAAAGGCAATTCAGCAATTTCTTCTGCGCTTAACGGTTCATCATGTATGACATCCGTTTTAAAATTAGAACGATTATTTCTCATTCTCTCTTGTAATTGCACAATTTCTTCTTTGATAAACGGTATATCGTTTATATCGTCTATATCGTCAGTTTCTATTGCGGACATATTATATGTCCTCTCTTTGGAAAAATAAAGATGTTCGGGTCCCTGCATTATTGGTGCATTTTCGGTTGTAAAAAGTTCTTTCTGTTTGGTTTTCATAAAGAAAGCCCTCCTTTCAGTAGATACCTGCATACAGACTATGAACGGTACACAGGCAAAACTATAAATTACCGATGCCTTTAGATTTTGCAGAAACTCTACACGGAGAAAGACAATCTGAAATGTCCATATTTTTGAATCAAGAAATGTGATTATTTCTGTGATGGTATTATCATAGCACGGAAAATGTTATATGTAAAGAACACAAAATCTGACATCCTCAGTTGATTTATAAATAAATATGTTATATAATGATAACATGCTTTAAAAAATATCTATAAAAGGGATGATGACATGGAATACAATCATGAAAAAATTGGCAAAAGAATCCGAGACGAAAGAAAAAAATCCGACTACCCAACACAAGAAGCATTAGCAGAAAAATTGTGTTGCACTCGTCAACTCATCGCAAAATGGGAAAAAGGTGAAAGTCTTCCGGATATTGATTTCCTCGACCAGATGTGTAATATATTTCATTGCGAAATAGGTTATCTATTATGTGAATTTGATGTTAAGTCCCATGAAATAATGGATTTAAAGACAGTAACTGACCTTTCCTCATATGCTGTAGAATCCATTGTTAATATTAGGGAAAGAGATTATAGAATATTTGATATTATGAACCAGATACTGAAACACGAATGTTTTTATGACTTGTTAAAGCAAATTTTTCAATACGCTTATAACTTCAACGACAAAAAGTTTTCTATCCCAAATGAAGATGCGGAAAGAATCGCTGAAATATTTGATATTCCGCCAGAAGGCGCAGTTCCTTATCTGGAAAATGCATCAAAAGAACTAATAGAATCCAAAATAATGAACATCGTGAAAGATATTAGTGTTTTCCGTAAAAATAAGAAACTATTTTCAGAATAAATAAGATTCCGTGTCGAAAATAGCCTATGATTATATATCTCTTTTTGATAGTAGGGAGTCCACATGAGTTTTTCACATGAACTCCCTACTATCAAGGTGTAGATGTTAGCAGTTTTCTAATTCTCTAAAGTAAAGAATAATCCGGCATAACAGGGAAACCATTTTCATCATATTGGAATACAGCATCGCTAAACATATTGTTATCAGAATATGTGTCAATCCAAATGTTTACAGCTGCTTCGTAACCTGTCGCAGTTCGCACCTGATTTGTGTTATGAGACTGCATCAGATAACGATGCCACGGAGAGGATAATACATCTATGATAGCGGCTTTCTTTTTGCTGATGTCTGCTGACTGGCATTCTGGTAAATATTCCGGTTTATCAAGTCGAATATAAGCATATTGTTTTGGATTTTCCGACAAATCTAAACATATCCGCATATGTGGGATAGACCCGGGAAAATTTCTTAACTCGTCCTCTGAAATCCTCTGTTCAATTTCTATGTTGATATTGTACTTGTCGCACATTCTTGGATTGATTCTGGATGAAGAATATGTAAGCAGATTTTCCCCCTCGGAATCAAGTTTCTCTTCCAGATATTCCAAAGCATCCTCATAAGAGGTAAAGCAGAGATTATTTATCGTGATATTTTTGAATCGAAATTTGACTGTAGTAGCGGTAGTAAACTGCTCTGCAACATTATCGGTTATCTTTATATAAATGGCATACCTCTGTTGCTTATTATTATTTGCGTCAGAACGACAAATAACGTAACTGTCAAAATAATGCAGTTGCTCTTTCTCTATCGTATATCCAGAGCATTCAACAATTCCGCAAATGTTTAATACGAAAGCATCATAGTCCGCCATGTTCTGGTCGTTAACGGTGTATGCTTTCGGTCTTGTATCCAGTGGTAAAATACTCGACCTCACAGCAGAAACAGGCGCAGGCTCAAAATGAAGTTCAATGTTTATTATTTCTGTGTTGAATTTATCATTCATTGATTTCCCTCCTGCATAATCATTTTGAATAATCTGCTTTCCAGTCATTATCCACATGACACTTGTAATGAAAGCTGTTATCATAAATGATTCTATAACTATCATTCATTTCAAACGTTTTCTTAATTTCAGGGAGTAAACTTTCATCAACATATGGATTCATATAGATGAGCGCTTTCCCCTTGGATGTAACTTCTACACGCCCTCTGGGATAATAGTTATATGGCAGACGGCAACCTTTTGGCTTGATTTCCGTCCATAGCTTTTTATGCGCATAGGTATTCCCCGACTTTGCAACGCCTATCTCTAAATAATTATCCTTAAATGGGAATGCATACAAACAACCGTCTACATCCCAAAAGACACCTCTCAATGGCATGATATAATTTCCCCATCCTACTTATATTTTGATGCTTTTCTCTTGCTTCCCTGCTTGGAAAAGCACGCTATTATTCTGTATCGTGATTTTACATGATGAAATATCTGATACAGAATCATCAACAGGCATATGAAGCGGCTTCATGTCAGGTTCATATTCAGAATCAATCATCTGTAATGGTGCAACACTATACCACAAGTCCGCAGGATGCCCCCAATATTGAACCAGATACATATTGATAACATTTGAATCCATGATAGCAGAAGCGGTCACGTAGGGAGTATTTGTCAGATGTATCAATTTATCTTGAGCATAGTTCCAAACAATGGTATATCCCCATTGTGAATTTTCGTCAGACATAATGATAATGCAGTCATCATCTTCAATTTCAATGTGGCAGTATTCTATACCACCTTGCAATTTTGTTTCAATCTGGCAGTTATTTAATGTTTCTGCTCTGAAATATTTCTCTTCTCCATTCGCTAACTGAACAGAGCAAATAATTCCGTCTTTTAAAATGGGAGTTGCTTTTAGCGCTTTCATCATCAATGTACCTCTTTTCCATAAGTTATAATGTTCTTTCATGCAGATTCCGCAAGGTCTGTAACCGGCAGCCAGTGCCGTTGCTTCATCTTCAAAAAATACCCTGTGTTGTATATAGTTTCCGTTTTTTATGTGACGGAGAGCAGACGGACAATCCAGTCTGCCATAAATTTTCAGCTTATTATGACCGCCGAATAAGCCTTTCTTTTCAGACAGATATGTCTGGTTGTCTGCGCCTGTCAGTTTGTATAAGTGCATTTCTCATTCCTGTCATGTCTTGTTTGGCTTCGCTGTATCATCGGCAGAAACAACACCTATTTTCTCCATTATCTCCCGACGATATGGACGGATGCAGTCTGCCCGGATTTCTTTAGCCATTTCCTCCGCACGAATTGAAAAACAGCTATTGACTAACAGTTCATAGTCGATTTCTCCCTTTTCGTATAAGGAGAGAGGTTTTAACTGTCTGTTACATCCCTCTAATTCGCCTGTGTAGTATTCTAAGTCTGTAGGAACTATCAGAATGTTATCCTGATACAGTTTGCCTTGATCGGAGAGAACGCCGAGGACGTGCATATCTGTTAAGTCTCCATTTTTTAACAGGTTCTCTCTGCATTTGTCGTATTCTTCCCACCCCTTATTCCACGGGCATTCATTTGCATGAAATCCTCTTTTGAACATCTCTTTTGAATCCCATGTAGAAATATAGGAGAACACAAACGGAATGCCGTTACATTCTCTGGTACCGTGAGTAGTAACAATATCCCCACGTTTAAATGGTGTCGGAAAGTTGAAACACATTCCGTTAAACATACAATCCAAATCTAATGTGTATGTGTCTTTATCATAAGCAAGGGCAGTGTCAATTTCTAAAATATCCCATTGCATTGATAATTCGATATAACCGCCCGCTCTGTTGGTTGCAATCTCATCTGTAGTCGGGTTCAGCTTGCCTTTATAGATTCGGATTTTCTCTATTCCATCTTCTGCCAGTTCGTACTTTTTACAATAATTGACACAAGAATCATAATCAGAAAAGAAAATATCCTCTTGGTCGTTCCAGTCCATCAAGCCATTATAAGAGCGCTCATATGTAGAGTAACGGTACACATAGCCATTTCCCACAGAAAATGATTTGATTTTCCGCTTTTGTAATTCTATGTAGTCGGACAATACAGAAAGAAAACTGTCCGTTGCGCCTAACCAGTTTCTTTTCTCTATCTGGCAGTCGGGCATAGTGGATATAATTTCCTGCCATGCCTGCATCCGTTCTTCCAATGTTTTTCCATCACTGTGATAGACAAGAAAAGCCGTTTCAGGTGTGCTGAAATGATATTCTATTTCTTCTGCATAACTCCGCACGTCCTTTGAATTGATGTAGCGATACACATTCATTTTTGAGCCGCTCCTTTTAATGTGTTTTCTCCCTCTACGATGCTTAAATACTTGTAGATTGTAGGATAAGATAATGAGCAGAGCCTTGACAACTCTTTTTTGCTGTATTTTCCGCTCTTATATTCGGGATAATATCTATAAAAAATCGGAGGAATATTATCTGCTGTAGTTGCAGGTCTTCCAACAACCTTTCCTTTCGCTTTTGCATTTTTCATTCCGCTTTTGACCCTCTGGCTTATCATATTACGTTCCAGTTCTGCAAACACGCCCATCATTTTTAGCATACCCTCTGTCATTGGGTCTAACTCTTTCGTACAGTCTACAATGAAAGTCCCTAATACCAGTTTTAGTTTCCGCTCTTTTGCCAATTCAACAATATCGCATAATTGTTTTGTACTGCGTGTAATACGGCTGACTTCTGTTGCAAGAATTGTATCACCTGTTTTTACCACGTCCAGAAGCCTGTTTAATTCAGTGCGATTTACTTTTGTTCCGCTTTCGTATTCTAAGTAGATAGTTTCATCTGTTGCGCCCTGTTGCTTTAGTTCTCGAACCTGTCGATTGATATCCTGCAATTCTTCATTCGTTGAGCATCTGGCATAACCGTAAATCATCTACATACCGTCCTTTCATTATTTGTTCTTGGCTTTCTTATTTTGAGCGTATTCTTGGCAGTATTCTGTGATTTTGTTCCATCTTTCCTCTGTAATTCCATGGATGCTTTTATAATCACTTCCTGAATGTATGGAAAAATCTTCTCCATATTTCCACATAAGGGAATCAATATCTTTTCCGAGTTCAGGATATTCCTTTAAAATCAGACTGACCGACTTCATAAAAGAACATGATTCTGGAAGTTCTCCAGTATACAGTTCCGCACGGAATAACGGTGACATAAAACAATCTGTATAATAATCAGATTCCATTGTTGAAAAATGACCGTGTTTCAACGCACCCTCGCCAATTATTCCATCGAATGCAGGATAAAAGCAACGCAAACTACAGCAATCTCTCGGCGCATCTTGGTTGATATGATAAATCAAGCAATAGGATGGTAAATTATAGGGGCGGCAGTTGATAAATAGAATATCGCCCGGCTCATAAGGTGTCATGGCGTATTCTGCCCCTGTGCCATGCATATAAAAAAGCGTGGGCTTGGGATTCATAATATAACGAGTATTCGCCTTTATATCAAAGTCACTTCTGAAATACTGAACTTCGCCACTTGGAGTTAAGATATAACAATCCTGCTGTGATAGGGTGTCATTATCTTCTATGCGGTAGGATTCAAGTCGAAAATAAAAATCACATTCAGTATCATCTGGTATGGAATCATCCTCTGCAACGTTCCTATAATTCTGTTGAATGTATTGCAATGCTCCCTTATAAGACAGAACGGGAACCGCATCAAACAAACACGGTTCCCCTTTTTCAATGTCTACACAGGTCAGTAATAATAAGGTTTGTGTCCTGTCTACCTGATATAATCGCTCTAAAGCGGTTTGTACCATTTGCAGGCTTTCACTTGTATATTGAAAATCTTCTTCACTCATGGAAACCTTTAGCAAATCAGTTAATAGCGCCGCTTTTCTTTTTAGTGAAAGTGGAGCGGTAGCAATCAATTCAACATATTCTGAAATTTTGATTTCGTTCTGTTTTTCTAACAGGTAATTCTTCATATACGTTGAATCTACAATATTGATTATGTTTTCCTTGATCTGCTTCTCCGTCATTTATTCCACTCCCTGACCTTATAAATATGTTTTAAAGAGAATATCTCGGCTCTGCCGCTTCTAATGTCGCACGGAAAGACCAATCTAAAGGAGTATCGCAAACTTTCTCCTGCTTCGACGAAAGTTCTTTGATTCTATCTCGTACAGCAATTTGAAAATCTTTGTACTCCTGATATTCCCATTTTTCAAAAGGCTGTGTCTTGGCAGGACTATACCAGTCCATTTGATAAACTGTCGGCTCGTCATGGTTTAATGGTGCGCATGGAATGTTTAATCCGTTTTTATATTTATCTTTTCTCTTGCTGGCTGCTACTGATAACACCGCTTTTTCTACAGGGACATGATAATATTTCTTCGTGTCCGCAATGGGAAGTGAAGAAATAGACATATTGCTATCAATCACAACCAGATTTTGCAATGTCTGATTCAGCCATCTTTGCGCAATGCCATAAGTCAATTCGCCCGTGGATTCAAATAACTGAATCATTTCCTCGCATAATTCTTTATGCTTCATGTCAAAAAATTCCTGACTGTCATTCTCGGTTTTGACAGCGTTCAAAAATTGCGGAATCCTTTCCGACAACAGATCATTTGTTTCTTTTACGATTCTATTCTTATCATCGGATGCTGTAGAGCCGTAAAAGGAAATGCGTCTGCAAAAAGAAGCAAAAGACTTGTAAGCTGTCTTTTTGATGATTTCAGTGCAAGTGTCATTCGGTTTTATGCCGTAGTAACTAAATAATAAATACAAGTTTTCGCTCATGTATAATCCTCTTTTCGTTTGCAAATATAGAACATATGTTCGATACATTTATATTATAAGATATAAACGAAAAGAAGTCAACTATTTCGTTTATAGTTTTAACCGTATTTTGCCATGTTTTTGATGGAATTTCCACGGTCAAAAAATATAAATGTAACGAACTGTTTTTGCTTATATGGTTTCTAAGCCTTTTCTGAGCGTGTTTCAATAAACTCGCTAATCACACTAAAAGCATCTTCTAAGTGTTCGCAATCGGACTGTGCCAGAATGGAAGTAACTCCATTATATTTTTTTTGAAGTTTTACATCTAAATTATCGTCTTTCCTCAATGGAACAGAGGAATGTGATGTTTTTTCGTTTAAAAGGCTTGAAAGGTCTATTTCTGAATTAGAAAGGTCTAACCGAACAAACCAATCCGAAGAATCACAAGAAGGATTTGAAATAATCGCGATATCAAATTGCCAAAGTTCAGTTAATTCATCTAAGGAAACCTGTTCAAGCATTTCTTCACCATCAATCTCAGTGTCAACATAATACATATATTTTTCTTCAGGCTCGTTACTCTTTCCTTTTTGGTTATTCCTTTTCTCCTGAATAAAGATAGAAGCCCAACGGAAAAACCACTCATATATACTTTCATTTTCGTCTAATTCGGAAGATGGTTCTATCCATTTTTTGAAAACTATTAAAATATCCTCTAAATGGTTATTACGAGCGGTACCGTCAAAAACACCTTTTTCTAAGCTACAAAGCCATTCTTTATTTTCGGCTTTTTCTCTTTCGCATCTTTCGTATGCAACCTTATCTCCGAGATTAACCTTTAATTGCCAGCAAGGAAGATCCTTTCCCGTCCAAATGTGGTCTACATATAATTCTATGTCAAATATCCCGTGTGAAAGCATACTCAAATGATTCATATACCTTTCATCAGTTAAATCAGAATCCTCATATTTTTCTACAGAGAGAAGAAATTCTTCTTCATAAAATTGTTTTTTCGCAATTTTCTTTTCAAGGCTTTTGGGTAAAAAATCCTTAGTCCAGTTAAAAAATGAATCAAAAATGTTGTCGTTACTCATTGTTTTTCCTCCATTTCATAGCTTTTATTTCAGCCAACAACTACTGACTATATCTTTATGACAAGACTGTTGATATCAAAGGTTTCAAAAGTAATATGTCCGAAAAGGCAGAGCAAGCACTAAGCAAAAAAAAGTTTATAGGTGCTATCTACGGCTTCTCAATAATGTATCATCAGTATATCTTAATCCATATCCACACGTGTTCGGGTTTAATTCACATCTGGATTTTCCATATCCTTTTCCTTTTCTAGGACAGCTTGGCGAACATGTATACGCTGCCGCTTTTTCTCTCGAACTGCTATTGTCCTTTTTGCCGCCTACTCCTGATATTTTATTTCCAGCCGCAACGCCAAGACCCACAGCCGCAACGTCTCTTATAAAGCTGCCGCCCTGATCAGAGTAGCTTTCTTCCGCTTCTCGTTGGAGACGTGCTTCTCGTTCTGCTTCTCGTCTTGCCTTTTCCCGTTCTTCTGCTTCCAGTTTATCTCTATATTTAGCAATAGCATAATTTAAGTCGCAGTTATACATTGACATTATAGTTTCCAAAAATACCATCGCACTTTTGCTCTGACACCAGACTGGAATTTGAGGATAAGAAGAGTATAACTGTCTACGCTCTGCTTGTAGTGCGGTAACTTTGTTCCATGCGGTAGAATACTTTTCATCGTATTCTTTTTTCCATATATCATATTTTTCTTTCCATTGTGGATACGTTGTTTCTTCATAGTATTTCACTGCTATTTTATATCGTTCATCTTCTTGTTTTTTCGCATTTTCCCATTGCGTTTTATATGCAGGTGAGTTTCTGACCGTATCTGCATGTTGTTTTCTTTCTTTGCTTAATCTGACGAAGTAGACAGCTATCCAGATAATAGCTAAGAAAGTCAAAAATGTCATTAGACTTGTTATGAAGCCAATATGAAAAATAGTGCCAACAACAGATAAGACAACGCAAACAATATATGGTCCGAATGCCTTTTTCTTATCGCTTTTGAGTGGCGGAATCGGTGGTGCAAGTTTATCATCTGACATTCGTACAGGTTCAGCAGGCTTCTTTTCAGAGTAAGATGTATTCCTTATTTTACCGAGTTCGTCATTTGCGCTTGAAAGCCGTTCTTCACAATCTAATATTTTCTTTACAATCTCAATATCCTTTTCTTCGCTCATGAGAATTATCTTCCTTTCATACAATACTCGATGACTTTACAGACACTACATTTTGGCTGAATGGTACAAATTTCTCCGTAACCATCCGCACAATAAGACCACAAGATATAATCAACCTCTGCCGACTGTCGGTTCATTGCTTTTGCAATCTCTCCAATAATGTCAAAGGCTTCAAAAACAGACACCGTTTCTGTGTCAGAACAGCCGAGGACTTCACTGCCGAGAATCCTGCGGATATGTCTGTCTGGCTTTGGCATATCATAACCGACATTGCGCAGATATTCTGCTGTCAGGGCATCCCCTAACTGAATCATTTTGTTATCGCTTTCAGCGTCCGAAAGAATTGTAATTAGTGTTTTAAATCCTGAACGGTCAGCATGAATAATGCTTTCATAATAGTTATCTATTCCATCATACTTTCTGCATATAGCCTGTAATTTTGGAATATTGTAGTAGAGCATTGCTTCCATCTGTTTTCTTGTGCTGTAGCTTGCACAGTTTACATCTTTGATTTTGTCTCTTAATTCCTCTGGTGTAGATTTCAAGAGGGCTTCGGGGGAATAGTCTCCGAAAATATCATCAATAGGCTTTATCCTGCCAGTTTCAATATCAATCCCTTTTGCAATCCTGTCCCATGAAACACTTGAACTAAGCATGGAATAGACCATTCCTCTGATATGTTCATTTATTGTAAATGTGCCATGCTTCTGACGTTTTTCTATTTGATGATGAATATATGTATTCTCCCAAAGTTTCGCTTTCTGTGAATCTTCATTATCGTTTAGAGCAAACTTTTCTCGCAAATATATATCCATCTGCTCGACCGCTTGTGCCGCCTTTTCAATATTCTTTGCCATTTGTACCTGCTCCTTCCTTTTTCGTATGAACGTATGGACATCACACTTAATGCCATTTTACAACTCTTTTTGTGTACCGTCAACGCGATTTGCGTCTCATTTAAAAATTTAGGGGCATTTTCAGTTATGATATGGGAAAAATGTTAGAGAGGAGGCTGTTACATGAGTTTCGGAAAGAATCTGCGCACATTGATTGAAGAACGAGACATTACGCAAAAAGAATTGGCTCGTCAGTTAAATATTGCTCCATCTACTCTTGGAAGTTATGTGCAGGATGCGAGAGAACCCGACTTCAACACGCTAAAATCTCTGGCTGCTTATTTCAACGTTTCAATAGACTATTTGTTGGATTACACTCCCGATCAGATAAAAAGCCATCAGGAAAATGAACTTCTTCGTATATTCCGCTCCCTGACAGCAGAACAGAGGGATATTTGCCTTGAGCAATGCAAAGTTTTTGTTCGTGTCAATAATAAAGAGCAAGAAAGCAGGCGAAAATCATCGTAGTTGATTTTCCGAATTTTAAATAATTTTCCAAAAATACCTTGTATATATATGTACAGGAAAAAAATGTTTGCCTGTGTTTTTGTTTTGTGTCCTGAAACATTTAGAACACCATGCATAACAAGGTGCATCTAACCGAGATGAAAAGTTGTTTCCCGTGTGGATAAATTTATCCAATATAAAGAGAACTTGCTTAAAACAGGGAGAGCGCCTTGTAGAAAGGATTTGTATGAGAACCGTAAAACAGGAGGGTATTATGTAGTGGGCAAAAAAAATCATCGGAATTTCCCACTCTCACTATGTATAAAAGCCATTGATAGACAGTTTTTCGTCAGTCAATGGCTTTTTCTATGTTCATGTGTAGGGGAGTGACACCCAGTGACGGTTATCTGACAAACTTTTCCATATTAGAATTTAACAAAATCCTCTGTAAAGTTTTCTGTATCACTGTCACTGTCTGTCACTTTATGAGATAGCGGTCTGAACAGCGGAGCGTTATACTCATATTCTGGTAATTCTGAACCGTTGGCTTTAAGTTTCAATCCATATACAACTCTGCCTTTATTTGTTTTTTTCGTCTTAAATCCTGCTTCTTCTACTGCGTTTTTAAAAGAAGATGATGTTACTGCTGATTCTCCGATACTTTTTTGAAATTCCCGATAACGGGTGTATAAGTCTCCCGACTTTTCAGCCAGTTCTTGCCCTTTTTCACAGCATTCAGAGATAAAATTTGTTAGCCAGTCATTATCGCTTTGATATTCAAAGATTGCTTCACGGACAACTTGCGGTTCTTCCAGTTTATAATCTGCCTGTATAAATTTCAATGCTCCCTCGACCATCCATTTCAGGACAGCTCCGCCTGCGTGTTCAAGCAGGTAATCCGTGTAATTCCTGACTTCCGATTCATCTTCAATCACCGCATGAAAAGGCACAACTTTCAATCTTCGCCATGTTCCGTTATCTCTGGTTTTTACACGGGGTAAATGATTTGTGCATAATATGGTTGTATGAGATGGTTCAAAAGAAAACGGGTCTTTATACTTCTTTTCAGCCTGAATCTGGTCTGTTGAGCATATCTTTTTCACAAGTGCCGTATCCAGATTTCTATCTTCATCTAATTCTGAAACAACTACAATGCGCTTCCCCCTTAATTCCGCATATTCAGGACTTTTATTCTTTGAACGCCACCCATCTGAAATTAAGACTTCGGATGACAGATAGCCGGCATAACTCCCCATAACTTTAGAGAGAAGATTAAAGAACGTACTTTTCCCATTCTTTCCTGTTCCATATGCGATTATCAGATTTTCACAATATACTTTTCCAAGAAGACACATACCAGAAATATACTGTAAATAATTTTCCAGTTCTTTATTACTGCACGTTATTGTTTCCAGAAAGGCTTGAAACAAGTCCATACCGTTATCCGAGATACTGACCCGTGTAATTTTGGTACAGCAATCACTTGGATTATGTGGGTGTAGTTCTCCTGTTCGCAAATCAATCGTTCCATCTGGCGTATTTAACAGGAATGGGTCTTTGTCTAACTGTTCTGGATTCAGTTCAAGCATTGGCTGTGCCTCCCTCAAAGTGGCTGTAATGCGCCGTGAATCTCGTCTTCCTAAGACGTAACTTCGATATTTCTTTGCGTTTTGTGCATCTGTAGTGCTTGCTTTCTTTGACCGTTCATCTTTGGATAATGCGGCTGTATTTTCATTTTCATTAGCTTTTCTTAATTCTGCACAGGCGGCTGTTAGTTGACGATCCGTTAAATCCTGTGCCATTTTCTGCGCCCGAAGTTCATCTTCCACCCATTTCTTTTTATCAAAAACTATAAATCCTGTTATTCTGGAATAACGAAGTATCTTCCCATATTCATGACAAAAGACTTTTGTCTGACCTATATCCGTATAATCTGATGGTTTAAGAGATTTTAAGGACTGTGGCTTGTTAAATCGTTGTGGTGGAACATAATCGGGCAAATTTTTGATATTTTCTATATAGCATTTCTGTGCGCTTTTCCAGATAGAAATAAGTTCTTTTTCATCTAAGGGCGGGGAACATTTCTTTGATTCAGTCTGATAAGACTGATATGCTTTTTCATCATCATTTCCCCATCGTGTCAAAAAGCGAATAGCTTTTTTAAACAATGTGGAGTTCCGTGTCCCCTCTGGTATCGTACTTTCTTCTTTTTCGGAACAATCAGCAAGTTCTGCTTGCTGATTTTCTGCATAAACATTTTGCATGAAGTCTGATAAAAGCGTATCTCCATCATAATACGCAACAAGCGGAGTTTCCACACCATAGAAAAAGCGAGCCGCATCGGTAGCATTTTTGTCGAAATACGGAAAATAATCACATAAAATTCGTTTGAAGTCTGCATATTTTCCACTATCCAGGCATATTCTGATTTTGAAGTATACATGAAACTTCGGTCGTGGTGCCTTTCCGTTTTTCTCTTTCATATTATTTCTGGAAAATGATACATAAAACGGTACATCAGGAAATTGATTTTGAATGTCTTTAGGCGAAATCCAGTCTTCTGGATTATCGCTGTGTGTATTATCAATATCCATCATAACACAGTCGGATTGAATAAAATTGTCTATCTTCCTGCGGTTATGTTCAAATTGAGCGGCTACATGGTCATGTGCTACGACAGACAAAAGGTCTTGTTTTGATTGAACGACAATTTTATGAGGATAAAGCGTGTTATTCATATTTTGGCAACCGTCATTGAAGTATAAAGTAAAAGAGTTTTGTTCTAACATTTGGGCGTTCCTCCTTAAATTACAACAAAAAAGCCATGCCAGACATTTCTCTAAAGGAAATATCCGGCATGACCTTTGGTCTGCTGTTCCTATTTAGTTTTGGTTTTGCTATCCGAAATAATATGGTATTATCGCATTCAGATAGAGAGAAATTATCTTGTTTAATGGTATGTATCGCCCATTTATAACGCTTTTGCCGTTCATGGCTCTTACTTACTTGCCGATACACCGCTCATAGAACTGCTGCATGGCAAAACAATACTTTTCAAACGGTGTCAATGTTTTATGTAATGGGTCGCTTTCCCGTATGCGCAGGGTGCGCCGGATTTCCTTTGGTATGACGACGCGGCCGAGATCATCGATTCTTCTTACAATTCCTGTTGCCTTCATGTTGTATTTTCCTCCATCTTTCCATTGTTTATCGTATGTTGTGAGAATCATGCATATCGTTGTGATCGTCTGTTCGGTACTCGTAACTGTTCTAAAATGTTATCGATGCGTTTTGGCTGTATGCTTCCTTCCTTTTTCGGAAAGACATAGATAAAAATTATGAACAGTTGCAAAATACGTAATCAGTTCCGTATGACACTAGTATCTGTAAAATAAGGAACTTTATTCAAAAAGATGTTGGACTGTCTGCGGCTTTGTGGTAAACTGAAAAAAACGCAGCTGCTCTGGATTGTTATACAATCAAACAGCTGCAATGCAAATACTGGGTAACCGTGAGGGTACGGAACAGTTACGATATCGGAATTTATAAAAAACAGGGGGATTTTTATGTACAGGAAAAATTTGGCAATCTGGAAAAGGACTTTGACGGCGTCCGTTATGGCAGCGGTGCTTGCGGTTTCATCCCTGACGGGCGGAATGCTGACAGCTGCGGCGGAGGATGTGATCGTTTCCGATGAAAATGACGCAGATGCTGCTGCCGGCGCTGACGACAGTGCGGCGGCTGCGGCAGCAGACAGTGCGGAGGCGGATGTTGTGGTGACAGGCGTAAGCGCGGCGGATTCCGATACATCGGATTCCGGAACGGCAGACTCAGACGCTTCTTCGGATTCAGATATTGTGGTGGTGACCGGAGGCGCGGACGACGATGTCACGCTGGAGGCTGTGGAGGATGTGACCGGTCAGGAGACCGTTGTGGAAGTGACGGATACGGTCACTCCAGTGGACGCGGAAATCGCGGTAGATCATATTGATCTTCCGGAGGACTTTATGGAGGGCGTGGATATTTCGTCCTATGCGTCCCTGATCGACAGCGGCGTGACGTTTTACGATTTTGACGGAAACGAACTCGATGAGGCGGACTTTTTCGAGCTGCTCGCGGATTGCGGAGTCAACTATGTGCGCATCCGTGTCTGGAACGATCCTTATGACTCGGAAGGCAACAGCTATGGCGGCGGCAACTGCGACGTAGATCAGGCCATTCGCATCGGACAGTGGGCGACCGAGGCAGGATTAAAGGTGGCGATTGATTTCCATTATTCGGATTTCTGGGCAGATCCGGGCAAACAGTTTGCGCCGAAGGCCTGGGAGGATATGACGCTGGAGGAAAAGATCGAAGCACTTAATACATGGACAAAGGAAGCGCTGACGGAGATCCTGGAAGCGGGTGTCGATGTCGGTATGGTGCAGGTCGGCAATGAGACAACGACAGGCATGGCCGGTGAGACGGACTGGTCGAACATGTGTAAGCTTTTTTCTGCCGGCAGCGCGGCGGTGCGTGAGGTGGCGGCCGAGTTTGATACGGATATTCTGGTAGCGCTGCACTTTACGAATCCGGAGAGCGGCAAATATACGACCTTTGCAAAGATTCTCGCACAGAATGAAGTGGACTACGATGTGTTTGCTTCTTCCTTCTATCCGTACTGGCATGGTACTCTGGAAAATCTGACCGAGACGCTCTCGACGATTGCTGAGACCTATGATAAGTATGTCATTGTAGCGGAGACTTCCTGGGCGTATACGCTGGAGGATGGCGACGGCTCCGGCAATACAGTCGCTGAGGGCAGCAATGATACGGCATACGGGGAACTGACCTATTATGATTTTTCTGTGCAGGGACAGGCGGATGAGGTCGCTGCGGTGATCTCCGCGGTGGCGGATGCGACGAACGGCATCGGCGTCTTTTACTGGGAGCCGGCCTGGATTCCGGTGCAGGTGTATGATGCTAACGCGGATGACGCAGGGACCGTTCTTGCTGAAAATCAGGAAATCTGGGAGACGTACGGCTCCGGCTGGGCATCTTCCTATGCGGCGGAATACGATCCGGACGATGCCGGCGTCTACTATGGCGGTTCGGCGGTTGATAATCAGGCGCTGTTTGACTTTGAAGGACATCCGCTGGAATCTCTGAAAATATTCAGCTATGTGAAGACCGGAACGACCGCGGAGCGTGTGATTGTGGAGACCGAAGCTGAAACAGAACTTCTGGATACGGTGGAAAATCTTCTGGAAAACGGAGACTTTGAAGACGGGGATACCGCCTGGACGGTGACCGGTACCGGCGGCGGTATCAAGGATAACGAGACTTCTAATGTATGGTCGGGTGTGTGGTGTCTGCATTTCTGGAGCGATTCCGATTTTGCGTTTGAAGCTGTGCAGGAATTGACTCTGGAGCCGGGCGTGTACACGCTGACGGCATACCTGCAGGGCGGAGATTCCGGGGACGATGACACCTTTACCATGTATGTGGCAGTAGATAACGGAGACATTACTGTGGATTCTACTCTCACGGGCTGGAGAAACTGGTCCACGCCGACGATTGAAAACATCACCATTACGGAGACGACCACCATCGAGGTGGGCTGTACGGTAAACGCCTCCGCGGGATGCTGGGGAGCTTGGGACGACTTCGTATTGTATCGGACGGGCGATGTGGAGTGATTAAAAAAAGAATGCGCCTTAGCGCATTCTCGCGGAACGATTTTGCTTTATAGGATCGAAGTTTCCTATAAAGCAGAAAAGGGCCGGCGCTTATATGCGCCGGCCATGCAGTTTATTCTGTATTTAATTCTGTATTTAATTCTGCAGCGCCGCTTTTCCCATCTGATTCAGCAGTCCTCTCTTAATCTCATAAAGCTTGTCAGAGAGGTCGACATAGACGTCATGCGGATTCGTCAGACGCCGTGTTTCCGGCCAGAGGGTATTCTTTTCCTGCTCACAATAATCCCGGATATCCATGACAGCCGGAGAGGTATAGACACATTCTCCTTTCAGGAAGACCGGTACAAGCAGTTCACGGATTTCATAGGTGTCGGCCTTGATTTTTGTCTTTTTCCAGGTCTCGATCGGGTCAAAGATGAGCAGATCCTGTTCCGGATTGTATTCCTCATCGACCAGACAGATCAGATCGGCGCGAATCTTGCCGGTCGCCTTATCATAAATGCGCAGAATCTTTTTGTTGCCCGGATTGGTGATCTTATCCGTATTTTCTGAAAGCTTGATCTTCGGGATGAATTCACCACTGTTTTCATCAAACACAGCCGCCAGCTTGTAGACACCGCCGAACGCGGGGCAGTCCTTTGAGGTGATCATGTTGGTACCTACACCCCAGGAGGTGATCGCCGCGCCCTGTGTCTTTAAGCTGTCGATCAGGTATTCGTCAAGATCGCTGGAAGCGGAAATAATTGCGTCCGTAAATCCTGCCTCATCCAGCATCGCGCGCGCTTTCTTGGACATATAGGCAAGATCACCGCTGTCCAGACGGATGCCGTACCCCTTCAGTTCCATACCCGCCTCACGCATTTCTCGGAATACGCGGATGGCGTTCGGCACACCCGAACGGAGGGTATCGTAGGTGTCAACTAAAAGCAGGCAGGCATCCGGATACAACTCAGAGTATTTTTTAAATGCCGTATATTCATCCGGGAAGCTCATGATCCAGCTGTGTGCGTGCGTACCCTTGACCGGCACGTCAAACATCTGCCCGGCAAGCACATTCGAAGTGCCGACGCAGCCTGCGATCATTGCGGCCCGAGCACCGTACACACCCGCATCGGGTCCCTGTGCTCTTCGAAGGCCAAACTCCATGATGCCGTCGCCGCGCGCTGCCTGCACCACACGCGCGGACTTGGTCGCGATCAGGCTCTGATGATTCAAAATGGTCAGCACCGCGGTCTCCACCAGCTGCGCCTGCATGATCGGCGCGATGACCTTCAGCATCGGTTCGTGCGGGAACATGACGGATCCTTCCGGAATCGCGTAGATGTCGCCTTCAAAGTGGAAGTCTTTGAGATAATCCAGAAACGGCTCGTGGAAAATGCCGAGTCCCCGCAGATAGTCAATATCCTCTGGGGAAAAGTGCAGATTCCGGATATAATCAATGACCTGATCAAGCCCGGCTGCGATTGCGTAGCCGTTGCCGCAGGGATTGTTTCGATAAAAAGCGTCGAAGATGACAGTTTCATTGGAACCGGACTCGAAATAGCCCTGCATCATCGTCAGTTCATACAGGTCAGTCAGAAGTGTCAGATTCAGTGTACTCATGATAAATGCTCCTTTGTTTGTGTAAGCCCAAACATTGTCAGTCTGTAACCGTGACGATGTTGGGCAGTTAAGTTTTTTTTGACTATACCACATTTTTTCCAAAAGAAAAGAGAAAAATGAAAATAATTAAAAAAAGGGCTTGCATTTCAAAAAGACTTACGATATAATAGCAAACGTCTGTTGAGGACAGCGGTTTTGACAGGCTGTAGATACAGAAGTTATTTTTTCAGCAGAATATAGGGCTATCGCCAAATGGTAAGGCAACGGACTCTGACTCCGTCATTTCCAGGTTCGAATCCTGGTAGCCCTGCTTGGAAGCACTTCGCAGGAAGTGCTTTTTTCTTTGCCTGAAAAGGTCGCGAAAAGCCCGGATTTGCGGGCTTTTTTGAATGTCATATTTAATATAACTACTTTAGAATCGCACGGGTTTTGGTTTCATTGAGTTTCCTGTTTTTTACTGAAAAAGGAGTAATTTAACTATGCGATAGGTAAATTCATAGGTCAATGTATAATTCTCTGTTTTGAACAAAAATGATATTCGAAAATTGTGCAATTTTACAAACTGGATTTCGAAATACGAAAAGTTTAGTATGCCACGCGGAATTTGTTTAGATGAATTTCATTTGTGTATACGTACTTACGGAAAAAATAAAAGCATATTATCTGTCTGGAAAAGATAAAAGGGTTATTGCTTAAGAAGCAATACAGGGAGTTCAACAGAAAAAGAATCGCGTAAGGAGGAATACATAATGAAGGCATTGGATGCATTGTATGACGGGGAACTATATCCATCAGAACAGGTCGTTTCAAAAGATCCGGAATATCGGAAGGTTGTAAAGGAGTCTGACAGGCTGATGGAAAAACTGGAAAAAGAGTTATCGGGTGAGCAGTTTGGCGAAATAGATAAGATCTGCGACCTTCTCTCAGATGCGCAGGGTATGCAGAATAAGGAATTCTTTGAATACGGACTGGCGCTTGGAATGCTGTTCATGCGGGAGGCTGTAGAAGTATTACAGATTCATTCTCAAAGAAAATAGCAGCTATTGACAGATGACCCTTTTGTATTTTCTGTAAGCAGATTACTCTGGTATACGGGAGAAAAGTAAACTGTATACCAGAGTGATTGTTATGATGCAGGCCGATTTGGATGATTTTATTTTTTGCAAATTAGAGATAAAAACTATTTTTTCACAGTGGTAATTGCGTCGAATATTCTCTCAGCCATTCATTTACAGGCGGCAGAAAATAACAACCGGACAAAGGCAGGGAAAATGTCTGTATAGATACAATATAGACATACACAGAGACAGATAGAGAAGTATAGCGCAGGATAGACATATTTATGTGTGTTCATGCTTTTGGGTATACATTATTGTAAACGGTGTCCGGACATAATATCGGGACGGTTGTTGAAAGTCTGGCTGAAAAGCTGACTGCGAACAGATCAGAAAAGGAGCGGATAGTTATGTTTGAAAATTTACCGGATGTATTGACCGTATCGCAATGCCAGGAGGCCCTGCAGATCGGCAGATGTTCGATGATTGATATTATTAGGGACGGAGAGATTGATGCAGTTAAGGTAAAGGGGATGTGGCGGGTAAAAAAAGAAGAGCTGGAGAAATACCTGAATCGCAAATGATGCTCTCGAAAGTACCTGATGCATGTCAGAAAAGCAAAGAAGATATTTCCGATGATTCAACAGTCGGAAATATCTTCTTTTGTTTTGTCAGACAGCAAAGAATGAAGAAAGTCTTCAAGGAGTTTGCGCTGCTTGGGATTCAATCGGTAGATTTCATGCATTAAAGAATCAATACCGGATTCTTTCTGACAATATGTAGAGAAAAACTCTGCCAGAGAGACGTTCAGTGCATCGCATATGTAGGAAAGCGTCGTGATTGTCGGAACCTTTTTCCCCAGTTCCACATCCCGAAGGTAACTCTGCGATATGCCGGCCATATTGGCAAGCTTATTGACAGATAATCCTTTTTCTGTGCGATAATAAGTGATCAGTGATGCTATTTCCATAAAAACTCCTTTTTTGTTTATCATAGCAAATTTGTATTTTATTAATTACATTTATAGATATTGAAAATTGTGACTATAGATGTTATAATGAATCAATTCTATTCCAGAATAATACAGTCGGTAGGTGAATAATCGGAGAACGAAACATTTGAATCTACATAAGGTTTATTTCCTGATTCTTTCGTGGATCAAACTCATTTCGAACTTGTTCGGTGGGGGACTATTTCAGCACGTTCGTAACTGGGGCAGGCATTGTAGGGTACTTGAGTGCTTGCAGCAGGGATGTTTATTCTATGATTATTTGAGAGGGGAGGCGCAGAGTTGACGATGAAAGAACATATGAGGGAATCCACCTTATTGTTTTTGAATATCTCATTACAACTGAAATGATATTTTTCGGGCTATTTATAATTGGCAGGATAGAGAAGTGAGATCATATCTTGTAAACTATGTATTGTTGATGTCATGAAAAAAATTTTTATGAGAGGAAAACATATGGAATACTGCAAGTATATTTTTTCAAAAGTTGAGGGATCAGATATTAACGCTTACTCTGAATTTGTAACAAAAGATGATTTCATGAAAAATGTTAATGATATTTTAGCATTTAGGGAAGAAAATAGTGGAGTAAACAAAAATAACAAAGGAAAAAATCATGATAACAAAAATAATTTGATTCTCTTCAATAAGCTGAAAGAATTAATGAGGCATAATAAGATTCTTGGCTCAAAGAAGCCAGATGAGGATATACAGAAATTTATTAATCATACCAGAAGAATTATACGAGGGGAAAACGAACGCATAAAACGTAAGGAAGATCTTGATGAGAAGGAATTATTTGAGTTAGTAAATCATGTGTGTATTATTGTCGCAAATGTCAATTTGGCCTTGAAAAATGATGAAACGACGGTTCCTTTAAACGTATATGAGTTTGTGGCAAAAGAAGTTTTTGATTATATAAGAAATATAGATCATATAAAACGAAATGCTTCATCCGAGATGGAATGGATCGTTAATACTTGCATTACGCATACTTTTTTGATTCCATCTATACTTCCAATGGTGGTAGGGGTAAATGGATTTGAAAAGAATAATGCTAAGGATTCATCTATAATCGCAGCCGCTTTTCCTGTTGTAACAGCGGTGAATGCAAATGATAAAAATAATATTAAAGAATTTTGGACAGATATGTATTTATTATACTGCATAATGGCAACTGAAATAAGAATGAAAGAGATTAATGAGAGGTGTGGAAATGATTGGTGAAAGAGTGATTGCGTATACTATCAGCAGCAATTCTGCAAAAATGATTAAGTCTGGTTTAGCAGAAATAAGTAGTGGTGGTGTCAGGGACATTGTAACAAAACAACTTGTGGAGTTGGCAAAGCCTGCAGTAAAGAACATGACAGGAGATATCTTGTCTCCGCTTTCACTTGTATCTGGTGCAGTAAATAATGTGCAATCAGCAAAGGTACAAAAAAGTGTAAACCAGATTAATAAGAAAATCGATTTATCCTTAGATAAGCTTGATCAGGTACAGATGGCCGTAGAAGCTCTTCCCAATTTAAGTTCGTTGGGGTGGCTTAATTGCACTCTTAATATAGTGAATTGTGGAATTTCTCTTGCAGGATTTGCTATGGTCTCAAATTCTTTAAATAAGATAGAAAAACGTTTAGATTCCATAGAATATAAAATTGATCAGGAGACAAAGAAAAAGGTCAGGGATGATTTTTATAAATATAGCTATTATATTATCTCTGATGTTGAAAAACTAAAATCTGACGAATTGAATGAGTCAATATTATTTGATGTAAGTGACCGCTTGTGTGAGATTTCCACTTTTTTAGGCGGAAAAATATCAGATTTTGAGGAAGAAAAATTGGATAGTTCATTAGCTTGCGATATTTTGTTCCCACTGGGAAGCGCATTTGCGAAAGAACTGAAAGCTTTTTCCGCTTTGTATTATTATGAAAAAGGTGAAATCTCGCCGGTTTATAATTTGTCATTTAAAGTTCTGCAAAGAATGGCGGATCAACATTTTGCCTCGACATTCAAAAAAAGATTGCTGACCGATTTTACGGAGCTTTCTTTTGAAGACAAATATCTGGTTTATAATTCAACAATGCTAACTACTGAGACACAGATTGGAGAATTGATTCATTCAGAAAATGTAATCCAGAAATTGGGGAAAAACGAATATCTTCATCTGGAGGATTATTTACAGAATAAAGTTATGGAGGAAGATTATCAGGAAGTAGGGGATCATATTTGTATAATTGTTTGATCCATCTACAGCAGATCAGTGGCTTTATTTCTTTTATGTTTTTTTGAAAATAAGTAAGCAGAAATATAGTAGAAAGCTTATGAATAGTCCTCTGTAAGTAGATTGATTTGAAAAGACACCTTGTTAAATAAATACATCAGGGTGTCTTTTTCGACAGGAATGTGGTATACTTTTTCGATATGAATATGCTAAAAAAACACAGTATTGAACTGCAAAAAAATAACGAAGAACGTGTGTGGCGGGAAATTAATTACGCGGATGAAACATACCCCCAGAAGCATCCTCTGGAGCGGTTTATCATCGCTGGCACTATGAGTAATTATGTGGCGGCTAACACATCGGAACTTCAGATATTCCGTTACAGGCATATGACCAGATGGTATCAGATGGATTTATCACGTACTACCCTTAATAAAAGAACAAAATCGACTGTTAAGGATAGTTCCGGGAAAATAGCTGATATTCTGGAGGCATACGATTTGAATTGGTGCAGATCAGCGGCTTTCCAACCACAGCAATATTGTAATATCAGGAAGGTACTGGCGGATTTACTTGCCGGTGTGGGCAGTTCCTATTGGGCGTACTATAGGGAATATCTGTGCGCAAGAGGGTATCAGTATTCCACACCAATGACAGAGCTTGCATATATATGTGCAGATCTTTCAAGAGAACTTATAGCACCACTGGAATCCATGGCGAAAACGACTGTAAGAACTGGCAGATCGTTTTCGTCTGATCTGGATCATCTGAAAAGAAGCTTACAGGCTCTGAGTAAACCATTAGTACGATTCGATGATTATGCTGTAAATAATTATCTGAAGCAGGACTTTCTGGAGCAGATGAAACAGATTCATGATCGAGCCTGTGGAAGACTGAATTTAGATTGCTTGTATGAACTGGACAAATTGTATTCAGCTATGATATGTACGTATGTCATGTCAAACGCACTGGATGGAAAATTTGATGGCATAATTTTAAATGATAAATGGCGAAACTCTCCGGAACGGGAGAATACGGATACAAGCCTGCGGGAAATGCTCAGTTTATCGCAGGAGTGTATGAGTGCCGCTTTGCCAGTCATTAATCAGTTCATGATTAATACGTGGATATGAAATCCATGAGTTAATATTTATACAGTTGATGTTGGTGATGTCCGATCGACTGCAACTATTTAACATGAAAAGCTGGCGCTGCCTCATTGCGATTCTCAAAAGACACAGCAGAACTATCTTTATCTGCTGTGTCTTTTTTTGTGGCGGGATCGTAACAGGTATGTTATACTACGGCTATATTATCGAGCGGCAGCTCGTTCGCGCCAGGCGCAGACAGCGCAAGCTGTCATGATTCCTTATGCGCCTGTGCGCATATTATAAAGCCGTAAAATCGTTAGGGGAAGATTGCCTGATACAGTGGAGATAGAAAGGTTTGCAGTGACAGGAGGTGCGGCCATGAAGAAAACGGTTGCTTTAGGTATCACTGCTTTTGAGGATATCATTGGCAGAAATGTATTTTATGTAGATAAGACCCGGTTTATAAAAGACTGGTATGACAGTGCAGATCAGGTAACACTGATTACGAGGCCAAGGCGTTTTGGAAAGACGCTGACTCTGAATATGGTTGAGACGTTTTTTTCGGTCCGGTATCAGAACCGGATGGATTTGTTTGACGGACTCTTTATTGCGGGTGAGGAACGTTTTCGGGCGATGCAGGGAACCTTTCCGGTGATTAATTTAAGCTTGGCAAATGTAAAGCAGAGAAGCTATGACGATATGTGCTATGCCATGCGGCGGCTGGCTGCAGATTTGTTTGGGAGACATTCCTATTTATTGCAATCTGACAGATTGACAGAAGCGGAGAAGGAGGATTTTTCGAAAATAATCTGGAAGAAAGCCCCTGATCAGGATTGCATGGATGCGATTAGATTCCTTTCACAATGCATGTATGAGCATTTTGGCAAAAAAGTCCTGATTCTGATTGATGAGTATGATACTCCTATGCTTGAAGCTTATACGGCGAACTATTGGGATATTGCCATTGAATACATCCGTCGTATGTTTCATGCTGCATTTAAAGATAACCTATATCTGGAAAGAGGACTTCTCACTGGTATTACAAGAATTACACAGGAATCGATTTTTTCTGATTTGAACAATATATCTGTTGTGACGACTACGACGGAGCAGTTGGAGGATTCTTTTGGCTTTACGGAGGAGGAAGTCTTTTCAGCTTTGGAAAATTACGGCTTGTCTGATAATATGGATAAGGTGCGGTATTGGTATGATGGGTTTCAGTTTGGAAAGCACAGCGGCATTTATAATCCCTGGTCGATTCTGAATTATTTGAAAGCCAGGAAATTTTCCACATATTGGATGAATACCAGTGGAAATGCGTTAGTAGGCAATCTGGTACGGGAGGGGTCGCTTAAAATAAAGGATGACTTTGAGATTTTGCTGAAAGGTGGCACAATTGTCACTGAGATTGATGAGTCGATCACCTATGCAGAATTGCGTGGAGATTCGAAAACAATCTGGAGTTGGTTTCTTACGACGGGATATGTGAAGATTGTACAGGAACGGGAAAACGGGTATGAGATCGCTCTGACGAATTTTGAAGTTCGGGAAGCTTTTTACAAGCTGGTAAAGAAGTGGTTTGCCGAATCGTATGATGAATACACGGAATTTATCCGTATGCTGCTTGCCGGGAATCTGGAAGGGATGCAGCGGTATATGGAGAAAGTGACAGCCCAGACGTTCAGCTTTTTTGATGTAGGAAGTGGCTCTTCTGAGAGCGATGTGGCGGAGCAGTTTTATCATGGATTCACGCTGGGGCTGATTGCCGACCTGGATCGCACTCATATCCTGACATCGAACAGGGAGAGCGGATTTGGTCGGTATGATGTCTGCATTGAGCCGCGGGATAGAAAGTCGGATGGGATTATCATCGAATTTAAGGTGTTTGATTCGAAGAAAGAGACTACGCTGGAAGAGACTGCAAAGCGGGCACTGGAGCAAATAGAGACTAAGAAATATGAAATCGACCTGAAAGCCAGGGGGATTAAGACAGTTTGCAAGTATGGGTTCGCTTTTCGGGGAAAAGAAGTGCTGATCCAGGAGGCGGAACAAGAGCGGAAGGGAAGCGGAAATATTCAATGAGCAATACTTTGTATTTAAAATGGAGCAACCCAAGATCAAGAAGAAATTATATTGTGGGAAAGCTAACCAAAGGAAAGCAATATGAATTTCAATATTGCGGAGATTATAATCTTGCCAAAAAGGATGGGTACCTGGAACTGAAAGCTTTCCCGACGGATACACTTTATACGAGTGAGAGACTATTTCCGACATTTGCTAGTCGCCTTCCTGACCCTAAGAGACGGGATATTGACAAGATTCTTCGAAGATATGGAATGAAACAGTTTGACGACTTTGAACTACTGCGAAAAGGTGGAGCTAAACTTCCTATTGATACCTATGAGTTTGTAGATTCAGATGGTGTATCAGATGCAGAGAAATGATGAATATGGACTTATAGCTAAAGCCCGGAATAAGGGCAGTCTGCATATTTTCCGGAAAACCTTGCTGCCAGAATGTATGAGAGCGGGGCGAGAGTGGCGCTGTTATGGTGCGATTCTAAAAAGACACAGCAGATTGAAATAGTATCTGCTGTGTCTTTTTTGTGGCGGGATCGAAACAGGTATGTTATACTACTGCTATATTATCGAGCGGCAGCTCGTTTGCGCCAGGCGCAGACGGCGCAAGCTGTCATGATTCCTTATGTGCCTGTGCGCATATTATAAAGCCGTAAAAATCGTTAGGAGAAGATTGCCTGATACAGTGGAGATAGAAAGGTTTGCAGTGATGAGGAGGTGCGACCATGAAGAAAACAGTTGCTTTGGGTATCACTGCTTTTGAGGATATCATTGGCAGAAATGTATTTTATGTAGATAAGACCCGGTTTATAAAAGACTGGTATGACAGTGCAGATCAGGTAACACTGATTACGAGACCAAGGCGTTTTGGAAAGACGCTGACTCTGAATATGGTTGAGACTTTTTTCTCAGTCCGGTATCATGACAGGATGGATTTGTTTGACGGGCTCTTTATTGCGGGTGAGGAACGTTTTCAGGCGATGCAGGGAACCTTTCCAGTCATCAATCTGAGCCTGGCAAATATAAAACAGAGCAGCTATGAGAGTATGTGTATCGCCATGCGGATACAATTGGCAAGATTGTTTGAAAGGCATTCATATTTGTTGAAATCTGACAAAGTGTCAGATGCGGAGAAAGCACTGTTTTCGCAGATCATCTGGCAAAAAGCTTCTGATGAATCCTGCATGGATGCAATCCAGTTTCTGTCGCAGTGCATGTATGAGTATTTTGGAAAGAAAGTTCTGATTCTGCTTGATGAGTATGATACTCCTATGCTGGAAGCATATACGGCAGGGTATTGGGATACCGCTATAGAATATATACGCCGTATGTTTCATGCTGCTTTTAAAGATAATCCGTATTTGGACCGGGCTCTGATAACGGGTATCACCAGAATCACGCATGAGTCGATTTTTTCGGATCTGAATAATCTGGCGGTTGTGACGACTACTACGAGGATGTACGAAACCTGCTTTGGCTTTACAGAACAGGAGGTTTTTGGTGCTCTGGACACTTATGGACTTTCTGATGAAAAGGCAGAGGTCAAACAGTGGTATGACGGTTTTCAGTTTGGCGCTCAAAAAGGGATTTATAATCCGTGGTCAATCCTGAATTTTCTGAAATTTGGAGAATTGAGTCCTTACTGGATGAATACGAGCGGAAACGCGCTGGTAGGGAAGCTGGTGAGGGAAGGTTCTGTCAAGGTGAAAGATGAGTTTGAGATTCTGCTGAAAGGCGGCTCCATTCTGACGGAGATTGATGAATCTACTACCTATGCGGAGCTGCGGGGAGATTCGAAAACGATCTGGAGCTGGTTTCTGATGACCGGGTATGTAAAAATTGTACAGAAGCAGTCTGACAGATACGAAATTGCTCTGACAAATTATGAAGTGCGTGAGACCCTTTGCAAACTGGTTAAAAAATGGTTTGCCGAATCGTATGATGAATACACAGAATTTATTCGTATGCTGCTTGCGGGGAATCTGGAAGGGATGCAGCGGTATATGGAGAAAGTGACATCCCGGACGTTCAGCTTTTTTGATGTAGGAAGCGGCTCTTCTGAGAGTGATGTGGCCGAGCAGTTTTATCATGGATTTACGCTTGGGCTGATCGCTGACCTGGATCGGACACATATCCTGACATCGAACAGGGAGAGCGGATTTGGCCGGTATGATGTCTGCATTGAGCCGCGGGATGGAAAGTCGGATGGGATTATCATCGAATTTAAGGTTTTTGATCCGAAGAAAGAGACTACGTTGGAAGAGACTGCGAAGCGGGCGCTGGAGCAGATTGAAACCATGAGATACGAAACCGATCTGAAAGCCAGGGGCATTCGAACGGTTCGCAAGTATGGATTTGCGTTTCGGGGGAAAGAAGTGCTGATTCAGGAGGCGGAACATGAGTGAATGTTTTTGTTTCCTGTTTACTGTAATTACAGACATGTCAACCAAATAAGAAAAAAAGTTGACAATAGATGCTTCCTGTGCTAAAGTATTCTCCGATAAAGCAGTCGGCGTATTAGAATGAAACGTACCGGCTGTAAAAGAGGAGGAAAATGATGACTACAGGTACAAAAACAGAGTCCGGCCGGACCGGCATGAAGACGATTGACATGGTTTATATTGCCGTATTTGCGGCGCTGATGGCAGTATGCTCGTGGATTTCGATTCCTACGACGGTGCCATTTACCCTGCAGACCTTTGGCGTGTTCATGGCAGTGGGCATTCTGGGCGGCAAAAGAGGAACCCTTGCGGTTCTGGTCTATATTCTGCTGGGCGCGATCGGATTGCCGGTATTTGCGGGATTTTCCGGCGGCATCGGTGCGCTTCTGGGCACCAGTGGCGGCTATATTGTCGGATTTTTGTTTTCCGCGCTTACGATGTGGCTGATGGAGAATACGCTTGGCCGGAGTACGATCGTGCAGATCGTTTCGATGGTAATCGGCCTGATTGTCTGCTATGCGTTTGGCACGGTATGGTTCATGGCGGTGTACACGAGTCAGACGGGAGCAGTTGGTCTGATGACCGTTCTCGGATGGTGTATTTTCCCGTTTGTCATTCCGGATCTGGTGAAGATCGCGCTGGCTTTTCTTCTGTCGAACCGGCTGCGGAAGTACGCGGTGTAACATTCTCTATAACAGACTGGATTGTCTGGAAAACGCTCCGAAGGAGAGAAGCATGACTTTGGAAGAAACAAGTGAGAACATGATAAAAACGCTTCGTGCCGGGGCGGAGCTTCAGAAAACGAGCCCGATTTCCCTGCGCGCGCACCACGGGATGTGTCTGGCGTATTTTGAAGGAAAAGGATACAGCGAAGGCTTCTCGGCACATATGCAAAAAATGCTGGAGCGGCTTACCGGAACGGACACCCCCGGGGTTCTGGTTCGCCTGGTGACACACACTGATGAGATCTGCTCCGCATGTCCGAACAATCTGGACGGAAGCTGCCGCGACGCGGAAAAGGTGCAGAAGCATGACCGAGGCGTTCTGGATTTATGCGGACTGACAGAGGAGCAGATTCTCGGATTTGACGAATTTACTTCTCTGGTACAGGCATGCATTCTGTCAGCGGGAAGACGGGCGGAAATCTGCGGAGGATGCCAGTGGGAATCGATCTGCGAGAACCGGAAAAGCAGATGGGAAGTCTGATGCAGGCTGGAAGTAAAGAAATGGTGCACAAACTACAGGACAAAACCCCACGGGAGACATAACTTCCCGTGGGGTTTTTATGCGCACGGCCGCGAAAGGAAGTTAGTGGCTTTGCCACTCGCGGCCGGC